>NZ_BAYD01000115.1 GCF_000685075.1 Paraburkholderia oxyphila NBRC 105797
CGTGATCAGCGGCGTGGGGCGCCAGCGGCGCGCGGCGCCCGGCGCGGCGGCGCCTGGGTGCGAGGCAAGCGGCGAGGGCGTGTTCATATGCTTCCTGCCTTGCGGCTTCGCGGCGCTCGATAGGAGGGACCTGCTCGCAATGCAAGCGGTGAGGGCAAGTTCATGCACGTCCTCCCGCGCGGCTTGGCAGCGCGGCGCCAGAGGTGCCTTCCCGCAAGGCAAGCGATTGCGGCGAATTCATGCGCGTCCTCCTTCGCTGCGGGGCAGCGCGGCGTCGGCGGCGCTCGCGTGCGCGGCGTGCGGGGCCTGCGGCGCGAGAATCGCGGCGAAGGCGAGTGCGAGCATCGCGCCCGGCCCCACAGTGAGGCCGAAGGTCTCGAGCAGCGGCACGTGCGAGAGCGCAAGCAGCCCGAAGCCCGCCACCGTCGCGAGATTGGCGACCAGCAGCGAGACCAGCGTCTGGGGCGTGATACCCGGCGCGCCTGCTTTTTCGCTCACGCCGCCGCCCTCGGGCTTGCAGAAGAACAGCGCATAATTCGAGCCCACCGCCACGATCAGCAGCATCCCGACCAGATGCAGGATCGTCATCGGCACGCCCGCGAGCGCGAAGCCCGCGGCCACCACGAGCACGGCGGCCACGAGCGGCGCGAGCGCGCGCGCCGCGCGCAGCGGCGAGCGCAGCGCGAGCGTCAGCAGCACGGCGATGGCCGCGAATCCCGCGAGCGAGAGCCGGATGTCCTCGTAGACGTAGTTCACGTAGAGGCGGTCGGCCTCGGCCTTGAGGTCGACGAACAGCGCGCCGGGCACGCCCGCGCGCGCGACGGCGGCGCTGATCGGCGCGGTGTCGAGGCTCGGGCCGCTGGCGGTTGTGCCGTTGCGCGAGGGGTTGGCCGCGTTGTTCGCTTCTGTGCCCGATCCGGCAGCGCCGTCGTTGGCAACGTGCGCCGCATGCGTAGCCGCCGCGCCCTCAGTCGATGTCGCACCCGCAGCACCCGCAGCACCCGCAGGCGCGCGCAGCGCGAGCATCGCGCTCCAGCGGCCATCCCGCTCGGTCAGCAAGGCGTCGACGGCCAGCGCCATCGAGGTGCCGCGCAGGTCCGCGCGCGTGATCAAGGGCGCCTTGCGTGCCGCCTCGACATCGGCGATGAACGGCGCGAACACTTCGGGCTTGATGCTGATGGGCTGGTCGGCCACCGCCGCGCGCATGCGCGCGGTGAGCTCAGCCGCGTCGGGCAGGCTCGCGGCGCGCGCACGCTGCGCGGCGTCGCTCGGCAGATAGCGCGCCGGGCTTTCGAAGCCCGCGAGCACGCCCTGGTCGACGAGCGGCTGCAGTTGCGCGCCGATCTTCTCGGCGCCTTCGAGCGCGGCCTGCTCGCTCGCCGCGGGAATCTCCACCAGATAGCGCACGTCGGGCGCGCCCACATCGGCGCGCA
Source organism: Paraburkholderia oxyphila NBRC 105797 (assembly GCF_000685075.1). Lineage (GTDB taxonomy): Bacteria > Pseudomonadota > Gammaproteobacteria > Burkholderiales > Burkholderiaceae > Paraburkholderia > Paraburkholderia oxyphila. The sequence continues at coordinate 1,434 of NZ_BAYD01000115.1, forward strand.
GACGGGTGTCGAGCGCCTGGCTCGTCGCCGGCACCGGGCTCAGCGAAGCAAGCTCGCGGCTCCACAGGTTGTCCCGATGCAGCGCGAGGATCGCGACGGCGGCCAGCGCCAGTGCCGCGAGCGGCCAGCGCAGGCGCGGCGCGGCCTGCGCGGCGCTAGCGAGCCAGGCGCCGACGCGCGAAACGTCGCGGATCGCCACGGCGCCGCCTTGCAGGCGCGGCAGCACGAAGCGTGTGACGAGCGCCGCCGTCACGAGGCCCGCGATCGAGTAGGCGCCCAGCTGCACGAGACCCGGAAAGCCCGAGAACAGCATCGAGGCGAACCCGCACACGGAGGTGAGCACGCCGAGGCGGATCGTCGGCCAATACGCGGCCACCCAGGCGCGCAGGGTGTCGCGCGAGCGCAGGTCGGAGCGTGCGTCGCCGGACTGGACGAACAGATAAATCGAGTAGTCGACGGCCTCGCCGATCAGCGTCGTGCCGAAGCCGAGCGTGAGCCCCTGGACCGTGCCGAACGCGAGGCTCACCGCGGCGATCCCCGCGGCCACGCCCGAGAGCACGGGCACGAGGCCGAGCGCGAGCGTGCGCGGCGAGCGGTAGAGCGTGAGCAGCAGCGCGACGATCAAGACGAGGCTCAACACCGAGATGCGCTCGACGTCGTGGCGGATCGCGTCGCGCGTATCCACGGAGAACACGCCGGGGCCGGTCATCTCCAGCCGGTACGCCGACGCCGATGCGGCATTCGCAGGCGCATGCGTGGCGGCGTCGAACGCGCGGCGGACGGTGTCGATGGCGCGCGCCTGGGCGTCGGTGTCGGAGCCTGCGGCGGCGGTCTGCGCGACCAGCACGGCGCGCGTGCCGTCGCGCGAGGCCCAGACGCCATCGAGGCTTTGCGGCTGGGCGGCGCTGTCGAGCTCGCCTACGAGGGCGGCGACTTCGCCGGTCGGATCGCGGGGCAGCAAGTCCTTCGCGACGAGGCCCGCCGACGAGCTCAGCAAGTCGAGGCTCTCGCCCAGCGCCTCATGGAGGCCGGCGGCCGTGAAGCGCTGCGGCGTGACCGCCGGGCTCAACGCATAGCGATGCATGAACACGAACTGCTGGTCGCGCGCGTCGTTCACGGCCTCGCCGTTGTGGACCGCGGCGAACTGCGGGTCGGCGCGCAGCGTCGCCGCGACTTGCCGCGAAAGCTGCGCGCGCGTGGCCGGATCGCCGCCTTCGATGGCGACGAGAATCAGCCGCGAGACGAGACCGTCGCGCAGCTGATCGACGAGCACGCGCTGGCCAGCGCTCGGCGAGCGCGGCAGGAACGCGGAGAGGTCGGTGCTGAAATGGGCGCGCGCGATGGTTCCCGCGCACGCGAGCAGGAAGACGAGCCACACGAGCACGGCGCGGCGCTGCAGGGCCTGGCCGAAGGCGCGCAAGCCTCGGGCTGGCTGCGTGGGCGGGGTCGGGTTGTCCATGCGTGCTGCTACCCGCGAAGGTGACTCAGTCCGCCGCCGCGTCGGCGGCCAACGGGCGCAGGCGCATCAGCGAATGATCGCCGCCCGCCTGCTGGATCGCCACGCTGCGCAGCGCGTCGCCCGTGCCTTCGAGCGTGATCGTGCTGACCGTCTTGAGCATGCGCGAGTCGCGCGGCGTGAGCGTGAGCGTCCAGTTCTCGCCGCTGCCGGCGAGCGCGACCTGGTACGTCTGCTCGAGCGCGAGGCGGTTGCCCGTGAGCGTCGCGCGGATGCTCTCGATGAACGCGCCCAGCTCCGGATAGCGCGCGAGCGCGAGCGTGTACTTGTGGTTGTTGCGCTCGACGGTGAGCATGTCGCCGTCCACCACGAGGTGCTCGGGCTTGGGCTTGAGCGTGTTTTTCTCCAGATGATCGGGCGCGACGAACACGAGCTCGCCTGACGACTCGATGGGCTGCGAGGCGATGGCGAGATACTTGGTTTCCGTGAACGCGGCGCGGCCCGACTTGTGCTGGGCGAGCACGGCCATGAGGCGGTCGAGTGTCCAGCCAGGGGCGGCGGCCTCGGCGGCTTGTGCCGCGGCGGCGGGCGTGGGCGCGAGCGCGCACAGGGCAGTCATGCCGAGCAGCGCCAGCGCGGCGGCCATGCCCGCTATGGCAGGCCGTACACGCGAAACACGCTGCAAACGCAGCGCACCGCGAAGGAAAGCGAAACGGCGAGTGGCGCTCATGCGTCGGAGGTCTCCCGGGCGGCAAGGCTCGCGTGCGCCGCTTCGCTGCGGCGCGGCTCGTCGCGGCGCGCTCGGGCAACTCCCGCGGTTTCGGCCCGGTTCGCCGCGTAGGCGTTCCTGGCGACGCGCGCGGCAACGTCCGCATGCTTCGCCGGCGCACGGGCCGCTTCCGCCGCAGGTGCGGGTTGTGCCGGCCGTGCCGGTTGAGCCGCTTGCTGGGCTTGCGCGGTCTGCCAGAAGTCGAAGTAGTTGAACCAGTTGTACGGCGCCGCGCGGCAATGCCGGTCGAGCAGCGCGACATAGCGCACGAGCGCCGCGTCGATGGCGGCCTGGCGCGACTCGCGTGGCGTGTGCGTGAAGTCGGCGAGCATCTCGAAGTGCACGTCGTAGCGGTTGCCGCCGCGATACAGGCCCGTCATGAAGATCACGGGACGCTTGAGCATCGCGGCCATGTAGAGCGGCCCGAGCGGGAAGGCCGCGGGCTCGCCGAGAAAGGCCATGCGGCGCATCGAGCTGGCAGCGTCGGCGAGCAGCGTGCGATCGGCGAGCATGCCCACCATGCAGTTCTCGTCGAGCCGCTCGTTCACGCGCAGCATCGAATCGATCTGCCCCAGCGCGATCACCTCGGGCTGCGCGGCCGGGTTCACGGCGGCGATCGTCGCGTTGATCTTGCGTGCGTTCTCGTCGAACATCGTGACGACCACGCGCATGTCGGGCCGCGTGCGGCCGAGCGCCCGCACCACCTCGAAGCTGCCGAGGTGGCCGCCCATCAGGAACGCGCCGCGTCCGTTCGCGAGCGCGGTATCGACGAGCGTCTGCCCCTGCGGGCGGATGTCGAACAGGTCGAAGCGCTCGTTCATCAAATAGATGCGATCGTGAATGGTGGTCGCGAAGGTGAACACGTGCCGGTAGACGTCGCTCCAGCCCACCGGCCGGCCCAGCACGCGGCGCAGGTAGTCGCGCGAGGCGGCCCGCGCGCGCGGCGAGAACAGCACGTAGTAGAGGGCGATCAGATGCAGCAGGCCGCGCGCGGCGGAGCGCCCGAGGCGTAGCGAGAGCCAGGTCATGACGCGCAGCAGCAGCGCGCTGCCGCGCTCCTGACGCTGGGCCCAGTCGGTGCGCTTCGTCATGGTTGCGGCCCTTCCTGCGAGGAGGCGTGCGCGGCGGACGGCGCCGGCGCGCCGGGTTGCGGCGGCGGGGTGGTCGAGAGCGTGCCGCTCGCGACGTCGCGCTCGCCGGCGCGCACGGTGAAGCGGATCGCGCCGCTGGCAGCGGCGTCGAACGCGAGATCGAGCGCCTCGCCGGGCTTGACCGGGCTCAGGAACTTCGCGGCGCTCAGGCGCCAGGCCTGCAGCGGGCGGTTCAGCGCCGCGCCGATCGCGTCGATGGCGTGATCGAGCAGCACGACGCCGGGCACGACCGGGTGGCCCGGGAAGTGGCCCGGCAGCGCGGGGTGATCGGCGGGAACCGTGAAGGAGAGTGTGGACGGGTTGCCCCTCGTGGTGGCTCCGTCCACTGGGTCCGACTTCCGCGCGGGGCCCACGCCGCTCACGCGCGCGGTGCCTGCGGCGTTCGTCGGCGCAGCGCTCCCGGCATGCGCTTGTGCCGCCGGAGCTACTTCGGCCGCGCCGTGCGTGTGCTGCGCAACCAGCGCAGCGAGCACCTCGTGCGGCAGCTTGCCGGTTTCGTTGCGCGGCAGCGATTCGACGAACACGAGCGGGCGCGGCATGAACGCGGCGTCGATGCGCTCGCGCAGCGCGCGCTGCAGGCCGGCGGCCGTGAGCGTGGGCGCGACCACGAGCGCGACGAGACGCGTGACCGCACCGCTGCCCGTGGGATCGGCGTTGTTCCCGTTTGCATCGGCCTGCGAGCCGCCGCTGGCGTGCGCGGCATCGCCTGGCATGAAGAACACGCCGTCGGTCACGCCCGGGATCGCATTGATCTGATGATTGAGGTACGAGAGCGAGGTCCGCTTGCCGGCGATGTTGATGAGATCCGCCTTGCGCCCGTGCAGGAGGAAGCGGTGCGCGTCGAGCAGCTCGAGCGCATCGCCCATCGGCACCGGCTCTTCCACGTGTCCGCCCGAGACCCAGACCGTCGGCCCTTCGTCGCGATCGTCGCGATTGGCGTTACCGTTGCCGGCGGCTGCGCGCGCCTCCATGCGGATGCGCGGAAACAGCGACCAGGTCGCGCCCTGCGCCGTGCGGCGCGTCGCGATCTGGCCGGTCTCGGTGCTGCCGTAGATCTCCACGAGCGGCGCGGCGAGGCGCGCCTCGGCCTCGCACGCGAGCTTTTCCGCGAGCGGCGCGGTCGCGCAGAGCACGAGCGCCGCGCCAGGCAGCGCCGCTTCGGTCGCGAGCAGCGCGCGCAGGTGGATGGGCGAGGTCACGAGCACACGCGGCTGCGGCACGGCTTCCAGTTCGGCGCGGATGTCGACCGGATAGAACGGCTGGCGGTTGCTGAACGCGAGGCCGCCGATCAGCGCGAGCAACACCGTCGATTCGAAGCCGTACATGTGCTGCGCGGGCACCGTGCCGATCAGCGTATGCGTGTTGACGGGCGCATCGGCCCCGGCTTCGGCGCGGGTTTCCGCGCGAGTCTCAGCGTGGGCGTGGGCGGACGCATCGAGCAGCCCGAGGCGCTCCGCCGCCGCGCGCACGTTGGCCACGAGGAAGCCCCAGGTCTTGCGATGCGGCACCGGCGCGCCGGTCGAGCCCGACGTGAACACGTAGGCCATGATGCGCGCGGCATCGATCTGCGGCACCTCGAAGGGGGTGTCGTTCGCGATAGCCGTGTCGTGCGGCGTGGCCTCGGGATAGCGAAAGCGCGGCAGGTCGATCGCGCAATCGGCCGTGTCGTGCAGGCAGAACGCATCGGGCGCGAACGTGGCGAGCTGACGGACCATCTCCGGCGTATGCGTGGACGGCAGCAGGCTGATGCGGCCCGCGACCAGCGCCGCGCACAGGCTCACGGCAAAGCGGTAGCGGTCGCGGCAGACGTTGAACACGTGTCCGCCCGGCGGCAACGCGGCGGCGACGCGCGCGACGTCGGCGAGGAACGCGTGCACCGTGACCGGCGAGCCGTCGCGCCAGGCGATGACCTGGCGGGGCGAAGCGTGAAAGACCAGCGGATGAGTCGGCATAACTTCAGTTGATTCGGAAACAGGGGCCGGCGATGCAGCGCGCCGCCGGCCGTTTATTCATGGCATGGGTCTGACTGTCCGGCTCGCGTTCGGGCTGGCCGGCGTCGCGCGGTTCGCCTGGCTCGCGCGGCCCACAGGGTCCTCGACGCTCGCCCGGCTCCCCCGGCTCACCCGGTCCACGCGGTCCTTGAGGCTCGCCCGGTCCACCTGGCCCGCGTCGCCCTGCGCCGACGCCTGCCGGTATGCCCGGATCGCGTCTAGCATGCCGGAGCGCCGCTCGCGGGGCAGTGCGAAGCGGCGGCACACATGCTCGGCGACGAACATCGCGCCCACCAGCGGCAGCGCCAGATAGTTGGCGAAGGTCGCCCACGCGACGATCGGCGCGGCGGCGAACATCAGCGTCGAAACGGCGGCGATGGCGACGAAGAACGCCGTCCACGCCACCGTGATCTGTCGCGTGTAGCGCGCGACGGGCGGCGTCAGCGAGCCGTGGATCATCGACGCGAACTGCGAGCAGAGCGGCACGCGTCCGTGCGTGAGCGTGCGGCCGAACAGCAGCGCCATCCCGAGGTTGAAGCTCACGTGCTCGAGGTACAGGCCCCATTCGAAATGAAGAGCAAGCGGCGTGCGCGCGGCCCAGAGCGCGGCGGCAGCGAGCGCCCAGAGCGGCAGCAGCCAGCCCCGGCGCGGCGAACGGGCTGCCGCGGCCAGCGCGATCGCCATCGGCGGCACCAGCGCCATGGCGAGCCCGAGGCCGTGTTCGCCGGGCGTGGCCACCGCGTGATGGGCGAGCAGCTGGTACGCGGCCACCGCCACGACCGCGAGCGCTGCACGCGTGACACCGGCGAGCGCGCTCATCGTGCTTCTCCGGGCCAGCGCTGCGCGCCTTCAGACGTCGACACGCCACGAGCGCCACGAGCGCCACGAGCACCTGGAGCATCCACAGCACCCTGGGCGCCTTGAGCACCTCGTGCGCCGACTCTGCCGCGTGCGACGAGGCGGGCCGGCAAGTGTACCGGAGCGCAGTCCGGCGCGAGGCGATGGTGCATGGGGGGGCAGGGCACGGCTTGTTTGGCTCCGTTGGGTTTGGGCGGTTTTCAGACAGCTTTCATATGACGGGCGGCAACGCGCCGGGCATTCCGGTACCTCGCCGCGAGGCATATGTCACATGAATAGCGGGCCGCACAATCGCGGCAGGCATATTTTAAGATGGCGACGGAGCCGCGCCGGAATGGCACGCCGCCGGTTTGTAACCGTTTGTATGCCACCGCGCGGCGTGGCGCGGGCATCCGAACCAATTGCGCCCAATGCCGTGCAAGCGTCTCGCGCGTTCGCGTCCCAAAATTCGGGCGCCGCGTGCCCGACCCCTTGTAACCTTTCGGCGGCGCTCACCGTATACGCACCGATACCCATCGTCTAGAATCCGCGTAACTTTTACTAAACGAACCCCAAAATCAGGCAGGCGGGGCAGCGGGCAGGCGCCGGGAGGGACGGCGGGGCGCACGTGCGATGCGTGCGCCAGGTCGCCGTTCGCGCGCCGCGCTCGCGCCGCCTGCAACGCACGCATGATGAACGCACTGGAAAAAGAGCTTGCCACGCTGATCGTCGGCGAACTGAATCTCGAAGACGTCTCGCTCGACGACGTCAGCGCCGAGACCCCGCTCTATGGCGAGGGCTTCGGGCTCGACTCCATCGACATTCTGGAGATCGCGCTGCTGATCTCGAAGAAGTACGGCTTCGAGCTGCGCTCCGACAATCCGGAAAACGAAAAGATCTTCGCGACGCTGGGCGCGCTGGCCGCCTACGTGGAGGCGCATCGCGTTCGCTGAGGGCGCCTGCGCTGGATGCGATGCATCTGACCGACGTGACGCGGCGGCACGCGCAGGATCGCGGCGCCGCTGTCCTGATCGTCCTGATGAAAGGGAAGCGCGAATGAAAGGAGAAAGCCGATGCGGGCGCTCGTGACAGGCGGCAGCGGCGCGCTCGGGCAAGCCATCTGCATGGCGCTGGCGCAGGCGGGCCACGAAGTGTGGGTGCACGCGAACCGCCATCTCGGCGCGGCCGAGGACGTCGCGCGGCGCATCAGCGAAGCGGGGGGCGCCGCGCAGGCGATCGCCTTCGACGTGACCGACGCCGATGCCGCACAGGCCGCGCTCGAAGGCCTGATCGAAGACGCGCCGGTGCAGATCCTCGTGAACAACGCCGGCATCCACGACGACGCGCCGCTCGCCGGCATGACGCGCGAACAATGGCGCCGCGTGATCGACGTTTCGCTCAATGGCTTTTTCAACGTCACGCAGCCGCTCTTGCTGCCGATGATCCGCACGCGCCATGGGCGCATCGTCAATATCGCCTCGCTCGCGGGCGTCATGGGCAATCGCGGGCAGGTCAACTATTCGGCTGCGAAGGCCGGCTTGATTGGCGCGACCAAGGCGCTCTCGCTGGAGGTCGCCTCGCGCGGCATCACGGTGAACGCAATCGCGCCCGGCGTCATCGCGTCGGCCATGGCCGAGCGCGCGTTTCCCGCCGAGCGCATCAAGCAGCTCGTGCCCGCGCAGCGCGCCGGGCAGCCGGAAGAGGTGGCCGGCATGGTCGCGTATCTCGTATCCGACGCGGCCGCGTACGTGACCGGGCAAGTCCTGTCGATCAACGGCGGGCTCGCGTAGGCGCGAGCGCGTATTTTGTCCGTCGACGATTTCCTGAGGAATTTCGAGTGTCTGTGCAAACTGTCGACGCCGGCTGGCGTTCGCAATCGATGACTTCTGCGCCTGTGGCGCCGCACGGCCCCGCGCAGCAAAGCGCGCTGCGGCTCGTGCAGATCGATCATGCGCGCCTTGCAGCGTTGCTGGGCGGCGCGCACGGTGCCGGCGAAGCGGGTCCTGCCGCGGCCTTCGAGCGCGCGTTTCCGGGTGCGATCGGCGCGGCTTGCATGGGCGTGGCGGCGCACTGGCCGCTGCTGGCCGACGCCGTGCCCGACTTGCCGCTCGCGCCGGTGCATATGACGCGCCTCGAGCCGCAGCACGCCGCCGGTGCGCCACACGGCACGCCTCGCGCGGGCCACGACGCATCCTGTTACGAAATCTGGCAATGCGCAGCGGACGATCTGCTCAGCGTGCGGCGCGGCGCGCTGCACTACCGCTATAGCGCGGCGGCGGGACTCGTGTTCGGCAGCATCGTGCTGAACGAAGCCGATTTCGCGGCCGAGCCCGGAACACACGCACCTGCGCACGCACAAGCGCCGCTGGAGCGTGCGACCGACGCGGCCTATCGGATGCTGTTCGATCTGCTCGACACGCTGGACATGCCGCATCCGCTGCGCATCTGGAACACCGTGCCCGCGATCAACGTCGAGCAGCATGGCGCCGAGCGCTATCGTCAGTTCAATGCGGGACGCCAGCATGCATTCGAGGCGAGCCGCCGTGCGCTCACCGGCAGCGTGCCGGCGGCCTGCGCGCTCGGCTCGGTCGGGCCGCTATCGGCGCAAGGCGTACCGGCCGAACCGCTCGCGGTGTACTTCCTCGCGAGCCGCACGAGCGCCGACGCCATCGAGAACCCGCGCCAGGTGAGCGCATTCGATTACCCGGCGCAATACGGCGCGCGTGCCCCGACATTCGCACGCGCGGCCGCCTGGTCCGGCGCGCCCGGCGCATGCATCGCGCCGGTGCTGTTTATTTCCGGCACGGCGAGCATCGTCGGGCACCGCACCGTGCACCACGGCGACGTGCTGGCGCAAACGCGCGAAACGCTCGCGAATCTCGCGGCCGTGCTGGACCAGGCCGCGCGGCAGGGCCATGGGCCGTTCGCGCTGGCGGATCTCGCGTTCAAGGTCTACGTGCGCGACGGCGCCGATGCGGCCATGCTCGCCGCCATCGACCGGCTGCTGCACGAAGCGGCCGGCCCGCACGTGCGCCCGCTCTATCTGCACGCGGACGTGTGCCGCTCGGACCTGCTGATCGAGATCGAGGCGAGCGCGGGTTACGCCGTGGCGAGCTTCGCCTGATGCGCAGAGGGCCCGTAGAGATGCATTGCATTGCCATGACCGCACGCGCACGATGTCGAAGAGACATGTCCAGGGTCGTCGGCGAGTCATAAAATTTTGTCAGTATCCCGTTCCATGCAATCGGCCCCATCCATGTCCACGCCCCCCGCTTCGACCACGCACCTCGTCCTGATCCCGAGCTACAACCCGGGCCTCAAGGTCGACGAAACCGTGCGCGCCGCGCGTGCGCAGTGGAACCCCGTGTGGGTAGTGGTGGACGGCAGCACGGACGGCAGCGTCGAGCGCCTGCAGGCGATGGCGATGAACGATCCGGGGCTGCATGTGATCGCGTTGCCGACCAACCGCGGCAAGGGCGGCGCGGTGCTCGCGGGCATCGAGGCCGCGTCGGCGAGTGGCTTCACGCATGTGCTCACGATGGACTCGGACGGTCAGCATCCGGCCGACCTGATTCCGCGCTTCATGGCCGCTTCGCAGGCGGCGCCCGACGCGATGGTGCTGGGCCTGCCGAAATTCGACGCGAGCGCGCCGCAGATTCGCGTGCAGGGGCGGCGCCTGTCGAACCTGTTTGCGGACATCGAGACGCTATGGGCCGGAATTGGCGATTCGCTCTACGGCTTTCGCGTCTACCCGATCGAACCGCTCAGGACGATCATGCGGCACCAACCGTGGATGCGCCGCTTCGACTTCGACCCCGAGGCGGCCGTGCGCCTGTGCTGGGCCGGCGTGCGGCCGATCCAGATCGAGGCGCCGGTGCGCTACTTCCGGGCGCACGAAGGTGGCGTGTCGCATTTCAACTATGCGCGCGACAACCTGCTGCTTTCGTGGATGCATCTGCGGCTCGTGGCTGGGTTCGGCGTGAGATTGCCGTTGCTTGCCGCGCGGCGTGTGCTGGGGCGGGAGACGGTGTAGTGCCGATTTGCGGGCGCTTCGCCTGGACGCGCGTGCATATTATTTCGTCATCCGAATTGAAGGGGTGTATAGCTGCCTGGTTTGGCGTGGTCAATATCGGGCCGCTATTGGTTCGATAAATGAACTCGCCGATACAGGTTGTTTTGGCGTTTCAGCAGGCCGCAATCTACAAGATATCGCCGCAGTCTGGCGTGGTCGGTAGTGAACAATTGGCATATTTTCGATGCTTCAGCTTCGGTGTAGTCGACATTCAAAGCGAAAGTATCCATAATTTTTCTGGCGATATCATCGTTTTCCAGCTGCCGATCGCTCAAATCTCCGGCCCGACGGTTCGGATCATCCGTGATGTCTCTCCAGATCGAGTCAGCATCAAACAAGCTGTCTTCGTTCCGCAGGACGAGGCCAAGGCTCAGTAACCGACTGACCACTTTGTTGGTGGCTCTTATGTCAATATTAACTTTCTCCAATATTTCGGCTATGCTTTTCGCTCCAAGCACGATTGCGGCATAAACGGAACGCGTCTCATAAGATTCCATCGCAGCGGTAATTGCGCTTCTATTGAAGCGTTTTTTCAGCGTTTTTTCACCGATCGACAAATAGTCGCTGCGAATGGGAATTTCTCCCAATTCCATGAGCTCAGATTGCAAAGACTGAGCGCGTATCTTGTGTTCACCATTCTCGCGTTTCCGAATGATGCCGAGACCGCTCTGTCGATATTTATGCAATTCGGGCAGGGTGATCAATTCAAATGAGTCATCGAGTCTGTGAACCAGTTCTTCCCAGATTGGAGATCGTACTCTCCGAAGCCGTTGAGATTCACCCGCGCTAACCACGCTCAGCATGGTTGGTTCGTGTAGACACAGATATCCACCAGGCGCGATGTGTTCCCAAAGTGCAGCAACGAAGCGTATGTCGTCCGCTGGCGTTGCGGCATCGATCCAGGCAATGTCAATCGATCCCCACGAGGCGATGGTTGCTTCATCGATCGCATAAAAATCTTCTCTGATGAATGTTACCGTGCTCTCATCGATACCGGAATCCTTCAATAAACGCCATGCGTCTTCCGCCGATGATCCTTCCGCACTGAAATCATCAATGGTGATCAAACGGGGACGATATGCTTCAGGAATTCCAACCGGGTCCAGAAGGGCGGTTCGCTCTTCCCATTTAGACGTGTCCAGTAACGCCGTGTCATGGCGCCAATCCCGCAACGCCTGCTGAAGCGCTTGCGCGATGAAAATAGTGCTGTCACCTGAACCTATCTCAACGACAGTTTCAGGGCGAGCCATGCAAATGAGTGTCGATATCAAGCGGGCGCTGTTTTCCGTGCCCATTCCAGGTCTAATCATTTTCAATGGGGTTCTCCATGGAAACCACTCTTAGCATACCGGCTTCAATAAATTGATCTACACTCGATGGTGGCGATTTCGGCATTTTGTATGGATGATTACTGTGATCGAATATATTATTCGATGTTGCGCTCAAGCGAATCATTCGGCCGTTAAGTTGATTGATTGCGATGTTCCCGATTCCGGGTGTTTCGATTAAAAAACATGTGGGTTCTATCATATAGTGCGTGGCGGATGATAGAGTGGGTTTGCGATCTGTTTCAATAAAACCATGTCGGCGTAATGTGACGAGCAGTTTGCGTGCGTTATAGATTTTTCCATTGATTTCAATGTCTGACATTGAACCCGCTGTTACGCCCTCTTCTAGTGCAATGGCGTCTCTATGACGAATCCCCGCAAACGCTTGAGTGCTTTCGACAACCACAAGAGAAGATCGAACGCCTCGTGCGCCAATAATTTGAGGAGCGTTATGGGTGATGCGTACTGCCTTAGACCATCTGACCACGGTATCAGCGGCGAGGAATTCAGGGTGGATCGTAGCAGGGCTTGGCAATACCGGTGGAACGGCTTTGCTGAGCTGGTACCTGCCGTCTTCATCAGCATGGTTGTGCTGCAGGTACTCGGCGAGTTGCCAGGCATATGCGCCAGTGCCCTGATAAAAATTTGACCGGATTGGATCGATTCTCATGGATGCCTAGATGGGTTTAAGGACCATAATGGCCGTCGACATGCCTGCGGCGGCGCCATCCTGCACTTTGGACTCAATGATTCGATCGACAGTGAGGCCGCAGATCTCAGCTATAGGTGCGATCTCTGAAGGTGTCCACATCCGATCCCGAAGATCACTTACGACACCCTCGATGTTTCCATCGCCATCCCATCCAGATTGGGCAAAAACAGAGCGGTGCATGATGAGTTTTTCGGCGTCGTACTTGTAGGCCCACCAGATAAGTGAAGCCTCACCGTTGTTCCGCCGGAATGGAATAACAGTACATTTCTTGTCCATAAATGAAAGCCGTTCTGGTGTTCCATCGCCAAAGATGGCGATCATGATGCGTGAGTCGGCGTCTCGTAGCCGCGCCCTAGAACTCTGGAGCAACGATTTAAGCCTGTCGTCACTCAGAACGAAATTCACAGTCGCATCGCCGAAGGTGACAACATCGAAACGGAGTTGCGTGATTGCTTCCGGAAGGTCGAATATATCCCCGCGCATGGCATGGATGTGCTCATGCCGGGTAGCGGATTTGAAACGATCAATAGCGACCGATGAAATATCAATTCCAAAACTTTTTCCTAGCGCGAATTTGTCGGCGAGGTGCAGGAGTAATCTTCCATCGCCGCACCCTAAATCGAGAACATTGTGCCCATCGCGAACAATAGATTCTTCAGCCGAAAAGTCCCACGTTGCGCGCACTGTAGTCAGCTCATATTCATCGAATAGTGGTTCATCGAAGTAGTAATGGCTGATTCGAAGATTTGCCACGCCTGAAGAAACAATACGATCCAAAGGAGGCTGGAGTTCGATCGCTCTCGTGTTGCCAGGCTTTGGCCCGAAACGTCCTATACCTTCCATCATTTAGCTCCTTGCGCTACAGTGAAATTTGGCCTGTTCTTCACATTTATTCCAAAACCGCATGTGCCGATGATTGTTGTTGAGATTCCAATAATTCTAAGTGCCTCTCCGAAATTTGACGTGCTGATCAATCCCGCGCCGATAAAACCAAGAAATACGGAGAGCTGGATGCAAAACACGTAAGCCGGCATCTGGCTGACACGCCGCTGGGGATCTATCGCTTTCATCATAAAACTCGCCATGAGCGCATTCTGAATTCCGTTTGCGGATCCGATCAAAAACGTAGCGCATACGATGATCCAGATTACATTTGTCAATGAGAGCCATAATATTCCGAGGCCGATGAGGCCGGCGGCAAAGGAGGCCCCGGCGGCATCCCCGAACCGGGAAAAAATTCCCGAGAAAGTGACAGGGCCAAAAATCAGCCCAATGCTCAGCATACTGATAGCAAGACCATAAGCTTCTGCACTCAAGCCCAATTCAGTACGAATTCTAAAAATAAGCAAAACGTTGAGCGCGGATGTCAATATGACTGTCATCAGCAACGGAGCAACCGCGCGAATTACGCCCGGAGAGCGCAGCAGATCGACTAGATCGAATCTCGCTTTCTGCTTGTTCTGTTTCGGTTCCTGGCGAGCTTCATTGCGAAAAGTATCGAGTATCTTGAAGCATACTAAAGTTGTCGGAGCGGCCAGAAAAACCAGTACGGCCAAGAGTAACAGGCCACGTAGATTACCGGCTACACTGTACAGAACCCCGCCGAGAGCGGGGCCACACGCGTAGCCCAGGTTCCGTACTGATTGGGTTAGCCGGGTAATACGATCAAGGTGGCGCTCATCGGCGGTGTAGGTCGGAATGGCGACCATGATTGCCGACCAGAAAAGCGCGCCGGTGCATCCGAGCGCCATTGATACAGCAATATAGCTTCCAAATTGATTAGCTAGCGATGCTCCCGCGATAAGAAACGACTGCAAAAGGAATATTGCTGGAACCGTCTTTTGAGGTCCAAAACGCTGGAGGATTGGGGGCGCAATAGGGCCGGAAAAAATGGCCCCAATGAGACCGGCTGCGAGCAATGCTGACACAGAAGAAGCGCTGTCTGCAAGCCTGAGTGCAAACGTTACCTGGGCAGCTTCATCAGTCAAGCTTCCAAATGACAAGGAGAGTAAGATAAGGAAGATGGCAATGATGCTCGCGCGTTTCATTGAAGCGCCCCCCAGCGTGCCAATGCACTAACGACGCGTGCGCAATCGCCGTTGAGGTGATCAACTGTCTTGTTAAAGAAATGAGAAATATCGACCGGTTGCCCCAGGGTCAACTGGCTTAGAAGGCCGTTTAGCAGATAGCTATACGCGAAGTTCGCGCAGTGGCCGTTGGCCGCAATCAAGAGCTCCCCTGTTTCCAGCAATGGTATCCATTGGAGGGTGCTTATGCTGTTGAGCGCTATGACATCGTCAACTTTCTCGACTTCCACAACTGGACGGCCGACATTCAGGCGGCTACTGGTGTCCGATATTAGTTGGGAAATCATCATTCGTTTCCCAAGAGATGCTTCACTAACCAGGGTTTTTAACGATGAGAGCAAAAAAACATTGTCGGGGTTGAGATTGGTGATGCCGGAGGAACGAACGTCATGGCGGGTACGACCAGGGGCATGCAGCATTTTTTTCGCAAAATTCACATATTCTTGAACATCGTTACCTGTTTCCCAAAATGCGATATTCACATTTACAGGCGGCCCTGATTGTGTCTCGGCTACATGGAGCCAGTCCTCTGGAAAATACGCTACGCGATCTGTCTTGTTCTCAAGCGGTACGCCTTCAGCCTTGAACTGTTCATAACCGGGGAACTTGACACCAAGAAGATCGGATCGCGTTCCAGGCCACGTGAACATTGTTTTTCCATCACGTAAAGTAAATCCGAAATTGTGCGCGTGGTCAACGTGGATTCCGACATGTGTGGACGAATATCGACCAATAAAGCAATCGATATCAACACGGCCACCAGGTCGATAGCCTAGCAATAAGGCGAGTTGGTCTGCAAATGATTTTGCGATATCCCAGAGCGTAGGGCTTGCCGCATGCAATCCATAATACATGACCGCCCATTCGCTGTCTCCAGCCAGGCGATCAGCTCTTGTCAGGTAGTCATCGAGAGTCGCATCTTCGTCGAGCACCAGAAAATCACAGCGCGGTTTTGGCGTGCGCACTCCATCGAGAGCAGTTATGGCTTCAGATTGAGCATTGCGAGACCGGATTTCGTTCGCGCACGCTTTGTATTGTCTGAGTGCACGCAAAACATCATCTTCATTGATTGGGATATCCGAGATGGCTAGCTCCGCAGCGTGCTTGCCCCAATATTCCTTCACGAACTGCGGCGAATGAAAATCGACCATGTTCATTTCCCGCTGGAGAAAGGTATGGCAGTGCGAACAAGGGGTTAAACCCCTTGTTCAAGAAGACTGCCTGGTAATCTGGAAGGGTGCCTTGAACTTCAGGCGATTTCCATCAGCTCCTCTTCGTTGCGCTGCGCATATTTGACGTTTGCGACGACCGGTTGTACCTCCTCTTCGTTGCGCTGCGCATATTTGACGTTTGCGACGACCGGTTGTACCTCTTCTTCGTTGCACTGCGCATATTTGACGTTTGCGACGACCGGTTGTACCTCTTCTTCGTTGCACTGCGCATATTTGACGTTTGCGACGACCGGCTCGATCTCGTCAACAGTCAGTTCATGAATTTCGGGAACCTGCTTCAATGAAATTGTCATTTTGTCGAACCTCTTTAAAGTGAATATCAGAAAGGGAGGTGCTTAACTGCATTCGCTAAATCGGCGAGTGCAAGTAAACATTAGTACTTTTAGGAAGAGGGATATTGTCGTGGATCAAATGTGCTGATCGGGATGGATTTGAGGAATAAATATCTTGAATCGGATATTCGAGTGTGGGTTAACCCTGGTTTAAAATGAATTGTGCTGGGATATTGCATTGCCTGTCAGGGATTTTGTAAATGCAACGACTGATCAAGAGTGTGTGATATGCGCCGTGCTTAACCGATGAGTTCAGATGATGCGTGTCTCATTCTTGATGATATCAATCAAACTTCGCAGCAAGATGATTTCTGTGTAAGGGTGTATTCTCGCCGGATAGCACATTCGGAAGTGATTCGATATTGAGGATGAGAAATGAATGCATTCGTTGTTGACGATAGAAGCAACATTCTTCGCTACTTCGATCTGTACTCCGGTAAAGAGGCGTTTGGGCCACTCTTTTATATTCATGGCTTGGGCTGTGCATCCAGCAGCGACTACCCACCCGTAGTGACCTCCGACTCTTACTCGAAGCGCAGATCGCTTCTCGTCGATCTCATGGGGTCGGGCCTTAGCGACAAGCCGCTAGACGGAAAATACGACTCCGCTACGCAGGCAACGGTTCTATCGAATTTTGCGGTCAGCCAGGGGTTCTCGAACGTGAACCTGTTCGGCCATAGCGCCGGGGCGTTCATTGCCTTGAAGCTGGCGCAGCAGTTGCCCATCCAGGTCGACACGCTTGTGCTTTGTGAGCCTGGGCTGACCGACTACGGCATCGCCGTGTTGTCGGAGATTGCGTCCCAAACCGAGCAGCAATTCGTCGATAGCGGATTTTCGCAATTCCTGGCGCAATTGAAGGCCCAAGGCGGTAACGATGCCTGGTTGGGGCCTTTTTCCGTAGCGTCACCGTACGCCATTTATCAATGGGCGAGATCGGCTATCGACGATAATTCGAGCAATTGGCTCGATGATCTGACCAACCTGGACGCAATCAAAGGCGTGATTCTCTCGGATACGGCAACGAGCGACGAAATTGCAAAATTCGAACGAGCCGGTTGCACGGTCGAGCTCGTTGCCAACGCCGAACATATGGTCGCGTACGACAATCCAGATGGTCTGGCGTTGGCAATTTCGAATATTCTCAACCTGAGCCGATAAAACACTATCCATCGCTACGCGCTTCGCAGTAGCCCCGCCGCGTACGCCTGGGCCTCCTCATCGAAAGCATTCAGCGTAACCGCTTCCCCAATTGCATCGCCCACGAGAATGATGGCCGGGCTGCCGAGCCCGGCTTGCGTCGCAATGGCGGCGATGGTGCCGAGCGTTGCCGTCACGCGGCGCTCGTTCGCACTGCCGGCCCATTGCACAACGGCGGCCGGCGTCTCATTCGAAAGCGCCTGTGCGAGCGTCGCGCATAGCCCCTCGATGCGGCTCATGCCCATATAGATGGCGAGCGTCATGCGCGTCGCGGCGAGCGCCTGCCAGTCGGGCTCGCTGTGGTCGCGCAGATGCGCCGTCACGAAGATCACGCCCTGGCAGTGGTCGCGATGCGTGAGCGAGACGCCCAGGCCCGCCGCCGCCGCGAACGCCGACGACACGCCGTTGATGATCTCCACCGCAATACCCGCGCGTCGCAGTGCCGCGAGCTCTTCGCCCGCGCGACCGAAGAGCAGGGCGTCGCCGCCCTTGACGCGCACCACGTCGAGGCCCTTGCGCGCATAGCGCTGCATGAGCCGCTCGATGAACGCCTGCGGAGTGGAGCGGCAGCCGCCGCGCTTGCCGACCTTGATCACGCGCGCCTGCGGGGCGAGCGAGGCGATCTCGGGATTCACGAGGTCGTCGAGCAGCACGACATCGGCGCGGGCGAGCGCCTTCGCAGCCTTCAAGGTCAGCAGGTCGAGGTCGCCTGGCCCCGCGCTCAATAAGGTGACCTTGCCCGTTGCGTTCATGTTGATCCTTTCGCGTTCTTTCATATGCTGCGCGCTGTTAAGCGCGCCATCAAAACAAACGGCGTCCGCTCGTCGTGTGTGACGAGGGGACGCCGTTGTCCGCCTATGCATGAAGGTGTTGCAGCGTGGCCCGCGCATCGAAGCCGATGGCGTGGCCGCTCCGGCATCGTTGCCGGATGGATGGCTCTACGCAAGTTCCAGACCAGTGCGCGCGTTGTACCGCCATGCATCGCGCTCGCCAGCGCTAGCGGGGCACGCACCCATTCACGAGTTTTTGGAATGCATCGCCGTGGCGCACCGAAATCGCACAGCGGGCCTGCTGCACGGCACCAAATTTGTGCCCGGCTGCCTCGCAGCGCACCGCACCATCACACAGCGCGCGCTGGCCCAAGCGTCCGCTCGCGCCCTGCGGTGTGGGGTTTCCGGCCATTTCCGGCGGACTGGCACAGTGCTTGCGTAACGATCCGCAAACAGGATCAACGGCGATCCGGCGGCCGGCGATCCGGCTGCAACGCAGCATGGCAGTGCAAATCGATTGAATCTCAGGGCAACGGCGTCCCCCGAATCTGGCTCCTCGCGAGCTGGATCCGCGGGACGCCTTTTTTATTTGGCAGGGTGTACAGGCATGACGCAATCAACGCTCGCAGTAGACGGTCTGGACGTCGTGGTCATTGGCCACGGCATGGTGGGCCATAAATTTCTGGAGTGCGTGCTCGCGGATGCCACGCAAAGCGCGCTGAACGTGCGCGTGACCGTGCTCTGCGAAGAGCCGCGTCCCGCATACGACCGCGTGCATCTCTCCGAATTCTTCGCCGGCAAGTCAGCCGACGATCTTTCGCTCGTGAGCGAGGGCTTCTTCGAGCGCGACGATGTTCGCCAGCGCGTGCGCCTTGTGCTCAACGCGAAGGCGGTGTCGATCGACCGCGCGGCGCGCACCGTGAGCGTGTCCAATGGCGAGACGCTTTCGTACGACAAACTCGTGATCGCCACGGGGTCGTCGCCGTTCGTGCCTCCCATCGCGGGCAATGATCGTACGGACTGCTTCGTTTATCGCACCATCGAGGACCTCGAGGCCATGCAGGCACGCGGTGCGAGCGCGAAGTCGGGCGTGGTGGTGGGCGGCGGCCTGCTGGGCCTCGAATGCGCGAAGGCCCTGCGCGATCTCGGGCTCGAAACGCACGTGGTCGAATTCGCGCCGCGCCTGATGACGGTGCAAGTCGACGAAGATGGCGGCCGCATGCTGCGCAGCAAGATCGAAGCGCTGGGCGTGACGGTGCATACGCAGAAGAACACCACGTCGATCGTGGATGGCGAAGGCGCGGCGAACCGCATGGTATTCGCCGACGGCACGCACCTCGAAGCCGACATGATCGTGTTCTCGGCCGGCATTCGTCCGCGCGACGAGATTGCGCGCGCGTGCGGGCTCGAAGTGGGTGCGCGGGGCGGCATTGTGATCGACGACGCCTGCCGCACGAGCGACCCCGACATCTACGCGATCGGCGAATGCGCGCTGTGGCAAGGCCAGATCTTCGGCCTCGTGGCGCCGGGCTACGACATGGCGCGCATCGTCGCGAAGACGCTCGCGGGCGCGGGGCAGGATGCTAGCGCCGCGGCACGCTTCGAAGGCGCGGACATGAGCACGAAGCTCAAGCTGATGGGCGTGGATGTGGCGAGCATCGGCGACGCGCACGGCAAGACGCCGGGCAGCCGCTCGTACCGCTTCGCCGACGAGCGCCGCGAGGTCTACAAGAAGATCGTGGTTTCGGAGAGCGGCAAGCATCTGCTCGGCGCCGTGATGGTGGGCGATGCTGGCGAATACGGCACGCTGCTGCAGATGATGCTCAACCGCATCGAATTGCCGGAGGCGCCCGAGTTCCTGATCCTGCCGCAAGCCGATGGCAAGGCGAAGCCCGCGCTCGGCGTGGAGGCGCTGCCCGAGGGCGCGCAGATCTGCTCGTGCAACAACGTCTCGAAGGCGCAGATCTGCGCGGCGGTGCGCGAGGGCGCGACGAGCATCGGCGCGATGAAGGCCGCCACTTGCGCGGGCGCGTCGTGCGGCGGTTGCGTGCCGCTCGTCACGCAGATCATGAAGTCGGAGATGCAGCGCCAGGGCGTGGCCGTCAATAATCACCTCTGCGAGCACTTCCCGTATTCGCGCCAGGAGCTCTATCACCTCGTGCGCGTGGAGAGCATCAAGACCTTCGGCGCGCTGCTTTCGAAGCACGGCCACGGGCTCGGCTGCGATATCTGCAAGCCCGCGGTGGCCGGCATTCTGGCGTCGTGCTGGAACGAGTTCGTGCTCAAGAAGGAGCACGCGAGCCTGCAGGATTCGAACGACTACTATCTCGCCAACATCCAGCGCGACGGCACCTATTCGGTCGTGCCGCGCATGCCGGGCGGCGAGGTCACGCCCGAGGGCCTCATCGCCGTGGGCATGGTCGCGAAGAAATACGGCCTCTATACGAAGATCACGGGCGGCCAGCGCGTGGACCTGTTCGGTGCACGCGTCGAGCAACTGCCGTTCATCTGGGAAGAGTTGATCGACGCGGGCTTCGAATCGGGGCACGCGTACGGCAAGGCCGTGCGTACCGTGAAATCGTGCGTGGGCTCGACGTGGTGCCGTTATGGCGTGGGCGATTCGGTCGGGCTCGCGATCGAAGTGGAGAACCGCTACAAGGGCCTGCGCGCGCCCCACAAGATCAAGTTCGGCGTCTCGGGCTGCACGCGTGAATGCGCGGAGGCGCAGGGCAAGGACATCGGCATCATCGCCACCGAGCGGGGCTGGAACCTCTATGTGTGCGGCAACGGCGGCATGAAGCCGCGTCACGCCGAACTGCTCGCGTCCGATCTCGACAAGGACACGCTGATTCGCTACATCGACCGTTTCCTGATGCTCTACGTGCGCACGGCGGACCGCCTGCAGCGCACGAGCGTGTGGCGCGACAACCTCGAAGGCGGCCTCGACTATCTGATCGACGTGGTCGTGCATGACAAGCTGGGCCTTGCCGCCGAGCTCGAAGCGGAGATGCAGCTCGTGGTGGACACCTACGAATGCGAGTGGAAGAAGGCCGTGACCGATCCTCAGACGCGCCGGCGCTTCCGCCACTTCGTCAACAGCGACGCGGGCGACCACCACGTTTCGTTCGTCGAGGAGCGCGGCCAGATTCGTCCGGCCACGCCCGAGGAGCGCCAGCAGATCCCCGTGCGCGCCGATTACGAGGCGCTTGCGCAGATTCCCGTCGTGGTCGAAACCGTTTGAGTTTGCCTGAACCTGTTCACTTACGAGGAGTACGAAATGAGTCACGTCGCTAGCCATGCCATTGCGCAAGCTACCTGGGTGCCCGTATGCAAGCTCGATGACATCGTCCCCAATACGGGCGTGTGCGCGCTCGTGAAAGGCGAGCAGATCGCGGTGTTCCATATCGACGACGGCGACGCGCGCGTGTTCGCCATCGGCAACTATGACCCGAACTCGCAGGCCGCGGTGCTCTCGCGCGGGCTCGTGGGCAGCCTCGGCGAGCGCATCGTCGTGGCCTCGCCCATCTACAAGCACCACTTCGATCTTTCGACCGGCGAGTGCCTTGAAGATCCCGTGCGCTCGGTGAATGCGTTCGCCGCGCGCGTGGAGGATGGGCAGGTCTGGGTATCGGCCTGAATCAGGCCTTGTTCTCTTGTTTGCAAGTTCGAGCGGCGCAAGACCGACTAGGCCGTCAAGACCGTTTGTCCGTATTGCGGCGTGGGCCGCAGCGGTGAGCGCGGCGCGGCGGCCGTGACGGGATTGACACGGCGTGCTAGTGCGTCTTGCGGCGCCAGATCTCGTGGCCGGCGCAAATCGCGAGGAAGACGCCGAACAGGATCGCCGCCACCGAGGCCGACTGATCGCCGGCGCTGGCCTGTGGGCCGGATTGCACTGAGTGAAGCCACAGCCCCGCGCCCGCAGCCACGGCCACGAGGCCCAGTAAGACACCCAGCGCTAGCGCGGCGATGTGCTCGCGCGGACGTTGCCGATTTGTCATCTCGCTCCCCAACGAGCGTGTTCTTGCTCGTGCGGGCGACGTTGGGCGCCTCCCGCATGGGGTAACGATACGCCGTTGTGCGCGGCGCCGCATCATCAATCGATGATAGCCAGCGCGGCCGGCGTGCTCGAAGCAAATGAAAGGGCGGGCGCCAGGCTAAGGGCGGCCGCATCTAGTCAGCGCCGCTCGCTCCCCGTCGCGCGCTTTTGCCGATACATCGCGGCATCGGCGAGCGCCAGCAACTGGTCCACGGACGATGCCGCGTCGGCGCGGCTCACCGCGTTGCCCACGCTGCTGCGCAGCGCGTAGGGCTTTTGCGCCGCGCGATTGAAGCGCTCCAGTTGCGTGCAGATGCGCTCGGTCGCTTGCGCCGCGCCGGCCTCATCGGCGTCGGGGAGCAGCACCGCAAACTCGTCGCCGCCCAGCCGGCCGATCACGTCGCCCTCGCGCACGGCCAGGCGCAATATAGTTGCTAATGCAACCAGTGCACGACCGCAGAGTCTCCAAACGCTTGGCCCGTTCTCCGGCAAAGAAGGTTGAAGCATGGGTGATGGACGCGTTGGCGAAAAAGGATTTTCATTCTGGCGCGATGCGCGCGAACGTTGTTGCCTATGCCGCCAGCATGATGCGCGGGGCGCTGGCCGGCGCGCCCCGCGCGAGCTTCAGCCGATATCAGCCGATATGCGCACGCGCGGCCCGGCACGCAGCAAGATCCCATGCGGCGCAGCCAACGCTCTTGAAAAAGACCGGTGCTGCGGGGTTGAGGGTTCCCTTGATCGCATCGGCTAGCGCATTCACGTTGGCCCAGTCGACGCCCGCCTGAATCAGATCGCCCGCTTCATGCTTTGCGCCGGCAGGATCGTCGACAACGAGGAAGCTGCTGTCCACGGTCGCTTTGCCGACTTCCGCCGCGGCCGGCGTGAATGCGCCGACGCCGATCACAAGACGTCCGGTCCGTGCGGGGGCGGTGTAGACGGGCGACTGGCTCGTCGTGACCGTCACGACGACATCGACGGAGTCGGGAATATCGCCCTCCAGCACGCTGAGATTGGGCGCAATCGCGCGCAGCGATTCCACGAAACGTTGCGTGCTCTCCAACGTCGAGCCTCGCGCGAACATCCGTGCCTGCGGAAAGAGCGCGGCAAAGGCTTCCACATGATTGACGGCCTGCTTCCCCGTACCGATGATCAGGATCTCCTTCGGCGCGCCCGCATGCAGGCACATGACGCCGAGCGCGGTGACGGCGGCGGTCCGGCGTCCGGTGACCGTGGGGCCGTCGAGCACGAACAGCATCTCGCCCGTGAACGCGTCGCACGCAATGACCTGCCCATGGATCGTGGGGAGCTGCCGCTTGCCGTTGCCGGGGCACACGTTGACGAGCTTGTGGATCGCAATGTCGCTCGCGCTGGAAGGCATCGAGAGCATCACGCCGCCTTCCTGCAACGGAATGACCAGGCGCTCAGGACTGACGATCTTTCCAGCTGCGTATTCCACGATGGTTTCGCGCAGCGTCTGCACGAGCGTCGGATAGTCCAGCAGCGCGGCAGTGGCGTGCGCGTCGAAAGTTTTGACTGGCGGAGTGGTCATGGTCTGGGTGACTCGCGTTGGAGAAGTCGCTTAAGTGGATTCAATTTAAACCACATTTGGCTGGTTATCAATCCATGAATCCAACATATTGACCCCATCTGGCATTCGTGCAATCCACATCGGTACGGCGCGGGTCGGCAGCGGCTCCGGTGGTTTTGACGGCGCGAGTAAGTGGTATATTGGAGACCAACGTTTCGACCGATCCTCTATGGCCTCCGCACGCATCGATTTCCCCGCGAACTTCCGCCCCCTCCAGATCTACGAGCAGGTTTCCGAAAAGATCCGCGCGGAGATCCGGGCCGGCAGATACCTTCCGGAGTCGCGCCTGCCTTCCGAGCGCGAGCTGGCTGCCTTGTTCGGCGTCGGGCGCCCGGCGGTGCGCGAGGCGATCGGGGCGCTCCAGAACGAAGGTCTCGTGCTCACGCGCCGAAATTCCGGCACCTATGTCTCGGCGAATGCCCCCGAGGTGCTGGCGCGGGTCAGCGCGCCGGCCGGCACGGCCGAAGCGAGTCTGGTCGAGGCGGATTACAGCCCCTCGGCCACGCTGGACGTGCGCCTGATTCTCGAGCCCGCCATCGCGCGCCGGGCGGCGGCCCACAAGAAACGCGACGCGCTCGCGGAGCACTATCTCGCGCAGATGGAAACACTCACCGATGTTTCGGACCCCGAACAGCGTGCGCTATGGAACAACAGTGACCGCCTGTTTCATCGGCAGCTAGCCGTGATGACCGGCGATGCGCTGCTGGTGAAGCTCGCCCAGGAGATTGCCGACACGATGGACCAGTCCTTGTGGAAGCGTCTAAAGGACGACGGCATTTACGATCCCGCCCGCATCCGCCTCTACGTCGCGGAGCACCGGCTCATTTACGAAGCCATCGTGACCGGCGACGCAGACGCGGCCGCGTTCTACGTGGAGCAGCACATCCATCGTGTCCAGCGCGATATCGCGCCGACCTGATCGTCATTCTTTGCCGGACTGCGTAGCGGCTTGCTCGATCAGCTTTGCGACGGCCGCCGGATGCGACATGTAGGCCACGTGGCTCGAATCGATCTCGACCGTCTTGCTGCCTGCGCGCTGGGTCATGAAGCGCTCCAGGTCGGGATTGATCGCGCGGTCGGCCGTTGCGACGACAGCCCAGCTCGGCTTCGTTCTCCACGCGGCGTGAGTGATCGGCACTCCGAATGATTGGGCGGCGGGCGTCACCTGCGAAATGGCCATGAAGCTGGCTTCAGACGCGGGCAAGTCGGCGGCGAAATCCGCGTGGAAATCGGCCGGATCGATGTACAGATGGCCGTCGGCGGTCGCCTTGATGGCCGTGGTTGCGGGCGGCATCTTCTTGGTCAGCTCGAGCGGCGTTTCGCCCGTGTCCGGCTGGAACGCGGCCACGTAGACGAGGCCCGCGACCTTGTCATCGTTGCCGGCCTCGGTCACCACCGCGCCGCCGTAGCTGTGGCCGACGAGGATGCTTGGGCCGTCCTGCGCATCGATCACGCGGGTGGTGGCCTTTACGTCGTCGCCGAACGAGGTTTCCGGCTCCTGCACGACGGAGACCTTGTAGCCGTCACGCGTGAGGATCTTCGAAACCGCTTGCCAGCCTGAGCCGTCGGCGAAATAGCCGTGGACGAGGACGATGTTCTTGACCGGCGCAGCCGTGGCGGCCTGCGAGCCGAGCGCGGCGGCGGAAAGGGCGAGGGCGGCGGCGATGCGGGTGAGGTATGAGGAAGTCTTCATTTTCGTGCTCCAGTGGGTGAGGTAACTGAGGAACCGACAGGGGATGACCTGTTCGATGTAGCCATCCTACTAGTAGGATGGCTGAGATGCAAGAAAATTTTTGCGACTCGTCATGAGGCCACGTTCCACGGTAGACTAGCGATGAATCAACCGACTAGATGGTAGGCAAAATGACGGCAACTGGGGACATAACAGCAAACAGGATCGTTGCAGCGGGGCGGCAGCTCATCATGCGTCGCGGCTATAGCGGCTTTAGCTATGCGGACATCGCAGAAGCGATCGAGATTCGCAAGGCGAGCATTCACCATCACTTCCCTGCCAAAACCGATCTCGTGATCGCTGTGCTGGACGAGTGGCGGGAAGCACTCGACGCCGACGTCGAAGCACTTCAGGCGAGCGGCGCCGATGCCATTGCGCAATTGCACGCCTACATCGGGCATTGGGAGCGCTGTATCGCGGACGACACGGCGCCGTTCTGCGTAGCGGGCATGCTGGGCGCCGAGCTTCCTTCGCTGCCCGAGGAAGTGGCGCAAGCGGTGAAAATGTTCTTCGACACCCTGACTTCGTGGATTGAGCGGGTGCTCGAGTCGGGCGTGAAGGACGGCCTCATCAAACTGGGTTCATCGGCGCGAACCGAGGCTGCAACGCTGGTGTCGGTGGTTTATGGCGCCATGCTGGCCGCGCGGGTGCAGGGCAACGTCGCGCTATTCAAGGATGTGACCGAGAGTGCCGTGGAAAGACTGGTGAAGCCGCGCAAGCGTACGCGGTCCGCCTGATGTTCGGAGAGGCACATTGCCGTCCCGCATGCGCCTCCCCGGAAATCCTCGATGAATAAAAAAGCGCACGCCGGATAACCCGGCGTGCGCTGCAAACCCCAGGTACGGGGAGAATGGTTTTAACGCACGAGGAAGCCGTAGGTGAGCGGATCGCGCTCGTCGATGATCCACTGCGCGAACCCGCAGATAAAGGCCTCGCCCTCGACTTCGGGAATCACGGCGGGCATGCCGTTGACTGACGTCTCGCGCAGAACCCTGCCTTTGAATATCGTGCCGACGATGGACTCGTTCACGAGCGTTTCGCCCGCCTTGAGCTGGCCGCGCTGATAAAGCTGCGCCACGCGTCCGCCGGTTCCCGAGCCCGTGGGCGAGCGGTCGACTTCGCGATCGGCGAACACGCAGCAATTGGCCTGGGTCGATCCTTCATGGCGCGGCTGGTTGGCAATGATCGTCCCGTAGATGTGATTGATCTCGGGAATCCCCGGGTGCTGCACCGGAAAGGCCTTGTTGGCCGCTTCCTTGACCTCGGCGCCGAAACGGATGAGCTGTTCGACCGCCGCCTCGCGCACCGGCAGATCGAAAGGCGCGCCGTCGACGTAGAAGTAGAACGCGCCGCCGTATGCGATATCGCCCGTGACCTTGCCGAAGCTCGGCGTTTCCACTGTCACGTCACGCTTCCAGAGGAATGACGGCACGTTCACGAAGCGCACGCCGCCGGCGTGCTCGCCGTCCCACTTGACGAAGGCCTCGATGAAGCCGCAAGGCGCGTCGATGCCCACGCGCGTTTCGGGCACGGTCCGTTGCACCCAGCCCAGCTCGACAGCGGCCGTGGACAAGGCGATGACGCCATGGCCGCAGTGGTCGCTATAGCCTTCGTTGTGCAGAAAGATCACACCGAAGTCGGCGCCCGGCGAGACGGGCTCGGTGAGATAGCCGCCATACATGTCCGCATGGCCGCGCGGCTCGAACATCAACGCGCGGCGGATATCGTCGGCGTTTTCCTTGAGCCACGCGCGGCGCTGGACGATGGTGTCGCCGGGCAGGCGCGGCAGGCCGCTCGTGACGATGCGGAAGGCCTCGCCGCCGGTGTGAACTTCGACGGTCGAAATGGTGCGTGTCGGCTTCATGAGAATCGAATGACCAGGCTGATGGATGAGTTACTGGGCATACGGCACGGGCAGGCCGTTGCGAATGACATAAACCGTCGTTGGCGCGCCTACGAGATCGCCCTTCGCGTCAAACGAATAGGTGCCCGCGACGCCCTTGTAATGTTCTTTGGACAACTGATCGATGAGCTTTTCCTTGTCGGTGGTCGTGCCGGCCTTGACCATCGCGTCGGCCAGCATCTTCACGCCGTCGTAGTAGTTCACCGCATACACCTGGGTGTCCATATGGTAGGCGTCGTGGTACTTCTTCAGGAATTCGCGGCCTTCGGGCGTCTTGTCCAGCGCCACGCCCCCTTGAGCACAGTACACGATGGAGGCCGCATCGCCCGCGACCTTGCCCATGTCGGCCGAGCAAATGCCGTCGCCGCCGAGCAGCTTGGCGCGCAGGCCGCGCTGGCGCATCTGCTTGGCCATGGGCGCGCCCTGGGCGGCATAGCCGCCGAAGAAGATCACATCGGGATTCTCGGCCTTGATGGTGGTGAGGATGCCAAGGAAGTCGGTCGCCTGCGAATTCGTGAACTGATGGTCCACGATCTTCAGGTTATTGGCTTTCGCGACGTCTTCGAACTGCTGCGCGACGCCCTGGCCATAGGCCGTTCTGTCGTCGATGATGGCGGCCGTTTTGGCGTGCAGCGTCTTGGCCGCGAATTCGGCCATCGTGCCGCCCAGCTGCTCGTCGCTCGCGCCGATACGGAAGATGTTCTTGAAGCCCTGCTGGGTCAGCGCGGGATTGGACGCAACCGGGAGGATCGGGATATTGGCATTGTGGTAGACGCGCGATGCCGGGATCGCCACGCCGGAGTTGTAGGGGCCGATGACGGCGACCACGCCCTTGTCGACGAGATTCTGGGCGACCTGCACGCCCACCTTGGGGTCGGCCTGGTCGTCCTGCGAATCCAGTTTGAACGTGACCGCCTTGCCCGCGACGGTCACGTGCTGCGCGTTCAGCTCGTTGATCGCGAGGCGCGCGCCATTCTCATTGTCCTTGCCGTTTGCGGCCTGCGGACCCGTCAGCGGCGCGGAATGCCCAATGACGACGACTTCTTGCGCGTGCGCTGCCACAGCGCCGAATGCCGAAGCAGCGACCACAGCGGTAATGAGTTGACGCATGACCGGTCTCCTGAAATTGGTTTTAGAGAGACCAATGTATTTCAGTGGTGGTGCGATAGCAAGCACTTTTAAAAAAGACCGCTGCCCGTGGTCCCGGGGAAAACCAGATGGGGGCCGGCGAGCGGGCATGCAGACGGTGCTCCCCGGTGTTTTCCGGCGTCCCAAAACAAAACCGCCCTTGCAGCGATCTGCGCTGCAAGGGCGGTTTTCATGAGGCGAGGCGCCTCGTGCCGAACGAGGCCGGGCAGGGTGGTGGACCCAGCCCAGCCTCCCGGCTTCGCGCGAGGCTTACTTCGCCACGGCTTCGAGCGCTGCGTTGAACGTCTTGCTCGGGCGCATGACTTCGGCAAGCTTCGCGAAGTCCGGCTTGTAGTAGCCGCCGATATCGACCGGCTTGCCCTGCACCGCGGCGAGCTCGCCGACGATGGTCTTCTCGTTCTCGGTCAGCGTCTTCGCGAGCGGGGCGAACAGCGCTGCGAGTTCCGCGTCGTCCTTCTGTGCGGCCAGCTCTTGCGCCCAGTACATCGAGAGGTAGAACTGGCTGCCGCGGTTATCCAGCTCGCCGGTCTTCGGCGACGGGCCCTTGTTGTTGTCGAGCAGCTTGCCGGTGGCGGCGTCGAGCGTCTTCGCGAGCAGCTTGGCGCGCGCGTTGTTCGTCTTGATGCCGAGGTCTTCCAGCGACACGGCCAGCGCGAGGAATTCGCCGAGCGAGTCCCAGCGCAGGTGGTCTTCCTGCACGAGCTGCTGCACGTGCTTCGGCGCCGAGCCGCCCGCGCCCGTTTCGTACATGCCGCCGCCGGCCATCAGCGGAACGATCGAGAGCATCTTCGCCGACGTGCCCAGTTCCATGATCGGGAACAGGTCGGTCAGGTAGTCGCGCAGGATGTTGCCCGTGACCGAGATCGTGTCCAGACCGCGGATCACGCGCTCGAGCGAGTAACGCATCGCGCGGACTTGCGACATGATGTGCAGTTCGAGGCCGCTCGTGTCGTAGTCCTTCAGGTACGCCTCGACCTTCTTGATCAGCTCGTTTTCGTGCGGACGGTACGGGTCGAGCCAGAACACGGCCGGCATGCCCGAGTTGCGCGCGCGCGTGACGGCGAGCTTGACCCAGTCGCGGATCGGCGCGTCCTTCACGAGGCACATGCGCCAGATGTCGCCTTGCTCCACTTCTTGCGTGAGCGCTTCGATGACTTCGCCCGTGGCGTTGTCGACGATGCGCGCCGTGCCGTCTTGCGGGATTTCGTAGGTCTTGTCGTGCGAGCCGTACTCTTCGGCCTTCTGCGCCATCAGGCCGACGTTGGGCACCGTGCCCATCGTGCGCGGATCGAATGCGCCGTTGGTCTTGCAGAAGTTGATGATTTCCTGGTAGATGCGCGCGAACGTGCTTTCCGGAATCAGGCACTTCGTGTCGGCCGGGCGGCCGTCGGCGCCCCACATCTTGCCGCCGGCGCGGATCATCGCGGGCATCGAGGCGTCGACGATCACGTCGTTCGGCGCGTGCAGGTTCGAGATGCCCTTGGCCGAGTCGACCATCGCGAGCGACGGACGGTGCTCATGGCACGCGTGCAGGTCGCGGATCACTTCTTCGCGCTTCGATTCCGGCAGCGCTTCGATCTTCGTGTAGAGATCGACCATGCCGTTGTTGACGTTCACGCCGAGCTCTTCGAAGAGTTTCGCGTGCTTCTCGAACGCGTCCTTGTAGAACACCTTGACGGCGTGGCCGAACACGATGGGGTGCGAGACCTTCATCATGGTGGCCTTCACGTGCAGCGAGAGCATGACGCCGGTCTTGCGCGCGTCTTCCATCTGCTCTTCGTAGAACGCGAGCAGCGCCTTCTTGCTCATGAACATGCTGTCGACGATCTCGCCTGCTTGCAGCTTGACCTTCGGTTTCAGCACGATGGTCTCGCCGCCCTTCGTGACGAGCTCCATGCGGACTTCACGATCCTTGTCGTTCGTGATCGACTTTTCGCCGTGATAGAAGTCGCCGTGCTTCATGTGAGCCACGTGCGTGCGCGAAGCCATGCTCCACTCGCCCATGCTGTGCGGGTGCTTCTTCGCGTAGTTCTTGACCGCGAGCGGCGCGCGGCGGTCCGAATTGCCTTCGCGCAGCACCGGGTTCACGGCGGAGCCGAGGCACTTCGAGTAGCGCTTTTGAATCGCTTTCTCTTCGTCGGTCTTCGGGTCTTCGGGGAAATCGGGAACCTTGTAGCCCTTGCCCTGCAGTTCCTTGATCGCGGCAACGAGCTGAGGAACCGACGCGCTGATGTTCGGCAGCTTGATGATGTTCGTTTCCGGGAGCTGCGTGAGGCGACCCAGCTCGGCCAGATTGTCCGGCACGCGCTGCTCTTCGCTCAGGAACTCGGGGAATTCGCCCAGGATGCGGCCCGCAACGGAGATATCGCTGGTCTCGACGTTCACGCCGGCCGGCGCAGCGAAGGTGCGGATGATCGGCAGAAACGAGCTGGTGGCGAGCAGCGGCGCTTCATCGGTCAGGGTATAGATGATGGTGGGTTGCTGGGTACTCATCGGCTTCTTGGCGGGGTTCAAAAACGGGGTGAAGACACCACCGGCTGCGCGCAGTCGGCGAAACACCTGGATTTTGCCTCAATTTGAGGAGACCTGGGGGCTTACTGTCCATCAATTTCATAATATGGAATGCCGTTGCGGGAACTCGTTTGGGCTGGAAGCCGGGCGGTTTGGCCCGGATCGGGCGGCCATGCGATGAAAACGTTGCCACGGCGAAAGCCCGCCGTGCAAGGGCTTGCGGGATGTTGCGGGCGATCTTTCCGTGTCCGAAGGGTTTTCTTGTTTTGGATCCAGATTACTTGTCAATCTGGTAAAGACCCTTATAAATCGAGGCGTGAATCGTGCAGTCTTATAGAAGAATTTTTTGCCGGCGGCGGCCGTTGTCGGGCCGTTTTTGTCTGTGCCGCGGCAAGCGGGGTTGGGGCTCAATTCATCCTGAACTCGGGGGCGACCTCTTCCGGCGTTTTTCCGGTCTGGGCGCCGTTGCCGTTAAGATCAGGGTTCGCTGGGGGCCTTGCGGCGTTGGCCTTAACTTGTTTTCGCGGCGGGCCGCAGG
>NZ_BAYD01000114.1 GCF_000685075.1 Paraburkholderia oxyphila NBRC 105797
CGCCCGGCATGGCGATGCGACTAGCCATGGTCGCGCGGCACCGGATTGAGCAACAGCACGAGGCAGGCGAGACCAGTGATCAGCACGGCCGCGCCGTAGCGAAACCTCACCCATGCTTCGAACGCGAGGCCGTCGAGCGCAACACCCAGCCCGACGAGCGCGGCGAACACGGCAATCGTCGCGCAGACGATCCTGAATTCGGCGCGGATCATGATTCTTCTCCGCAGCGCAACAACAGCGAGGAAAGAATGCACTGCATGACGGCTCTCCGGTTATCCGGGTTCTCCCCCCGTCACGCACGATACGCGTGCAGATCCAGACCCGGTGAGCCGATTCTCCGGCGCGTGGCCCTCTTTCCGTTGACGTGCGTCAAACAAGCGATGCGCATTGATATCCATCAAATTCTCGCGGGCGTCCCGCCCTACGATGACTCGACAGCCACCAATACGCCGCTCTCGCCGCATCGACGCCTCATGTTCCTCGTCAACGCCGCCTATATGCCGTTTGCCGTCGCCTTGGGTATAGGCCTGCTGGTTGGCGCCGAACGCGAGCGACGCAAGGGCGAAGGCGCGTCGCGCGCGGCCGCCGGCATCCGCACTTTCACGGTGGCGGCGCTGCTCGGCGCCCTCGCCATGCGCGTGGGCGGGGCGATACTGGCCGCCACCCTGGTGCTCGCCCTGACGGCGCTGGCCACAGCGGCCTATTTGCGTCCCCACGACGATCCGGGGCTCACCACCGAAACCTCGATGATCGCCACGCTGCTCTTGGGCGCGCTGGCCGTGATCGACGCGCCGCTCGCCGCCGCGCTGGGCGTGCTTTTGACGATCGTGCTCGCGGCGCGTTCGTCGCTGCACCGCTTCGTCATGACGCGGCTCGGCCAGGACGCGCTCATCGATCTGCTGACGCTGGCCGCGTCCGCGCTGATCATCCTGCCGGTCCTCCCGAGCCACCCCATCGACCCCTATGGCGCCATCAATCTGCAGACGGTCTGGCGCTTCGCGGTCCTCGTGATGGCGATCAGCGCCGTCGGCCACCTCGCGCAATTGATGTTCGGCACGCGCATCGGCTTGCCGTTCGCAGGGCTGCTCGGCGGCTTCGTCTCCAGCATCGCGACGATCGCCGCGATGGGCCGGCGCGCCGTGCAGACGCCAGCCGACTGCCCGCAGCTCGCCGCCGCCGCTGTGCTGTCTTCCGTCGCGACGCCCGTGCAGCTGGCGCTGGTGATCGGCGTCGTCTACGACCCGCTACTGCGCCACGTCGCACCGGCGCTCCTCGCGGGCGCGCTCGCCGCACTGGTCTACGGCTTGATCATCGCCTGGTGCGCGGCGCGCAAGCCCATACAAGAGGAGCTCATGGTCGGGCGGGCAGTGGACCTGAAGGCCGCCGTGCTGCTCGCTGCGACGCTCATGGTCCTGATGCTCACGGCAACGCTGCTCGCCCGCTGGTTTGGCAAGACCGGACTCCTGATCGCGGCGGGGTTGGGCGGGCTGATCGACACTCACTCCACGGCGGGCTCGATCGCTGCGCTCGCAGCCCAGTCGCTGCTCGCGGAAAGCGGCGCGACGATGCCGATCCTCGTTGCCTTTACGGCCAATGCAGTCATGAAATGCGTGGTGGCCGTGGCCTTCGGCAAGCGTGCGTTCGCGCTGACGCTGATACCCGGGCAGGCGCTGATGCTCGCCTGCGTCTGGGGCGCCTGGCTGCTCTTCAACTGAGCGAGGGCCGAAGCGCATTGGCGCCCCGCCCTTGCTTGACGTACATCAAGCGCCAACCCGCGCCCGGCGACAAGACTCGCAACAGGCATTGCCGCCTGCCCGCACGCGTCCTGCGACAAACCGGGACGCAGCGCCGCGCGCGTGCTCATCCCACGGCCACTACCCGAGGAGTCGTTGCCATGCAATACAAAACCCTGCTCGTTTATCTCGACCCGAGCGAGCGCGCGCAAGCGCGGCTCGACTTTTCGCTGACGCTCGCAGGCCGCTTCGACGCGCACCTCATCGGCCTGTATTCGCCGTTCGCGCCGGAGGCGCGCGAGTACTTCACCGTCTCCGGCTGCGCGCCTTACTACAACGAATACTGCAATGCGCGGCGCGCCCGGCAGGAAGCGGCCGAGGAGTCCTTTCGCCATGCATTGCGGCGCGCCGGCATGGAAGGCGAATGGATCGCGTTCGACGACTACGCCGAGCAGCCGATCATTCGGCGCAGCCGCCACGCCGATCTGCTCGTCGCCGGCCAGGTGGCTCCTGACGACGATGCTCACTCGCTGCGCGAGCGCTTTCTGGAAGGCGTGGTCATGACGTCCGGCCGGCCGGTGCTCGTGCTGCCCTACGCTGGGGCGCTGCGCCCTGTAGGCGAGTCGATCGTCATCGCATGGGACGGCAGCCGCGAAGCGGCACGCGCGGTGCACGACGCAATGGCGCTGCTTCCGGGCGCGAAGCGCGTGACGATGCTGCATGTCGGTACGCCAGAATCGTCAAACGCCGCGGCATCGCGCGCCGGAATCGCGGAGATCGACTTGATGCTGGCGCGACACGCGGTCAATGTCGACTTCGCGCAAAACGTCAGCGACTCGGACGAGACTGCGGGCGACGCCTTGCTTTCGTGGGTGGCGACGAGCGGCTGCGACCTCGTCGTGGCGGGCGCCTACGGCCATCCGCAATGGCGCGAGCGCCTGCTCGGCGGCGTCACGCGCGCATTGCTCGAATCGGCCTCCGTGCCCGTTCTGCTGTCGCATTGAACGCGTTGTGGTCTGCGTGAGATACGCCGCCAGCCGCAGCAGCGCAGCACGTTGAGCGCCGGGCAGGTCAGGCCATCTCTCCCAGGCGCGGACCGCCTGCCCCGAGGCGCCGGAAAGAAACAGGCAAGCAGCCGCCAGGCGCCGTGACGTGCCCTGCCGCCTTGGCGTCCTCAGCACACCTGGGGGGACTCGGCGTCATAAAGCCGCTTCACCTCCGCCGCGTCGCAAAGCGCCGTTCCCGTCGTCAACAATGTCGCCGATGCCGCTGCCTGCGCGAGGCGTGCAGCCGCCGCCAGGCCGTCGCCCCTGCGCAGGGCGACGATCAAACCCGCCAGGAAGCTATCGCCCGC
This sequence comes from Paraburkholderia oxyphila NBRC 105797, assembly GCF_000685075.1. Classification (GTDB taxonomy): domain Bacteria; phylum Pseudomonadota; class Gammaproteobacteria; order Burkholderiales; family Burkholderiaceae; genus Paraburkholderia; species Paraburkholderia oxyphila. The sequence goes on from NZ_BAYD01000114.1 coordinate 3,088, forward strand.
ACCGATCGCACTCGAGACGGATACCGGCAGCGCCTTCACGCGGATCGTCTCTGCAGACGAAACCAGCAACGCGCCGCGCTCCCCGAGCGTCAGGGCGACGATCTGCGCGCGCCCCTGCGCTACGATCTCGCGCGCAGCGCACACTTGCGCCGCTTCCTCGGGGAGCGGCTGCCCTGCAAGTTCGGCCAGCTCTGCGAGACTTGGCTTCACGAGATAAACCCCCGCATCGAGCGCCAATGCGAGCGGCGGCCCCGATGTGTCCAGCACCATGCGCGCACCGCGCGCATTGGCCCGCCTCGCCAGGTCCGCATAGGCCTGCGCGGGCAATCCTGGCGCCATGCTGCCGCTCAGCACGAGGTAGCGCGGCGCGGGCATGAACGCCTCGAAGACGTCCAGCGCATGCGCCCATTCAGCGGCACTCACCCGCGCCCCGGGCAGCACAAAGCGGAACTCGCGGCCCGTCGAGCGCTCCTTGACCGAGAAATTTTCCCGCGTCTCGCCCGCGATGGGCAGCCTGCGGCAGCTCACGCGCTCCGCTGCAAGCAACTGCTCCAGCAGGTCGCCCGCCACACCGCCTGCGAGATAGAGCGCGAGACAGTTGGCATGTGCGCCTTCGAGACGCTGGATCACGCGTGCAACGTTAATGCCCCCGCCGCCTGGATAGCGGCTCGCGGCCTCGCAGCGCAGTTTGTGCGTATCCAGCACGCGCTCGACTGCCGTCGATACATCGACTGCGGGATTGACCGTAAGCGTCAAGATCTCGATCACGTTTCACTCGCTGATGGCGCCAGACAGGCGTGCGTCAGCACCGACTGCGAACCTGTGCGGCGCTGGTCCTTTGCAAAGATGTGTAGGCCGAAGCCTACACACTCATAAAACAACCTACATCCGTTTCAGCGCCGGCTCATTGGAGCGCGTGTTCATGCCGACCATACTAAAAGCGTCGCAAACCCGGCTCAAACGTCCAAACTCAAGGAGCGCCGCCATGTCAACCTCCGATGACCGCACGCCGCCTGCCGCTTCGCTTGCCGGTGCCATTGCAGTCGACGACGCGGATGCGCTGCTCGCGCTTGCGCGCTCCGCCGGCATGCTCGTCATGCTCGATGGCCAGATCGGCCGGGAAAAGTACCAGAGCGTGGCGGGCTCGCTGCATGCGCTCCAACGCTTTGCCGCCGCGCTGCGCGACGCGCTCGCCACCGACAAGGCTTGCTGAGCGCAGCGCGCGACGCACACCGCATCACTCCACGCTCAGATCGTCCACCACGGCGCGCACACCCGGCGCGGCCCAGGCCGCGCCTCGCGCGACGACGCGCTCGGCGAACGAGTGAACCTTGCCGGACAATCTGACCGTGCCTTCGTCCACAGTGACCTGAATATGCCGCGCCTCGCGGTCCGCATGCCGCCGCATGGCCTCCAGGATGTCCTTGCTGATCTTCTCCGGCGCTACCGTGTGCCTCACTTCGATGTGGTTCGCCACACCCGCGACCCCGCGCAACTGGGCAACGGCGCGCACCGCCGTCTGACTCTGCCACGCCCAGTCGACCATGCCCCTGAGCGTGATATGCCCGTGCTCCACCTGCAAGTGCACTGCGTCCTCGCTCATCCCTGCCGTCCAGCGCAACACGGAACGCGCGATGTGCGCGATGTCTTCGTCGGTACGCACGTCCTCGCCCGGCAGATGCACGTCCAGCTCGACCACCAGCGCGCGCACGCCGCCCACGCGCTGAGCCGCCTGCTCGGCCGCGATCTTCTCGCTCAGGCTCGAGAGATGGCCCGAAAGCGTCACAACGCCGTCTTTCACCTCCACGCCGATATTCGAAGCCGTCACCGCCGGCTCCCACTCCAGTTCCTCTTCCACGTCGTGCTTGAGCTGCAAATCGGTTTTCATCGCTGCCTCCATCGAATCCGGTCCAATGCCGACCGTCTGGCTGAACGCTCAGGGCTAGTCCGGGCCGCGCACGCGTCACGCGCGAGCCCGCCCTTCAGTACACATGCATGCCGCCATTGACGGTGAATTCTCCATGACGTGCTGCGGCACGGCATCCACCATGGTGGTCGCGAGATAGCCGGGCGAGACAGCGCTTGCCGTGACGCCTTGCTTCGCGACTTCGAGCGCGAGCGCCATCGTGAAGCCGTGGAGACCGGTGCGATCGGAACGATGACTCACTATAGGGACCACGTCCCACTGACGATTGACGTACATCAACCGCTTTTCCGCAGGAACCGCGACGGGGGCACCCTGTGGTCTTGACGTGACTTGACTCATGTCAATTGCGCCCCGGCTTCCGCGCCTAGACTGGGCCGCACGAAACACCGATTCGATGTTGCATCCATCGTGGAGCGCCGATCATGGAGTATCGGAACATCCTCGTTCACCTGGACGAAAGCGAACAAGCGCGAACCCGTCTCGATGTCGCGCTTAACGTTGCGAAGCGGCACGGCGCCCAGGTGAGCGCGCTTTTTGCGCCGGCCGTGCCGGAGCATGACGTGGCTTATGCGCTGATCCTGGATGCCGAGTATCGGTCGCAGTGCCGCAGTGATCACGAAGCATGCCGCCGCGCGCTGGAGCATCACTTTTTTGCCCGCATCGCCGAGGCAGAGCTCAAAGGCAGCTGGCGCGCCGCGAGCCACGCGCAGCACGAGCTGCTGGCGCGCGCACACTTCGCAGACCTGATCGTGCTGGGGCAAAGCGACCCCAACAATCCGGACGCGTCGCTCGGCAACCGTCTGCAATCTCGCGTGACGTTGAGCGCGGGACGACCAGTCTTGTGGGTTCCCTATGAAGGCGCGTTTCCCACAGTGGGTGAGTGCGTCATGGTTGCGTGGGATGCGGGCCAGTCCGCAACGCGAGCGCTGTACGATGCGTTGCCGTTCATGCGGCTCGCACAGCACACCGAGGTCGTGACCTTCAGCGCCACGCACAAAGATCAAGGCCGTATCCCTGGTTTCGATATCGGTCTCGTGCTGGCGCGCCATGGACTCGAGGTCAAAGTCACGGAGTTGCATCCGCCACCGACGGTCTCGACAGGCGACGCCCTGCTTTCGCACGCCGGGAAAAGCGGCTGCGATCTGATCGTGATGGGCGCCTTCGGGCATGCGCGCTGGAAGGAGCTCCTGCTCGGCGGCGTGACGCAAACGGTGCTGAGTTCGATGCCGGTGCCCGTCTTGATGTCACATTGAGCAGGGAGTGCCGTGCCGCCGCGTTGCGTGCGAGCTTACCGATTGACGCCCAAGGAAAACGCCATGTGCTACAAGACCCTGCTCGTCCACCTCGACGACTCGCAGCGATGCGTGGTCCGTCTTGCACTCGCGCTCGAACTGGCCGAGCGATTCGACGCGCATCTCGTCGGACTCTATCTGCCGATGCCACGCGCCCGTACTGCGGCAGCAGACGGCGCGCCCGGCCCCGACGAGCTCCGCGAAATCGCACAGACGCAGTTCCTCGACGCCGGCGCTCGTGCGCAGCGTATCGTCGAATGGCGCGCGCCACAGCCCGGCGACAGCCCGAGCGCCACGCTGCACGCGCGTCACGCCGACCTGCTCGTGCTCGGCCAGCACGACCACGAGGATCCCGCGGTGGAACCGGGCGGCGACTTCGTCACGGATCTGCTGATGACAGCCGCGCGGCCAGCTATCGTCGTGCCGTATGCCGGGGCCTTCCCCGAGTTCGCGCAGAACGTCCTGATCGCCTGGGACGGGAGCCGCGAGGCGGCGCGCGCGGCTTCAGATGCCCTGCCACTATTGCGGCGCGCCAATAGCGTTTCGATCGAGGTGGTCGCGCCGCGTGGCGGCGCAAAACGCGCGCGCGCCGAAGAGCAGGTGGTCGATGCCTCGGCATGGCTCGATCTGCACGGCGTGAGCGCGTCGTTTCACGAAAGCGCCCCCGTTGCGGGCGTCGAAACAGGCACTGCATTGCTCAGCCACGCGAGCGACCTGCACGCCGGGCTGATCGTGGCGGGCGCCTATGCACATTCGCGCATCCATGAACGCGTGCTGGGCGGCGTGACGCGCACGCTGCTCGAGGCCATGACGGTCCCGGTGTTGATGTCCCACTGATTCGCCCCGGCGCGGCGGTGCGTATTGCGTGCCCAAGCGCGTTTTCCAGAAGGGAGCTGGCCATGCTCGAAAGCCCGATCGGGTCTTCCGCCGAAGGCGGACCATCCGCACAGACGCATGAATTCGCCATGCACTTCGCGCTGCGTCATGCGACGCTCGCGCCCTCGAGCCACAACAGCCAGCCCTGGCGTTTCGTGCTCGGCGAGGACAGTGTGATGCTCTGCGCGGACCGCCTGCGCGCCTTGCCCGTGGTCGACCCCTACGACCGCGAGCTCATCATCAGTTGTGGCGCGGCACTCTTCAATCTGCGCGTGGCGCTCGCCAGTCTCGGCATCGGCTACGCGATCACGCTTTTTCCGTCGAGCGTCGACCCTGATCTGCTCGCCGAGGTGCGCCTGCATCGCAACCGCCCTACCGGCGGGGAACTCGCCGCCCTCGTGAGCACGATTCAGGAGCGCGTCACCACGCGCCATGCGTTCTCCCCGGAGCCCGTCGACGTCACCATCGAACGGCACCTGATGGAAGCCGCGCGCGCCGAAGGCGTCGAAGTTGCCTGCGTGAGCGCCACCGAGCCGCGCAATGCGATCGCCGACCTCGTTGCCGAGGCCGACCGGCAGCAATTCGCCGATCCGCGGTTCAGGCGCGAACTCGCGAAGTGGATCCACCCGCGCCATACCGACGACGGCATGCCGGCCTACGCGGCCGGGCTCGGCTCTTTGCTGGACTTCGCCACGCCGCTCGTCGCATCCGCGATCCGGACGTTCGACCTCGGCGGCGGCGTAGCCGCAACGCACCGCGAACTTGCAGTGGGCTCGCCACTGCTGCTGTGTCTCGCGACTGGCGTCGACGACGCGCAAGCCTGGCTCGCCACGGGTCAGGCCCTCGAGCGGGTCCTGCTGGTGGCGACGCTGCACGGGCTGTGCGCCTCCTACCTGAACCAGCCCATCGAGATGGGCGGCCTGCGCGCGCGGCTAGGTCCACTGGCCGGGTTGCCGAACGCATACTTTCCACAGCTTCTGCTGCGCATCGGACATGGGACGCCCGACGCGGCGACGCCACGCCGCCCGCTTGCGGAAGTCGTGTCGTAGCAGCCGTGGGGGCTGCGAAGGCCCATCAAGCATAAAAGGGCCAAACCCGGCACGGTTTGTGCCCTACTGTGCAACGTATCGTGCAGCGCTCGCGGCGGCGCAGAGCCCAAGCCAGCCGACGGCGACGCGCGCCTGAACGAAGCGCGTATGATGAGCATCATCCGCGCGTCGATGGACGGCATCATCACCGTCGACGAAGCTCAGCGCGTCGTCATCTTCAACCCGGCCGCCGAGTTCGTGTTCGGCGTCTCTGCCATGGAAACCATCGGCACTCCGCTTTCGGGCTTCATTCCCGCGCGCTTACGCGCGGCGTGCGAACAGCACGTTGGCCAGTTCGGCACCCCAGGCGTCACCAAGCGCCAGATGGGCCGCCAGCAGCGAGTCCTCTACGGGCTGCGCGCCAACGGCGAGGCGTTTCCCTTCGAGGCGTCGATTTCGCAGATCTCCCGCAAGCTCTACACGGTCATGCTGCGCGACATCACGGAGCTGCGGCGGACGCAGACTTCGCTCAAGCGCCCGCGCGCGCAACAGCGGGCACTCTCCGCCAATCTGCAGACCATACGCGAGACCGAAAAAACGCCTATCGCACGCGAGCTGCACGACGATCTCGGCCAGCAGCTCACCGCGCTCAAGTTCGCCCCCTGCGCACCCGAGCACCGGCTCGTCGCCCTCCAGGCCGAGGAGACCGCGTCATGTTCAAGGTGATCCTCGCCGACGACCACACGCTCGTGCGTGACGGTCTGCGCCGCATCCTGCAGGACGCCCACGATTTCGAAATCGTGGGCGAAGGCTGTGACAGCGCCACCACGCTCGCGCTCGTGCGGGGGCGCGAAGCCAGCGTGCTGGTGCTCGATCTTTCGATGCCGGGGCGCAGCGGGGTGGAGCTCATCAAGCAGATCAAGGAAGAGAAGCCCGCGCTGCGCATCCTCGTGCTGACCATGCATGCCGAGCAGCAATACGCAGTACGCGCGTTCAAGGCCGGCGCCTCGGGCTATCTCACCAAGGAAAGCGCCAGCGCCGAGCTCGTGAACGCCGTGACGAAGGTGGCCACGGGCGGCGTCTACGTGAGCATGGCGATGGCCGAACGCTTTGCGCAAAACCTCATCGAGCCCGCCGACACCCCGCCGCACCAGCGGCTTTCCGACCGCGAATTCGAGGTCTTCCGGCGCCTTGCCGCAGGGGAGACCATTACCGAAATCGCCAGGGCACTCTGCGTGAGCGCCAAGACCGTGAGCACCTACAAGGTCCGCATCCTCGAAAAGATGGAGATGCCGCACGAAGCCGCGCTCGTACGCTACGCCCTGCTCCACAAGATTCTCGACGATCAAGACGAAATCTAATCTAAGGACCGTTCACGCCAACAACCGGCTGAGTGCTCCGCCGGGCCGTGTCACCTCGCCGCACAACTGTAGGAATTTCCCTACACTTCTTCTTCCGTGCGTACGTAACTTTCCATCCCCGCCGATTTATTTTCGAGATGGCGCCGCCGATACTGGCTACGTGGAAACGAGCTGGCGCCGAATTCTTTTTCGACAAGACATCTGAATTCGACGCTGCGTGTCACGCCATTGAAGCGCTTGCGAAAGCGCGCGCGAGTGCCGCGCGCTGAACTGGAGACGACCATGTATGCCGATCCCGTGTGCGAATCCTCCCTGCCGATGGCGTCGCCGACTCAGTGGCCGGTGGTGTCGCTGCGCCCCGTGGAGCAGGAGGCTGTGCCGCGCCGCGCTGCCTCGCGCTGCTCCACCTGTTCGCTGCGCGCGGTCTGCATGCCCTCGGACCTCACCTCCATGGAACTCCAGCAGCTCGACACCGTTGTCCTCACGACCCGCCACGTGCATCGCGGCGAGGCCCTCTTTCGCACGCACGATGCGTTCCAGAGCCTGTACGCCGTGCGCACCGGGTCGTTCAAAACGGTCGTCATGCACCGCGATGGCCGCGAGCAGGTGACGGGCTTTCAGATCCCCGGCGAGCCGCTCGGTCTCGACGGCGTCTGCACGGGCACGCACAACTGCGAAGCAATCGCGCTCGAGGACAGTACGGTCTGCATCATTCCGTTCGGCCAGTTCGAATCACTGTGCCGCGAGAGCCGCCGCATGCAGCGCCATCTCTACCAGTTGATGAGCGGCGAGATCGTGCGCGAATCGAGCCTCATGATGCTGCTGGGCACGATGACCGCGGAGCAGCGGCTCGCCTCCTTCCTGCTCGATCTCGCGGCGCGCTTTCGCACGCGCGGCTATTCCGGCGCGCAATTCAATCTGAAGATGAGCCGTGAGGAAATCGGCTGCTTTCTCGGCATGAAGCTCGAAACCGTGAGCCGGATGTTCTCCCGTTTTCACCGCGATGGGCTCGTTCAGCCGAGCGGCAAGCAGATCCGCATCGTCGATGCAGAGGGGCTTGCTCGTGTGTGACCGCCGGGACGGCCCGGATATCCGTTCTTGATGGTGTTGGCATAGCGGGCCTCGTCAGCCGGGGCGCGTGTGTTTTGCGGCATGCGCGCCGCACAAGGAGACAAGTCATGGCCCTTCATCTCCCGGCTGTCGCGTTAGATCAGCCGCGTTCGCCCGGCCGCTTGCGCTCGAGCACAACGTTGGTACGGGCGGTCGCGGCGCTTGCTGTCTCAATGCCGGTAGCAGGCGCGGTTGCCCAACCTCCGGAACCGAGCAATCTGATCGATCAGCAACACTGCATGTTCTGCCATACCTCGGACGCACCGTTTCTCGCGCCATCGTTTCACCAGATCGCGGAACGCTACCGTGACACACCGAACGCAAGCACGATGCTCGAAGAAAAGCTCAGGCATGGCGGCAAGGCGCATTGGGGCGACATGTCGATGCCCTTGCCCGATGACCGCGGCGGGCCGCTCTCGGCAGAAGACGCGCGCACGCTCGTCCAGTGGGTGCTGAGCCAGTAGATTCGCACTCGTACACCGGAGCGCCACCATGCGTGTCACGCTTCATCTCGACAGTTTCGGCCGGTTTGCCCCCGGCACCTATGCCATCGTCTGGATCGACAAAGAGGCCGGCAAATGGTCCCGCGAAGGTCACGCGTGCGTCGACTTGCCGGCGTGGGGCCGCTACCGCACCGTGCAAGGCGCCACGTATCTCATCGCGGGAGAAAATTGCGCCGCCCCTTGCACGCTCGAAGGACTCGATCTCTCGGCGGTCGACGGCCCATTCGAGGGCGAATGCGGCCGTGTGCAATGGCATGGCGTCACGCAGGCAGCCGTCGACGGAGCCCGGCACGTGCAGTGCGTCGACGAGTCCCTCTGCACGCCCGAGGAAAGCCTGTCCGCCGACGAAGATGCAACAGACAGAATCAGGATCGCCTGATCCTTTCAACGCGCCGTTCAACGTTCAATGATCGCGCCGCATGCTGCCGTATCCCGGCAAGCCGCCTGAAGCGCCCGCCAATTTCAGCTCGCGCTCGGCCGCATCGAATGCCTCACGCATCGCGACGACCGGATCTTCGCCAGTGCAATGGACGATGGGCTTGAGCTCGCTCGAAGCCGAAAATAGATCGAGACGCACGTCGTAAGCCTGGCGATGATCGCCGTCGCGTAGCGACTCGATCGCGAGATGGCAGGCTCTCAGCAACCCGCTAAAGCGTTCGAGACGCAATAACTGGACATCAGCCTCCGCTTCGATGGCGGCAGACCCCGCAAAGCCCAGATAGACAATCTGCATTCCGAGTCCCATCATCCGGGCTCCCATGTCGGCCCATCCTTTTCGCGTGCGCGCGCCGAAGGTGCAGTTCGCCCTATACCCGCATCGCGTGGCAATTCTTGAGCTCGATTCACAACCTTCGCGCAGGCCGTCCAGCACCGCGGCCGACTCCGTCTCGAAGACTCGATGGTGAGCAAAAGCATGGCCGAATGGTGCTTCGGGCGAACTCTGCGTGATGCTGATGTTGCACGCGAGGACTCTCCCTGCGGCGCTGGCGACGTCACCGCTTCGACGATCCAAATACCTGCGTCACCCCTGCCTCTCAGGGTCATGACGCTGGTCTGCCTCGCGTACGCCCCAGTGCGCATCCTTTCCCATAGAGCCTGAACATGCCGCTGTGCAGCAACACCGGCGCACCGCGCGTTGCTTCGATCAACGTCGCCGCGGTCTCCTCGATGGCAGTGCGATGCGTGCAGAACGCTTCGACGAGATCCCGCTCACAGATCGATGACGCATCGAAGTGGTCTTCGAGCGCTTCGGCCGTGATGCCGCATTCGATCCGCTTGCCATCCACGTCGGCGGGAAATACCAGCGTGTAGCACTCCGAGTCGTATTGGGGCGCCATGCGGGGGAACAAAATTTCCATGACCTTTCCCTCCTCACCCGCGCCAGCGGCACGCCGTTCAACGGGCGATTAAATTCAGGATAAGGTCCGACAGGACGTGGCCGTTGACGCATATCAATTCAATGAAAGCCGCTCACAACCGCGAGACCCAAGCGCTGCGAACGGCACGAGCAGCAGCGGCAACACCGTACGTTGCGCGACATCGGCCGCGACGCTCGCGTAGCGCCAGCGCTCGCCCGCCTGGCCGCCGCGCGTGCCGAGCACCAGCAGGTCGGCGCGCCACTGCAGCCCCGCTTCTACGATCGCATGGGAAGCGGCTTCGCCATCGTGCTGCGCCTCGAGAACGACCGCGTCGAAATCCTCCGGATGCAGCGCATCCGCCGGTTCACATGCCAGATAGCCCACCCGCACCGCCGCATCCGGTGCGGCGATGCGCGCGGCCTCCCGAACGGCGAGGGCGGACGCGGCACTGCCGTCGCTCGCGACAAAAATGCGCTGCGGCGGCACCCGGCACCGGTGCGCGAAAGGCGTGGGCAGCACCAGGACGGGACATCGCGCCGCGCCCGCAAGCATGACTGGGCAGGACGGTGCGCCGATCACCAGTTGGGCCTGCGAGGCGCACGCTGCCTGCGCCAGTGTCTGCGTCTGCCCCGTTCGCGCGGCCAGTTCAAGGATCTCCATGTTGACCTGAATTCCGCGCCGCGCGAGCGTTTCGCAAGCGGCGTCCACCGTTGCGGCGAGCACGATCCGTCTGGTGAAGCCTTGCGCGGCCAGAAATTCGGCGTCGCCATTGGAAGGCGCACAGGCGAGACCCGCAATGTGGACACGCGCGCCTTGCTGTGCCCAACCCGCTACGCAGTCGAGCAGTGAACCGACGTGCTCACGTCCGGTCATCAGGACGAAAATGCACGAGAAGGGCGCAACGACTCGCGCATATGCTGTTTTTTCGGCCCTGCGCTTCATTGTTCACTCCCCCGCGCTGGCGTGAGCGCATCGTGTGTCTTCTGGGTAGCCATCACGCTCAAAGCAAAAAAGGCGCAGAGGATTACCTCCGCGCCATGTCGACGCACGCCGTGCGGACCTGCACGGGACCATGCGCCGGCCTCCCCGTCACGTATTCAAACTTTTATTCGATCTGCAGACGCTTTTGTTCCGCCGCAGCCTTCTTCGGCAGAGTCAGCGCAAGCACGCCGTCCTGGTACTGGGCGCTTGCGGTGCTCTCATCGATATCGCTCGCGAGCGAGAACGACCGAGCGAACGTGCCGCTATAACGCTCGCGGCGGATGACCCGCTCGCCTTCTTTCAACTCGGTGTTGCGTTCGACCTTCGCGTGGATCGACACCACATTGCCGTCGATCTTCACGTCGATGTCCTTCTTCTCCACGCCTGGAAGTTCCGCCTTGACCGTATAAGCCTGGTCGTTCTCGGTCACGTCGAGCTTGATCGCCGCAAGTTCGCTCTCCTGCGTCGCAAGCAGGCTGCGCATCGGACGAAAAAAACCCTGAAAGAGATCGGAGACCGGCTCCATCGAGAACGGGTCGTAACGTGTCAGATTGCTCATCACATTCCTCCTTTGAGCTTTTGCGGGCCGCGCAGCCCACTCGATGGACCACACTGCCGCCGGGGTATTTGCCCCCCATGTTGCACGCCGCACTCTGCTGCGTGCGTCGTATTCAATCTAAGAACGCAGCGATTTCTCCGATTGATCTGCCTCAACGCCTTCGCTCGTCCGCGTTACGCGCCACAACTGACGCCTTCTCGCGCCACGAACGGGTGCTTGATTTAAATCAATAGTGAATAGTCCTCCGTCCCTAGACTCGAATCACTTCGTCGCCCACGCCGGGTTGGGCCGCGGTCGCCCTCCCCATCTCGCCGGAGCCCTGCCATGACCTACAAGACCTTGACGGTTCATCTGGATACGAGCGCACGCACTAACGCACGGCTTTCGCTCGCCTTGAAACTCGCGCGCACGTACGGCGCGCACCTGGACGGCCTGTTCGCGATCTTCGGGCCGAACCCGCGCGAGTTCTACGTGATGGCGGGCACGGCTGACTACTACGACGCACACCGCAGACTGCGCGCGGAGCAACGCGGGGCCATCGAGCGGCTGTTTCATGTGGAGCTCGCGCGGGCCCAGGTCGAAGGCGCCTGGGTGGCGCCCGATGGCGACCCGATCGTCGCTCTCACGCAGCGCAGCAGGACTGCCGACCTGACGATCGTCGGGCAAACGGACCTGAACGACCCGGAAGCCTATGTTGCCAATGACTTCGCCGAAGTGATCGTCATGGGCGCCGGTGGGCCGGTGCTGGTGATGCCGAACACCGGCCACTTCGAATCGATCGGCGAGCGCGTACTGATCGCGTGGAACGGCAGCCGTGAAGCAGCACGCGCGGTTCACGATGCCATTCCGTTCATCACGCGCGCCGCGCACGTCACTATCGCCGCGGCTTCGACAACCTTCTCGCCTGCGCCTTCCCAGGCATCGTGCACGGATCTGGCGGCCATGCTCGCACGCCATGGCGCGACCACCGTCGACATTGCGCGCTTCGACCGAAGCCCATCGGAGTCCACGGGTGATGCCCTGCTCAGCTACGCCGCCGAGGACGGTTTCGACCTGCTCGTCATGGGTGCGTACGGGCACGCGCAGCTGCAGGAAATGGTGCTTGGCGGTGCGACGCGCTCGGTCCTGCTCACGATGACGCTGCCAGTGCTCATGTCCCACTGACCGGCTTCGCTCATCCTGCCTTATATCCATTCCACTTCGGGCCTGGAGGCACACCATGTATTCCCGTATTCTCGTCGCACTCGATGGCAGCCAGACTGCCTCCGCAGCGTTCGATGCCGCACTCCACCTCGCACATGATTGCGGCGCGGAGCTGCAGCCCCTGTACGTGATCGACATGCCTGTGCTCGCCTACGACGTGCCGGGCTTCGATCCGTCGATTGTCCGCGACGCGTATGTCGAGGAGGGCAAAATCGTCTGCACCGATGCCCAGGCCCGGATGACCCGGGAAGGCGTGAAAGGCGCGCCGCGCACAGTCGAAGTCGCGCTGGGCGTCGAAGACGTCGCGCAGTGCATCGAGCGCGCCGCCGCCGACTGGCACGCGGAGCTCATCGTCATCGGCACGCATGGGCGCCGGGGCGTGCGGCGGTTGATGCTCGGCAGCGTCGCGGAGCGCGTGCTGCGCACGGCATGCCGCCCCGTGCTGCTCGTGCCGGCGCGGGCGGACGTCTCCGGGCACAAGACGCCCGATAACCGTTCTGCAACCGTCCCGGCATGACACTCCGCGAGGTCCATGGCCGCCTGACCGGTCGGACTTGCGCGTAGACCCAGGCGCGCGACGGACTGACTTCCCGGTGCGCGCCCTCACGTAACCCACCTGGCGTCACGAAGCCGCCTGCGAGCGCTAGCGTAGCGTCAGCACGGCAGCGCCCGTAAAACACCCCTCGCGCAGATCCGAGAGCGCAACGTTAGCCTGCGCAAGTGGATAGCGCCGGGTCTCGATCTCGATCTTGTACTTCCCGGCAATGGCCATGAAAGCCGCGCCATCCTCGCGCGTGAGATTCGCCACCGAAACAATGCGGCGCTCCTCCCACAGCCACGCGTACGGAAACGAAGGAATGTCGCTCATGTGGATGCCGCCGCAGACGACGACGCCGCCCTTGACCACCGCGCGCAGCGCCGTGGGCACCAGCGCGCCGACGGGAGCGAACAGTAGTGCGGCATCGAGCGGCTCGGGTGGCGCTTCGTCGCTGCCGCCCGCCCACGCCGCGCCCAGATGCAGCGCGAACTGCTGTGCGGCCGTGTCACCGGGGCGCGTGAACGCATACACCATGCGTCCCTGATGACGCGCGACCTGCGCAACGATATGCGCCGCCGCGCCGAAGCCGTAGATGCCGATACAAGGCGCGTCGCCGGCCAGCGCGAGCGTGCGGTAGCCGATCAACCCGGCGCACAACAACGGCGCAGCTTCAACATCGCTGTACTGGCGCGGCAGATGGAAGCAGTAGCGGGCGTCGGCGACCGTACGTTCGGCGTAACCACCGTCGATCGTGTAGCCTGTGAAGCCGGGTGCGTCGCACAGATTCTCGCGCCCGCGCAGGCAGAAGCGGCAATGCCCGCAGGTGTGGCCGAGCCACGGCACGCCCACGCGGTCGCCCGACGCGAAGCCTGTGACGCCCGCGCCGAGCGCCGCCACTGTTCCGACGATCTCGTGACCCGGAATTACCGGGCGCTTTGGGCGCGTCAGGTCGCCGTCGACCACGTGCAAATCGGTGCGGCACACGCCGCACGCATGCACGTCGATGAGCAACTGGCCCGCCGCCGGCGCCGGATTGGGCAACTCCACCTCGCGCAGCAGCGGACTCGTACCGTCGAACAACATCGCTCGCATCGTCATTCTCCTGTCGACCAGAGTTAGCGCTTTAGCGCTTACCCTGGTCCCATGCTTCGGGGTCGATCCGGAGTGAGTGCTTCACCACTTACCGCGGTCCCACCCAAAGCTCGTCCCAAGTGCCTTGCAGCGCATCAGTCAGTGTCCGTGCCGGCAACCCTGCCCGGTTGATCTACATCAGCGACTCTCCACGCCGCGCCCGGAACATGCGGCATGCGGCGATTCGCCCTGCGCACAAATTCCCAACTCGACATCAGCAATTCTCTGAATCAATGTCGGACGTTTCTTACACGAAGGCCGCACACCGGACGCCAATCTCAGCCGGCGCTGATTGTTGCAGCCCGTCCCGAATCCAATACTTAAGGCGTGACGAAAGCGAAAGTGTCCGGCGATCACGCGGCAAACCAAGCCTTCCTTCCGAACGCTGTTCCAGTTGTAGCTGCGTACCGCCCAATGTCGAGGAGCGAGTCATGAGCCAACACGAAGAATCGGGATGCACAGAGGTCGTGTGCACGCATGACCTGCCCGTCGGCGCTCACCTCGCCACGAAGCGCCCTGGCTATGTGCATCACGGCATCTACATCGGGAACGGCCGTGTGATTCACTACGCCGGCCTTTCTCGCCGGTTCTGCGGCGGTCCGGTGGAAGCGATCTCGATCCAGCATTTTTCGGCGGGCTTCGACATCGAAGTCGTACCACACACGCACGCGCAATACACTGGCTCCGAGGTGGCGCACCGCGCCTCATCGCGACTCGGCGAGCACAACTACCGTCTGCTCACCAACAACTGCGAGCACCTTTGCCAGTGGTGCGTGTTCGGGCAAGGAAGAAGCGACCAGGTTCAGGCCTGCATCCGCAATCCCGCTCGCGCCATGCGCGTCCTTTTTACCCTGTTCGTCTGCACGCTCATTAGTGAGTGTGCGCTGATGCTCTCGTCCGGCAATACGGACAATGTTCGTGTCCCGGCGCTCAACGGTTGAGTCAGGCAACGAAACCGGCCCTGCTGTGATTCATCTTTGCCGCTCGCCGCTCGAAGATTCACGCTCACGCACTATCGGAGCGCCTCGGACCGCTTGACGTGCATCAAGCCCGAACTGCGGCACGCGGTCAAGATGCCTTTGCTGGCGCGTAATGAACACACATTGCGCTGCCGCCCCCTCCTTCACGAGACAGGTTCCGATGAATCCCGGCACTCCTGCTCCTGGCCAGCGGCCCGATGGCGAGTCACCCGTGCAACAAGCCGCGGCGCGCTTCACGCAACGCGCCGCGCGCGCGCTGAGGCAATGGCTTGCAGCGAACCTGCGTCGGCGCGGGCAGGTGGCGTGGACAGTCGGTCTCCTGTGCCTGCTCGCGGTCGTCCTCGTAGTCGTACGCGCCAGCTCGCTGGAGCGCACGCTCGCACTCGCACGTGCGGCGCGCCCGGGCTGGCTGCTGATCGCATTCGTGGCTCAGCTCGCCACCTACATAAGCGCCGCGCTGGTGTGGCGCCAACCACTTGAGGATTCTGGCTATCCGCTGCCGATGCGCGTGCTCGTACGCCTTGGCATCGTCAAGGTGTTTACCGATCAGGCGCTGCCGAGCGCTGGCCTCGGTGGGAGCCTCATGGCGATTCGTGGGCTGCTTCGCCGCGGCATTCCGCGCTCGATCGCGCTGACCGCTCTGCTCTCGAGCCTCCTCTCGCGCGACATTGCCTTTCTGATCGTCGTGTTCGCGAGCGCCGGGATACTCTGGCTGCACCACGCCGCGGGCACCACGCTCTTCATCGGGATCGCCATCTTCCTGCTGGTGCTCCTGCTCGTCCCCGCCTTCCTTGTCGCCCTGCATCGGTGGAATCACGATCCGCGAATTGCGCTGCTCGGAAAATGGCTGCATCTGTCACGCCTGATCGAATCATTCGACAACATCCCGCTCGATCTTCTCCTGAACCGGCGCCTGCTCATGCGAACGGTCGCGTTGCAGCTCGCGATCTTTCTGTTCGACGCCGGTACCCTGTGGCTGGTGCTCCTTGCAGTGGGCGCCCCGGCACCATTCTGGGTAGCGTTCGCGAGCTTCGCGATCGCCTCGATGGTGGCAACAATCGGCCCTGTGCCTGTCGGGCTCGGCACGTTCGAAGCCGCTTCGGTCGGCATGCTGAATCTGCTCGATGTGCCGATCGAGGCGGCGCTCGCGGCAACGCTGTTGCTGCGAGGGCTCACCTTTTGGCTGCCGATGCTGCCCGGCGTCTGGCTCGCCCGCGTCGAGTTGCGAGCGAGCCGGCGCAAGGCCACGACGCCCCCAGAAGTTCCCGGCACGGCCGAGCCGCAGCGCGACGACGGTCATGGTGGAGGACCGCTGCCGCGCGCCTGACATGAAGTGAAGCGATCGGCCGGACATTCCGGGGGATTGATATATATCAACTCGTACTGACCGTTTTCCCCCACGATGAGGCGTCGCGACATTGGGGGAAAGCCGTGGAGCACCATGCCGAGATACTGGGTGGCGGGAGGTGGCGTCCCCACATGCCGGGCTGGCGCGATCTCACTGCCGTCCTGCTCGTGCTGGGCTTTCTGATCTTGCTCGGCACGGGCGCGCGGCAGATGATCGGCCCACTGGCGATTGCGCATCAAACGGAAATTTCGCTGTCTCCATGGGCGTTGCCTGGATACACGCTGCGCACAGTCATGCGCATGCTCGCCGCGCTCGCCGCCTCCCTCGCTTTCACGCTGACTTACGCCACGGCCGCCGCCAAAAGCCGTCGCGCGGAGATGCTGCTCATCCCGCTGCTCGACGTGCTCCAGTCCGTGCCGATTCTCGGCTACCTCTCATTTACGATCGCGTTCTTCCTCTCGCTGTTCCCGGGCAATGTCTTCGGCGCAGAGCTTGCGGCCATCTTCGCGATCTTCACGAGCCAGGCCTGGAACATGGCGTTCAGCTTTTATCAGGCCCTGCGCACGGTGCCGCTCGATCTGGACGAGGCAAGCCGCAGCTTTCGCCTCTCGGCGTGGCAGCGCTTCTGGCGTCTCGAGGTGCCTTTCGCGATGCCCGGCCTCGTCTGGAACACCATGATGTCGATGTCGGGTGGCTGGTTCTTCGTGGTGGCCTCGGAAGCGATCTCCGTGGGCAATCTGCAGGTCGCGCTGCCGGGCGTGGGCTCCTACGTCGCGCGCGCCATCGCGCAACGCGATCTCGCCGCGGTGGGCTGGGCGATTCTCGCCATGACCGTGGCGATCGTGCTCTACGACCAGCTGCTGTTCCGGCCCATCGTGGCATGGGGCGACCGCTTTCGCTCCGAGCAGACGGCTGCACAAATCACGCCGCGCAGTTGGCTGCTCAATCTGGTGCATCGCTCGGCCTGGATGCAATCCGCGACAAGACCTGTGAGCAGCACGCTGCATCGCGCCGCTCGCGCGCGGCTCTCGATGGGCGCCGGCCTGCATTGGCCGCATACTGGCATGCCACAACGCGCGGGCGATGTGCTCTGGCTCGCGCTCTGTGGCGCGGGCGTAGCCTATGCAGCGGCGACGCTATTGCACTTTGCCGGGCCCACGCTCTCCTGGGCGGATGTGGCAAACGTCGCGCGCAATGGTCTGCTCACACTGCTGCGCGTGGCCGTGCTGATCACGCTTGCGTCTCTCGTCTGGGTGCCCGTGGGTGTCTGGATCGGCCTGCGTCCTGGGCTCACGCAGATCGTGCAGCCGGTCGCGCAGTTTCTTGCGGCTTTTCCGGCCAACTTGTTGTTTCCGGTGGTGGTATTCCTTCTCGTTCACTACAGTCTCGCCCCGAAGATCTGGCTCAGCCCACTCATGATCCTCGGCACACAGTGGTACATCCTGTTCAATGTGATCGCCGGCGCCACGGCGTTTCCGACCGATCTGCGCGAAGCCGCCACGAGTTTCAGGGTGCGCCGGGGATCATGGTGGCGCAAAGTCGTGCTGCCCGGCATCTTCCCCTACTACGTGACCGGCGCGATCACCGCGTCGGGCGGCGCATGGAATGCGAGCATTGTTGCCGAAGCCGTGAGCTGGGGACCGACGCATCTGAGCGCGGGCGGTCTTGGCGCCTATATTGCACAGATGACTGAAGCGGGCGACTATCCGCGCATCGCGCTGGGCATCGCCATGATGTCGGTGCTGGTGATTGCGATGAACCGGCTGCTGTGGCGGCCCCTCTATGCGTTCGCCGAACGGCGCACGCGGCTGGACTGAAACGCTGGCAACCGGGAGAACCCCATGTCGAGCCTCGCTCACCCCGACACGAAAACCCGTACGGCCTCTCCTGCAAACGCCGCGTTGCCAGTCGTGGCGCTCGAGCAAGTGGGCATGTCGTTCGCGAAGCCTTCCGGCGAACCGCTACCGGTGCTCGCGAACATCGATCTCGAGGTGTGCGAGGGCGAGATTCTCGGATTGCTGGGGCGCTCCGGGTCCGGCAAGTCGACGCTGCTGCGCATTGCGGCCGGGCTCGTCAAGCCCTCGTCGGGCAGCGTGCACTATCGCGGCCAGCCGCTGCGCGGCCCCCAGGAAGGGATAGCGGTGGTGTTCCAGACGTTCGCGCTCTATCCATGGCTCACCGTACTCGATAACGTCGAACTCGGCCTCGACGCGCTGCGCGTATCGGCCAATGCGGCCCGCGAGCGCGCAAAGGCGGCCATCGACCTGATCGGGCTGAACGGATTCGAGTCGGCCTTTCCGCGCGAGCTCTCGGGCGGCATGCGCCAGCGTGTCGGCTTTGCGCGCGCACTCGTGAGCGAGCCGACGCTGCTTCTGATGGACGAGCCGTTTTCGGCGCTCGACGTGCTGACGGCCGAGACGCTGCGAACCGATTTTCTGGACCTCTGGCTCGAGCGCCAGTTGCCGATCAAGGCGATGCTCCTCGTCACGCACAACATCGAGGAAGCCGTGCTCATGTGCGACCGCATCCAGCTGCTGGGCGGCAGCCCTGCGCGCATCGTGGCTGACATGAATGTGCAGTTACCGCATCCGCGCAACCGGCTCGATCCGGCGTTTCGTGAGATCGTCAACGAGATTTATTCGGTGCTCACATCGCGCCTCGCCGAGACGACGGATGCACCATCCGCCGCTTCGCGCGGGCTCGCGTTGCATTTGCCGGAGGTTTCGAGCCACCGCCTCGATGGGTTCATCGACACGATTGCTTCGGCCTTGCATGGTGGTAGCGCGGAGCTGGAAAAGATTGCCGCATCGCGGATGCTGAAAGTCGACGAACTCTTTCCCATTGCGGGAGCGATGCATATTCTCGAATTCGCCGAGTTGCACAATGGCGTGATCAGGCTTACGGCAGCGGGACGTGTCTTCGCGCAAGCAAACGACGACGAGCGCAAGCGCCTCTTTCGCGAACATCTCATGCAATTCGTACCGCTCGCGGCGCACATTCGCGAAGTCCTGGACGAGCGAGAAGGACACCGCGCGCCGCGCGAGCGTTTCGAGCTGGAACTACAGGACCACCTGAACCAGAGCGACGCGGACAGCACCTTGCGTACGATGATCGACTGGGGACGCTACGCGGGGCTTTTCAGCTACGACGACCATACACGCTCGTTCGGCGATTGATGGCCAATTTTCTCATGGTCGTCGATGGATCTGGCCCGGCCGGCCGCTTTTGCATGAACAAATCGCCTTTTGCGACCGTGCCGCGCCTGCACATTACATCGGCGTGAAATACGTGGGATAGCCGAGATGGTCCTCGATATCCTTCACGCCAGTCACACGTTCGGCACTAACGCAGATCGCCTTGCGCTCCTCCTCGGAACGCACTGTGCCCCAAAGATGGACCACGCCGTCTTTCACGACGACGTTCTCCGCCGCCATCGCCCAACGATGCCCGTCGAGTGCGTGCAGCACCGCCTGGCGTATCGCTTCGTCGGAAGCGCGTGCGTCCACGTCGACCTGCGCCGCGCGTGCGAGCGCGCCGACCAGGTTCGAACGGCTGACGATGCCAAGCACTTTGCCATCGGCAACAACGGGTACGCGCTTGATGTGGTGCCGCTCGAGCAAGTCCGCGACGTCGGCCAGCGGCGTGGCGGGCAGCACCGAAATCACATTCTCCGTCATGATGTCGCTGACCTTGACGCCATGCTCCTTGAGGTACTCCGCCGCGAGCTTGCGGGTCGAATACAAAAATTCCGCGAGCCATGAACGCTGCGGTTTGCCCGTTCCCGTCTCCACGCGATGCAGCAGATCGCCTTCGCTCACGAGACCGATAATCTTGCCGGCGTCGTCGACGACCGGCAGTCCACTGATGTGATGCTTCGCCATCAGTTCAGCCGCCTCAAAAACGGTCGCCGTGGCAACGACGGACACGACGTCCGTGGTCATGATGTCCGATGCTTGCATGAGCGTTCTCCTCTGTGTAGGCCAGCACTTCGACACCAGCCAATGTAGCCATCTAAGGCTCCATTAAGTTGACGCTGATCAATTGAGCTCGAGCCCGAACGCCTGTGGCGCTGCCTTGGCCGAATCGACCGGGGAGCCGATTTTTCGCCACTGTGCGTCACACAAGCTCTCGCTTGCGTCGCTTGCGACAAACACCGGTGCTGCGGCAGTGCGATGGAGGGTGACATTTAGAGGGGGGCAGCGAGCGCTGGAATGCGCGCGGCACGCGCCGGGTGCGGTGTGGACATCGCGCGGACTCAAGCGCTCCAACGCTGATTGCATCGAGAATGCGATGACGTAGATCAATTTGGTCCTGTAGCTGGTGCTCCATGATCCCAACAAGCGCCGCATTTTCCGTGTCGCGCTTTCGTTACCCGGCGATTGGCATGCATGCAACCGCTCTGGACTGCCCGAGGAGCGAACGCGTGGACTCTAGGACGCAATCAACGCCGGCCACTAAAGCAAACGGAAAGACCGTTTCGGCACGGCTGCCGCGACTCATGCAAATCCTCCAGGCCATGGTCGGCGCCGGTTGGGGACACTACGTCGAGCGGCTGCGAGTCGGCCGCCAGGCACTCGATACCGTATCTCCTCCTCCCTCACCCGGCATGCATGATGCGGTACGCGTTCGGGAGATGCTCGAGCGGCTCGGACCCGCTTTCGTCAAGTTCGGCCAGCTTCTGAGTCTGCGGCGCGACCTGCTGCCTCCTGCATGGATTGACGAGCTGCAACGCCTTCAGGACAACGTTATGGCGTTTCCCGGCGAGCAGGCTCGCGCCATCGTCGAGCAGGAACTCGGCAGCCCGATTCTCGAGATCTTCGCCACGTTCGACGAGACGCCTCTTGCTGCCGCATCGATCGGACAGGTCCATACGGCATATCTAATGGACGGCACGAGCGTCGTTGTCAAGGTTCAGCGCCCCAGCATCGAACCAGTCATTCAAGCGGATGTTGCGATCATGCGTCTTCTGGCACGTCAGTTGGAAAAGCACGTCCCCGAGAGCCGCCGGTTCGGTCCGTCCGATCTCGTAGACGAGTTCGCGCGGCGCATTTCAGACGAGCTGGACTACGAGATCGAGGCACGCAGCGGCGAGCGGTTACGGGCGAACTTTGCGAACGAGCCGGATGTGTTCGTACCGTGCATCTATTGGGAACTGACCAGCCGGCACGTCCTGACGATGGAACGCTGCGTGGGCCACAAGCTTGTGGATCAGCTGCCTGCGGACCCTGCAAAACGACACCGGCTTGCCGCACGGTTGATGGAGTCGTTCCTCAAACAGGTCTTCGAGCAGGGCTTTTTCCACGGCGACCCGCATCCCGGCAATGTCTTTCTCCTCGTCGACGGCAGGCTGTGCTTCCACGACTTCGGAATCATGGGCGAGTTGACGGCCCACGATCAGGAAACCCTCGCGCAGCTTGTTCTTGCGGTGGGCTCGGCGGACGTCCCCTGGATTGTAGACGCGATATTCGAAATGGGCGTGGCCGCCTCAGGAGTCGACCGCGAAGCGCTCACCCGTGACGTTTCGGATGCTTTCGTGGCGTATGGTGAGGCGGCAGGCAAAGGCTATTCGTTCAGCGAAATCGTGCGCCAGTTCTGCGAGCTCAGCCAGAAACACCAGATCCGCCTGCCCCGTCAGTTCCTGCTTGTTTCGAAAGCGTTCATGCTCATTGAGTCGCAGGCGCTGGCGATCGATTCGAACTTCAATGCGCTCACGTCCCTGCGCGACTATGCGCCCCACCTGCTCAGTCGCAGGGGTTTGCAGGACCTCAATGCCATCGGCGTCGCCGGCAAGGGATTCCGCACACTGCGTTCATTGCATCGCATTGCCGCGAGCCTTCCCGATATCCTGAACCGGGCCGTCGACGTGCTGAGTACCGGCAGGGCGACGCTTCATATCGAACACGACCAGTTGCGGGGGCTGGAGGGCCACATTGACCGTGCGAGCAACCGGCTTAGCCTGAGCCTGATCATTGCAAGCGTCGTGGTCGGATCCTCAATCGTGACGACGTTTCACGGCGGCCCGCACTATGCGGGGATTTCAACGCTGGGACTCGCGGGTTTCGTCATTGCCGCTGTCATGGGACTCACTTGGGCGATTGCCATTCTACGTTCGGGGAAGCTGTAAGCGCAGTCATTCCACGAATGCCTGTTTTGGTACCTTGAACATTTCTTCTTTCCTTCCTTAGTTCCATTGCGTACAACGACCTGCTCGAAGGCGAAATTTAAGGGGAGGCTCAGACTGACATGGGACGAACCGGAAATCGAACATACAGTGAGCTGAGTGTCGGCGACTCGGCGAGCCTCGTGCGAACGCTCACGCACCGCGACATCGAACTTCTTTCTGACATGGCGGGCGATGCGGCGCCCCTGAGTCTGGACCACGCAGAAAGCCGAAGCGGCCAGTTTCGGACGATCGTCCCGCACGGGACGTGGGCGGGTGCAATGCTCTCGGCCATACTCGGCACGCGCCTTCCCGGGCCTGGCACTGCCTGCGTCGATCAGTCCCTTCACTTCGGCAAGCCGATCGAACTCGGCGACATGATTACCTTCTCAGTTCGCGTCACTGACAAAGACGACCTAATGCATCGAATTACGTTGCAGTGCCAGGCAGTCAACCAGCGTGGAGAGGACGTCATCACCGGCGTCGCACCAGTCCTTGCTCCAACAGAAAAAATCCTGCGTTCAGCCGAAGCGCTTCCCGAATTCGAACTCATCGAAAATGGGAGACGCTATGAGCGTCTTATCGCGATGACTCGCGGGCTCGAGCCCTTGCGCACGGCCATTGTGCATCCAGTAGACTCGGCTTCACTCGTCGGGGCCATCGAGGCCGCGCGTGCGAACCTCATCGTCCCGGTACTTGTTGGGCCAGAAGTCAGAATTCATACCGTCGCGGACTGCGCCCAGGTTGACCTCACCCCCTATGAGATCGTACCCACCGAGCATAGTGAAGCTGCAGCCGTACAAGCTGTAGCGATGGCGCGCGCCGGCAAGGTCCAGGCGCTCATGAAAGGCGCCCTCCACACCGATGAACTGATGCATGCTGTAGTTGACACCGAGCAGGGATTGCGTACCGCGCGACGCATCAGCCACGTATTTTCGATCGACGCGCCTGCCTACCCAAGGCCATTATTCATCACGGACGCCGCAATCAATGTTTCTCCCACCCTCGATGACAAGCGCGGCATCATTCAGAATGCGATTGATCTCGCGCACGTGCTGGGCGTCGCTGAACCACGCGTCGCGATCCTTTCCGCCGTCGAAACCGTAACCGGGAAACTGCGCTCCACGCTCGATGCCGCTGCGCTTTGCAAAATGGCCGATTGCGGACAGATCAAGGGTGGCATCCTCGACGGGCCGCTCGCATTCGATAACGCCTTGTCCGAAGAAGCTGCAAAGACCAAGGGCATCAAGTCACCGGTCGCTGGCCGCGCCGATATCCTGGTCGTACCGGATCTTGAAGCTGGCAACATGCTTGCCAAGCAGCTCGAGTATCTCGCCGGCGCCGAGATCGCAGGAATCGTGCTCGGCGCGCGCGTACCGATCATCTTGACAAGCCGCGCCGATAAAACCGTCTCGCGGCTTGCATCCTGCGCGATTGCGTTGCTGCTCGCGCAGCATACAGCCGGTGTGAAGTCCTCAGCGATTCCATTCCTTTGCTCAACGCTGGCTAGTCACGCGTCAAGTTTTCAGTACTTCCGGGCCACAGGTTCGCGCCCCCAGTGAAAAGCATAGACGCCCACCGGAAGGAAATATGCGAAGGAGGCTGAAATGAGCGCCCAACCACAACTCGCGCAGGAATCGGACTCCCTGCCGCTCAACCGCGGTTACGTGTTCTCCGCGAACGGAGTCGGCCACAAGATCAACGCGAATGAGGCCCGCGAACGG
The DNA here is from genome assembly GCF_000685075.1 of Paraburkholderia oxyphila NBRC 105797. Lineage (GTDB taxonomy): Bacteria > Pseudomonadota > Gammaproteobacteria > Burkholderiales > Burkholderiaceae > Paraburkholderia > Paraburkholderia oxyphila. The sequence goes on from NZ_BAYD01000114.1 coordinate 27,167, forward strand.
CTCATGGATCTGGATAGCGAGGCGGCGGGATTCGTCTGGTTGCATTTTCATAACGTCCCTGCCGTTTTGAGTGGCTGGCCGACGCAGCTTGCGAAACTGCCCCCGGGATTCGGCGATACACTTCGAGAAGGTTTGCGCTCGACCCGCGTCGAGCACGTCCGTCAAAACCTGATCGCCGTCGTCAATGACGTCGACTATGATTTTGAGCGAAAGGGCCCGATCAAGGTCGCGACCCTGTGGATAAGCGTCGGAGCTCGCTGTCTTCTGAGTGTGCACAGTCTTCCTCTACGTTCTGTTGATCAATTAAGCTGCGAAGTCGAAGCTGGGGTCGCCTTTTCCAGTCCGATGGCGCTCCTGGTCCGGCTTATGCAAGGGCAGGCGGATCTGCTGTTTGGCATCGTGCGAAGCGCAACTCAAACAGCCAACGAAGTGGAAATCGCCTTGCGCACCGGGACACTGCCGAAGCGCTCGAGTCTGGGTGGCATTCGTCGCGACCTTGTACACCTGCGACGCTTGTTGGCCCCCGAACCGGCTGCCCTGTTTCGGCTCATCAATCGTCCGCCCCGTTGGGTCCGGGACGAAGACGTACAATCCCTGAGGCAGTCCGCTGAGGAATTCTCCCTGGCGCTGCGTGACATGGCGAGTCTTCAAGAGCGCATCCAATTGCTCGAAGAGGAAATTGCAGCAAAGGTCGCCGAGCACACCAATCGGAGCGTGCTGATACTGACTGCCGTTACGGTCATCGCTTTACCGATCAACCTGATTTCGGGCCTGCTGGGCATGAACATAGGCGGCGTTCCCTTTCGGCATACGGAGAACGGGTTCTCGATCGTCTTTCTGTTGTCAACCGTCTTGACCAGCTTGAGCGCGTGGCTCATTTTCCGGAAAAAGCACGATTGAAAGCGCCTGGCGCGAACCCCAAGGACTCGCTGCTATGCACGAAGCGCCGCAAGGATCTCCGCCGCGGCGACCGGACCATCGACGATTTCCCGGAGGAAACGCTGCTTGACGTTCCATCGTGTGCAGACGTGTGATGCGAATTCGCTTTCTGCGCGGTCGGCCGAAGCTGCGCACAGTACGGTAATTTCGACTTTCTATGAGCAGCGCGCGGAACTGCCTGCTTCGTACGCTCAATCTTCAGCTTGTGGGGGCGCGGCGCTCATCTATCGGGCTTCGTCACGGGCGAGCCGCGCGCGAATCTCGGACAGCTCCTTGCGCCGCTCCGCCGTTGTCTCGGGATACTGCAAGTTCAACCTGTCAAGCGTGTCCAGGATGATCTGGGAAACGATGAGCCGGGCGTTCTCCTTGTCATCCGCGGGAACGACGTACCATGGAGCGTATCGTGTGCTCGTCGCACTGAAACATTGCTCATAGGCTGTCATGTATTGCGCCCAGAACTTTCGCTCCTCGACGTCTGCGGTGCTGAATTTCCAGTTCTTGTCGGGTTCGTCGATGCGTGCGAGAAAACGCTTGCGCTGTTCTTCCTTCGAGAGGTGCAGAAAAAACTTGACAATGCGCGTATCGTTGCGATGCAGGTGACTCTCAAGGTCGTTGATCGAACGATAGCGGCCCCGCCAAACGGCTTCGCCAGCGCGGGCCTCATGGGACAAGCCCTCACTGTGCAGGATCTCCGGATGTACCCGAAGAATCAACACTTCCTCGTAGTAGGAGCGGTTGAAAATTCCGATTTGGCCACGCTGCGGAAGGTCGCGAGTGGTGCGCCAAAGGAAATCGTGCTGAAGCTCTACCACGTTCGGGTGCTTGAAGCTGAACACCTGGCAACCCTGTGGATTGACGCCCGACATGACGTGCTTGATCACACCGTCTTTTCCCGCTGCATCCATCGCCTGAAATATGAACAGCACCGCATAGCGATTGTCGGCATAGAGTGCGCTTTGCAGCGCACTTAATTGCCTGATGTGGTCGGTCAGTATCGCATGATACTGACCCTTCGATTTATACACTGGCGCCATACATGTCGGCCACTGGTCAAGTTCAACCAAGACGTTTTCATGAACCCGGAAGTTATCGGAGTTGATTTTCATGTCCACTCTCCCAGTCAGAACCGAACGAAATCACGCCCCATGGCACCATGTGAAAACTGCGCATTGGTGAACATCCGGCCTGTCTGTGGCAAGCGTGTTCCCCCCAATGGGTTTCGCCCGACGGCTCCTTCTTGTGATCCACAGCTTCGGGAGCCAAAAGATTATGCAGACTTTTTCGCCGACGGGCCGCCCTGTTTGCCACTGGATCAAATCAGTTGGGCAAATAATGAAAAAATATCGCGATTGAAGGATGAATCGATGCCCCCTGCAGGCTGCAATGGTTCTATATGAATGAGATGGCGACACGGATCGGGACGTGGAGGATGGCAGGCTCGCGCACCGTTTGCGCGAGACAAGTGTTCCTGTTGGCCAAAGGCCGTAGGTGAGTGCAACGCCAAGCCTCCCTTCGGCCGGTCAATGTCGATCCGAAGGGAGGCCGAACGCAGAACAAGTCCACGGACCTGCTGTGATATCAGGTCAGATCATATTCGCGCATCATTTCGGCGATCACCGCTTTCAAAGGCGCCATGCACTCTTGCGCAACCAATCGAAACTCGTCGATGACCCAATTACAACCACCGTTCGCCGCCGGATCGACCTTGCGTGGGATCGGGATGTCGCAATCACGACAGCTGTCATCGAGATCGGCACTTTCTTGAATCCTGCGCAGAATTTCCGCTCTAATCTTTTCAGCAGTACCCACATTCTTAATCATTTCTGCCTCCATCGCTTCATCACTCTTGTTTAAATCACGCGTATATCCGATACGCCAAATTGCGTTTTTATTTTTGCGTGCTGGACTCAGAGAGTATTGACACACATCAACGGGTGTCGCCTTTACAGAGGTAGGGTAAGTGCATACGTCTCCAAAAATTCAGCCGTTTAAAGCCGGAAAACAGGAAAAGGGGGCTCTGTTGCAGTAAGGCGTTCCGCTATGATGTGCGGAACGACATGAAACTGAAAGCTCGATGAAGATGTTGAATCTGGCGGTGGCCCGAGTGCTCAAACGCCTGCACTATCCGCTGGATGTGATCCTGACCTGCGTGCGCTGGTACGTGGCCTATCCACTGAGCCTGCGGAACCTCGAGGAAATGATGGCCGAACGCGGCGTTTCGGTCGATCATTCGACTGTGCACCGCTGGGCGGTCAAGCTGTTGCCGGTGCTGGAGAAAGCGTTTCGCCTCCGCAAGCGGCCGGTGGGCAAGAGCTGGCGCATGGACGAGACGTACATTCGCGTCAAGGGCGAATGGCGATATCTTTACCGGGCCGTCGACAAGTACGGCAACACCATCGACTTTCTGCTACGCGCCCATCGGGACAAGACTGCAGCCCGACGTTACTTTGAAAAATCGATCGCCCAGAATGGCGCGCCCGAGACGGTGACCATCGACAAAAGCGGTGCCAATCTCGCCGCGCTTGAAGCGATCAATGCTGAGCGTGAAACGCCCATCAAGATCCGCCAGTCGAAATACCTCAATAATCTGGTCGAGCAGGACCATCGGTCGATCAAGCGACGAACGCGGCCTATGCTGGGATTCAAGACTTTTCGCTGTGCCCGGATCCTTCTGGCCGGCATCGAACTGATGCACATGATCGTGAAAGGACAGATGAAGCCCGCTCGCGAAGCCCATCTGTCCGCCGCTGATCAATTCTACAACCTCGCAATATAAGCAGTACTTCGCATATCGATCTCACTCGCCCCTCGATCGTTACCGCGACAAAGCCGCTCTTTCTGCTCGAAGCGATTCCCTCGGCGGCGCTGGGCCTCGTTGTCCTCGGCTACCTGCCGAACGGCATCCGCTCGGCGAACTGGCTCACCGACGAAGAAAAGCGCGTGCTGGAGGTGAACATCGAAGGGGACAGCGCGGGCAAGACTCACGGTTCGCTCGCCAGCGTGTTCACCGACGCCCGTATCTGGAAGATGGCCGTCATCTACTTCTGTTGCATGATGGGTCTTTATGGCATCAGCTTCTACCTTCCGACGCTGATCAAGGCGACCGGCGTGCGCACCGCGCTCGAAGTGGGCCTGCTGACCGCCATTCCGTATGCGTGCGCTGTCGCGAGCATGTTCCTCGTGGCCCGCAGCGCAGATCGCTCGGGCGAGCGGCGCTGGCACTTCGCGGTGCCCGCCGTGCTCGCCGGCGCGGGCCTGTTCGCCAGCACGCAGCTGACCGGCAATATTCCGCTCGCAATGGTCGCGCTGACCGTCGGCACAGCCGGCATGCTCGCAACGATGCCCGTATTCTGGACCTATCCGAGCGCGATCCTCGCCGGTGGTTCTGCCGCCGCCGCCATCGGCATGATCAATTCGATCGGCAACCTGGCCGGGTTCGTCAGCGCGTCGATCATCGGCTGGATGAAAGACGTGACACATAGCACGAACGCCGGCATCTACTGCGTGGCAGGCGCGCTTGTCTTCGGCGCCGTGCTGGCTTTGCTTCAGCAGCACCGGTCCGTAAACAGGTAAGCCGGGTAAGACTCGATAAAACCTCTTGTTGCGTTTGGTAAGGATGCCTTTCTAATGACAGCAAGCAACGCTTTTAAGCGGCTATCTTTCTAGTCGGAGAGCGAACACGATGACCTACCGAGCGATTCGAAGGAGTGAATGACCGTTGTAGCCGCGAAGCGGCCGATTCGAACTAGTCTGGTTCACCGGCCGTTGAGGGTCGACTTCGGGCGACGCCGTGGGGGCGCGGTCGGCCATGGAGCGTCATTCGCATGCGCCGTCGCCCGGACGTTCAAACTTCAGCGCCACCCCGTAAAGTTCGTTTGCGGCCGCCTTCTCTTTGTTCCGATGTATGCCATGGGGCAACTGCCCTTCGCCTGAAGGTAGCGCAGGAATGGAATGGTTGCCCGGTAGGTCCGCACCGTCTTTTCGTTGATCAGCGTCAACCAACCCAACCGGATCGGCGTGATAATCCAGCGAACGGCTACACACCGTTCGCAAGATTTAGTGATTCATACTGGGAGTCGACGATGGGAATTGGTATGCAAATAACCTATCTCGGCCTCCCAGGAGCCGCATCCCTAGAGGCAGAAGCGGCATTGCAACTATTGCGCCTTCAGCCGTATAGTGCCTACTTCTCGGATTGTCAACTGGTGATCGAGCATGTGGGCCAGCCCTCAGGAAATAGTCTGTACGACGTTCGCCTTGAAATCGGAACCACCGCGCTCACGCTAAAGCGCATTGCACGATGCGTACGCGACGGCGCCGAAGCGGCGATTAGATGTGCGTTCAATAAGGCGGTGCGGGTGCTCGAAATTCTTTCCGCGCATGTCAATCTGTGAAAAACAACAAGCGTGGCGGCGACACTGTGTCTTCGTGCACTGGTTGAATCAATATGAACATATGCCCTCCGACGCGTACGGTGGAACGGCGCCAGCATCTCGGAAGCAGCCGTTAGGCGGCAGCGAGGCCCTGTGGCTGCAACGGGTCGATAAGACTCTACCGGGTCGACGAACATGCACCCGTGAAACAGGTAAGCCACTCGTCGGAAACATGCCTCATTCAGCCTGAACGGCGGCATAAACTGGTGGGGATAGCTCCCCGCTCACTTGCTCGCACTCGCGCTCGGGACGAAACTGGTGACAGTACGCGATAGCCTTCGACACGCCTCAATCGCGACGACGTCGCGCCACCTGCATGGTGATGAGATCCGGCATACATGCCAGCTCGATCAGGCATTCGGAGTTCCAAGGCAGATAGACACAACTTTGCTTGCAATTTAGACACAACTTTACTTGCGTGAGTGCCAGGTTTTTCCCAAAAATGTGCAATGTAACAGTGCCATTAAGATAAGTTTTC
>NZ_BAYD01000113.1 GCF_000685075.1 Paraburkholderia oxyphila NBRC 105797
ATAAAAAGAATAAAAATATCGGACTACGATATAAACCAATCACATATTACGATCCGCCTGCCAGGCAACACTAGCCTGATCCGCATAAGCGCGCAAAGCCTCAAGCGCCATAGCAACGGCAACGCGGTTCTCATTCTCCGCCAACCAATACATGGAAACCGACCCAAACCCTTCAAGCTGCATAGGCAGAATCCGAATAGCATTGAGCTTCTCAAACCGGAGCGCGGCGCGATGCGACGCAACGCCCACCAGATCGGTGTTATTGAGCAACGTAAGATTCAGCAACGAAGAATTCGACTCAACGCAATGCGTAGGCAGCGCATGCCCCGCAGCGGCGAGCGCAATTTCCATAGCAATGCGCACAGGCGTGCCCTGAGGCCAAACGATCCACGAATACGCAAGCACATCCTCCCAGCCGAGCGAAGCCTTCTCCGTAAGCGGATGATGCGGCCGCGAAACGAAATTGATCGGCTCCGTATAGAGCGCCTCGACCTGCAGCAACGGATCGTCATACTGCTGCCCGGAACGGCCAACAACAATATCCAGCTCCCCCCGCGAGAGCTTCGGCAGCAACTGATCCATCGTGCTCTCAACAAGCCGCACATGCGCACGCGGCATGCGCTCAAGCAACCGCGAAACAGCAAGCGGCACCGTATCCGCCGCCGCCACCCCGGAAGTGCCAATGCTCACGAGGCCGCTCCCACCTTCCCGCAACGCGTGCATATCGTCACGCGCCGTATCGAGCTGCGCTTCGATGCGCCGCGCGTGCTCGATCATCGCCTCCCCGTACGAGGTGGGCCGCAAGCCGCGCGCGTGCCGCTCGAACAGCGGCAGCCCCAAATCCTCTTCCAGCTCCTTCAGCCATTTCGACAGCGCCGGTTGCGTCGTATTCAGCGCCACGGCCGACTGGCTCAGGTTGCCGGTGTCCGCGAGGCTCAGCAGCACCTGCAGATGGCGCAAACGCAGGCGGTGGGTCCAGTCCATCAGGCAATCCTCCCGTCGATCCGGTTCTGGCACTCAAGGTATATCCAGAACCATATGGATTAGATGAATTTCTCATTTTACGCGATATAGGTCGGTCGCATATAAATCCTCTACCGGGCCAATCGAAGCGACGCGCCGCCAACCGGCGCGCCGGGCCCAGCCTGACACCAAAAAGGAGACGCGAATGACCCGCCACCATCCGGACGCCTCGCGCGCGGCCTATTACGAGCAGATCGCCCAGCAGCGCCTCGCGCCGCTTTGGGAGTCGCTGCACAGCCTCGTCCCGAAAGCGCCCCAGCCGAAGGCGCTGCCCGCGATCTGGAAGTACGCGCAGGTGCGCGATCTCGTGATGCAGGCCGGTGCCCTGATCAGCGCCGAAGAGGCCGTGCGCCGCGTGCTGGTCCTCGAAAACCCCGGCCTGCCCGGCAAGTCGAGCATCACCCCGAACCTCTACGCCGGGCTCCAGTTGATCCTCCCCGGCGAGATCGCCCCGAGCCATCGGCATACGCAGTCGGCGCTGCGCTTCATCGTCGAAGGCAAGGGCGCCTGGACGGCCGTGAACGGCGAGCGCACGACGATGCACCCGGGCGACTTCATCATCACGCCGTCGTGGACCTGGCACGACCACGGCAATCCGTCCGTGGAAGACGGCGGGGAGCCCGTCGTGTGGCTCGACGGCCTCGATATCCCGCTCGTCGCGCACATGGACGCCGGCTTTGCCGAGAACTACCCCGAAGCGACCCAGCCCGTCTCGCGGCCCGAGGGCGACAGCTTCGCGCGCTTCGGCCACAACATGGTGCCCGTGCGGCACCGCGTGTCCGATCCTACGTCGCCGATCTTCAGCTACCCGTATGCGCGCAGCCGCGAAGCGCTCGACACGCTGTACCGTCACGGCGATCTCGACGAGTGGGACGGCGTGAAGCTGCGCTACGTGAATCCGGCAACGGGCGGCTGGCCGATGCCGGATATCGCGACCTTCATGCAATACCTGCCCGCGGGCTTCAAGGGCCGCACCTACCGCAGCACCGACGCAACGATCTACTGCGTCGTCGAAGGCAAGGGCACGGTCAAGATCGGCAACGACGAGTTCACGTTCGAGCCGCATGACGTGTTCGTCGTGCCTTCCTGGGCGAGCGTGAGCCTCGCGGCTCAGGCGGAAAGCGTGTTGTTCAGCTATTCGGATCGCCCCGTGCTCACCGCCCTGAATCTGCTGCGCGAAGAACGCAGCTAAGCACGGCCGTTCTTGCGGCCGTTATTGGACCCTGGTCGTTCCGCGCGCGCCGCTGGCGGCGCGCGCTTCACCCCTTATTTGCCGAGTCGAAATCATCATGGCTTTTGTCTTCCCGCCCGAGGCGCCCGTTGCCGTTCCTGTCGCCGGTAGCGACGCCCAGTTCGCGGTGCGCCGCGTCTATTGCGTGGGCCGCAACTACGCAGCGCATGCGCGCGAAATGGGCTTCGATCCCGATCGCGAGCCGCCGTTCTTCTTCTGCAAGCCCGCCGATGCCGTCGTGCCCGTCGCTTATGGCGAAACGCTCGAACTCGCGTATCCGTCGCAGACGCAGAACTACCACTACGAAGCCGAGCTCGTTGCCGTGATCGGCAAGGGCGGCTCCGATATTGGCGTCGACGAGGCGCTCGAGCACGTCTGGGGCTATGCCGTCGGCCTCGACATGACGCGCCGCGATCTGCAGATGAAGATGCGCGAAATGGGCCGCCCGTGGGAGATCGGCAAGGCGTTCGACCGTTCCGCGCCGATCGGCCCGATTCATCCCGCGAGCGCAGCCGGCCACTTCGAGCAGGCCGGTCTCTGGTTGACGGTCAACGGCGAGACGAAGCAGAAGAGCGATGTCTCGCACCTGATCTGGTCGGTTGCGGAAACGGTGGCGTATCTGTCCAAGTTCTTCCGCCTCGAACCGGGTGACGTGATTTTCACGGGCACGCCCGAGGGTGTCGGCGCCGTGAAGGCCGGCGAGACGATGAAGGTCGGCGTCGAGCGCCTCGGCGAAATCGCCGTGCACGTCGTTTGATGTGTAGTCCTGTATTCGATCGAAGGCGTCGCCATGCAACTCCATAGCTTCTTCAACAGTTCGACCTCGTACCGCGTGCGCATCGCGCTCGGGCTCAAGGGACTCGCTTACGACACGTTGCCCGTCAATATCCGCGTCGGCGAGCACCGCGCCCCGGATTATGTGGCCAACGTCAATCCGTCCGCTACGGTGCCCGCGCTCGTCGACGGCGATTTCAGGCTCGGCCAGTCGCTGGCGATTCTCGATTACCTCGACCAGCGCTATCCCGAGCCGCGCCTGATCCCGCTCGAGACGCATTTGCGCGCGCGTGTGCTCGAGCTCGCGCTGCTGATTTCCTGCGACATCCATCCCGTCAACAATCTGCGCATGCTGCGCTATCTGGAAACGGAGTTGAAGGCCACGCCGCAGCAGAAGGCCGCGTGGTATCGGCACTGGGTTGAGGAAGGCATGGCGGGCGTGGAGCGCATGCTCGCGCGCAGCGCCACCGGTCCGTGGTGCTTCGGTGCGCAACCGACGCTCGCGGACGTGTGCCTCGTGCCGCAGATCGCCAACGCGCTGCGCATGGATTGCGATCTGAGTGCGTATGCACGCAGCCTCGCCGTCTATGAGCACGCGTCGCAACACCCGGCGTTTGTCGCTGCGCAGCCGCAGCGTCAGCCCGATTACATCGCTTGATTGCAGGGCAGGAGACAGCCATGAGTGAGACAAACAGCAAGAGCCGGCGCGTGCTCGTGATCGGCGGCGGCATTGGCGGTCTCGCGACCGCGCTGGCGCTCGCGCGCCAGGGCATTCGCGTGCAACTGCTCGAGCAGGCCCCCGAGATCAAGGAGATCGGCGCGGGCATCCAGCTGGCGGCGAACGCGTTCAATGCGCTCGACGCGCTGGGCGTGGGCGCGGCGGCGCGCAGCCGCTCCGTTTTCACCGACACCATGATGCTGATGGACGCGATCGACGCGCACGAGGTGGTGCGCATCGATGTCGGCGCGCCGTATCGCGCGCGCTTCGGCAATCCGTACGCGGTGATTCATCGCGCGGACATTCATCTGTCGATTCTCGAGGCCGTGCAGGATCATCCGCTGATCCAGTTCCGCACCGACACGCAGGTCTGCGGCATGGAACAGGATGCCGATGGCGTCACGGTCATCGACCAGCATGGCGAACGTTATCGCGCCGATGCCGTGATCGGTTGCGACGGCGTGAAGTCGGAGATCCGCAAGGCGCTGATCGGCGACGAGCATCGCGTGACGGGGCATGTGGTGTATCGCGCCGTCGTCGACGTGGCCGACATGCCGAAGGACTTGCAGATCAATGCGCCGGTGGTCTGGGCCGGCCCGCACTGCCACCTCGTTCACTATCCGCTGCGCGGCGGCCAGCAATACAACCTCGTGGTGACGTTTCATAGCCGCGAGCAAGAGGAGTGGGGCGTGCGCGATGGCAGCAAGGAGGAAGTGCTTTCGTATTTCGAGGGCATTCATCCGCTGCCGCACCAGATGCTCGACCGGCCGAAGTCGTGGAAGCGCTGGGCCACGGCCGACCGCGATCCCGTCGAGCGCTGGAGCTTCGGGCGCGCGACCATCCTGGGCGACGCCGCGCATCCGATGACGCAGTATCTCGCGCAAGGGGCCTGCCAGGCGCTCGAGGACGCCGTCACGCTGGGCGCCGCCGTGGCCGCGACCGAAGGCGATTTCGAGGCCGCGTTCAAGCTCTACGAGCAGGCGCGCATCCCGCGCACGGCCCGCGTGCTGTATTCGGCGCGCGAAATGGGGCGCATCTATCACGCGAAGGGCGTGGAGCGCCAGGTGCGCAATTCGATGTGGGTCGGCCGCACGCAGGAGCAGTTCTATGACGCGCTGCAGTGGCTGCATGGATGGCGCGCGGAGGATTGCCTCAAAGGCGTGGTGTGAAGCGCGTCGCCTGAATTCACATCAGTAAATCGAGCATGCCGAACAAATCACGGTCAACGGGATGCGCGGATCGTGCTCGCTGCCGGATCACGCCACGCAGGCAATCCAGAAAGCACTCGGCGGGCGCGCCGGGTACCGAATTGCGCCGGCTGACGATGCTGACGTTGCTGGTTTGAAAGCGCTCGACGAGCGGCAGAACGTGCACCCAGCCGCCTGCCGCTTCCGTGGCCAGCATGGGCCGCGGACAGAAGCCGAGCATCTCGGCATGCCGGACCAGATCGAGCAGGAACGCGGCCGAATGCGCGCAATGCAGGCGGCGTGGCTCGACGTCGATGCCATGCTGCCAGAACAGATCGTTCATCAGCGCGGGCCGGGTCGCGACGGTGAAGTTCAGCGCCCAGTCATAGTCGCGCAGCTCGGCCATCGACGTGGCGTGCGAGGCCGGATGTCCGCGCCGCACGATGACACAGGTGTCGTACGCAAAGAGCGGCTCGCTCTCGAACTCCTGCGCCGGCATGGCCGCCGTATGGGGCACCACGGCGCAATCGATCACCCCCTCGCGCAGGCGGGGCAGTGTCACGGCCGTGAGCCCCTCGAAGATCTCGAGTTGCACGTTCGGCATGCGTTCGCGAAAGCGCATCAGCGCCTGTGGCACGAAGGTGTGCATGATCCACGGCGTGACGGCGATCGAGAGCCGCCCCACATGGTCGCCGCGCAATTCGGCGAGCTCTTCGTCGGCTCGCCGTAGCTGGCCAAGCACGAGCCGCGCATGGCTGAGCAGCTTGTCTCCCGCTGCAGTGAACACGATGCCGCTCGCGTTGCGCACGAGCAGCGGCAGTTTCTGCTGCGTCTCCAGCTCGCGCAGCGTCTTGCTGACGGCGCTTTGCGACAGGCCGGCGAGCCGCGCGGCCGCGCGGATGCTGCCCGTATCCGCGACTGCGACGAGCGCTTCCAGTTGATGGACTTTCATGAATCAGACAAGGGAATGGGGTCCGGACCGATTGGAGCGTCCTGACCGCTTGGGGTGAACACCAAAAGTGTTCAGGATATCGCTTTTGGGACTTCCTGGACACTGCGGGCCCGCCTACCATCGCTTCCTCGCCCATCAGGGGTAGTCGCTGCCCCCACGTCTTACGCGAGGAGACCCGCTGTGCCAAACATCGTCGTACCGCCCGGCATGCGCGCCATCGAAGCAGAAATGGTCGCGCTCCGTCACGAGATTCATGCCCATCCCGAACTGGCTTTCGAGGAAGTCCGCACGGGCGACCTCGTTGCCGACTGCCTGCAGCGATGGGGCTATGAAGTGCACCGCGGCCTCGGCCGCACGGGTGTCGTCGGGACGATGCGCAACGGCGAAGGGCGCTCGATCGGCCTGCGCGCCGACATGGACGCGCTGCCCATCCAGGAAGCGACCGGCCTGCCTTACGCGAGCAAGCTCGAGGGCAAGATGCACGCGTGCGGGCACGACGGCCACACGGCCGCGTTGCTCGCCGCCGCGAAATACCTGGCCGAGCACAAGCCCTTCAAGGGCACGCTGAACCTGATTTTCCAGCCCGCCGAGGAGGGCCAGGGGGGCGCCCGTGAAATGCTCGAAGACGGCCTGTTCGAGCGCTTTCCTTGCGATGCGATCTTCGCGTTGCACAACATGCCGGGCATTCCGGTCGGCAAGTTCGGTTTCGTTGCGGGGCCGTTCATGGCGTCCTCGGACACCGTCACCATCCGGGTGATTGGCAGGGGCGGGCACGGCGCCGTGCCGCACGCGGCGGTCGACCCGGTCGTCGTGTGCGCATCGCTCGTGATGGCGCTGCAAAGCGTGGTCGCGCGCAACGTCAATCCGCTCGACGCGGCCATCGTGACGGTCGGCTCGATTCAGGCTGGCCAGGCGCCCAATGTGATTCCCGACAGCGCGCAGATGCGCATCTCCGTGCGCGCCTTCCGGCCGGAAGTGCGCGATTTGCTGCAACGGCGCATCACGACGCTCGCGCAAGCCCAGGCCGAGAGTTTCGGCGCGCGTGCCGAGGTGCATTACGACCGGCGCTATCCGGTGCTCGTCAATCATCCGGACGAAACGGCGCTGGCGCGCGACGTCGCGCGCGAATGGCTCGGTGAAGAGGGGCTCGTCGAGGACATGAAGCCGTTGACCAACAGCGAGGATTTCGCGTTTCTGCTGGAGGCCCGTCCCGGCTGCTACCTGATCACCGGCAACGGAGAGGGCGAGGGCGGCTGCATGGTTCATAACCCCGGCTACGACTTCAACGACGCCTGCCTGCCGCTTGCCGCCACGTACTGGGTCAAGCTGGTTGAGCGCTTTCTGGCCTGATCGACACAGGCGCGGCGCGTACGCGCGCCGAAGCACAGCGGGCCATCGGCTGCCGTATCGATACGCAGTCCATAATATTTTGGAAGGAGACAGACGTGAGCTCACGGGCCACCCCATCCCCAGCCATGCTTCGCAGAGTGGTTGCCGCAGCCGTGCTCGGCAACGCCTTCGAGTGGTACGACTTCGCGATCTATGGCCTGTTCGCCGCCATGATCGCCAAGCTGTATTTTCCCGCTGGCGGGCCGATGACCTCCCTGATGCTGTCGCTCGCGACCTTCGGTGTGGGCTTCGCGGTGCGCCCCGCAGGCGGCATCCTGATCGGCATGTATGGCGACCGCGTGGGCCGCAAGCGTGCGCTCTCGCTCACGATTACGCTGATGGCGACCGGCACCGGGATGATCGGCTTGATTCCGGCGTACGAGCGCATCGGCATCGCGGCCCCCGCGTTGATCGTGCTCGCACGCATGATTCAGGGAATCTCCGCGGGCGGCGAGTTCAGCGGCGCGACCACGATGCTGATCGAGTTCGCGCCCGCGCACCGGCGCGGCCTGCTCGGCAGCTTCCAGATGTGCGCGCAGGCGCTGTCGTTCCTGTGCGGCGCGGCGACCGTCTGGCTGCTGACGGACCTCCTCACGGCTGCGCAGCTCGAATCGTGGGGATGGCGGCTGCCATTTCTGTTCGGCATCCTGATCGGTCCGCTGGGCTGGCTGATTCGCGCGCGGGTTGACGAGTCGCCCGAGTTTGTCGCATGCGTGGCGGCGAAAACCGGTGCTAAAGCGGGCGCAGGCGGTCATGGCGAGGCGAAAGAGGCCGGCTCGGAACTGCGCGATCTTGTCACGAAGCACGCGCGTGCATTGTTCGCGAGCACGGGCGTCTGCGTGGTCGGCACGGTTTCGGCCTACATGTTCGTGATTTTTCTGCCGCTCTTTGCGAAGCAGCTGGGCGTGCCGGCCGCGCAGGCGAACCGGGGCACCTTCATTGCGATGGCGATCGTGTTCGCGGTTTGCCCGCTCGCTGGCCATCTCTCGGACCGCTTCGGGCGCAAGGCCGTGTACCTGCCCGCCACGATGGGCTACGGCCTGGTTGCGTGGTGGCTCTTTCATCGCTTCGCCGCTGCACCTTCTGCCGTCACGTTGCTGACGCTGCAGGCGGGCGTGGCGTGCTTCATGGGCCTGCTCTGGGGACCCATGCCCGTGATCCTCGCCGAGGTGTTTCCCGCCGCGGTGCGCTCGACGGCTGCCGCGCTCGCCTACAACGTCGCGGTGCTGGTGTTCGGCGGCCTTGCCCCGTTCGTGAACGTCTGGCTCGTGAAGCTGAGCGGCAGCAATCTCGCGCCGATCTATTACGTCGAGCTCAGCGTCGTGATCGGCCTCGCGAGTGGCCTGCTGCTGCCGGGGATCTTGAAGCCGGACTGGCGCACCCGCCCGGCCTGAACATAAAACCCAATGGAGTGAGACAGTCAATGAAGGGGTATGCAGTCGCAGCCGTTCTGCTGCAAGCTTTTTCCGTGCAGGCCTATGCCCAGTCGTCGGTGACGGTGTACGGCAGCATCGATAACGGTATTACGTACGTCAACAACGTGGCGGGCAAGTCGAGCGTCATGGAGCAGGGTGGTATCAGCCGCGCCAACGCGCTCGGCCTGACCGGCAACGAGGACCTCGGCGGCGGCATGGCCGCCTTGTTCAAGCTCGAAAACGGCTTCTCCGCCACCACCGGCGCCACGGGCCAGGGCGGCCTGATGTTCGGCAAGCAAGCCTACGTGGGCCTGCGTGACAACAACCTCGGCACGCTGACGTTCGGCCGCCACTACGACTTCACGGTGCTGCTGGAACCGTACATGCCGTGCATCGGCTGCGGCATCTATGCGGTCGAAAACGCGGACCTCGACCGCATTTCAGGCGAGCGCCTGAACAATAGCGTCAGTTATCGCAGTGCGACGTTCGGCGGGCTTTCGTTTGGCGCGATGTACGCGTTCGGCCAGGACGCGGGGCCGTTGACCATGAACGCGGGCCGGGCGTATAGCGGGGTGGTCCAGTACCAGCACGGCCCGTTCTCGGCGATGGCGGTCGTGACCGACATCAACGGCGCGCCCATCGGCGCGGGACAGCTTGGCGCGCGTACCGTGCTGGGCCTGCCCGTGCAGCCGAAAACCACGCTCATCGTCGACAACCAGCGCATTGCGGCCCTGGGCGCGTCGTACAAGCTCGGCGCGTGGACACCGTCGCTCACGTATTCGAACACGCAACTCAAGGAGCGCGGCCTGGCGTCGACCGACCAGTTGCTGCGCCTTGGCACGACGTACAGCGTGACGCCCGCGACCTTGCTCTCCGCTCAGGTCTCCGTCGACCGGTTCGAGCAGTCGCGGTGGTACACGCTCAATCTGGGCCTCGACTACGCGCTTTCGCATAGCACGGATGTCTACGTCGACCTGGCGGCGCAGAAGGCGTCGGGGCCGGAAACGACGGCGTCAATCTTTCTCGCTGGCACGTCGTCTGCTTCGGACCAGTTCCTTTCGCGTGTCGGCGTCAAGCACGTGTTCTGATGCGGGGAGAGCATTGCGTGAACAGGCGTGAATTGATCGATGCCGTTGCATTCGCAACGGGATTGAACAGAGACATCACCGGCGAAGTGATCGATGGGCTGATTGCCGCCATCATGAAGGCGGTTGCCAGAGGCGATACGGTGCAGCTGATCGGTTTCGGTTCGTTTAGCCCGGGAAAGCGCAGTGCGCGCGTGGGCCGAAATCCGGTGACGGGCGAAGAGATCAACCTTGCCGCGACGAGAACGGTGAAGTTCACCGCCGGCAAGCACTTCAAGGACGTGGTGAACGCGCCCCGGTAGCACGGGCAGGGCGGGCCGCTTCCGGCGCGAAGCGGCCCGCCCAGCGTCCGATACAGCGTCCGTTACGCGAATCAGCCCGCCTGGAACACGCCCGCTTCCCACGCAAACGGCTTCGCGATCCGGTTCCACGTATTGATCTGGGCGACGGCCAAGGTCAGGTTCGCGAGCTCTTCACGATCGAAGTGCTCATAGGTCGCCTTGACCAGCGTTTCGCCGATCTCATTCTCGCTGATCAAGGTCAGCGCTTCGGTCCAGCGCAGCGCGGCCTGCTCTCTTGCGCTGTAGAGATGCGGAGTCTCGTGCCAGACCGGCAACAGGTTATAGCGCAGCGGATCTTCGCCCGCATGGACCCCTTCCTTGATGTGACGGTCGAGGCAGTATGCACAGCCGTTCAACTGCGAGACGCGTGCGCGGACCAACTCCAGCAGCTTGAAGTCGAGACCGGAGGTGTTCACATACTGCTCGACGCCGATCACGGCTTCGACCAGCTTGGTCGGTAGTTGTCCAAACGAAATGCGTTCTGGCATGAAATGTCGATCCTGAAGGATGGGTAGACCGCTTCGCGGCGTGACTCACTGTGCGGGCAGCCGTGCCGCGCAGAACGGCTGCCCGATGCACGTGAGATCCTATCAAGACGTATTCCTGGCGCCACCCTCGTGTTGCGCATGGTGTACATATAAAAGGACGAATGTCCTCCGGGCGCCGCCGTTGCGGCGCCCGGCCCGCGTGCAGGATCAGCGCGGCGGCCAGGCCTTGGCCGGCATGCCCAGCACGGGTTCGCCAAGCAGCGGCGTGGAAAGCGCATAGGCGCCGTTTTCCGTGAAGGCCCAGATGATGTTGCGGTCGTACTCGGTGTAGATCGCAAACACGCCTTTGCCGAGCGTGTAGGTGGGCAGTTGCGACTCGTCCGCGAGCGCGGGCACGAAGTAGCCGGCGATCTTCGGATGCGCGGGGTCTTTCACGTCGAAGATCTGCACGCCCGCGCTGTAGTACGAATACGGCACGATGCCCTGGCGCCAGCCGCCGGGCTGGCCGATCGCATTGGCGCGTTTCGGTCCGAAGTTGCCGCCGCGCTGGCAGAAGTCGGTGAACGGCGCGCCTTCGGGCACTTCGGGACGCGGCAGCGTGGTTGCCACTTTCAGATGCGCCGGATCGCGCGCGTCGATCACGTAAATGTCCTTGAACGGCTCGTAGCAGTCGCGATTCATCGGATAGCCGTTGGTCAGCACGTAGCCGGTGCGCGCGTACTGGCTCACGTCGGCGTTGTCGAACTCGGTGCCCGCGTAGCTCGGCGGCGTGTTCACGCTGCTGAGGATCTTCGGCTTCGCCGGATTCGACAGATCGAACGCGTAGAAGCCCAGGCCGCCCATCGCGCCGAAGCCGATCTTGCCGCCGTTCTCGAGCGGCTTGGGCAGGAAGATCGGATTGCGCGAGCCCATCCACGACGTGCGGTTGCCCGCGCGTGGATTCATCAGATAGGCATCCTCATCGGTCTTGTTGCCGAGGACCTGGCCCGGCACGGCGATCTGCGTCACGAACACGGGGTTGGCAGGGTCGGACATGTCCCAGACCTGGTAGCCCGGCGAGTACAGATAGTTCGGGTATTCGGTGAGCGCGTAGCTGTCGTCGGGCGCCGACGACACGAGCATGTACTTGCCGCCATAGTATTCAGGAGCGTCGAGCGAGCCCGAGCCCTGCTGCTGGCCGATCGGCGCGTTGGGGTGCCGGTAGTCGGTCGTGCGCGTCGCAATGAGCTTCCACTGGTTCGGCAGCGGGCCATCCATCTCGAACACGCGGAAGCCCTTGAGCGAGTTGTAGTGGCGCTGCGCCGCCACTTTATCGGGCTGGTCGATCTTCTCGGTCATGAGCCCGTAGCGGCCGATCTCGAACGACGCCACCAGCACCGGCTTGCCGAGCTTCTTGCTCCACGCGATCGTCGCGCCGCCAAGGTAGCCGTGAACGTTGTTGGCGTCGAACGGCTCGCTCGAGCCTTTCGGCCCCCACACGCCGCCGCGCGAGTACACGACCTTGCCGTGCACGGGATCGGTCACGTCCATGATGCGCAGATAGTCGCGGTCGTGGATGTAGAGATAGCGGTGCCCATCGAAATCGATGATGTTGTTCCAGGCGTGGAAGGGCGAATCCACACCGGGATAGAACGCCAGCACCTTCACGTTCTTCGTGTAGCTGTTCTTGTCCCACGTGGTCATCTCGCCGGGGAAGCGCTGGCCCTGGTGCACTTCGGGCGTCGCCTTCGGCCACACGAACTTGCCGGTGGCCGGGTCCATGCCATAGTCGACGCCGGGCTTGAGCGGGACCGGGCGGCGCTCGGGCGTGAGGCGCAGCCAGCCTGCGAGCCAGGGGTCCTGAACATTGGGCTCGCCCGGCGTGCCGCTCGCTTGCGGCGCGCTGGCCGCCGCAGCCGTGTGGGCGGCGGCCGCTTCGTCGGCGCTGGCCGTCTGCGCGCTTGCGGCGAACGTCGCGGCCGCGGCCGCGATGAGTGCGAGCGTCGAGCCTTTGGCCAGCGCGGCCTTGAGATCTTTCAAATCCCTCAGGCGACGATGATGCCGACGGCGTATGACTTGCATGTGTGCTCCTTTTATCGTGTGACGCGGTGCCTTGCGAGGCGCGCGCCCTGAATCAGAATGCGTGACGAATGCCAAGCTGAAAGCCAGACGGATTCTGGCCAGGGTTCGGGTAGGCCTGGAACGTGACGGGGTACGGCACGGCCACGTTATGGCGGTTCCAGACGTGCGCGAAGGTCGCGTACAAATCGGTGCGCTTCGAGACGCCGTAGAGATAGCCGACCACGGCGCCCGTCGCGGTGCCCACTTGCACGTTGTTGTCGTCGTGGCGGTGGACCACGCTCGCGTAGAGGCGGTTGCGTCCGTCGATGTTCCAGCGCGCGCCGAGCTGCACGTCCCAGCCCTGCGAGCTGAACGCGACATACGGCGGATACGCGTAGTAGCCGTTATAGCTGTGATAGATGAGCGTCGGCTCGAAGCCGCCGAAGCGATAGACGGCCGAGAAATAGTTGTCGCGCGACGAATGAATCTCCGACGCGTTGAAGATGTCGCGCGTGTACTGCAACTCGCTCACGGCGCCGAGAAACACCGGGCCGTTGCGGTAGTCCGCGCCGGTGCTGAGGAAGCGGCCCGCGCGCGTGCCGTCGCCCACGCCCGTGGTGTACATGATGCGGCCGGTGAAGCCGTAGAACGTAGGCGTCTTGTACTGCATCGCATTGTCCACGCGATACGACGCGTAGAAGAACTCCATGTTGTCGACCATACTGAAGTCGGCGGCCCAGCTCGGGTCGGCGTAGCCCGCGATCCAGTATGAAGGCGTGAACTGGCGGCCAAACGTAATCTCGCCCCAGTTGCCCTTGAGCCCGACGAACGACTGGCGAAATTGCGCGGACTGCACACCGGTATTCGCGGAGAACATGGGCTCGATCGTGAACACGGCCTTGTTGCCGCCGCCGAGATCCTCCACGCCGCTCAGGTTGAAGCGCGAGTTGTTCAGGCCGCCGCTCGACATGCGCCACACGTTGCCGCCGGAGCCCGAGGAAATCAGATGCTCGATGTTCAGGTCGACGTAACCGGACAGCCAGATGCTCGACTGGGCGTACGCGCCGGCGCTGGCACAGAGTGCGGCGCCCGCCACGAATACCTTCTTTTTCATTCGATCTCCAGATGATTGTCGTTCTGTGTGTGCGCAAAGGGCTTCGCGCACTGGGCGTCGATGCGCCTCGTCGTCGTCGGTTGCGGCAGCTTCAACGGCTTTCGCTGCGAGCGCCGCACCGTTCTGGCTTGCGTCCGTTTGCGTCTGACATCCGTCGTGTATACACAAACGTGAAAAATTATACGGACAGAAAATAATAAATTCGTAGCGTTATTTTTTTATACAAAGCGGCGATTTCGTTATAGCGGGTTCACCCTGATACGCGGCATGCGCACGCGGCGCGCGGGCATGCGCAGCGCGCCGCGCCACGGTTGCGGGCACGGCAAGTGCGGGCCTGCTGCTCGCGCGAACAGGCCGTGGATCGTGAAGGAAAGCGCGCGCATGAAGCGGGCGCGCCATGGCGTCTCAACGCGGGGAGACGGCCCGCTCGACGCGCTCGCGATGGAAATGCTGTGTGAGGCTCGCGAGCAGCGCATCGCGCTGCGCGAGCCACGAGGCGGCCGAGCGGCCCGCGACGTGGGGCGTGACGAGCACGTCGGGGTAGGCGAGCAGCGCGGGCGGCACATGGGGCTCGTCTTCGATCACGTCGAGTCCCGCGCCCGCGATCTCGCCTGCGTGCAATGCGTCGAGCAGCGCCTGCGTGTCGATCACGGAACCGCGTGCGACGTTGATCACGTAGCCGCGCGGCCCCAGCGCGCGCAGCACCGCGCGGTCGATCAAATGACGGGTGGCCGGCCCGCCATGGCACGCGGCGACGAGAAAGTCGCTGGCGGCTGCGAGCTCGACGAGGCTGGCGGAGTAGCGGCCAGGCGCATCCGCATGCGGCGAGCGTCCGTGATAGCCGATCGACATTTGAAAGCCCTGCGCGCGTGCCGCGATCAGCCGGCCGATGCGCCCCATGCCGACGATGCCGAGCGCCGCGCCCGTGAGCGTGGGCCGCGCATCGCGTGAGGCCTGCCATTGCCCGCGCCGCACCGCCTCGGTGAGCGGGGCATAGCCGCGCGCGAGCGCGAGCATGAGGCCGAACGCATGATCGGCGACGGTGGCCGCATTCGTGCCGGGCGCGTGCGCAACGACGATCGCACGCCGCGCGGCCGCCGCGATATCGACGTTTTCGTAGCCCGCGCCAAACGCGCAGACGATCTCGAGCGCGGGCAACGCGGCCATGCGCGCTTCGTCGAGTCCCGTGGAGCCGTTCGTCACGACGGCGCGTACTGCGTGGGCGTCGTCGTTGCCGGGCAGGCTGCCGTCCGGGCGATAGTCGAGCCTGTAGTCGCGGCGCAACGCGTCGAGCGTTGCGTCCGGCAGCGCGATCAGCGCGAGAACCCTGGGCCGCGCGCTCACGGTTGCGCGCCGCCCGGCACGACCTCCTTGACCGCGCCTTTCCAGCCGTTCGCGGTGATGTCGAACACGGTGCCGTCCGGCATGCGGTACTTCACTTCGTAGAACACGTTCGGATCCTGCTCGTGGCGGCCGGTCAGGTAGGTGCCGCCCGCGGCCACGACGCGCGCGGCCGTCGCCTCGACGTCGTCGACCCACATGCCGAAATGAATCACGCCGCGCACGTCCTTCAGGCCCGCGTAGCCGGGCACCGTCTCGTCCTTGAAGTCCAGCAGCGCGACGTTCATCGTGCCGTCCGTCATGTAGATCCCGCGCATCGCGTTGCCCGCGCGGCGCATGCCGAACGCCGCTTCGAAGAAGCACGCGGCGGCCTCGGGATCTTCGACCGATAGCGCGATATGACGAAGCTTGTCCATGGAAAGTCCTCGCAAAAGGTAAAGGGCGGCGCGCGCCGCCGAGGGAGTTTCCGCGACTGTCGCGCAAATCGGCTCAAAACTTCATTGGGTATACTACGTACGTTTTGTGTATACACAAAAGAATTTTTCTATACCAGAATGACTCCCGTTCGCCGCTCGAGGTCATGCAACGGAGGTATGGGATGCACGCTGTACGGGAACCGCTGGGTAATTTGTCTGATGAAACGCGGGAGCGCTTCGCACAGATCGGGCGTATCTGGGGAGACGACATCAATGCGCATCGCGATTGCGTGATCGCGGCGTACAGCCCGCTCGTCGCGGCGGCGAGCGCGGCCGACAGCACCTGCGAAATCACACGCGACCTCGCTTACGGCCCGCACGCGCGCCAGCGCCTCGACGTGTTCGTGCAGCCCGCGACGCGCGCCAAAGGGGGCGCCGACGTCGTGCTGTTCGTGCACGGCGGCGCGTTCGTGCGTGGCCGCAAGAGCGTGAACGGGCTCATTTACGACAACGTGCCGCGCTGGTTCGCGCGCCAGGGCTGCGTGGCCCTCAATGTGGAATACCGGCTTGCGCCCGAAGCGCCGTATCCGGCCGGCGCCGAGGATGTTGCCGCGGCGCTCGCGTGGGCGCGTGCGCACGTGGCCGAGTTTGGCGGCGACGCTGGGCGGATCTTTCTGGTCGGCCATTCGGCGGGCGGCGCGCATGTCGCGGCTGTGCTCGGCGACCCATTGCTCGACGCGCAGCGCAAGGCAGGCGCGCACGCGCCGCCGGCGGGCGCTGTGCTGATCAGCGCGCGACTCGTGGCCGACGTCCTCGCCGACAACCCCAATGCCGCCGGCGTGCGCGCGTACTTTGGCGCAAACGAAGCGGACTATGCGCAGCGCTCGCCGCTCGCGCACGCCGCGCGCATCGACGTGCCGCTGATGATCGTGGTCGCCGAATATGAAAATCCGTATCTCGACGCCTACGGCGCCGCCTTCTTCGCGCGCGTGGCCGAGGCGCGCCAACGCGCCGCGAGCGCGGGGCAGCGCGCGCAGCCGCTGCGTTTCATGCAGATGGCGCGCCACAACCACACCTCGGTGGTCGCCCATTTCCACTCCGGCGAGACGCTGCTCGGCGACGCGATGCTCGCGTTCTTCCGCTCATGACCGGCCGTCTTCCTCTTTTCATCCTCAGGAGAACAGAATGTCCGCCTTCGCCGCGCCGCGCGTGTTCGCGCCGGTTCTCACGCCGTTCGATGCCACGCTCGCCGTCGACATCCCGCAATTCGTTGCGTACTGCCGCTGGCTAGTCGGGCAGGGCGCGGGCCTCGCGCTATTCGGCACCAACAGCGAGGCCAATTCGCTGAGCGTGGCCGAGCGGCGCGCCGTGCTCGAGCGCGTGTACGCGGCCGATATCGATCCGGCCCATCTGTTGCCGGGCACGGGCGCATGCGCGTTGCCCGACGCCATCGAGCTGACGCGCCACGCGACGCAGGCAGGCTGCGCCGGCGTGCTGATGCTGCCGCCGTTCTACTACCGGGGCGTGAGCGACGACGGGCTCTTTGCCTACTACTCGGAGGTGATCGAGGCGGTGGGCTCGAACGACTTGCGCGTGCTGCTCTATCACATTCCGCAGCTCTCTGGCGTGCCGATCTCTCACGCGCTCATCGAGCGGCTCGTGGCCGCGTACCCGCGCACCGTCGTGGGGATCAAGGACAGCTCGGGCGACTGGGCGAACACGGCGGGACTGCTAGCGCGCTTTCCGGGCTTCAAGGTGTTTCCCGCTTCGGAGGCGCTGCTGGGCCTCGCGCTGCCGCTGGGCGCGGCAGGGTGCATCTCGGCCACGGCGAACCTGCAGCCCGCCGCGATTGCGGAGGTGCTCGCGGCGGCCACGCTGGACGCGCGCAGCGCTTGCGTCGAGCGGGTCTCGACGATCCGGCTCGCGTTGCAGTCGCTGCCGATGATTCCCGCTTTGAAAGCCGTCGTGGCGCATTACTCGGGGCATGCCGGCTGGGCGCGCGTGCGGCCGCCGCTCGTGCCATACGGGGCGCTCGATGCGCGCGCGCTGCTCGCGCAACTGCGGGCGCTAGGCTTCGCGATGCCCGCGCTCGCGCAGGCGGAGGAGCGATGAGGTCGCGGCGCGTGCCCCCGTGCGGGCTCAGGCGCGCTCGCGCTCGCTGCGCTGGCGCTTCAGGCGCCCGAGCACGACGATCGAGAGCCGCGCGGTGTGGTCGCGCATCGCGTTGTAGGCGCGCTCGGGATTCGAATCGAGGATGGCGGCGACGATCTCGCGGTGCTCGCCGGCCGCCGCCTCGAAGCGCGAGGGCGACGCGGGCTGCGCCGCGCGAAAGCCCGCGAGCCGCTGGCGCTGCACCGCGATGATCGACGCGAGCGACTTGCTCTGCGCGCCCTTGCAGATCAGCTCGTGGAATTCGCGGTTCAGCTGCAGATAGGTGGCTTCGTCGCTGCGCGCGATGGCCGCGTTCATTTCCGTTTCGAGCTCCTCGAGCTGCTTTTTCTCCACGAGGCTCATGCGCTGCGCGCTCAGGCGGCAGCACAGCGCCTCGAGCTCGCACATGGCCTCGAGCATGTCGGCCAGCTCGTCGAGGCTGAATTGCGCCACGACCACGCCCTTGCGCGGCGTGAGCTCGACCATGCCGCGCGCCGCCAGCTCGCGCAGCGCCTCGCGGATGGGCGTGCGCGAGGCGTTCAGGCGCTCGGCCAGCACGGCTTCTTCGAGCTTCTGGCCCGGCTCGAGCGTGCCGTCGATGATTTCGTCGAACAGCAGGCGATAAATCTTGGAGGAGAGCGTCGTCATCGTGTCGGTCGTGGGTTGGGCGCCGCAGCCCGGGAAGCGGCCTGGTGCGGCGCTGGAACATTATGCGCCAGCCGCCAGAGCGGCTCAATCGGGCATGCCGGTCGGCCAGCTGGGCTCCAGTGTACGCGGCGGCGGGAGAATGCCCGCTTGGTGTATACCTGAATACTATTAAAAATACACAATGTCATCATTGTATACGAACAGCAACGATTCGAAGGTCAGCCTGACGATTGAACAAGCGAGGACACAAGTGATCTGGTATGCGATTGCAACGTATGAACGGGATGGCCGCACGGCGGCGGGGATCGTGGTGGACGGCGCGCTGTACGACGCCGAGGCGCTGCTCGCACGCACGGGTGGCGCGAACGTGCCGCTCGACGTCGACACGCTCGTCGCCCACTGGGACGCAACGAGTGCGGCGACGCTGGCGGATCTCGAGCGCGCGGCGCGCGCTGTGGCCGAGGGCACAGCGGGCGTCGCGCCGCAAGCGGGCTACCGGCTGCAGGTGCCGTTCACGCCGCGGCGCATCTTCGCGGCGGCCTCGAACTATTACGAGCACGCGCGCGAAATGGGCACCGAGCTCGCGCCGCGCGAGGAAAGCACGCCTTATATGTTCATGAAGGCCGAAACGAGCGTGGTACCCACGCTCGCCGACGTCGTGATGCCGGCCGAAGCCCAACGCGTGGACTGGGAGGTGGAGCTGGCCGTCGTGATCGGCCGCGGCGGCCGCCACATCGCCGTGGCGGACGCGTTCGAGCACGTCGCGGGCTATACCGTGCTCAACGACGTGAGCGCGCGCGATCTGAACCGCCGCACCGACTATCCGTTCAAACACGACTGGTTTCGCGGCAAGAGTTTCGATACCTTCGGTCCCTTCGGCCCCTGGCTCGTGCCGCGCGCGTGCATTGCCGAGCCGCAGAACCTGCGCATGCGCCTCGCCGTGAACGGCGAGACCATGCAGGACGGCAGCACGTCGGAGATGATCTTCAGCATTGCCGAGCAGATCCACTATCTCTCGTCGATCCTGACGCTGCAGCCCGGCGACGTGATCGCGACGGGCACGCCCACGGGCGTCGGCATGGGCCGCGGCATCTTTCTGAAGCCGGGCGACGTGATGGTGGCGTCGATCGACGGCATCGGCGCGATCGAGAACGCGCTCGTGCGCGCCTGAGGCGCTCGCGAGACAGGGCAGCGGGCCCCCCAAATCGGAGGCAGACATGTTTGAGCGGGTAGGCGCGTGCATGCGCGCGCTGGTGCTGGCGGCGGGACTCCTGGCTGTGTCGGGCGCGCAGGCGGCCGACACGGTGCGCGTGAACCTCGGCTGGCTGCCACAGGGCAGCACGGGCGGCATCCTGCTCGCGCAAGCGCAGGGCTATTACCGCGACGCCGGGCTGGACGTGAGCATCATGCGCGGCTACGGTGGCCAGCGCACGGTCAACGAAGTCGACGAAGGGCTGTTCGAGTTCGGCTACGGCGACCCCGTGAGCGTCACGCTGAACCGCGCGCAGGGTGGCCACGCGGTGCTCGTGGGCGCCGTGAACACGCGCTGGCCGGGCGCGATCTGCTATCTCGAGCGGCCCGGCTTCAAGGTGAGCTCGCCGAAGGATCTCGCGGGGCTCACGCTCGGCGGCGGCGGCGCCTCGGCCGTGCAGAACATCGTGCCGGCATGGCTCAGGCAGAACGGCATGGCGCCTGGCGCCATCAAGCTCGTGCGGCTCGATCCGGCCGTGATCAACACGGCGCTGCTGCAAAAGCGCATCGACCTTTCGGAATGCTGGGAGGGCGCGAGCCTGCCCGTGCAGGCCACGATCGCGCAGCGCGCGGGGCAGCGGCTCGGCAAGCTGCTGTACCGCGACTTCGGCCTGGACATGATGGGCAGCGGCCTCGTGACGACCGATACCTATGTCGCGCAGCATGCGGACGTGGTCAAGCGTTTCGTCGATGCGACCTACCGTGGCTATGCGTTCATGCGCGACCATCCGCAGGCCGCCGCCGACGCGATCGCGAGGCAATATCCGATGCTCGACCGCGCGATCCTGTTGCAGCAGATCGAACAGAGCAACGTGCTGATCGCCGACGACCCCGCGCATCACCGCATGGGCTGGCTGCGGCCCGAGCGCATGGACGCGACCGCGCAGTTCGTCTCGCAGGCATTCGGCCTGAACGGCAAGGTCAAGTCGAGCGACCTCTACACGAACCGCTTCGTGCAATGAACGACAATCGGGCGCGGTGCGCGCGCCCCACAGGAGAGTGGCTATGAACAGCTTGCGTCCCCGGCGCCTCGGACACATGGTGCTGATGGTGCGGGACATTCACCGTTCCGCGCAGTTCTACACCGAGGTATTGGGCCTGAAGGTGTCCGACTGGATCGGCGACCAGATGGTGTTCCTGCGCGCGGGCAGCGATCACCACGACCTCGCGCTGTCTCAGTTGCCCAAGGACAGCCCCGACTTCGACGATCTGCCGCGCTACACGCGCCCGGGCCTCGAGCACTTCTCGTATCTCGTCGAAAGCTACGAGGAGATGGAGCGCTCGGTGCAGGTCCTGCAGTCGCACGGCGTGGAGATCGTGCGCGGGATCGGCCGGCATGGGCCCGGCAACAATCTGTTTCTCGTCTTCAAGGACCCGGACGGCAACAACGTCGAGATCTACTGCGAGATGACGCAGATCGGCGAGCACGATCCGCACGAGCCGCAGGTGTGGGAGCGCACGATCGAATCGTTCGATCAGTACCGGTTCGAGCGCTTCGTCGTGCCGCCGCCGCCGCATCTCGTCGCGCAGAAGGCGGGCGGCGCAGGCAATCCGGCCGAGCCCGCCGCAAGCCAGAAAGCAAGGCAAGAAGCGGCCCGCGACGGCGACGACTGAAACGGAGCGCACAATGAAAAGGCTGATCGAAGTGGTGGCGTTCTGGGTGGCGGTGGGTCTCGTCTGGGAGTTTGGGGTGCGCTGGAGCGGCACGCGCGAGTACATCTTGCCGCCGCTCTCGACGATTTTCGCGGCGGGCTGGGCCATGCGCGCGCAACTGCTGGCCGATACGCTCACCACAGCATGGGAAGTGTTCGCGGGCCTCGCGCTCGCGCTCGCGGGCGGACTCGCGCTGGGCTTGCTCGCGAGCCTCTCGCAGATCGCGCGCCGCACGCTGCTGCCGTTCGTGACCGCGCTGCAGAGCATGCCCAAGATCGCGCTCGCGCCGCTGCTCATCGTCTGGTTCGGCTACGGCTTTGCGTCGAAGCTCGCCGCGGCGGTGCTGTTCGCGTTCTTCCCCGTCGTGATCGCGACGATGGGTGGCCTCGCGAGCGTGCCGCAGCATCTCGACGAGCACCTGCGCGCGCTCGGCGCCTCGCCCGCGCGCACGTTCTGGCATCTGCGCCTGCCGGCCGCGCTGCCCGCGCTGATGGACGGCCTGAAGATCGCGATGCCGCTCGCCGTGATCGGCGCGATCGTCGGCGAATTCATCGGCTCGGAAGACGGTCTCGGGCATTTGATCGTGTTCGCGACGTCGAATGCGCAAACGGCGCTATCGTTCGCGGCAATCCTGGTGGTCACGATGCTTGCGATGGCGTTCTACGGCGCCGTCGATCTCGTGTCGCGTGCGGTCTGGTGGAGAGGAGTCACGGTGTGATGGCACTCGTCAATCTGTTGCGCGCCGGCGAGCGCGCGAGCGCGGCCGATGCCGCGGAGCCCGGCGCGCGCGGTGCGCAAAGTGCGCGCGATGAGCGCGATGAGCACGTAGCGGCGCTCATCGAAGTCCGCCATGCGGGCAAGCACTATGAGGCGCGTGGCGGCGCGCAGGCGTTCAGCGCGCTCGAGGACGTTTCGCTCGAGGTGGGCCAGCGCGAATTCGTCTCGATCCTCGGGCCGAGCGGCTGCGGCAAGAGCACGCTCCTGCGCATGATCGCGGGCCTCGCGCCGTGCGACACGGGCAGCATCTGCGTGGGCGGGCGGCGCGTGAGCGAGCCGGGCGAGGACATTGGCGTCGTGTTCCAGACGAGCAACATGTTGCCGTGGCTCACCGTGGGCGCCAATATCCGGCTCGGCGCGAAACTGCGCAAGCTGCCGCGCGCGCAGGTCGAGGCGCGGCTACCCGCGCTGCTCGACACGCTCGGCCTCGCGCAGTTCGTCGACCGCTATCCGCACGAGCTCTCGGGCGGCATGCGCCAGCGCGCGGCGATCGGCCAGATCCTGCTGCTCGAGCCGCGCGTGATGCTGATGGACGAGCCGTTCGGCGCGCTCGACGCGCTCACGCGCGACCGCCTGAACGTCGAGCTGCTGCGCATCTGGCAGCAGAGCACGCTCACCGTGCTGCTCGTCACGCACAGCATTCACGAGGCCGTTTTCCTCTCGGACCGCGTGCTGGTGATGTCGGCGCGCCCGGGCCACGTGCAGCACGACGTGAAGATCGACCTGCCGCGTCCGCGCCAGCCCGACCAGACGCGCAGCGACCCGCGCTATGGCCGCTACGTGACGGAACTTTCAAAAATGATGGGCGTGTTTTGAGCGCGGCGCGCCCGCGCATACTTGATGTGAATGCCTGCCATGCCAGTGAATCCCCTCAGTGAGCTCTCCCTGATCCGCCGGCTCAAGCTGAGCCAGCTGATGGTGTTCGAGCGGGTGCTCGAAACCGGTTCGGTCGTGCGCGCCGCGAACGAGATGCGGCTCACGCAGCCCGCCGTGACCAAAGTGATACACGAGCTCGAATCGTGTTTCGACGGCGAGCTGTTCTCGCGCTCCAACCGCGGCGTCGTGCCGACCGAACTCGGGTTGCTGCTCGGCCAGCGCGTGAAGTCGCTGATGGCGGAGCTGCGCTACATGACCGACGAGTTGAACGACTTTCGCCTCGGGACGAGCGGGCACGTGATCGTCGGCACGCTCATTTCGGCTTCGGCGCGGCTCTTGCCGCAAGCCATCGCGAAGCTCAAGGCGCGCGCGCCCAACGTGCTCGTCACCGTGCGCGAGGGCACGCCCGCCCATCTGTTTCCCGCGCTCGCCACCGGCGACGTCGATATCGTGGTGGGCCGCCTGCCCGAGCGCGAGCTGCCGATCGCCAGCGCCTTTCCGCTCACGCACGAAGCGCTGTTCGACGAGTCGCTCTGCGCCGTGATGGGCGGCAAGGGCGGCGCGCCGGTGCCCGAGGGCGTCGTGCATCTGGCGGCGCTGGTGGACTTGCCGTGGATCCTGCCCACGCCCGACTCGCCCGCCCGCCTCGCCGCCGAGCATCTGTTCCGCGCGGCCGGGCTGCCGCTGCCGACCGATATCGTCGAGTCGCTCTCGCTGCTCACGAACATCGGCCTGCTGCTGGAGACGCCGCGCATCGCGCTGATGCCGCGCGTGGCCGCGCGCCAGTTCGCGGACGCGGGCCTGTTGCGCATCCTCGATCTGCCGGAGACGGGGGCGTTTGGCACGATCGGCTTTTCGGTGCGCTCGAACAAGGCCCAGAGCGCCGCGTGCCGCGGTTTCATCGAGTGCCTGCGCGAGGCCGCCGCGGGCTGAAGCCCGCGTGGCGCGCCGCGCCGCCCGGTATTCCAGATTGGCATATCGCGCGCCGAATGTTTGATTGTCGCGAGTCGCGCGACTTCCCTAGACTGGTGTGAACACATCAATCGAGCAGGAGGCGTTGTGATTCCAGAAGCGTCCGGCACCGCGCATGCGCCGCGGCTATTGCGACACTATATCGACGGCGAGTTCGTTGCCAGTGCAACGACATTCGACGACTTGAGCCCAGTGGACGGCACGCTCGTCGCACGCGTATGCGAAGCCGACGCGCAGAGCGTCGGGCGCGCGGTAGAGGCGGCGCGCACGGCACAGCGCGCGGGCTGGGGCGAGACCACGCCGGCCCAGCGCGCGGCGTGGCTCACCCGGATCGCCGACGGCATTGAAGCGCGCTTCGAGGACTTCGTCGCGGCGGAAGTGGCCGACACGGGCCGCCCGCTTGCGCAGGCGCGCGCGCTCGACGTGGCGCGCGGCGTCGCGAATTTCCGCACTTTCGCCGAGCTGATCCGCAGCGCGCACAGCGAATGCTTCGAGACGCACACGGCGGACGGCGGCCAGTATCTGAACTACGTCACGCGCAAGCCGCTCGGTGTGGTCGGCATCATCTCGCCGTGGAATCTGCCGCTGTTGCTGCTCACGTGGAAGGTCGCGCCCGCGCTCGCGATGGGCAACTGTGTCGTCGCAAAGCCTTCGGAAGAAACGCCGGGCTCGGCGGCGCTGCTGGCGGAGGTGATCCATGAGGCCGGTCTGCCGCGCGGCGTGTTCAACCTGATCCACGGGCACGGCCCGAACGCGGCCGGCGAGTTCCTCACGCGGCACCCGGGCATTTCGGCGATCACGTTCACGGGCGAATCGCGCACGGGCAGCGCGATCATGAAAGCCGTGGCGGATGGCGTGAAGGAGGTGTCGTTCGAGCTGGGCGGCAAGAACGCGGCCGTCGTGTTCGCCGACGCGGACTTCGATGCGGCCGTGGAGGGCGTCCTCAAGTCGAGCTTCACGAACGCGGGGCAGGTGTGCCTGTGCAGCGAGCGCGTGTACGTCGAGCGGCCGATCTTTGAGCGCTTCGTCGCGGCGCTGAAGGCGCGTACCGAAGCGTTGCGCGTGGGTGCGCCCGACGACCCCGCGACGACGATGGGGCCGCTGATCTCGCGCGGCCATCGCGACAAGGTGCTGTCGTATTTCCGCCTGGCGCTGGAGGAGGGCGCGCAAGTGGTGACGGGCGGCGGCGTGCCGGCATTCGGCGACGCGCGTGATAGCGGCGCATTCGTGCAGCCGACCATCTGGACCGGCCTGCCCGATACGGCGCGCTGCATGCGCGAGGAGGTCTTCGGGCCGGTGTGCCACCTCGCGCCGTTCGATACGGAGGACGAAGTGATTGGCCGCGTAAACGACAGCGCCTATGGGCTCGCGACCAGCGTCTGGACCACGCAGCTCGCGCGCGGGCATCGGGTGGCCAGACGCATCGAGACCGGCATCGTGTGGCTCAACGCGTGGTTCGTGCGCGACCTGCGCACGCCGTTCGGCGGCACGAAGCTCTCGGGGATCGGCCGCGAGGGCGGGCGACATTCGCTCGACTTCTATTCGGAATTGACCAACGTCTGCGTGAGGGTGGCATGAGCGCAATCGACCTGAACGCGGCGCACGCGATCGCGCGCCGGCTGCGCGAAGCCGAGGCGTCCGGCATCCCTTGTGCGCCCGTGCGCGGCGACATCGCGGCACTCGGTGGCGACGCGCTCGCGGCCGCCTATGCGGTTCAGCGCATCAATACCGAACATCGGCTCGCGGCGGGCCGTCGGCTCGTGGGCCGCAAGATCGGGCTGACCTCGAAGGCGGTGCAGGCGCAACTGGGCGTGGCGCAGCCCGACTTCGGCATGCTCTTCGACGACATGGCGATCGCCGACGGCGAACCCATTGCGCTCGCGCGCACGCAGCAGCCGAAGGTGGAAGCCGAGATCGCGCTCGTGCTCGCCCACGATCTGCCGCACGAGCGGCACACGATTGCCGACCTGCTGCGCGCGACGGCCTATGCGTTGCCAGCCATCGAGATCGTGGGCAGCCGGATCGCGGGCTGGGACATCCGTCTCACCGACACCGTGGCGGACAACGCCTCAAGTGGTCTCTTCGTGCTCGGCAACCGGCCCGTGAAGCTCGACGCGTTCGACGCGATCGCCTGCGGCATGGTCCTCGAGCGGCGCGGCGAGCCGGTGAGC
Organism: Paraburkholderia oxyphila NBRC 105797; assembly: GCF_000685075.1. GTDB lineage: Bacteria > Pseudomonadota > Gammaproteobacteria > Burkholderiales > Burkholderiaceae > Paraburkholderia > Paraburkholderia oxyphila. The sequence continues at coordinate 26,014 of NZ_BAYD01000113.1, forward strand.
GTGGGAGCGGGCGCGGCCTGCCTCGGCAATCCGCTCTACGCGGCGCTCTGGCTCGCCAACACCATGGTGCGCGTGGGCGCGCCGCTCGCGGCGGGCGACATCGTGCTCACGGGGGCGCTCGGGCCCATGGCCGCGGTCGCGCCCGGCGACGTGTTCACCGCGCAGATCGAAGGCCTCGGCAGTGTGAGCGCCTCCTTTACCCTCGAACCGGAATCCGCGTCATGAAAGACAACGACAAGCTGGCGGCCGCCATCATCGGCTCCGGCAATATCGGCACCGACCTGATGATCAAGGTGCTGCGTCACGGCAAGCATTTGCGCATGGGCGCGATGGTCGGCATCGACGCGGCCTCGGATGGCCTCGCGCGCGCCGCGCGCCTGGGCGTGCCGGTCACGGCGCAAGGCATCGAAGGGCTCGTGGCGATGCCCGAGTTCGAGGACATCCGCATTGCCTTCGATGCGACCTCGGCCGGCGCGCACGCGCACCATGCGCAAGTGCTGCGCCGCCATGGCGTGCGCGTGATCGACCTGACGCCCGCCGCCACCGGGCCGTTCGTGGTGCCGGTGGTGAACCTGTTCGAGCATCTGGACGCGCCGGACATCAACATGGTCACATGCGGCGGCCAGGCGACGATTCCCGTCGTCCACGCCATCTCGCGCGTGGCGCCGGTGCACTACGCCGAGATCGTCGCGTCGATCGCGAGCCGCTCGGCGGGACCGGGCACGCGCGCGAACATCGACGAATTCACGCAGACGACCGCGCGTGCGCTCGAGACCGTGGGCGGCGCCGCGCGCGGCAAGGCGATCATCGTGCTCAATCCGGCCGAGCCGCCGCTCATGATGCGCGACACCATCTACTGCCTGACCGACGAAGACGCCGACACTGGCGCCATCGAGCGCTCGGTGCGCGCGATGGTGGCCGCCGTGGCGAGCTATGTGCCCGGCTACCGGCTCAAGCAGGCCGTGCAGTTCGACCGGGTGCAACTCGATCAGCGGCTGTTCGGCCAGGGCAAGGAGGCGAACTCGCCGGAGACCCGCGCGAACGGGCGCCGCGCGGGCCTGAAGGTGAGCGTCTTCATCGAAGTGGAGGGCTCGGCGCATTACTTGCCCGGCTACGCGGGCAATCTCGACATCATGACCTCGGCGGCGCTGGCCGCCGCGGAGCAGATCGCGGCAAGCCGCGTGGCGGCATGAAGGGGACGACGGCCATGACCGGAAACACGAAGAAGATTTATATCTCGGACGTGACGCTGCGCGACGGCATGCACGCGATCCGCCATCAGTATTCGCTCGACCAGGCGGTCGCGATCGCACGCGCGCTCGACGCGGCGGGTGTGGACAGCATCGAGGTCGCGCACGGCGACGGTCTTGCGGGATCGAGCTTCAACTACGGCTTCGGCGCGCATACCGACCTCGAATGGATCGAGGCCGTTGCGGGGGCGGTCGAGCACGCCCGCGTGGCGACGCTGCTGCTGCCCGGCATCGGCACCGTGCACGACTTGCGCGCCGCCTGGGACGCGGGCGCGCGCACCGTGCGCATCGCGACGCATTGCACCGAGGCCGACGTCGCGAAGCAGCACATCGAGTACGCGCGCGAGCTCGGCATGGACACCGTAGGATTCCTGATGATGTCGCACATGACAACACCCGTGGCGCTCGCCGCACAGGCGAAGCTCATGGAGAGCTATGGCGCGCAATGCGTCTATGTCGTGGATTCGGGCGGCGCGCTCAATATGCGCGAAGTGGCGGCGCGCTTCGATGCGATGAAGGCCGTGCTCGACCCCGCGACGCAAACGGGCATGCATGCGCATCACAATCTCTCGCTGGGCGTGGCGAATTCGATCGTCGCGCTCGAACACGGCTGCGACCGCATCGATGCGTCGCTCACGGGCATGGGGGCGGGTGCGGGCAATGCGCCGCTCGAAGTGTTCGTGGCGGCGGTGGACCGCATGAAGCTCGATCACGGCTGCGACGTGAAGCGGCTCATCGATGCGTCCGACGACATCGTGCGCCCCTTGCAGGAGCGGCCCGTGCGCGTGGACCGCGAGACGCTCGCGCTCGGCTATGCGGGCGTCTATTCGAGCTTCCTGCGCCATGCCGAAGCGGCGGCCGCGAAGCACGGGCTCACGGCGTTCGAGATCCTGGTCGAGCTCGGCCGCCGCCGGATGGTTGGCGGCCAGGAGGACATGATCGTCGACGTCGCGCTCGACCTCGTGCGCGCGCGTGATGCCGCGAAGGAGGCGGCATGAGCGATCTCGATGCCATGGCCGCCCGGCTCGACACCGCCGCGCGCGACGCCGCGCCGATTGCGCAGCTTGCCGAGTTCACACCGGGCGCGAGACTCTCGCTCGACGAAGCGTACGTGGTGCAGCGCGCGTCGATCGAGCGGCGCATCGATCGCGGCGAGATCGCGGTGGGGGTGAAGCTCGGCTTCACGAGCCGCGCGAAGATGCTCCAGATGGGCGTGGACAGCCTGATCTGGGGCTGGCTCACCGATGCGATGCTCGAGGAGGACGGCGGCCGCGTCGCGCTCGAGCGCTTCATCCACCCGCGTGTGGAGCCCGAGGTGTGCTTCCTCACGAGCCGCGACATCGACCGGCCGCTCACGCTGCTCGAAGCCGCGCAGTATCTGGATGCCGTAGCGCCGGCGCTGGAGATCATCGATTCGCGCTACCGCGATTTCAAGTTCTCGCTCGAAGACGTGGTGGCCGACAACTGCTCCTCGGCGGGGCTCACGATCGGTCCGTGGACGCGCCGCTTCGACACGCTTGCCAACGCGGGCGTGCTGATGCGCATGAACGGCCGCGTCGTGCAAACGGGCTCCACGGCCGCGATCCTTGGCCACCCGCTGCGTTCGGTCGTGCAAGCCTCGCGCCTCGTCGCGCAAAGCGGGCTGGTGCTGCCGGCCGGCTCGCTGATCATGGCGGGCGCCGCCACGGCCGCGCATGCGCTGGCGCCCGATACCCACGTGCACTGCCTCGTCAACGGACTCGGCAGCACCGAATTCACCACTGCATCCACGAACCACAGACTCTCATGATGAACCAACCGACTCCCCAGGCGCGCGTGGTGCCCGGCAAGGCCAAACCGCGCGGCCGCTTCCCGCACATCACGCGCGCCGGCGACTTCCTGTTCGTCTCGGGCACGAGCGCGCGGCGGCCCGACAACAGCATCGCGGGCGCCGCCGCCGACGAGCTCGGCGCCGTGACGCTCGACATCCGCGCGCAAACGCGCGCCGTGATCGAGAACATCCGCGACATTCTTCGCAGCGAGGGCGCGGACCTGTCGAACCTCGTCGAGATCTCGTCGTTCCTCGTCAGCATGAACGACTTCCTCGGCTACAACGAGATCTATGGCGAGTACTTCGACGAGACCGGGCCCACGCGCACGACCGTGGCCGTGCATCAGCTACCGCATCCGCATCTGCTGATCGAGATGAAAGCGGTGGCGTACGCGCCGAACCGATAAACCCCAGCCGCGTGGAGCGAGGCAGACATGTTGACTTACGGCAGACCGTTCAACTTCCCGCGCTGGATCGACGAGCATGCGCATCTGCTCAAACCGCCCGTCGGTAACCAGCAGGTATGGCAGGACAGCGACTTCATCGTGACCGTAGTGGGCGGGCCGAATCAACGCAGCGACTATCACGACGATCCGCACGAGGAGTTCTTCTACCAGTTGCGCGGCAACGCGTATCTGAACCTGTGGATCGATGGACGCAAGGAGCGCGTCGACCTGCGCGAGGGCGACGTGTTCCTGCTGCCGCCGCACGTCCGGCATTCGCCGCAGCGGCCCGAGGCCGGCAGCGCATGCCTCGTGATCGAACGGCAACGCGCGCCGGGCGTGGTGGACGGCTTCGAGTGGTACTGCGACGCCTGCGGCCACCTCGTGCATCGCGTGGAGGTGCATCTCAAGAGCATCGTGAACGACCTGCCGCCGCTCTTCGAGGCGTTCTACGCCAGCGAGGCGCAGCGCCGCTGCCCGCAGTGCGGCCAGATCCATCCGGGCAAGGCCGGGTGACCGGCAACCGGCGATCCCCCTGGGCGCCGCCACAAGGGCCGCCGAAGCGTTCCAACCGATCAACAGACAATGACACTTCGAATCGACATGCACTCGCACTTCTTCCCGCCCGTGACGCGGGAAGAGGCCGCTGCCCTCGATGCTCAGCACGCGCCGTGGCTGCGCATCGACGCGGACGGCGAGCACGGCACCATCATGACCGGCGAGCGCGCCTTCCGCCCCGTGCATCGCCCCTTGTGGGACCCGGCGGCGCGGCTCGCGGAGCTGGACGCGCTGGGCGTGGACCAGCAACTGATCTGCGCGACGCCCGTGATGTTCGGCTACCGCCACGACGCGGCCCGCGCGCATGAGTGGGCGGCGCGCATGAACGACCGCGCGCTCGAACTCTGCGCCCACGCACCGGCACGCCTGCAGGCACTCGCCCAGGTGCCGCTGCAGGACGTCGACCTCGCGTGCCGCGAAGCGACGCGCGCGTGCCGCGCGGGCCACCGCGGCGTGCAGATCGGCAATCACTTGGGGCCGCGCGATCTGGACGACGCCCACCTCGTGACCTTCCTCACGCATTGCGCCAACGACGGGATTCCCGTGCTCGTGCATCCGTGGGACATGATGACCGACGGCCGCATGAAGAAGTGGATGCTGCCCTGGCTAGTCGCGATGCCGGCGGAGACGCAGTTGAGCATCGTCTCGCTGATTCTCTCGGGCGCGTTCGAACGCATTCCGAAGACGCTGAAGCTGTGCTTTGCGCATGGCGGCGGCAGCTTCACGTTCCTGCTCGGGCGCGTGCAGAACGCGTGGGAGCAGCGCGACATCGTGCGCGAGGATTGCCCGCATCCGCCCATCTCCTACCTCGAACGCTTCCACGTGGACAGCGCGGTCTTCGACCCGCGCGCGCTGCAACTGCTCGTGGACACGATGGGGGAGGAGCGCGTGATGCTGGGCTCCGATTACCCGTTTCCGCTTGGCGAGCAAAAGATCGGCGACCTGGTGGCGGAGCATCCCACACTCACGGCGAGCGCCAAGGCCAAGATCCTCGGCGGCAATGCGCAACGTTTCTTCGGCTTGACGGAGCCGGCCGCAGCAAAGACGCCTTGAAACCGGAGGCGCGGTGTCCGTACTCATCCAGCCACTCATGCAATATATATTGGAATCCTGAGCAAATGATCACACGGGAACAGTGCGCCGCGCTAGACGCGGCCGACCCTCTCGCGCATTGCCGCGCACGCTTTAACCTGCCGGCCGATACGATCTACCTCGACGGCAACTCGCTCGGCGCGATGCCCGCGAACGTGCCCGCGCGCATGAAAACCGCGCTCGAGGATGAATGGGCGCACGGCCTGATCCGCTCGTGGAACGACGCCGACTGGTACCCGGCGCCCCAGCGTACCGGCAACAAGATTGCAAAGCTGATTGGCGCGGGACCCGGCGAAGTCATCGTGGCCGATTCGACCTCGGTGAATCTGTTCAAGGTGCTGGTGGCCGCGACGCGCATGCGGGCGGAGCGCCGCGTGATACTCGCCGAACGCACGAACTTCCCGACCGACGTCTATATGGCGTCGAGCGTCGCGCAAATGACAGGATGCGAGCTGCGCTGCGTCGACCCAGAGGAGGTGATGTCCAGCATCGACGACTCGGTGGCGGTCGTCTCGCTCACGCACGTGAACTACAAGAGCGGCAAGCGCTACGACATGGAGGCGGTGACGCGCAAGGCGCACGAAGCGGGCGCACTGATCGTCTGGGACCTGTGCCACTCGGCCGGCGCCATGCCCGTGCATCTGAACGGTTGCGAGGCGGACTTCGCCGTGGGCTGCGGCTACAAATATCTGAACGGCGGCCCCGGCGCGCCTGCGTACGTGTTCGTCGCTAGGCGTCATCTGGCGGACCTGAATCAGCCTCTCACCGGCTGGCACGGCCATGCGAAACCGTTCGAGTTCACCCACGACTACGCGCCGCACGCGGGCATCGACCGCATGCTCACGGGCACCGCGCCGCAACTGGGCGTGATTGCGCTGGAGGCCGCGCTCGAGGCGTTCGAAGGCGTCGACCTCGAGGTGTTGCGCGCCAAGAGCGTGGCGCTTGGCAACCTGATGATCGAACTGGCCGACCAGCACCTCGCGGGACTCGGCTGCACGCTCGCCTCACCGCGCGACGTCGGCCAGCGCGGCAGCCAGGTCTCGCTCGCGCACGCGGAGGGCTACGCGGTCATGCAGGCGCTCATCGCGCGCAAGGTGATTGGCGACTTCCGCGCGCCGAACATTCTGCGCTTCGGCTTCGCGCCGCTTTACGTGCGCTACGTCGACATCTGGGACACGGTCTCGGCGCTCAAGGACATTCTCGAAACACGCGCCTGGGATAACGAAGCATTTCATGCACGTAAATCGGTGACCTGACCCATCCACGGCAGGACGACAGAGGAGACACATGATGACGCAACATAGGGGCTTCGACGCGATCGTCGAGCGTGAGAAGGGCTTGCGGCGCGGCCTGTCGACGGCGCAGCTTTCGATGATCGCCATTGGCGGGGCCATTGGCACCGGGCTCTTTCTCGGCAGCGGCTTCGCCATTGGCTTCGCGGGCCCGAGCGTGCTCGTGAGCTATGCGATTGGGGCGCTGATCGCGCTGTTGCTGATGGGGTGTCTGGCCGAGATGACGGTCGCGCATCCCACATCGGGCTCGTTCGGCGCTTACGCCGAGCACTATATCGGGCCATTGGCCGGGTTTCTGGTGCGTTATGCGTACTGGTCGTCGATCGTATTTGCCGTGGGCACGGAAGTCACTGCGATCGCGGTCTACATGAAGTACTGGTTTCCCGCGATCCCGGGCTGGTACTGGATCGTGGGCTTCTCGGCGGCGCTCATCGGCGTCAACATCGTGAGCGTGAAGGTGTTCGGCGCCGTCGAATATCTGTTCTCGATGCTCAAGATTGCTGCCATCGTGGCGTTCATCGTGCTCGGGGCCTGGGTGGTGTTCGGCGCGCCGGCCGGCTCGGGTATTGGGTTCGCTAACTACACCTCGCACGGCGGGTTCTTTCCGAAGGGTGTGTGGGGCATGTGGGTGGCGGTGATCGTCTCGATTTTCAGCTATCTGAGCATTGAGATGATTGCTGTGGCGGCGGGGGAGGCGCAGGATCCGCACCGGGCGGTTACGCGCGCGTTTCGGGCGACTATGCTGCGGCTCGTGTTCTTTTATTTGCTGACGCTTGCGCTGATGCTTGCGATCGTGCCGTGGACGGCTGCGGGCGCTAATGAAAGCCCGTTCGTGAAAGTGATGGCGGCTACGCATGTGCCGGGTGCGGCTGGCGTGATCAACTTCGTGATTCTCGTGGCGGCGCTTTCGGCCATGAACAGCCAGCTCTATATCACGACGCGGATGATGTTCAGTCTGTCGCGGGCGGGTTATGCGCCTGCTCGATTCGGCCAGCTTGGCGCGAATGGGGTGCCGGTGGCGGCGTTGTTGCTCTCGGCTATTGGTATCGCGCTTGCGACGGTGCTCAATGTGATTTATCCCGATGCGTCGTTCATGTTGATGATGTCTGTTTCGATGTTTGGTGCCATGTTTACCTGGCTCATGATCTTTGTGACGCATCTGTTTTTTCGGCGAAAGATTGGCGCGCGGGCGCTTGCATTTCGGATGTGGGGGTATCCGGGTACCTCGGTTGCTGGTGCGGTGCTTATGGGGGCAGCGTTGGTTACGACGGTTTTTACTCGGGAGTTTCGGATGACTTTGATGTGTGGAGTGCCGTTTCTTTTGGTGCTGGCGGTTGTCTATAGGGTTTGGTATCGCGGGCGCGCGTTAGGTGCTCAGAGCGCTGGTGCCCAGGGCGAGGCTGCGCAGGGCGAGGCTGCCCAGGCGTCTGGGAATTGAACGGGCACTCGGCTCGCTTGCTGATGTTGTTTGGCCTTAA
>NZ_BAYD01000112.1 GCF_000685075.1 Paraburkholderia oxyphila NBRC 105797
CGTCGGCGTCGGCGTCGGCGTCGGTGTCGGTGTCGGTGTCGGTGTCGGTGTCGGTGTCGGTGTCGGTGTCGGTGTCGGTGTCGGTGTCGGTGTCGGTGTCGGTGTCGGTGTCGGTGTCGGTGTCGGTGTCGGTGTCGGTGTCGGTGTCGGTGTCGGTGTCGGTGTCGGTGTCGGTGTCGGTGTCGGTGTCGGTGTCGGTGTCGGTGTCGGTGTCGGTGTCGGTGTCGGTGTCGGTGTCGGTGTCGGTGTCGGTGTCGGTGTCGGTGTCGGTGTCGGTGTCGGTGTCGGTGTCGGTGTCGGTGTCGTGGTGCAATGTATCGCTGGCGCTGGTCATGAGCAGAATAGGCAGTCACTCGGCGAAATTTTGACGGACCCGGTGCAGCGCCTCGTCACCCTGAAGACCCAACGCACGGCGGTCCAGCGCGAGCAGATCGAACAGCCGGCTGCGGAACTGTCTGAAGGGTGCCTGACTGTCGTCGAATGCATTACACGTGTTCCCCGCTGCTGACAATGTTCGGCACACGCAGTCAACTTGTGCTCGAGGCTTCGTCAGAACTGCAATTCTCATAAAAACCCGCAACGCCAATTCGTTGATTCCGTTCGATCTCGCAAACCCGCTTCAGTGAGGCGCACGGATTGCGCGTGTAGGCGGGATCAGCAAATAATTCAATGAATATCTAACTCAGGACACTAGAGGCCGGCTACGCTGAACCAGAAACAGTTGTACCGGCTCATGGGGCAAAGCGAGCGGCTGCTTCGCCGGTATACAGGTAATCACCAGCCAGCCCACACGAGGGCAACGTCATCACGCTTCGCTCAAATCTGCGCAGACGTCTAATGGATTCGAGATACGGCGCGCAAATGGCGAGGTCGCCAGGGTGAGGTACGCCATCGAAAACTTCGTGCTCGTATACGTAGAGCGGCGATTTGGACAGTATCGAGCACCACGCGCGCTCGAGTGGCTCACGGACAATGGGAGCGCCTACACCTGCGCACGAGACGATGGCCATCGCGGGAGGCCGGGGTCTGCTGCCATATTTCACTCCAGTTCGCAGCCCCCAGTCTAACGGCATGGCTGAGTCGTTCGCGTAAACGTTCTGACGAAATTGCACGTGCGTCCGCGACTGGCCGGACGCCGTAACCGTTCTCGGCCAGTTCGACAACTGGCCTGAACACTACAACGAAGGAGGCGCGCACAAGGGTTTGAAAATACAGCCACTGCGAGAATTCAACCTGTGGCGGCTTACTTGGTGCTCGCGCCGCCGTCGACAGGAAGCATTGCGCCAGTAATGAAGGATGCCTCCGATGAGCACAGAAAGAGCACAGCGCTGGCAACTTCCTCTGGCCGACCCACACGCTTCATTGGGTGATAAGCTGCCGCCACCTTAGTCATATCCACATTGATTGATCCTTTTGCAAGTGGCGTGTCAATTACGCCAGGGAGGACCGCATTGACGCGGATACCCTTTTCCGCAAGCTCCAACGCCGCATGGCGCGTCAGACCAAGCAGACCGTATTTCGACGATACATAGGCCGGGTTATTGCCTTTGAACGAAGCCCAAACTGACGAAGATGAGGTATTTACAATCGCACCAGCGCCGACCCGAAGCATCTCCGGCACCTCATATTTCATGCAAAGCCAAGTGCTCTTAAGGTTAAGATCCAGCGAAAGATCCCAATCCTCTTCGACGGTGTTCACTACGTCGCTTCCACGCCCACCCCCGACGTTATTGAAAGCGAAATCAAGCTGCCCGAATGCAGACACTGTTTGTTTGATGGCTCTTTCCACGTCCTGGGACTGGGTGACATCAGCGGAGATCGGAATCGCTTTTCCCCCAGCCGCCTCGATCAATGCGACCGTCTCGTCAGCAGCCTCTGCTTTAAGGTCAACTACGGCAACAGAGGCTCCCTCGCGCGCAAAGCCTAACGAGGCGGCTCGTCCGATCCCCGAAGCTCCACCAGTAACAAATGCTACTTTTCCTGCAAATCTCATCTAATTCACCTTATGACATAACCAACTAAATACTCGGTTGACTACGCAGAAACCTAAATTCAGTGTGCAGGAATTCAGCTGCAATCGACAAAGACAATCCGCTAGCCCTCTCCACTCTCACGCTGGTCCCATGGCCCTTTCCCCCCTCCGACATCATCTGAAGAAAAAAATCTCGCCAACATTGAAACTGCCTGCATGTGCCGATATTTTGGCAAACCCCTAATATGGAACGCTGATTTGCATCCAATGAACTAGGGGCTCTCCGCAATAGAGCATCGTTCGATTTTTCACTCAGGAGGAAGACTGTCCTCTGAGGTGCGCCGCCGCTTCTGCTTTATATATATCCGCTTTGCGCGAGCCATCGGCCTCCATGGAGGCTGCAGCTTTGCGCGAGATATCCTGCAGAAGAAAATGCGACAGCGCAGGAATAAGAACCAAAGCCCCAATCATATTCAATAGGAACATGAATGTGAGCAGAACCCCCATGTCGGCTTGGAACTTGATCGGTGAGAACGCCCAAGTCACAACACCCGCTGCCAGTGTTACACCGACCAGCGCAACAACCTTTCCCGTAAACTGCAGGGCCTGACGGTAGGCTATGCGCAGCGATTGCCCAGCGCGCTGATACGCGAGTTGAACGCTCAGTAGATAAAGGGCGTAGTCGATACCAATTCCCACACCCAGTGCAATCACAGGCAACGTAGCAACCTTCACACCAATGCCCAATTCGACCATGAGGGCTTCGCACAATATTGACGTTATGCCCAGCGGTACGACTGCCACCACCACCGCACGCCAATTGCGGAACGTGATGAAACACAGCAGGACGACCGCACCGTACACCATGAAGAGCATGGTGCGGTTCGCTTTGGCGACGACAATGTTTGTCACCGCGTCGATACCGGCCGAACCGGCCACCATCAGGAACTGATGATCCGTGTCACTATGGGCCTTTGCGAAACTCTCTGCCACACTCATCACACGCGAGAGCGTGGCGGCTTTATGATCAGTCAGATACGCAATGATCGGCGCCGTGCCACACGTCGGGCTCAAGAGATCCGGGTGATCGAGCAGAACCTGCCAGACCGTCTTGTTGAGGATCGAAGGCACGCGGTCGATTGTGTACCACTTCGGGTAGCCCTCGTAGAAGCCCGCGGTTACCCACCGTGAGAGGCCGCCAACCGAAGTCGTCGTCTGCACGCCTGACACTCCGCGCAGCGCGGTTTCAAGGCGGTCCGCTTCGAGCACAAGCGGGAAATTGTTGACATCACACGTGCCGTGCGACGACTTGCCGATCACGACGAAGAGGTCGCTCGACAACCCGAAATGAGCGTTGGTGTAGCTGTTATCAAGGTTGTAGCGCGAGTCTGGCCTGAGTTCGGGCGCACCGGAATTGAGATCGCCGATCTGCAGATGCTGGCTGATCGACCAACCGCCCACCGTGAGCGCCGCCGCGCAGACGATCGCTCCGGTTGCCCAGCGGCGCTCAGTGAAGCGGTCGAGCAGATTCCACAGTGCGCCCACCGCCGACGTGCCGTGCGCATCGATCTGCTCGCCACGCACACTACGCCGCGCGGCCGACGGGCTCACGCCAATATACGAGAGCAGAACCGGCAATAGCAGCAGGTTCGTGAATATGAGCACAGCCACACCCACGCTCGCGGTAAAGGCCAGATCCTTGATGACCGGAATGTCGATCACCATCAGCACTGCAAAGCCGACCACGTCCGCTAGCAATGCCGTGAGTCCGGCGAGAAAGAGACGCCGGAACGTGTAACGAGCGGCCACATAACGATGCGTGCCACGGCCAATGTCCTGCGTGATCCCATTCATCTTCTGTGCACCATGTGAAACACCTATGGCGAAGACGAGGAACGGCACCAGCACCGAATACGGATCGAGCACATAGCCGAGCGTGCGGATGATGCCAAGCTGCCAGACCACGGCTATGAGCGAGCAAGCTACCACCAGAACCGTACTGCGATAACAACGCGTGTAGAGAAAAATTACGACAAGCGCGATCAGAGCGGCTATACCGAAGTACGTCGCGACCTGCTTGAGGCCCGCTATCAGATCACCGATCAGTCTGGCAAAACCCACCACATGCACGCGCACTTCACCGCGGCCTTGGGCCTTTATCACGGCATCGATCTGGTGTGAAAGCTTCGCGTAGTCGAGCGGCTTGCCCGTATCAGCGTAGTGATCGAGGAGCGGCAGCTGGATCATGCTCGAACGGAGATCATTGGCTACGATGCTGCCGACGATGTTGGCCCGAGCGACATTGGTTCGCAGCTGCGCGATTCCCTGCGAGGAGCCGTCGAAGCCGTCCGGCATGACTGGGCCACCCGCAAAGCCGTTTTCCGTAACAGCATTCCAGCGTACGATTGGCATCCACAACGATTTCACGCCCGGACGATCAACGCCTGGAATGAGAAACAAAGCATCGTTGATGCGGCGCAGCGCCGCGAGATATTTAGGATCGTAGATGTCACCCGATGGATTTTCGACGACGATACGCAACGAATTGCTGAGCCCTTTCAGATCTGCCTTGTTGTCGAGGTAGTTCTTGATGTACGGATGCGAAAGCGGAATCATCTTCTCGAAGCTTGCATTTACATCGAGCCGCATCGCCTGAAATCCGAGCACCGCCGTGATAATCGTGCAGATGATGATGAGCCATGGGCGCCTGTTGAAGATCAGCCGCTCCAGGGTGTTGCCCGAACGCGAATCGAACTGTGCAAGATCCGCGACGACCGGCATTTTTCCGAATTGGGCATTATTACCACCAGCCATGTCTGTTCCCTCTTAATGCGACTTCGACAATGTGATGCTCGTTAGGCCGGCCGCACCGGCCACCACTGCAGTGTCTCCGTGCAGTGCCATTGCGAAAATTCCGCCCGGCTGATGCTCGGCAAGCACGCGAAACGTTGCACCTTGATTCGCACTCTCGAGAAGCTCGCCCGCCTGCGTCGCTAAAATCAGTTGACCATCGGGTAGTTCGCCCGAAGCGAGAATGCTTGCGCCGGTCGGTAGCGCAATCTTGTTCCACGTCGTGCCGCCATCGGTCGAGCGGTAGGCACTACCAAGCAGGCCATACACGATCATGGCATCGCCCGCGGATGCAAGCCCAAACAAGCTGCCCTTCGACGGCGTTGGTACTGCGACGAAGCGCTGTTTGTCGGGATCAAGCTTGACCAGCAGCCCCTGCTCCCCTGCGATATAGAGCGTTCCACCGATGCGGCGCATTGCATGCAGGTTTAGCGCATTAGGATTGTCGATACGGTCGAACCACGGCACCCATGTCTTGCCGCCGTTATCGGTGTGAAAAATAATGTTAAACGAACCGATGACCCAGCCAGAGTGCTCATTGTCGAACCAGACGTCGAGAAACGGGCGTCCGCCCTGATCGGCTTCAAAGCGTTTGGCCTCTTCGCGCGACGCCCTGATATCGGGCGAATCTCCCTGCTGCTTGGCGTAGTATTCGCTCATCAGCTTCGCTGCGCGTCGACCGTCGAGCTGCTGCGTCCAGGTATTGCCGCCGTCGGTGGTATGGAGCACCTGGCCATCGTGGCCGACCGCCCAGCCGAGCTCACCCGACTTGAACGTGACGGCCACGAGATCAGAACTCACAGGCACCTGCACCTGGCGCCAGTGCGCAGCGCCATCGTCCGAAACGAGTATGGCCCCGCGAGGGCCCACAGCTACTACACGTTGTCCAACCTGTGCTAGTGCCAGCATCGGCTCATGTGCGGCCCGGGAGTTGACGACGGCAGGCGACTGCATTGGATCCGCGAACTCGGCATGAACGGTGCCAGTCGCGATGCATGCTACCGCGAAAAACGACAACGGACAAAACAGGATGTTACGCATTACGTCTCCTTCACAGCAACTGGCAAACAATTGGTCTGACAGTACTGCGCTCTATCTTCTTTCCCCGCCCCTTTCACAGGGAATCGGAATTCGTGCTGACTCTCTACTGCTGTCCCTCTGCTTATTGGACTTTCTGTCAATTTCCCTTACTCGAAGTGAAGAAATCAAGCGCGAAACGTGTTTTGAAGCTGATACGTGGCGGCGCGGCAGATGACCTCAAAAATATTCAACACTTAAACGGCAGACTGAGATCCTTGCTGGACAAGTGTCCCGCCCGACATATCTGGCGGGACACAAGCTCGCAGCACAAATACTACGGTCACTGCGTTGTTTTACCTATCTCACGCCCGTTTCCTGCATGTGCTCCGGTGTGAAGTAAGAGCTCGGATAGCTCACGTTAAAGACGATTCCAGGAGCGTCGGCCGGGTGGCTACCAAAAATATAAATCCCGCTGTTGAAGTCGTAGAACCAGTTACCCATCGAAATCGGCACCTTGTAATCGTAGGCCGGCACCGTGGTTTCGAAGCCACCGCGATACAGCTTGCCAGACTGATCGTACGCATCCATCATCCCACCACCACCATCCTCATCGATGTATAGCGTCTTCTTGCTATATACATGGCGAGCACCAGGCTTGAGTGTCATCTCGACCACCCAAACTCGATGAAGCTCCCAACGGACATAGTCAGGATTAATATAATGCGGCGTCAATATCTTGCTTCCCGGGGTTTCATACTGTTGCTTATAGTCGTTGTATGGGATATACATTTCCTGTTTCCCAACCAACTTCATATTCCAGCGATCCATCTTCCCAAAGAACAATTCGCTATCGTCAAGAGTGATTGCACCGGAATAGGCGGGGTTCGGCGTATCGTAGGCAAGATCTGGCGCTACACGCACCCGGCGCTGACCTGGGGTGTATTCCCACGTCTGCTGATCGTGAGCGGCCGTATCCATGTATAGCCACGCTGTAACCGTATCGCCAATCATGCGAGCCGGTGCGGCATAGTCGTTGGTGAACTGATACCAGACAGCGAGATCACCCTTCTTGCGAAAAGCTTCCTCCTGCTTGACGTCGTAGTAAGGAAAGTTAAGCGCTGTCTTGAGTTGCGCCACCAAGATCGGCGTACCGCTCGAATCGACCAGCCATGTCTTCACGTTATCGTGCTGCGTCGGGCCAAGATAGCGCAGTTCATAGTTCCATACGGCCTCCTGACCCGTCTTTGGATTTGGAAACGGCATGCCACCGAATGCACCAGTCAGCGATAGGCCATTATCTCGGAGTTGAGCGCTCTGAGCATTCTTCGTCGAATTCGCGAGATACCAATCCGGATAAGAAACGCTGCGATGAGTCGTGTAAACCTCCATGCGATAGTTCGGATACCGCTTGAACAGTTCAATAGCGCTCGCGCTCAATTTATCGGCGTATTGTTGATAGTTTTGTGCTGTGATCTGCAGAATCGGCTTCTCACCAGCATACGGGTCCGCCCATTTCCCCGAATCAGCCTTGAAATCCGATGGGAATTGTGTAATTCCCCCGGTGTATGCGGGAATCGCGCCATCCTTGCTGCCAGCGATCTCTGCACCAAATGGCGTCAGCCCACTTTCCACTGCAAGAGTGTACGGCGAGGCCCAGACCGCCGCGAGTATCGCGAGCGCTTTAAGAAGCCTTGGAAATCTCTTCATTGCTGTCTCCATCTAGATCAAAACGTTGTCTGGTAGGTAAGACCCAGCCACGACTTGTCGCTGTACGGCGCACCCACAGCGGCAGCTGCGCCGTTGCTCGCATAGCCCTTCTTGTTCATGTAATAGGTATAGGTGAGGTTCACTTGATGCTTGTTGTAGATCGTGAAATCAAGCCCCACTACGAAGGTGTTGAAGCCTTCAGATTCGCCTCCCGGATTGATAGCGGCGGAGTATCCTTTCAGATTCAGGTTAACAAAAAGCGGCATGGTCAGGTCCACCCCAGGAAAGACCTGGTACCACTGCGGGCTTGCACCAATTCCAATCCCCGTCCAGAAACGTGTAGAACAGTTGTCGTAAGGGCTGTTCCCGGTCGCCGAACATTGGCCGCTAGTATCATAGCCGGACATCGCGAGGTTGCCAGGATTTGATTGCACACTCAACAAATCGTTGAAAGCCCATTCAGCCTGGAGGAACATGTTGTCCCACAGGAGGCTCTTGCCGAAAGATTGCGTAATATTCAAGAGACCATGCAGCGTTCGTCCAGTCGGCGCATTGTTAATGGTCGTGCTGTTCACCGCGTTCAGTGGCATGTTCCAGCGATAGGACAGTTCGCCAGCGACAGCCGCGTTACCGATCGCGCTGTTGAATCCCCCGCCGACCAGATTGACGTCGTTGCCGTATTGAGCAGTAATCGCCGGCAACGTGATTGGACCGAGACTCGCGCCGCCGCCAGGTACCTGAACCGCCGCCCAGGGCATCTTCATCGCGAAGTGCCGGAACGCGAGTTCGTAGGTCGTCGCGATCGAATCAACACGCCAAGTGGCATCAAGACCGATATCGCCGGTTTGCCCCTCAGTAGGCGCCACGCGCGGAATTGCGACCGGGCCGATTCCGGGGATGTTTACGTAAGACGCAACGGGCGGCCCGTACAAGATTGCGTCAGCCCCGCCGAAATAGGTTCCACCTTCGGGGAGACGGTCGTGGTCCCACTCGAACGTGTATTGTGCGGACAGGCTAATCGTGTCTGTAATCTTGGTCGTGACGTCCGCCTGGGCCGTCGGCAGAACGATTTCCTTGAGTGACGCGCTCGGGCTTTGCGTCGCCTTCATCAAATCAAGCGGAGCCTGGCCGAATGCAATTGAGTTGACGCCGCCTATCGTGGCAAACGCCGACTGCCCCCATGTGACGGCCGTTCGGCCGAGCTTTACATTGGTTTCGTGCCCACCCAGATCAAACGTTGTGAAGGCAAATGCATCACGCAATTCCGCACTCGGCCCTGCATAGTACTTGTTGATATAGCCCGTATACTGATTGTTTGGATAATTCGGTAGATTGTTCGGGGACGGCAGCGACGTGTTATTGGTGTCGGTGGTCTTGAATGTCGGGTCGTACCACGCGTCCATACTGAGCCGGAAGCCTGACGTGTCCTTGTACTTGAAATCGAACTCACTGTACAGGTTCAGCATTGACTGGATCGTGCTGAACTTTGGCGTCGACAGATCGCCTTCGTCGTAAGTCGGACTGTTTGTATAGAAATTGTCCGGGTTCTGAAGCCGGATGTCGTAGTCTGCGCGGACGGTGTTATCCCATTCCATGTCGATGTCCGGGTTTGGCACATCGAAGTGGAACGCATTGGCGCTCGAGCTCCATAGGCCACAAGCTGCGGCGAGGCAGGCTGCGTAGACGCCAAGGCTAATGGGACCGGGCTTCATCATTTCCTGTTTCACTTGTCTCCTCTCTTTCTTAGTTAAATTTCGCTTCAGAAACGCCGAGGCTGTTGTACCGTTCCACACCATTCCCGCTGGGCTGAACCGTTCCGTCTACCTCGTTGGAGCTGCAATCCGAAAGCACAAGGCTTCGGTTCGACACTCTCCGCTGCTCACTAAACGGCTTTTCATGCGCTTTGCTTTCCGCGTTGCCAAACGCGATATCGATGTTTCCGACGCGCCTACCACTCCACGGACTGCTCTCAGGTACCCGTCGCAGTCAAAATACTCTCGCTTCCACTATCAGGTGCCGTTCTGAAATACAAACCACCGAAACAGTGATTTCTAAGCAGAACGACCCTGTTTTTCTACGGCAAGTTATTTAGGAATACTTTTTAAACATATAAAAATTCCCCGTGAGCGAACCGTCGATTAATGCAATCCATTCATGAATGTCGAATTACTACCTTCCCGATTCGCGTCCCATGTTCGAAGTGCTCGAACGCAGCCTTGGAATCATCAAAGTCAAACACTTTGTCGACCACCGGGCGAAGTCCGTTTGCGGCGATTGCGCGGTTCATCTGCTCAAAGTGATGGCGGCTGCCGACTCGCGTGGGGTGGAGGTTGAGTCCGCGCACCATAAAGAGTCCGCTCAATCCATCGTTATTGCCGCTCAAAGCACCTACCAAGCTCATGCGTCCGTTGTAGCGAGTCGACTTGACGGAATCCTTCCAGGTTGCGGTCCCACCGACTTCAACTGTCACGTCAACGCCCCGCCCGTCGGTAACCTCGAGGACTTCGTTTGACCATCCGGGGCCAGCTGACGCGTCGATAACGACATCTGCACCGAGCTGGCGCAGCGTCTCTATCTTGTTCGGAGATGTCGTTGTAGCGATCACACGGGCTCCAGCCATCTTTGCGAACTGCAGCGCGAATATCGATACTCCTCCTGTGCCCAGAACCAGGACGTCGTCGCCTGAGTACAACGGCGTAGCACCGTGCAGCGCATACCACGCCGTCACCCCTGCGCAAGGCAAAGTCGCAGCTTCTTCGAAGGAAAGGTGGGGAGGAAGATGTACCAGTTCGGATTCGTCCACGATGGACAGCTCCGTCAACGTACCTTCGTTAATTCCGCTACCCCGGCCCAACGTGTTTAGGGTATGCGGTGCCGGGCCGCCCATCCAGTCCCGATGATATGTCAAGGCAACACAGTCACCAGCCCTTACGCGCGTTACGTCTGCACCGACCGACACCACCTCCCCCGCGCCATCGCACAGTGGAATATGGTTCGGCGCCATGCCAGGTGGCACGGCCTGCATATACCCTTTCAGGGCCAGCAGATCCCGGAAGTTGAGTGATGAAGCACGAATCCGCACCAGCACCTGGCGGCCAACTGGGTCTGAAGGCGGCTGCTCGACGGTCTGCTGAAGGCCTTCGATGCCCGTAAAAGATTTGACGCGATAAAGTCTCATTTCAATTCCTGATTTTTTCCGGTATAGCGTGCCGCTACGCGAGCGTTTGTTCGGTGTCGACACTTTCAAGCGTTCCTGCCAGGTGTTGACCAGCGACAAATCCAAACGTTACCGCCGGGCCCAACGTAAAGCCGCCTGCAGGCGAATGTCCACCGCCCATCGTCGATAAATCGTTGCCTGCAGCATAGAGTCCCGGGATAGGTTGCCCCTCAGCATTTAGAACACGGGCGCAACCATCGGTGCGAAGGCCGGCAAGCGTGCTGAAATCTCCGGGCAGAATCCTGACTGCGTAGAACGGCCCCGTTTCAATTGGGCGAAGGCACGGGTTCGGCTTGCAATCTGGGTCGCCGCCACGCTTTTCGAGTGCGGATGCACCACGCTGATATTCCGGATCTTCGCCTTTCGCTGCACTGGCGTTGAAGCGCGTAATCTGATCTTGCAATCCATCAGGGTCGACGCCGATTTTTTTTGCTAGCTCTGCCAGGCTGCGCCCGCGCGTCACGTACCCGCTTCGCAAGTGCGGCCAAATCGGAAGCGGTGCGGGGCGCGCCATGCCGATGCCAAATTTTCGAACTGCAGCGTGGTCACCAATCAGCCAGGCGTGGACCGGTCCCGTATCTACTGAAAGCGCCAGCGCGCGGATCAGGTCGTTCCCGATCGCCGACTCTCGGGCAAAACGGCGGCCTGCAGCGTTGACCATTACAAAACCGGGCTTTGCTCGATCGACAAAGTGCGGAAAGACGAGAGGGTCGCGATGTCTTTGCGGAACCAAAGAGATTGGCCACCAAGAGATGGTGTTGAACAACCGGTCTTCTACCTTTGCACCGACGGCCTCAGCCATGCGTAGCCCATCACCGTCAATGCCGGGCCGGGCCGCCGTGTATACGTATTCGGCCAATTTCGGAATTGGCGCAAGCGCTTTTCGCCTTGCCTTATCAAACGCGTAGCCCCCTGTAGCGAGCACTACGCCGCGCCGCGCAAGCACCGCGACAGGCTTGCCTTCACGCAACACAACCGCGCCGGCGATACGTCCATCGCGGACAATAAGTTCGTGTGCGGGACAGTCGTACCAGATTGGGATTCCACGATCGAAAACTGATTTCGCCATGCGCCCGACTAATGCCGCACCATTCGAAAGCTGCATCGGTTGGCCGCAGGTCAGCAGGTCGTATAGATGCGTCCGCACCAGCTTCATCACGATCTTCAAGGATGCCTTTGACTTCCACATGTTGAAGAAGTGCAACACATCCCGAACTGGGACCATCATGCCGAGAAACGTCATGGTCTTCAGCGGCGGTGCGAGGCGCTTCCGATGCGTCCCGAGTTCACGTCCGTCGAGCGGCGGGAGCGACACGCAGCGGCCAGCGCTCTTTGCGCCCGGCTGGCTTGGGTGATTGTCCGCGCCAACGTCATTACGGACGAACTTCATCGCGGGAAACGCCTTTTCGTACTCCACCAGCATACGCGGGGCATTGACAAGATAGCTATCGACGACTTGCGGCTTGAAGCTTTCGTCGGCCTCTGCGGCAACGTACATGCGGGCCTCTTCAAGGCTGTCCTGAACACCGTCCCGCATTGCCATGTGATTGGTCGGCACCCAGAGCAAACCGCCCGCGCGCGCCGCTGTGCCCCCGAAATGGCTCGTCTTCTCGACGATGATCACGTCAAGCCCGCCGAGGGATGCGCTCATTGCAGCGGAAAGCCCTCCCGCGCCGGCCCCAATCACTAGAACATCTGTTTGCATCATGTCTCCTGTCGGCTTTTACAGGCGCGCTTGCTCAAATATCGCGCTCCTTGCAGATTTCATTGAGCCGATCCTATGCCCCCTGCACTAGGAATTTGGCAATCCCCGGCCGCCACCTATGACTGGACCTGAACGCGCATCGGCAATGACTTAAACCCGCGGAATCCCGACTGATTTCGGACTGGTTCGCCAACGACTTCGATCGCATTGACTCGCTCGATCAGCGCCTTGAGCAGTATTTCTCCTTCAAGACGGGCCAACATTTGCCCAACGCAGCCATGAATGCCCGTACCCAGACCGAGGTGTCCAACAGTGTTTCGATCGATCAGATACTTGTCTGGATCTGACCAGCGATCGGGATCCCGGTTAGCCGCAGAGATGAAGCCTAGAATTTTGTCGTGCTGCCCGATTCGGACGCCTTCCCAGACAAATTCTTTCCGGGCGCATCTACCCAGAAATTGCGCCGGCGGATCGAATCTCAACGACTCCTCGAACGCCGCGCGCGCCTTGGTCGGATCGGCTTTTACGATCGCCCATTGATCAGGATGGGATGCGAGGCAGTAAAGTGTGTTGCCGATTGCTGCGATAGTAGTCTCGGTACCCGCAGATACGAACGAGCGCAACAGGACGTCTGCTTCGTGCTCGTCGAGTTCGCCGTTATCCACGGCTGCATACAAATACGCACCGAATGACCCCTCTGCTACAGATTTTCGGCTGCAGAATTTGTCAATCCATTTCGCCATCGCTTCCGCCGCGTCCCGATCAGTGGAATCCCAATCTGATAGCTTCACGGTGCGGGACTTACGTACGAGATCGTTGTAAAGCAATACATTTTCCCGCTCTCCGTCGGGAACGCCGACTGCGTCCAGAAAAACCTGCATTGGAAAAGCTTTTGCGTAGTCGGCAATGCCGTCGAACGTACCTCTTTCTACGATGCGTCCAACAATACTTTCCGCCGATGCCGAAAATTGCGACTTCAACTTGTTAAGTGCTCCAGGCGAGAGGATCCGCGTCAGAATGGACCGCCTGCGTGTATGCACCGGCGGATCGACTTCCAAAATCGGACTTGGCTCCCGCCACGGCTTTTCTCGGAAGTAATTCTGCAGACCGGTGCCACCTTCGGCCGTGAAAAGTTCCAGGTCGTTCGCTAGCTGACGCACCATCGCGTCTCGAAAGACTCCCCATACACCGAGTGATTCAAGCCAAACTACAGGGCCACTTTCGCGGAGCTCTTTGTAGATTGGAAATGGATCCATCGCCACTCCCGGTGCGAGCGGATTGAGCCGTGAAACATGAGGCGGGAAATTGTCGATAGCAGCTTCCATATAAGCTCCTTAGCCATCCTAATCAACTTACGAACGGCAAAAATAGGGACTGCATGCGAACAAGGCCAGTGGCCCGATGCATGAAGTGATATTGGATAGATCTGAAAGACGAGACCAGACATGTGGGCAATTGATAGTCATGCCGTTACGCCTCGCGTGGCCAGTTCTTCGGTGATCCATGCCTTGATGGCAAAGGCAGGATCGGCGAATGCATCTGCCGGCAAATTTAGACCTTCATCGAGTAGCCTGCGCGCGAGCACATGCTCAACGGGCGCATTGACGGACTCGACACCAACTAGCACGTCGCCCAGGTAGTGAGCCACGGCGAAGGATTCCGAAGATCGCCCAGTCCGCCTTACGATGCGATGATTGGCTTGACCAATCGCCGATACGCGACCAGCGATTTGCAACTTGACGGTCCCCTGATCCGACCAGAACCAAGGTGTACTACCCCGCACACCAGGCGCCCCGGTGATCGTGGCCGTCGCGGCTTGAGCCTGCTCGCTGGCGGTGTGAACTGACTCGAGGCGCGAGTCTCGCCCAGTATTTGTCCTTACACGCGCGCAATCTCCGATAGCGAGAACGTACGGGTCGATGGTCCGCATAGAGGCGTCCACGAGTATGCCGTCATCGCAGGCCAATCCCGCTCTAGACGCAATATCGGTCACCGGTGTAGCGCCGATTCCCACTACGAGCAAATCAAATGACAGCCGTTCTTTAGCGATAATCGCGGCCGACGCTCGATCGTGCGAGGTTTCGATCTGGATCTCTCCGACAGCAACACGTATATCGATCCCGTTTCGCTGATGAGTTTCCTGTACGTACGCAGCCACCAGATCAGAGGAAGCTCGATTAAGCAAGCGTGGAGCCGCCTCGAGCAGTACAACCTCCTTATTCAGTTTCCTTGCCGAAGCGGCGACCTCCAGACCGATGTAACCGCCGCCAATAATGAGAATACGCTGCGCTTCCTCGAGCTGTTGCCGCAGGCGACATGCATCCGCATAACCCCGCAGCGTCACCACGTTCGCCAGGTTTTGGCCACCAAGCGTGGGCAGCGTCCGTGCTACTGCACCAGTGGCGAGCACAACCCATTGTGCCTCAATGCACTGGCCCGAATTTGTGATGACCTTGCGTCGTTCCCCGCTACGAATCACGTCAACCGCAGGGTCACCAAGATTGACCGAAACCCCTTGATTTCGATACCAATCCTCAGAAAGGTGAAGTTGAAGTTTGGGGTCAGGATCGGTAAGAAAGGTCTTCGACAACGGAGGCCGATGGTACGGAAGGCAGTTCTCCGCACTGACCAAATGCACACGCGACCCAAGCGAATGCTCGGCAAGACTGGCACAAAGTTGAGCCGCGGCATGTCCACCTCCGACGATAACGATGGGACCTTCCATGTCGGACACTCCGTCAGGCGGGAGGAAGGTGGAGAACAAGCCCGTCAACGGCCTGAGAAATCGAAATCTGGCAGCTGAGCCGGCTGTTGTGGCGGCAGTTTGTCAACATCGCCTCCAGGATCTCCTGCTCCACCGGATCTGCAGGCGTGAGCCGATCAAGGAAAGCCTCATCGACGTACACATGACAAGTACCGCACATCGCCGCCCCCCCGCATTCGGCCACGATGCCGGGAACGGCGGCTTGAACCGCGGCGAGCATTGCCGAGGTGCCAGCAGGCACCTCTACAGTCTGCTCGCTGTTGTTGGGCTGAATGAAATGGACTACTGGCATCTTGGGCACCGGTATTGAAAGCAAATAATGCGGCGACGCGTAATCAACTGGCCGCCCCGCGATTACGAGATCAGTAACTCGATTACGCTCATGATAACTTGGCGTAGTCGCATGTCAATAGGGCATTTACTGACGCGCTCGTGCCGTTCGACGCTGGCACGGGGATGTTGGCTCTGCCATAATGGTCAGATGAAGCGCGATGCTGATATCGAAACGGACGCACGGAGCGGAGTTCTCGCGGCCGAAGTGGTCCTGCAAGTCCTCGGAGCCTTCGTTGGCGCCGAGCCCGCACTCAAACTCAAAACGCTTGCCGAACGCGCGGAGATGCATCCCGCCAAGGTTCACCGCTACCTTGTGAGCCTTTGTCAGCAGGGGTTCGTACGACAAGATCCAGGTACGGGCCTATATCACCTCGCGGAGGGCGCGCTGCGCCTCGGAATGGCGGCCATGGAGACGTTTGATCCCGCCAGTGTCGCCCGGCCCCTGCTCCAATCACTCAGAGAAGCAACTCATCTCACGGTTGTTCTCGCGTTCTGGGAAATGCCTGTACCTGTTGTGGCGGCTCAGGAAATTCATTCGGCGCCACTGGTACTCGCCACGCGGGTCGGCAGTTCTCTTCAGTTGCTAACAACGGCGACGGGTTGGACATTCTGTGCGTGGCTGCCACGCTCGACGGCAGAGCGAGCGATTGCTCACGCCTTGGCATCGTCTCCGTCATACCCAGTACCCGATTGGGCCAGTCGCCCCGAAAGGATGGATGGTGCCTTCGCAAAGATCCGACGCGACGGTGTGGCGTCGTCAAGTGGACAAATGAACTTACAGGTGCACGGCTTAAGTGCCCCAGTTTTTGACGGTTCAGGAAGTATCGCTGCCGTGGTTTCGGTACTGGGTCTTTCAGGGGAGGTCGATCTCGATTTGAACGGGGAGACGGCGCTCGCTCTCAAAAACTACGCCAACCAGATTTCATTGGAATTCGGATGGCACCCTGACTTGGCCCACACCGAAGCAGGCGGCTAGCTTGGTCGCCGAACTCCTGCTGCAGTGGACAAATAGAACTGTCTGGTTTTGTAGCAAACGAAGTATTCGCCCGTTAGGACGTCGCCCAATCGGCGCAGGACGAAGCCCGGAGCCGGGCTAACGACGTCCAACTGCCTTGCGGACGATTAGGCCGGCAAGCCCTTAAGTGCGCTGACGGACGCACCACTCGCGTCATAGCGGCTCGGTAGGTGCTGGCCATAAACAACGCAACGAGCCATGTCGACGCCGACGGTGTGCTCGTGATGCTCGCGCCAGATATCGGCCGCGCTGCTATCGATGTGACTCACGAGCGCACCGCCCAGCTCGGCGGCGGGTACCGCGGGCATTGTGGTGCGGCGCGTAGACACCTCCAGGGGCGCGCCGGCCTGCTGCATATCGATGTCAGCCCTAACCAACCCGTCTGCCAAGCGCTCCCTGATACGCTCCGAACGCCCGCGTAATTTCAGTTTGGATTCCTTCATATAAATCGTCACTTCAACAGGATTGAGGTCGGAGTGTTTGATGTCCGGGCGTTTGCACGGTCTAACTTCTATCCGTGCCGGCACCAGACCGGTCACCGCATACCGCATGCGCAGAGCGCTGGAACCACTCCTTTACCGACTCGCCCCATCTAGAACCACCATTACCCGCCGGGTAACCCGTGTGTTGCCCGGGCGCGCTGACCTTCAAGCCCTGTCGTCGATCGAAGTTCGCCGCTCAGGTTGCAACGACGTTGCTGCCAGATAGCTTGAGCGTTACCCCGAACGGAATCTCGCCATATTGCAGATAGCGCCACAAGGCGATCGCGAAACGGCGCGCGAGCGCGATAATGCCGATCCGTCGCAAGCGCTTGCCACCGCCTGCAAGGCGCTGGTTAAACCACAGGCTCAACTGACTGGCCGGCTGGAAGCGCAGCCAGCTCCACGCGAGTTCTACCATCAGCCACCGGGCTGGTTTGTTGCCAGCCTTGCTGATGCCCTGCTCGACCTCACTGGTGCCGCTTGAGTACGGCGTCGGCGCGAGGCCCAGGCAACCGGCGACTTCCCGGCGGTTGTTAAACTGCCGCCAGCCGAGCGGTTCCTTGACCAGCGTCCACGCACCTCCGGTGCCAATACCCGCAAGCCGTGCCAGAACGGCAATCGCGGGCTGGACGCCGTTGCGTACCTGTTGCTCCTGTAGCGTTTCAAGCGTCCTGATCTGCGTGGCAACCAGCGAAAGCCCCTCGGACTCGCGTTCAATCTCGGCGCGCAGACCTGGCCATAGCTGTGTGGCGTGCTCGGCCCACCAGCGCGCCCACGCGCGCCCACCGATGCGCTCGACCCGCAGGTTGTGCAGCACCAGCAGCGAGCGGATCCGGTTACTGTGGGCGGTGCGCTCCTGACGCAGGCGTTCGAGCTCCCGATACAAACGTCGCTCATCTTCCTGCTCCGGGGTCGGAATGCGTGCGACCGCCCACACCCGCCGCTCACCGCCGTAGTAGCGCATCAGCATCGACAGCAGCTTGTCGGCGTCGAGCCGGTCCGTCTTCACGCGGCGAGCCCGCCGGGTCACTTCGATACTGGCCGAATCCACCACCAGGTTGGTAATTCCATGTACGGCCAGCCAGCGGTGCAGCCAGAAACCATAACGGCCCGCCTCGTAGCAACTGCGCGCCGGAGCGTCGGCGGCCAGATGGCACCGGGCCTTGGCCTTCGCGATCGCGGTCGCGGTCGCGGTCAGCACCGCCGCGGTGTCGCTCTACGTCACCATACACCTGCTTGGCGCGCACACGCCGTTGCCCAGCGACAGCTTCCAGCTCCTCTCTCCTAATTCGAAGGCGACACACAGCCAGCCCGTGATCGTTGTATCCCGCCCCTGAAGGGCCGTGTCAAGCGCATCCATTTGCGTGCTCCTTTCGAAAAACGGGTGTCGAAATCCTCGTTTTACTCCAGGGACTTACTTATGTGCACCTTCCATAATATCTAGAACCTGCGTGAGCAGCGGAGGTGTTGCAAATGAAACAGCGGCCGAGGATTTATTACTCCGAGAGCCAGAAGGCACTGATGTGGAACCGCTGGCGCAGAGGCGATACGATTCATCAGCTTGCCAGGCTGTTCGATCAAGACCACTTCGATACAGCGGATACTGTCGGAGACCGGCGGCATCCAGCCGCCGCAGAGGCACCGCGCGCCGCAGGCATTGACGCTCGCGGAGCGCGAGGAAATCTCCCGCTATCTGGTGTCTGGATTATCGATTCGCTCGATAGCGGCCAGCCTAGGGCGCGCTCCTTCCACTATAAGCCGCGAGTTGCAGCACAGCGGAAGGCGGCGCAAGAACCATCGTACTTCGAGCAGTCTGCTACCGTTGGCCCAATCAAATCAACCAGTTTGCTCTGACGGATCATCCAACCCCTCACGGTTTTCCCCTGACTGTCCGACGCACAGCACGCTTTGCACCGTTGACCGACGTTATCGGCGCATGCTTCGCCATGGGCCGTCCGCGCCATGTGGTTCCACCCACGACATACTGCACCAGCGCCTCAACAAGACGTTCTTTCGTAGAAACGTCTCCCCGTGGAAACAGCCAATCCTCGAGCACTATCGACGATACGACCAAACAAAAGGTAAGTCGTACCGCGAACCACGGGTCCAAGCCGCCCGGCTTATGATGACGACGCCCCATCTCTTCCAATCGGTCGAACAAGCGCGCCAACGATCGATGAATCTGGCAATCTTGGTCCGATCGGTTCGGCCCAGACAAGGCGAAAAGCGCGATGATGAGCTCACGCTCTTCTGTTAGCAGCTCGTAGAGTTGTCTCGTGTATTGAACTACACTCGCCCCGAACAACTCCTGCGGTGACTCAAATTCTCGTTCGAAGCCTCGCACGAAAGTCTCCAACGAAAATAGCACGGCTTCTTCAAGCAATCGAGCTTTGCTGCCAAAGTGACGAAAGATGAGCGGTTCCTGCACCAATGCGGCCGCGGCGATCGCTTTCGTCCCCGTGGCCTCGTATCCATACTCTTGAAACAACTTGACCGACGCTTTCAGGATCGCTTCGCGTACTTCGCCGGTAGAACGTCTCTTCCTAATATCTTTCATCGCATCCAAGCTCAACACGTCTCGAGCAGCTTGCCCTCTTAGATTTGGCTATGCCACCGCCAGGGACGGCGAATAGGTTTCTCTCTAAAATAAAGATCCAATGAGAGATTCCTAGAAGCTGTTTTGCTCATGGTTCATCCCCAAAATGCCGAATCACAAACACAACGTCGCGCTAGCGAACAACCGCCTCCCTGCCCGCCACCCAGCCATCGATCAATTTCGGTTTTCGGCTATCTAATCCTTTGGGAGTTTCATAAGATTTGCAATGTTGTTTCGCTGAATGCCCGTTGAGCCTCCGACGATGGGTGTAGCGAGCACATCGCGTACGTACCGCTCCATGTTAAACCCTTCGGCATACCCGTACGCACCCATTACATATTGCTGACAGTTCAAAACGATATCACGTGCAGATTCACATACGTGGAGTTTCGCCATGGATGTGGCTACAGCACTGGTGCGGCCCGTTTCGACCAGCCATGCAGCATGGGAAAGCATGAGTCGGCATGTTTGTATCTTCGCTTGCGCATCGGCCAACACGTGCCGCACGGTTTGGTGAGCGCAAATGACTTTACCACCTTGGACACGCTGCTGACTATACTCCCACGCCTCTTCGAGAGCCGCCTCCGCAATACCTAACGCGATCGCACTCGGGGCGATCTTCTCGATCTCCAACGTGGGGCCCGTCAGAATGGACCAGGCGTTGTTCCATCCCGCCTCCCCTCCAACTACGAGATCAAATGGCACCTCCACATCCTCGAAAACAACATCATTGGTCGGCAATCCGCGCGAGCCCATGACTTGAATTGGCGTGATTGTCACTCCCGCGGCGTTGGTGGGAACGAGTACGAACGTCAAGTTCTTGCGGCGATCCTCACTATGGCCGGTGCGCACCAGCGTATAAATGTAATCAGCAAGCGAAGCACCCGTGACCCAGCGCTTGGTTCCATGTACGAAGACCCTATCACCGTGCCGTCGTGCGGTCGTTTGCACATCGGCCAAATCGGCTCCGACCATGGGTTCCGACAAGCCGTAGGCAACAAGCATCTCACCCGCGAGCAGTTGTGGCAGGAATTTACGCTTCTGATCATCGGTACCCGACTCTGAAATATTGAGTGCCCCATATCCCGCGCCCATGTTGAACAGACTCGCGAGCGGGGTGCTCCACCGGCTCAACTCCGTGAGTGTCGTGGCCATGGCCATGACCCGACGGCCGAGGCCTCCATACTCTTGCGGTACGCACATACCCGCCAATCCCAACTCGGCCAGGGTGACGGACACACTCCTCGGCATATTGTCCGTCTTTTCCCAGTCGCGCAGCATCGTCGGCGGAAAGCGCTTTCGGACGAAACGCCGGATGGAATCTTTTAGCGCGGAGATATCCTCATCTTCTGTAAAATCCATTTTTCTTCCACATGTCGTGTTTCAAATTGATCGTCATATTTATCGAGATCGTACATCAGTGGCTCTCACGCTCCCGATCCCAAAGTTCATCGCGGTAATTTTCAAAACGCCGCACGAGCTCATGCTTCTGCACTTTCTGACTGTGTGTTCTGGGTAACTCGGACACGAAAATCAGGTACCGTGGCAACATGAAACTAGGGATTTTTTGCGCGCAAAAATCGTGCAACTCAGTCACCGTCACGCGAGCCTCGGACTTCAAGACAACCGCAGCAGCAACGTCTTCCTCGCCTAACGGCGAACTAAGCGGGAACACAGCAGCTTCCGCAACTGCACCATGTTTTTGAAGTATTTGCTCCACCTCGAAGGCAGAAATATTTTCTCCACGCCTCCGTATCGAATCCTTAGAGCGCCCGACAAACCAGAGATAACCGTCCTCGTCCAAATAGCCTCGATCGCCGGTATGAAACCAACCATTGCGCCAAGCCGTCGCAGTCGCGTGTGGATTGTTATAGTAGCCGGGCGATGCACCCCAAGGCGCGGCACAGCGGATCACAATTTCGCCGACGGTGCCGGAATCCACTTCAAAATCATCCTCATCGAAGATTTTCATCTGCCATCCGTCCATGACACGTCCAGCCGATCCGATCTTCACGGCAGGATCAAGCAGCGAGAATGCGGTTGGCATACCGCAGTCGGTCAAACCATATGCCGCCCCCAAGCGCATTCCAAAGCGCGCTTCAAATGCAGCCGCAAAAGAAGGTATCGGCACGGTTATGCATATGCGGACATTGTGACGCCGGTCGTCTTCGCGTGGTGGTTGGGCCCACAACATGTTCAGGCTCGCACCCGGCATCGAGATCATGGTAGCCTCACATGCCTTCACCTCCTGCATGAACCGGGAGGCGGAGAACTGTCGTGTGAGTGCCATGGACGCACCTGCCATCACCGCGGCCAATACGCCACATTGCAAGCCGCTCAAATGTGTGAGCGGCATCCAACAATACACCTTGTCATTGGCGCGAAGGCCAAAATACGCACATGCATCCAGCGCATACATTAGAGAGCGCGCCTGCGTGTAGAGCACGCCTTTCGATGGTCCCGTGGTGCCCGAGGTGAACATGATGTGCGCCGTGTCGGAGAAGCGCGTTCCGGTCAATTCACTCTCGTCGGCGCCTTCAAATAAGGCCTGGAATGATGTCGCTGCTACATCGCCGCCCTCTGGCAATTGCACCATCTGCGAGCCGTCGTTCACGATGATCCGCTTTATGGACGGAACCGCGTCACGAATAGCGAGCCAGCGACTCAGAAAGGATTCCTCGATGACGAGTGTCGATGCTTCGGCAGTGCATAAGAAATGGCGCAGCAAATCGCCGACTGCCGCAGCGTTGATCAACACGGACGTCGCGCCCAACTTTGCGAGTGCGAAAAGCAGCAAAACATGCTCAGGCGTATTGTCCAACATAACCGCGACGTGCGATCCAGCGCCGATTCCAAGCGCCTCAAGGGCACGCGCCATGCGATTGGACAGTCGCTCCACGTCCGCATAGCTAAAGTGGCGCCCGTCCTCCAGAAATTCCATGCAAACGCGGTCGCCGATACGAGAGGCTCGATCCGCAAGCACCGCAGCAAAGGTCAATGTCCGTGTGTCGTAACCGCGCCAGCGTCCTGCCGAGTATGCGTCAACCATTCTCGCGAATCTCCGCCTGGTCATAGTAGGATCATTAGATAGCGCCACTATCTTACATATGCGGAGGCCATGTCAAGAACGCTCGGACGTGTCACGAAAAATATCGGGAAGACATCATAGTGCTTGACATGCGCCGACACCTCGCTAGATAGTATCGCTATCTTAATTACAAGATGCGTCTTTGGGAGGTTCAATGTCTTTCATAGAATCCTTGCGCGGCAAGCTCGCGCTGCCAGTCATTGGCGCGCCCATGTTCATTGCTTCCGACCCCGATCTGGTCATCGCGCAATGCAAAGCAGGCATCATCGGCACCATGCCTTCGCTATCGGTGCGAGCTGAAGAAGACCTAGGCCCTGCTTTGCTACGTATCCGCAATGAACTAAATGAGTTTCAGAGCGCGCATCCCGAGCGGCCCGTCGCTCCGTACGGCGTAAATATTGTCGTTCACCAGTCGAACCCACGTTTCGAACACGATCTGGACGTATGCGTTCAACATCGTGTCCCGCTGATCATCACTTCACTCGGCGCTGCGCGTGCGGTCGCCGACCGCGTGCATAGCTATGGCGGGCATGTGTTGCACGATGTGATCAACCTCAAGCATGCTCGCAAAGCAATCGCCGAGGGTGTCGACGGCATCATTGCAGTGTGTTGTGGCGCGGGCGGTCACGCGGGCGCGCTGAGTCCGTTCGCCCTCGTACGCGAACTGCGCCAGGAATATGCGGGGCCTCTCATCCTTGCAGGCGCTGTTTCCGATGGTGCTGGCATCCTGGCCGCTCTCGCCATGGGAGCGGATCTGGCCTACATGGGCACGCGCTTCATCGCGACCGCTGAGTCTCCATCGCGGCAGGAGTACAAGCAAATGCTCCTGGAGAGCGCGGCTGACGACATCATGTATTCCAATTGGCTCACGGGCGTGTATGGCAATTTTCTCAAGCCGAGCTTCATTAAGGCCGGCCTAGATCCACATAATCTTCCGCCCCGCCACAATTCAGAAGTAACGGTTTCAAGTAATAAGCCAAAACAATGGAAGGACATCTGGAGCGCGGGACAGGGTGTCGGCGTCATCAAGGACGTACCAACAACGGCAGAGTTGGTTTCTCGCATTAAAGATGAATTCCAGGCTGCTCGCGCACGGCTTGCAGCATTTTGACTTGGTCTTTGCTCAACCTAAACGGAGAGGCACCGTGGGGGACATAGTTCTTCAACACCTTGATGCCAGCGTATTGACCATCACCATCAATCGTGCAGCGTCAAAGAACTCATTGAGTATGCAAGCGGCTCGCCTGCTGCAAGAAGCCATTCGCATGGCCGAGCTTTCGCCTGACGTGAGGGTCATCATTATCACCGGGTCTGGGGACAGCTTTTGTTCCGGCGGCGATTTCAAGAATTTCGGCGCGCCCGACCCCGGCGACCCACAAGCGGTTAAATGGCACAAGGAGCCCAACTGGAATGAAATCGAGGCGAAGACTCGGCGCTTTCTCCTCGGCTTTGAGGGTCCACGATTGCTGCATACAATGGCGAAACCCACAATCGCGATGCTGCGAGGTCCCGCCGTGGGCGCTGGCGTCGGCCTAGCAGCGGCCTGTGACTTCAGGTTCCTCGCCGACTCAGCTTATTTTCTACCTGGTTATATACGTGTCGGCCTGTCCCCGGACTATGGCACCAGCTACTACGTGACGAAACTTATCGGCCCAGCGAAGGCACGTGAGCTATATCTACTTGGAGATAAGGTGAGCGCGCAAGAGGCGCTGCGAATCGGCTTGGCCACGCGTGTTGTAAATGATGCAGATCTTGAACGCGAGACCATGGAGTTCGCGCGCCGGTTGGCCGATGGGCCTCCCGTGGCGCTGCAATACACCAAAGAAGCGATCAATGCTGCGGAGGCGCGGATGCTGGAGGACGTGCTGCTTACCGAAGCACGCAATTTCGCCCGTTGCTTTCAAACGGAGGACGCCAAGGAAGCAGTTCGCGCTCACCTGGAGAAGCGCGCCGCGATCTTCAAAGGTCGTTGATGCCGCGCATTCTTTGCGGCGAGGAGAGCCCAGTGGAATACGAAACCGTTGAATACGAAGAGATAGAGTCTGTCGCGCGCATCTATCTCAATCGTCCTGAAAAACGCAATGCACAAAATATCCGATTGCTGGAGGAGCTAGAGCACGCGCTGGCTCACGCCGGCGCAGACCCCAGAATTCGGGTCGTGGTCCTTGGCGGTCGAGGGACGCATTTCTCAGCGGGCCACGATGTTGTTGAACTCGGCGATGACTATCTCAAGCGTCCCGTCGAAGAACGTTACTCCTTCGAAGAAGCACGTTATTACCAGTCTGCCCTAAAGTTGTGGGATTTACCCAAGCCGGTAATAGCCGAAATACGGGGAGCGTGCGTGGCCGGAGCATTCATGTTGGCTGCAATGTGTGACCTTATCGTTGCGTCGGAAGAGACGTATTTTGCAGACCCTGTCGTGCAAATGGGCGCAGCGGCTGTGGAAGTATTGTTTCACCCATGGGCGCTCGGGCCGAGACTCGCAAAAGACATTCTATTTACGGGCCGTCGCCTAACGGTTCAGGAGGCAGGACGGATCGGGCTAGTGAATCGCATAGTACCCGACAGCGCATTGTCCTCGACCGCACTTGAATTAGCGCAACAGATAGCTAATGCCCCGCCCTTCTCACTCAAACTCATCAAGAACTCCATTCACCGCGCGCTGGACATCCAGGGATTTCGCACTTCCCTCAACGCTCACTTCGACACTCACCAGTTGTCACATGCCGCAAGCGCTGTGCCCGTCGCAGAGTCCCTTAGCTTTCTTAAGGCACATCTCCACGACAAAGGGCGGAAACTGCAATAGGGGACTGTCGTGTCACGATGGTCGGCGAAGGTCAACCATCGTGCGTCGTATCGGCGCGAAGCTTATTACCATCGAGGCCATGGGAGTTGACAGCGACAGAACCGGTGCAGATGCTCCGGCAACATCGTCGTGTGCGGTTGGACGCAGTCGTCTGTGTGCGGCTAGGGCGTACCCTACTTGACATGCGCAACATAAAATTACGACAATAGTAATCAAATTATGTTTGCGGTAATTTCCTGTTGCGATCGACGGTCATTCCCGCGAGCGGGAGAAAATCTTGCCTCATCTTTCAACTTATCAGGATCGGTTCCCAAACATCACGATCGAGCGCGACACCGAGGGCGTTGTCTTGTTTCGGCTGCACGACGATGACGGTGGCCCGCTGAAATGGGGGGTCGATCCAGACTCGATTCACGCCCAGTTGCCAGATGCCCTCTATCAGATTGGCCGGGACCTGGACAACCGCGTGATGATCCTTACCGGCACTGGCGATCACTTTTGTATGGCTCGCGACCCCGCCAAATACCTCCACCTGAACGGCCCCGAACACATCTATCGGATTGTGCGTGAGGCTCGCGACATACTTGTCAACATGGTGGAAATCGAAGTGCCAGTAATCAGCGCTGTCAACGGACCGGCTTCATACCATCCAGAGCTAACGGTGCTAGCGGATATTGTCCTGGCCACGCCTGACACCTGGTTCCAGGACTCGCATATTCGTGGCGGCATGGTCCCGGGCGATGGAGGCCAGATAGTTTGGCAGGAGCTCCTTGGCATTACTCGCGCCAATTACTTTCTGCTGACCGAAGAAAAGCTGACTGCACAAGCTGCGCTTGCCTGTGGCGCAGTGCATGAGATTGTGCAACATTCGCAGCTATTACCCCGCGCACGCGCCATCGCTTCACAATTGCTGAAGAAATCCGCCTCAACCTTGCGCTACAGTCGGATCGCACTCAACCAAGCCCTGAAAGAGCGGTTCACCAAAGAGTTGAGCCATGGATTGATGGCTGAGCTGTTGTCCTTTGCTGCCGAGAGGGGTCAAGCGGGCGGCAAGTAGGCCGTGCTGCCTTGATTGGCCGCTTGCGCCTCGAAAATTCGATCGCTATCGTTATCGCTCACTTTCAGTTACATTCCACAGATTTGCCATGATGAGGGGGGCGCGGGTGACGAACGCAACGGACTCAAAGCGCGAGGATCGCGGCGGTGGCGTACAGACTGTCGAGACTGTGGTCAATGTACTCAACGCCTTTATTGGTGCTGAGTCGATGCCGATGCTAAAGATTATTGCCGAGCGCGCGGATATGCATCCGGCCAAGGTTCACCGTTACCTGGCCAGCTTCTCCAAGACCGGCTACGCACGTCAAGATCCGCTTTCTGGACGGTACAGGCTGGGACCGGCGGCATTGCGATTGGCCTATGCAGCAATGGACGCCGTTCCAGTGGTTCCAATCGCTCGTCCCGTGCTGAAAGAATTGAGCGAGGTCCACCGCTGTTCCGCGTTTTTGGCTTTGTGGAGCGACGCCGGGCCCCGAATCGTTCTCCAGGAGAAAGAGAGCTCTCCGATTATGATTGCTGCTCACGTCGGGAGCATTCTTCCGCTGTTGTCGTCATCAGCCGGCCGAACATTCGCTGCGTGGCTACCCCGAACGGTCATTGCCCGCCTGCTGAGGCACGAATTGGCCCGTCTGGAGAAGAGTCCGCTTCCCGATTGCCCCACCAACCTGGCGGAAGCAGAAGTTCTGTTCGACGATATTCGCCGCCGTCGGCTGGCTCGCATCACTGGGCCTTTGAGCGCGGCAGCTAAGGGGCTAAGCGCACCCGTATTCGACGCGGAAGGTCACATTTGCGCGGTGATTACCATGCTGAGCCAAGCCGAAAACTTCGACACGAACTGGAGCGGTCAGATCTCGGCCGCTCTAGGCAAAGCCACCGCGGATATCTGCTCGGCCCTGCAACCAAGCACGAATGAATACGCGCCCCGTGCTTTGGGCCGCAAATCATAGGGGCTGCGCGGTCACTGATCGGCCTATTCGGGCCGCTCGGGGCTCGACCACGCCGATCAGTGGTACTGCGGCCAAGCGTTCGAGCCTAGTCGCAAAACGTCCCTCCCTTCACATCGATCACTGTTCCTGTTATCCCGCTCGCATCGGCGGAGACGAGAAATCTAACGGCATTGGCGATGTCCTCAGAAAGGCCGAGTCGTCGTACCGGGACTCTGGCAATATATTCGCAATCAATAGATGGGGTGCGTATTTCGGCGAAGCCGAACACGGATTTCGGTTGAAGTCGAACAGGGTTTCCGGAGGAAGGTGAACAGCCGTTTCGCTTGAAGTCGAACGGTTTCGGGGGTATTCCGGAATCGGTGTTCGGCGGTCCGAAACGCGTGTTCATCTTCCCGAAATCGGTGTTCAGCCCGCCGAAACGGCTGTTCACTCCGCCGAAATGCGTGTTCGGTGGGCCGAAACGAAAGGCGCGGTTTCGGTTGGCGGTACTGCGGATGGCTCAATCGGCCGGCGGTTAAGGTTGCTCCTTTTGGGAGAAACCGACGATGCCGGCTCACCGGACGACCATGCGCAAAATAAAAGATGTGCTTCGCCTGAAATGGACCTGTAATCTGTCTCACCGGCAGGTGAGCGGCGCGCTCGGCGTCGGGCTCGGTACCATTACCCAATATTTGCAGCTTGCCGCCTCGGCCGGCCTGGACTGGGCGAAGATCGAGCCGCTGTCCGAGGCAGAGCTGGAGCAGTTGCTCGTCAACGGAGCAGTTCCGACGACGGCCGCCGGCAAGCGCATGGAGCCTGACTGCGCCTGGATTCATCGGGAGTTGCGCCGCAAAGGCGTGACGTTGCAACTGCTGTGGGAAGAGTACGTCGGCGCGAACCCCGGCCAGAAGACCTTGCGCTACACGCAGTTCTGTCAGCGATACAAGGACTGGGCCCAGACGTTGAAGCGGTCGATGCCCCAGCAACATTACGCCGGCGAGAAGTTGTTCGCCGACTACGCCGGGCAAACGGTGCCGATTCTCGATCGCACCGGCGGCATTGCGTTCAAGGCGCACATCTTCGTCGCCGTGCTCGGCGCATCGAATTACACGTATGCGTGCGCCACGCGTTCGGAAGCAACACCCGACTGGATCGGCGGCCTCATTGACGCGATGGAGTTCTGCGGCGGCGTGCCAAGGCTGCTTGTGCCTGACAACCCGAGGGCACTGATCTCGAACGCCGACCGCTATGAACCCACGCTCGGCCTGACCACGCAGGACTTCGTGAGCCATTACGGTACCGCAATGCTGCCGGCGCGCCCGCGCAAACCGAAGGATAAGGAGTAGGTTTCACATTGCACCTTGTCCGGTAGTTGGAGCGGCGATGAAGGTTGCTTGTGTTGCTTTGCGTCCACCCGTGCCTCTTATGAGCAGGACATTCCCTGGAGGTTCGTACAGGCAGCGGTGATCATGCCCGTAAACCTGCCGTCGCAGAAGTCCTTGGCGACCCCATTGATGGACGGTGGTCTGGCTCACTTTGAACTGCGCGGCGAGCTCGGCGCCGGTAAGCAGGCCGCGCGAGCGCAGTCGCTCAAATCGACTTGACAGTCCATAGGTGGTCCGCACCAGCGCGACCTTCCTGGCGGTAAATGCCTGCTGCTGCCAGTTTGTATATCCAAGTTCATTGAGTCGCGTGGCGACCTGCTGATCGGTACACGTTTCGAGAAGCTCATCGATAACCGTTACGACGGCCGGTTGTGTCTTGCGTACAAGTGCCATCGGCCTGGGTTTGTCGACCGCCAGTGAAGTCGTCCGGCCACCCCGGAAACGCACGTGGATCGAGACCTTCTCCGACTTCATAAGAGTGACGTCTTCGATAAGCAGTCCGAGCATGCGCTTGCGCTCGACGGATTCGACGCGCCTATCGTTCCAGACGGCGGCGAAGTCATCTGCAAGAGCGCGGATACGCGCGCGAGCCTCATCTCCAAGCAGATCCTGGTCTGACCGGCGTTGCCGATCGTGTTCCTGCTGCAGCGCGTCCAGTCGACGTAGGCGATCGTTCCAATCGGCTTCCAGCGCATCGGCAACCATCCGGTTTGCTGGATCGACATTCATGTAGCGACGGCGGGCGAGTTCGGCTTCGTATCGCGCGCGTTCCAGTTGCTTCAGACGCATGGAATCGGCCTGCTCAATACGTCCGGCAATCTCGTCCTCGACTGCGAGCGCTACTTCGATGGCTGCCGGCCCAACTGTCTCCAGGAGCAACGCACTGATTGCATCATCGATCGCGCGCCCACGTATCGACTGGCATGGTTTGCCCGCATCGTGAGCAGCAACGTCGTGACATACGTAGTACGGCTCCATCCTGTCGCTTACCTTCTGATAGCGCACACGCATGCGATTGCCGCAAATGCCGCAGATGACGCGCCCCTGCAGCAGTCCATCCCCTTCGCGAGGGACCGTACCTCGCACGAGCGAACCGAATCCGTTCGCGCTTTGCCTGAGCGTCACCTGATTGCGCTCGAATTCGTCCCAGTCTATGTAGCCGATGTGGGCATCGCGTATGAGAACCTGCCAGTCGGATTGCGCGACCTTCAGTTGCGTGCTCGTCAAGTCGGCCTTGCGTCCAGTTCTCGTCCGACCGTACACAAAGGCACCCGCATATCGGGGATTGTGGAGGATCTGCAGAACACGCGATGTGTTCAGTGCGCCCCAGTGCATTTCGCCTTTGCCGATACCGCGGCGAATCCGGCGCGGGAAGGACCAGCCTTCGCGACGGAAGCGTCGTACAACCATGCTTGCCGAGTGCGTTTGCCGGTAGGTATCGAACAGCAGTCGCAGGCTCGCGTGGATTTGCTGGTCCGGGTCGAGCACAACCGATCCGTTTGGATGGTAGACCAGCCCGACGGGAAGTGGCAGTTCGAGTTCGCCACGTCGCGCCTTGTTGCGCATCCCACCCTGCAACCGCGCGTTCAGCACGTGCAGCTCCGCCTCGCTCATGGTTCCCTTCAGGCCGAGCAGCAGGCGGTCGTTGAAGTAAGCCGGATCATATACGCCGTCTTCGTCGAGAATCAGGGTGTGGGTCAGTGCCGCAAGTTCGATGAGCCGATGCCAATCGGCGTTGTTGCGCGCCAGACGAGATACCTCAAGTCCGAGTACGATGCCGGCGTGGCCTATGGCGACCTCCGAAACCAGTTGCTGGAACCCGTCCCGGTGTTCTGCGCTTGCACCGGACAGGCCAAGATCAGTGTCGATAACGTGGATGCGCTCTATGGGCCAGCCCAGCGACACGGCGCGCTCACGTAAAGCGTACTGGCGCTTCGTACTCTCGGTGTTCTCAAAGACCTGGCGTAGTGACGATTGCCGCACATAGAGGAAGGCATCACGGCGCAAGTGGTCGTGCGTAACCTTCTGATACCGTTCAGTAGACATGGGCGAGCTCCGAATGGGTCCGTAGAACGAGGTTGGCCAGCAAACGCACAAACTCGTCGCCAGCCGGAAGTGCGTCCATACGCTGCGCCTGGTGACGCAAGGTGGTGTCTATGGCCGCCGTTGACTTCACGAGTACAGGAAGTCCATGCAGCATCCCGTGATAGCGCAGTGCTGCGGCGCCCTCGGCGCGCGGGGTGCCGTCGATCACCGCATCGCGTAGGGCCTCGTAAGCGGCAGTCAAGGCTTGCGCGAAGGGGACGGCGGCAACGGTTGGCTCTACGGTTTTTTTTTGCGCGCGATTGCGCGTTCGATGCTGCGGGGGTGGACCGAGATGCCGAGCTCGGATTCCAGTTGCTCGGCTAGCGCCCGGGCGTGAATCGCGCCATCGCCTTCGAGATGTCGTTCGACGAACGCCATCGCCTCGAAATTGAGCTTGTGTGCTCCCTTGGGCCCACGCTGCTTCGGAACGAGTCCTGCCAAGCCATCGCGAGCAAACGCGGCCTCGGCCTGATAGAAGGTTGGCCGTGACATGCCGAACAGGGCCGCAGCGTCGGCCTTCGATGCGCCGTCGACGCTGACATGGCGCAGCATCTCGTACTTGACTTGAATCAAGTCGCGGGCGTCGAAAAAATCGTTCGACTGGAACCAGGGTGCCTGCACCCGCTCGGGATGGGGATTCAGTACGCCGAGGCGCCTGAGGCGTTCCAGCTTTGGATCGGGCTTGGTCAAGATCGCTGCACCGGTGCAAAGTATGTAATTTAAAATATGCCGCACATGTGTCAATGTCAAGGCCGGCCTGCGTTCGAATGTACTGTGATAGGCGGGACAAAATGGACATGTCGCTACGATTGTCTTGAGCGCGCGAATCTAATGCGGCGTAATTTAACTTACACGTACGGCGTAATTTACTTGACACGACCCAGGACCTCCGGCCTCAGGTCGTCGATTAGCGCGCGCAGCCTCCGAAGGTCGTCGACACGAAAGGCGGAGCGCCCCGCCGCAGCCTGTGCGAACGCGTCCGGCTCATCCACGTTCGTCCATGAGGCCAGTATTGATACCAGCTGGCCATGTTCGTCGTAGAACATGACGCGGTCCTCTCCCCAGTTGATGCGCCGGGTAGCCAGCTGGATTCGTGTACCGCGTCGCGGGTGAAAGGGGTGGGTGATCTCGACCGTTACGGCCGTGCAACCGTCGTCACGACAAGCAGTTGCTGACTTACGATAAGGCGAAGGTCGAGGTCGGCGTACAGATCGTCGAACGATGGATTCTCGCCCGCCTCCGGAATTACCGGTTCTACAGTCTGGCCGAACTGAACAAGGCGATCGCCGGGTTGATCAACGACCTGAATACGCGGCCGTTCAAGAAGCTCGATGGCACTCGACGCGAGTGGTTCGAGCGGCTCGACAAACCTGCACTGCGCCCGCTGCCGACGCGTCGCTACGAAATCGCCACCTTCCAGAAGTGCCGCGTCAACATTGACGCGCACATCGAGGTCGACGGTCATTACTACAGCGCACCGCACGGCCTTGTGCGTCAGGAAGTCCACGCGCGCGTGACGCGTTACGGTGTGGAAGTCCTGCACGGCGGCAAGCGCGTCGCCGCCCACGCTCGCAGTCGGCTCAAGGGGAAGTACACCACCGTGGCCGAGCATATGCCTGCGGCTTACCGCGCCCACATGGAATGGACCCCGAGCCGGTTGCTGAACTGGGGCGCATCGATCGGCGTCAGCGCCGAGGCGATCGTCAGGCATTTGCTGACGAACCGTCCGCACCCGGAAATGGGATACCGCGCCTGCCTGGGTCTGCTGTCGCTGTCGCGCAAGTACGGCAAGGACCGGCTGGAAGCGGCGTGCCAGCGCGCACTCGTGATTGGCGCGCCGACCCAGCGGTCTGTGCGCACCATCCTGCAAACCGGTTCCGACAAGCAGCCACTGCCACAAAGCGGGGCCACCGAATGGCAGTCGCCCCTGCACGAGAACGTGCGAGGGCCCAAGTATTACCACTGACCCAAGGAGGTCACGATGTTGATGCAGCAAACCCTCTCCCAGCTCAAGGCGCTCAAGCTGGACGGCATGGCTCGCGCGTTCGAGGAACAGGCGGCGCTGACGGCCAGCACGAGCCTGTCGTTCGAGGAACGCTTCGGCATGGTCGTGGATCGTGAGATCGCCTGGCGCGATACCCGGCGGCTCGAGCGATTGCTCAAGTCTGCGAAACTCAAGAATCCACAAGCCTGCGTTGAGGACATCGAGTACCGGCAGAGCCGTGGGCTCGACAAGAGTATCGTCGCCCAACTCGCCAGCTGTGACTGGATCCGCAATGCACAGAACCTCATCCTGACAGGGCCAACTGGCGCCGGAAAAACATGGATCGCCTGCGCCTTCGGCCAGCAGGCCTGTCGACAGGGCTTCTCCGTGCTGTATGTGCGCGTCGCGCGGCTGTTCGAGGAATTGAAAATCGCTCACGGCGACGGCAGCTTCACACGTCGGCTCGCGCAGCTCGCCAAGATGGACGTCCTGTTGCTCGACGACTGGGGACTGCAGGACGTCGACCAGGGCGCGCGCAACGATCTGCTCGAAGTGCTCGACGATCGCGTCGGCACGCGATCCACGATCATCACAAGCCAATTGCCCCTTGAACACTGGCACGCCTGGCTGCAAGACCCGACTCTCGCCGACGCAATCCTCGACCGCCTCGTCCATCAGGCTCACAAGCTTCCGTTGAAGGGCGATTCGATGCGCAAGAAGAACGCGCCTGATCAAAAAGTAGCCTGATCTCGAACACTCGCAGTACAATCTAAGCACTACGCAGCACCTCCCTCCTGGCCTGTTCGACTTCACCGAAACGGGCGTTCAACTTCCCCGAAATACGCAGATGGGGCGGCTGACTTGAGAGCGGTCTGACTGTTCGTCCAGGTGCAACGCAATAAGTGGACACGATCGTCGCTTTCGTCACCCGCATGTTCAAGGTGACATTGCCGGGTGCTTACGAACGTTCTGCAATTGATCATTAG
>NZ_BAYD01000111.1 GCF_000685075.1 Paraburkholderia oxyphila NBRC 105797
GTTTAGGGGGCGATTGCGTAACTTGACCTGAGTATATGAAGGTCAGGGGGCAGCGTTGCTTGATCGCAAGGCACTTCAGGCGTTGGGTTGCTGGACAGGTTATCGGTTGGCGCGTGCGGAATGACCGCAGGGCGAAGCCCGGACGCTGTCACTGTACCTGAAGCCGGTCAGCAAGCCCTTGTACTGCAAGCCGTGCGGGGCGCATTGCTCGCGGATTTACGAGGCCACGATTTGGCGGGTGCGAGATCTGCCGCTATTCGAGTACCGTCTTGACATTAGCCACCCTAAATGTCTCAGCATGTTCTGAGTTAAATGGCCAACTTCACGGCCTTTGATGCGTTGGATCGATCCGTTGAATCGGCCAAGCAATGGCTGTCTGAATGCGATGTCGGCGTAAGGGAGGCGCTAGCACCGCGAGCGTTCCAATTATGAAACGAAACGTATTGTTTTCCTACTATTTCAAGGGGCTAGCCGTCGATAGAATCCACCCAAGGTGTGATTTCAAATGAAGGCGTTGCAGCGCAGCGCAATCAAGAAATTATAGCCGACAGGGAATCCCCTGGTTGCTCACGCACCACCATCGGTGGCGCACATATCTGCGGAAAATACAATGTTGGCCAACTGCTGTGAGGTAACGACATTGCCCACGACATCCTCGCCCAGAAGTGAATCGACGCTGCTGGAAGAGCTGCGGATCGAGCGTCAACGAGGTGTGAGCCTGGTTAAGCAGATCGTTGCAAAGCTCGACGCCATGGTCGAGTCGGGCCGGCTCCGTCCGGGAACGAAGACCCCGTCGGTTCGCGAACTGGCTAAATCGCTTAACGTGAGCACCTTTACGGTGGCCGAGGCATACGAGGTGCTTGTCTCCAGAGGCGTGCTGAGTTCGCGCCCGGGCTCCGGATACTTCGTCACGTCGCGCGCCGCGCACGTGAAAGCACTGTCGGATGAGGCACCGGACAAAAGGGAAGCGGCATCCGGCTCGTGGCTGCCGGTGCTGGTTTGGAACCAGGACTCGGACCTGCTGCCGGTGGGTTCGGGCGTGCTTCCCCCCGAGTGGTGTAGCGAGAGCATGTTGTTGCAAGCGTTCAGGCAGGCCATCAAGATGCCCGCCGAGCGTCTGGTCGGCTATGGTCATCCGCTCGGCTTTCCGCGCCTTCGCCAGCTGCTCGCCCGCGGATTCACCGAGCGATTCTGCGCGGTCTCGCCGGAGCAGATCATCCTCACTAGCGGGGTTTCGCATGGCCTCGACCTCGTTGTCCGAACCATTCTGCAGCCGGGTGACACGGTATTCGTCGAAGAGCCCGGCTACTTCAACACGAACCATCTTCTGCGCAACTATGGCATCCGCATGCTCGGCGTTCCCCGGGGACCGGATGGACTGCACGTGGACATGTTGGCCGCGATGGCCGCGGAACACCGGCCCAAGGCGATTTTTCTCAGCTCGGTCCTGCAAAATCCGCTTTCGTCTACTTTATCGGCGCCGCAGGCCTACCGCGTTGTCGCGTTGGCCGAGCAA
Source organism: Paraburkholderia oxyphila NBRC 105797 (assembly GCF_000685075.1). Lineage (GTDB taxonomy): Bacteria > Pseudomonadota > Gammaproteobacteria > Burkholderiales > Burkholderiaceae > Paraburkholderia > Paraburkholderia oxyphila. The sequence continues at coordinate 1,517 of NZ_BAYD01000111.1, forward strand.
TACGATTTCCTCATCGTCGAAGACGATATCTATCGCGATCTCGCGTCGCCTTCTGACCCCTCATTGGCATCGCTGGATGGGTTGAATCGGGTCATTTGCCTCGGCGGCTTCTCCAAGAGCCTCGCCCCATCCTTGCGGACAGGGTTCATCCTTTGCCCGAATCATCTGGTTTCCGATATTGTCCGGACGAAGATGACATGCGGCCTGACCACATCGGAATTGAATGAACGCTGCATACACGAGGTCTTGTCGGATCCGGGGCACCGCCGTTATATCGATCGACTGCGGATGCGCCTCGCAAACGACCGCGAGCAATTTCTTTCATTTCTTTCGGAAGTCGGCGTGACCCCGCTCGCCACGCCCCGTGGCGGCCTCTTCGTCAGTGCCGGATGGCGGATCGAGCCATCCGCCGAGTTCAATGCCGAACGGATCACAGCAGAAGCCAGGGCGGCAAAGATTGCCCTCGTGGGAGGGGATCTATTTATGCTCTCGCCATCGTCGGACAGCGTTTGGTTTCGCTTTAATGTCGCGCATTGTGGTTCGCCGGAACTCCAGTCCTTTCTACGAGGCGTTTCCGCGCGTGTGCCGAGAGGTAACGCCAGGAGTGGCGTATCGGCAGCGGCGTGACGGTCGATTTCAAGCGGCGCGTTTGCGTTGCACCGGTCGATCGTCTTGCAGCGGTTCGCCGTCCTTGAAGGCGATACCCTGAAGTAACAGCTCGATCTTTTCTGGGCCGTTGATACGGCGCCACGGTTTCTCGGCTTTCTCGATTAGCTCGAATGCCAGACCGAGATTACTCACTCGGGACGCGTAGTTATGCGTGCGCGTCGTGCTGTGGCGTTCCGAAGCTGCGCAGCTGATCCGTCCGAATCGAGGGCCGAGGCACTCGCGCGCGCCGGGCGCGACATGCTCGGCGGCATGGATGAGCTGCTCTATTGGCAGCCGCGCTTCTGGAGCGCCTATGCCTTGGTCGGTGGCGCCGGCCGCTAGCTTCCGGCCACACAGTCCGCAAGGCAATCCGGCGTGCCGGAGCGCGCGCGTTTCGGGCATTCGAGCCTCGGAGGGAGTCGCCCGTTGCCGGGTGATCGGCCGAAAACGACCGGGACTGTGTGGAAACGGTCGCCGCACGGAGCGATACGGACTTCACATCGATCACCTGGCCTGAGGCAGAGGTCCACTTGGCGCCGGCAAAATGGCGTTCCCGCCCCGTGCGACCGACGAGTGCGGGAAATCCATTCAATCGGGTAGTAGGCCTCTTTGCGTTACACGCTTTCGATATCGAGTCGACTTGTCGAGCGTTGGGCCGTCGTTCGCATTAGCGCGCTGTAGATTGCGATGGAGAGAAATACCCCAACGAACCACGCGTAGTTGTAAATCTCCTTAAATCCGCCAGGCACCCAGCCGAATGTCTGAGGAAACGCGGCCGCGAGAAAGCCGGGGAGATTGGGAAGGACGGAAATCCCCAACGCGATGAGCGCGGCCGGGTTCCAACCGTTCTTGAAACTATACTGACCGTGTTCCTCGAAAAGATCGTTCACGTCGATGCTACGCCGACGAATCAGCCAGTAGTCCGCAAGCATGATGCCAAGGACGGGTCCGAGCAAGGCACTGTAACCGATCAGCCACGTAAAAATGAAGCCTTGCGTGGACACAATCAGTTTCCACGGCATGACCACAATGCCGATTATCGCAGTGAGGTATCCGCCTCGGCTAAAGTTGATATATCGAGGGAAGATCGCGGCAAAGTCGTAAGCGGGACCGACGGTGTTCGCGGCAAGGTTCACGCACAACGTATCGAGTGTGATGATCGCAAGACCAATCGCGACAGCAACGCCTTCCATCCTGCCCGCCAAGTCAACGGGGTCCCAGATCGCTTTGCCGTAGATGGTGACGGTCGCCGACGTGACGGCCACGCCAATAAAGGCCAGGCCAGCCATCGGAAGTGGCAGTCCGATCGCTTGACCGATACACTGATCGCGTTGACTCTTGGCAAATCGCGTGAAGTCAGGGATGTTGAGCGCGAGCGTCGACCAAAATCCGATCATTGCGGTGAACGACGGCCAGAAGATCGTCCAAAATTGGCCGGCTTTCTTGCCTCCTTCGACAAACTGCGAGGGTGCGTTCAAGATCGGGCCGAAGCCGCCAGCGCGATCGTATGCCCACCAGAGCAATGCGAGAACGATGACGATCTTGACAGGAGCCGTCATGGTCTCGATCCAGCGAATCGACTCGGGACCGCGCGAGATGAAATAGAGGTGCATGGCCCAAAAAATCAGGAAACAGACCAGGTGTGCGGCATCGATGCCGATCCAGCCGATGGTCGGACCCACGAGGGCGCCATGGAAAAGAATATTTCCTATCGCGTAGATCGCGCTGCCCCCCACCCAACACTGGATGCCGAACCATCCGCAGGCAACAATGGCGCGAAGAAATGCCGGCAGCTTGCTGCCACGCGTGCCAAACGAGGAGCGGACAATCACCGCAAAGGGAACACCGTACTTCGCGCCGGAGTGACCGATCAGAAGCATTGGGATGAGCACGAGCGCGTTGCCGAGCAGAACGATACCGACTGCTTGAAGCGCCGACATGCCTTGATCGATCAGGCCAGAGGCGAGTATGTAACAGGGGATGCACATCACCATGCCGGTCCATAAAGCGGCATAGTGGCGCCAACGCCACGTGCGGTGAGCTGCATCCGTAGGGGCGATGTCCTCGTTCCAAAGATCGGAGCGATCGCTCGGTATATTTGACATGCTCAGTACCTCAAAGTTGAAAACCCACGTGGTTTGAAAATGTGTGGTGACGGGTACAGCGCGATTCGCGCGAGTCAAGTTCTCCCGCAAAGCGGCGTTTCAAGAAGCCTGTTCCCCGCGACTTCTTCGAATGCGCGCCGATCATTGCGCGACTGAATCGTGACAAGGATCGTCCATGTCTAAAATTGCAGAGAACATGTGCAGTCGGCGCTCTCGCCGCACAAGCGTCATGTGAGCCGGTGCAAACCGTCATGGCTGAAATTCCTTGACAGTGGGGCGGCCGAGGGTGGACTGATGCAACGGGAAACGTGACAGCCCCGTTTGGGCGACGATCCGCGATCCTCCACCGCCCGCAGGCTGAACGCTTCCACGGATGCCTGCACAAAAGGTCCAAATGGAAGCCGCCCATATGTCGTCGAACTGTCTTGGGCAACCCGTCAGTACGGTAGGACGGGTGGACATTCACGGTAGATCCAGAAACGGATGGCCGTATATTTCGAGTCATGACGGCCTGTCGTAATCTCGATACCCGTAAATTGCGAGCATCCCTGTTCAGGAGGGGCAAATGGACAGCACGTCTTCGTCTTTGCGCGCGTTGATCGACAAATGGTTTTCGCCCGCCACACTGCTGCGCGTTCGGCGGTTCACGATGTCTCCGCGCGGTGTTCCACGCTGCGTGCGCGTTGAGTCCATGGGAAATGGTGCTGAACGCGTGATTTTCTTCTTCCAGCACGGCGACGGCGTGTGGCGTGTCTATCCTCCAGACCCCCGACTCAACAGGTCGAGCCGGTATTACGCTGGGGTGTGACAGGGGATCGGGGCGACGTGCGATGGATTCGCACTGTGCTGCCCGTTGAATGTAGGAGGCTGAAATGAACCTTGTGGATATCGCACGGCAATGCGGCATGACCGTCGTTCTCGATGCAAGAATCGGCCAGGTCGAATATCACAGCGTACATGGCTCTCTCAACACGCTAGAACGCCTTGTCGATGCGATCACCGAATCACTGCGTGACCCGTCTAGCGGGAACGCCGCGTGCGCCGCGCCGCGAGTGAGATCCTAGCCTTTTGCTCACTGCGGGGGTTAACCCCGCACGGGCGCTTGATGGCCTGGCCTTCTGAAAGGCCGGCGACATGACGCTGCCGCGTCATCTAGCGTTTGGTACGTGCCCGGCATCCGCATCGAACAATGCAAAAGCCGAACTATCGACACATGAGAGAGTATTGAATTTTGCGGGGTATGCGCGCATGAAGTTGAAGCGAATAATCGTGGTTGGAGCCAACGTCGCTGGGTTTAAGGCAACGGAGACGCTAAGGCAAAAGGGTTTCGATGGGGAAATCCTGCTGGTCGGCGCCGAGCCGCATTTGCCTTACGATCGCCCGCCACTCTCCAAGCAGATTTTGAGTGGGGAATTGGCACCGGCGGCGCCGGCATACAGAGATTTGCCGTGGTTTGTGGATAATCGGATTGAACTGCTGCTCGGAATGCAAGCAACCGATCTGGATGCGGATGCAAGACGGCTGACGATTGGCAACGACGACATCCGTTTTGACGGCCTGGTTATCGCCACGGGCGCGCGAGCGCGCGAGTTTCCGATGGGGCGCCCGCTGGCCGGGGTGCACACACTGCGCACACTAGACGACGCATTGAAGTTGAAAGACGAATTGAAGCCAGGGGCCAGCGTGGTTGTAATCGGCGCGGGCTTCATTGGTGCGGAGGTCGCATCGAGCGCGTTGTCGATGGGCGCGAAAGTCACGATACTGGAGGCCGCAAGCGCCCCACTCACGCGCGTGCTAGGCGTGCGCTTGGGGAGAACTTTCGGCGAGATTCATGCGCAAAACGGCGTCAAGCTGATTTGCTCGGCCCAGGTTAACGGCTTGCGCGGAACGGAGCGGGTCAAGTCGGTGATGCTCGGCGACGGTACGGAAATCCCTGCCGATGTCGTTGTGGTCGGCATTGGAGCCGTCCCAAACATTGAATGGTTGGCAAATTCAGGCCTTGAGGTATCGAATGGTCTCGTATGCGACGCCACGTTGAATACGCGTCACGCGTCTATCTATGGCGCAGGCGATGTCGCACGGTGGCCGAACGCATGGAGCGGGACGACGATGCGCAGCGAGCAGTGGACGATAGCGGCGGACCAGGGAAGGCATGCCGCGATTAACCTGCTGGCCGGGCGCAATGGTGCTACGCCTTTTACGACTATCCCCTATTTTTGGTCGGATCAATATGGCATGCGAATCCAGTCGATGGGACGGACGGATTCGGAAGTGGTGATGCTGACTGGATCCCCCGACGCTCGTCCGTTCATTGGTGTGTATCGCGACAAACATCGCTTGGTTGGCGTGGTGACGGTAAATGCGCCCAAAGCGTTCGCGATCTTGCGCAATAAGATGAGTGAAAACGCTTCGTTCGAAGATGCGGTCAGAAGCGTCGAAAGATTCACGGTCTCCGCGTAGTTTGCGGATCAGTGTCATCCGCGAGGCGGCCCAACGTTCGGATGCGAGCAAGGGCAATGGGTGAATGGCGTCAACCAGCGGCGGCAGTTGGGTGACGTCGTTGCAATTCGGCGCTGTGCCAGTCGTGCAATCGTCTCCAGCAGGTTGCATCCGAACGAACTCCCTATTTTGTCGACAGGTCGCGCCAGCGGATACCGTTCCCGCGAGCGAACGGTATGCCAACAACTACCGTGCCTCTTCGCGCGCCGTCGATCTACCATGGCGAATAACTTGATGCCGGAGCTGGCACGCCGGAAACGCCACCCTATTGGGCAAGCAAAAGGACAAACAAAAACGACAAGCCCCGGCCAACATCACGGCCGGGGCATTGCCTCGACAACTCGCGTGGGGCGGCCAACGCCGCCCACGACCATCCCGACTTAGCGGTTCGACGGGAAGCTGAATACAGCGCCTTCCCGCACGCCGGCCGACGGCCAGCGCTGCGTGATCGTCTTGCGCTTCGTATAGAACCGCACCGCATCCGGGCCGTATGCATGCAGGTCGCCGAATAGCGAACGCTTCCAGCCGCCGAACGAGTGATACGCGACCGGCACGGGCAGCGGCACGTTGATGCCGACCATGCCGACCTGGATATTGTCGCTGAAGAAGCGTGCTGCTTCGCCGTCACGGGTGAACAGGCACGTTCCGTTGCCGTATTCGTGTGCGTCGATGAGCGCCATGGCCTCTTCGAGCGACGCGACGCGCAGCACGCCCAGCACCGGGCCGAAGATTTCGTGTTGATAGATCGGCATGCCCGGCTTCACGTGATCGAAGAGGCACGGGCCGAGGTAGTAGCCATTCTCGTGGCCAGGCACTTTCACGCCGCGTCCGTCGACGACGAGCTTTGCGCCGGCTTCGACGCCAGCGTCGACGTAGCCTTTGACCTTTTCGAAGTGCTGCTTCGTGACGAGCGGGCCCATGTCCACGCCCGCGCTGTTGCCCGGGCCGACCTTCATCTTGGCGATTTCAGCTTGCAGACCCGCAACCACCGCGTCGCCCGTCTGGTCGCCGATCGTGACCACGAGGGGGATCGCCATGCAACGCTCGCCGCACGATCCATAGGCCGCGCCCATCAAGGCACTCACCGCATTGCCAATGTCGGCATCCGGCATCACGATCGCGAAGTTCTTCGCGCCGCCGAGCGCCTGGACACGCTTGCCATGCGCGCACCCCGTCTTGTAGATAGTCTCCGCGATCGGCGTCGAGCCGACGAAGCTCACTGCCTTGATACGCGAGTCGGTGAGGAGCACGTCGACGGCTTCCTTGTCACCGTTGACCACGTTCAGCACGCCGGGCGGCAGCCCAGCCTCGAGCGCGAGCTCCGCCATCCTCAGCGTCGACGAAGGTGTGCGCTCGGACGGCTTCAGCACGAACGTGTTGCCACAGGCGACTGCCATCGGCCACATCCAGAGCGACACCATGACCGGGAAGTTGAACGGCGTGATGCCCGCGCAGACGCCGAGTGGCTGGAATTCACTCCACGAGTCGATCGCCGGACCGACGTTCTTGCTGTGCTCGCCCTTGAGCAACTCGGGCACGTAGCTCGCGTACTCGACGTTCTCGATGCCACGTTGCAACTCGCCCATCGCGTCGGCAAGCACCTTGCCGTGCTCGGCCGTGAGCAGGGCGCAAAGCTCGTTTGCATGTTCCTCGAGCAGCGTCTTGAAGCGGCTCATCACACGCGCACGTTTGAGCGGCGGCGTGTTGCGCCAGGCAGGGTATGCCGCCTGGGCCGATGCGATGGCCGCCTCGACCGTGGCATGGTCGGCGAGTACGACGCTCGTCTTCGAGATGCCTGTCGCCGGGTCGAACACGGGCTGGACGCGGACGCCGCCTTCGACGCGCTTGCCGTCGATCAGGTGGCCGACCGTGGACGTGAGGTTACTTTCATGTTTCATCGCTCAAACTCTCCTGTGGATTCATAGGTCGTAAATCGCGCGTCGCGCGTATCAGTCGACTTCGCTCAGTGCATCGGACAACGCGTTGATCAGGTTGTCGATTTCGTGCTTCTCCGAGATGAAGGGGGGCGCGAGCTGGATCGTGTCGCCACCGTAGCGGACATAGAAGCCTTTCGCCCAGCAGCGCATCGCGATCTCATACGGACGGCGCGCCGGCTCGCCCGGCACTGGGGCGATCGTCAAGCCGGCCGCGAGACCGATGTTGCGGATGTCGGCAATGTGGCGCTGACCTTTCAGGCCATGCACGGCGGCTTCGAAATGCGGTGCGAGTTCGCGCACGCGGCCAATGGCATCTTCCTTGTCCAGCAGATCGAGTGCCGCGATGCCCGCGGCACACCCGACGGGGTGCGCCGAATACGTGTAGCCATGCGGGAATTCGAGCATGTATGAGGGGCCGCCCGCTTCCATGAACGTGTCGTAGATTTCCTTTTTCGCCACGACGGCGCCGAGCGGCTGCATGCCGTTTGTCACTTGCTTCGCGAAGTTCATGATGTCCGGCGTGACGCCGAACGCCTCGGCACCCGTCATCGCGCCGGCGCGGCCGAAGCCCGTGATGACTTCGTCGAAGATCAGCAGGATGTCGTGGGCGGTGCAGATATCGCGCAGGCGTTGCAGATAGCCCTTCGGCGGCACGATCACGCCGCCGGAGCCCGAGAACGGTTCGACGATCACCGCGGCGATGTTCGACGCGTCATGCAGCGCGATCAGGTCCAGCAGGCGGTCGGCCAGGTCGGCGCCGTGTTCCGGCATGCCGCGCGAGAACGCGTTCGCGGCCAGTTGCGTGTGCGGCAGGAAGTCGGCATCGACCGCGTGGCCGAACAGCTTGCGGTTCGCCCCGATACCGCCAACCGAGATGCCGCCGAAGTTGACCCCATGATAGCCCTTCTCGCGGCCGATCAGGCGGGTCTTCGTGGCCTTGCCCTTCACGCGCCAGTAGGCGCGCGCCATCTTTAGCGAGGTGTCGGCCGTTTCCGAGCCGGAGCTGGTGAAGAACACATAGTCGAGCCCTTCCGGCATCCGGTCCTTGATCTTGTTCGCCAGCTCGAACGACGTCGGGTGACCGTACTGGAACGCCGGCGCGTAGTCGAGCCGCGCGGCCTGGCGGCTCACCGCGTCGACGATTTCGGTGCGGCCGTGGCCGAGGCCCGTGCACCAGAGGCCCGACAAGCCGTCGAATATCTTGCGGCCGTCGGCGTCGGTGTAGTACGCCCCTTTGGCCGACACGATCATGCGCGGCTCGGCCTTGAACTGGCGGTTTCCGGTGAATGGCATCCAGTGCGCGTCAAGCCAGTCTGCGTCGGTACGGATGGTACTGCCCTGTTGCTGAGTTGCGGTTAGAGCGGTCATGTTGGTCGGCGCGGTGCGCCCCTTCTCGGTGAACATGTTGCGGATTGTCGTGCCGCCGATTACTCTTTTAAATGTCGCAATATCAAATTTCACTTGCTCAATCATGCAAGCAAATGAATCGAGGAAGCCGAAGAGCCGCGCACTGCTCGGGCAGTTGAGCGATATGGACTTGCGGCTGCTGCGGGTCTTCAGGAGCGTTGTGCAGTGCGGGGGGATGGCGACAGCCGAGCTCGACCTGAACATCGGCATCTCGACGATAAGCCGCCACATCAAGGATCTGGAGACGCGGCTTGGCCTCGTGCTCTGCCGGCGCGGACGTGCGGGCTTCACGCTGACCCCGGAGGGCCAGACGGTCTATGAGGAGACGCTGAGCCTGCTCGCATCGGTGGAGGCCTTTCGAAGCCGGATCGACGGGATTCATAACCGGATGGGGGGGGAGTTGCACGTCGCCGTGTTCGACAAGACGGCGACCAACCCAAACGCGCGCCTAGGTGACGCGATTCGCCAGTTCACGGACGAAGCATCCGACGTCGAGCTGAACCTGCACGTCGCGTCAATCAACGAGGTCGAGCGTGGGCTTATCGACGGCAGTTATCACGTTGGGGTTATCCCCGCGCACCGCAGCTCGCGCAGCCTCATCTACATGAATTTGTTCGACGAGCGGATGCAGCTCTACTGTGGCGCCCAGCACCCGCTTTTCGACGCCCCGCATGGTCGTCTGACCTGGGCCGCGCTCCATAATCATGCGTTCGCCGGATTGGGCTTTCATTCACCGAACATGGAACTGAGCCATCGCGCCAAGCTGACGCGCAGCGCGACCGCGTTCGACCAGGAATCGATTGCAACTCTTGTGTTGTCCGGACGCTTTCTCGGCTTCCTGCCGGATCACTATGCAAAGAGCTTCGAACGCAAGGGGCTGATTCAGGCGATCGCCCCTCAACGGTTCTACTACGTATGCCGGTATGTCGGTATGCTGAGGCGTTCGCCGCAGCCATCGCGGGCGGCGCTGCTGTTCCAATCGTGTCTGGAAGCGGCGCATGCGGCGGCCGCAGTGGCCGTGAAGTGACTGCGAGACGCTTGAGTCGAGCAGGGCGGGTCGACGGCAGCCGGCATCGCAGCACGCAACGCGTCGCCGCCATGCCGGCCGGTTGTCGCCGCCCAGCCGCGGGCGGGGCGGCCCCGAAGTCAGCTCGCCTGACGCTCGGGGCCGGTGCGATATGCGCTAAAGCGCGCGGTCAGGCCGCCGCGAACGGATGGTGCGCTTCACCCTTGCGCGACACCACTTCGGCCGCGCGCGGCTCGCGCTTGACCGCACGCTGGATTGCCTCACGCGTGGCGCGGTAGTTGTAGTCCTGGATTTTCTGGTCGTTGTCGGCCAACCAGTGAATGAACACGCCGACGCTGACGAAGATATCGTCGGCTTCGTCGGCCGGAATCGTGCCATCCTCGACGCTGTCCGCCACCGCCATCGCCACGCCTCGTTGTGCCGGGCCGAACATCTGCACCGCCTGCTTCGCGCCCTTGATCGTCACCTTATTGAACATCACGGTGTTGGGCTTGGTGAGCAGGTTCGGCGCCACGACGGCGAGGAGCGACGTGAAGCCATCCTTATTGTTGGTGAGCGCGTTGCAGAACGCGGTCTCCGCCGCCGAGCCGCGCGGTCCGAGGATGAGGTCGATATGGGCCACCTCGTTGCCGTCGCCGACGAGGGATTCGCCGACCAGCACGCGATCAATCTTTGCCATAGTATTCGTCTCCAGTTGAAACACGGTTATGAAGCCAGGTTGTGACAGTGTTGGTCTAGCGAGCCGCGCGTGGCGCGTCGCCGTACCGGTGAATGGAGCGTGCGCGTCATCGTGCGTTGCCAGCGGCGCGCCGGCAACGGGTGACTGAATCAGCGACGACTCCGTGCAGGCGGCGGCGTGTAACGCCGACGCGGTGCAATCTGTGCTCGTTCGAAATGCGATCGATACCCGTGACCACGATGCTTCCTCCTCGTAACGGCGACCCGACGTGGTCAGCGCCGGATCTCGATGCGCCGCATCTTGCGATACAGCGTGTTACGCGTCACGCCCAGTCGCGCTGCGACTTTGCTCACATTCCAATGATGCGTGTCGAGCATTCTCACAAGCGCATCGCGTTCGGCTTGCAGGAGCGCGTTCAGCGCCGGGGCGTCGTCGAGGTTCGAATCGCTCGCGGATGGATCTTCGGCAAGCGGCGGTGTGGCGTGTCCAAGGGGCTGGCCATCGGAGGCATCCACGCCGCGCACGATCTCCGGGGGGAGATGTGCCGGCGTCAATTCGTGGCCGTCGCAGAGAGCCGCGGCTGTGCGCAGTACATTGCGCAGTTGGCGAACATTGCCGGGCCACGCGTAATTGAGCAGGATCTCGCGCGCCCGCGTGCCGATCGCGGTAGATACTTCGTTATCCTTTTCAAGAAGATGCTGGATGAGCGCGAGCTTGTCTTCGCGCTCGCGCAGCGGCGGCACGCGCAGTGTGATTCCGCTCAGCCGGTAATAGAGGTCTTCCCGAAACTGTCCGTTGGCGACCAACTCAGGCAGGTCGCGATGGCTCGCGCTGATCAGCTGGAAATCGACCTTGATGACGTCCTCCGACCCGAGCGGTGTCACCTCGCGTTCTTCGAGCACGCGCAACAGACGCGCCTGCAGCACGAGCGGCATGTCGCCGATCTCGTCGAGAAAGAGCGTGCCGCCGTTGGCTTGCAGAATCTTGCCGCGCCGCCCTTCACGTTGCGCGCCCGTAAACGCCCCGGCGCGATAGCCGAAGAGCTCGCTTTCGACGAGATGCTCGGGCAGCGATGCGCAATTGATCGCCACGAACGGATGGTCGCGGCGCGCGCTGGCCGCGTGCAGCGCGTTGGCGAACACGTCCTTGCCCGCACCGGACTCGCCATGAACGAATACCGCGACACCGCGGTCGATCACGCGCTCGCCGAGGTGGAACTGGTGGGCGAGCTGGCTATCGCCGAATTCGACGCGCGGTCCGCCGGGATCGCGCCCGGTGTTGCGCCGGGGCGCTGCGGCGCGCGCGGTGACGGGGCGGGAGCGCGAGACGGCATCGGCCCGGTTCGTGTCAGCGGAAGACTTGAGCGGCTCCTGCGCCACGGCGAAGAAGCGATTCGACGTATGTGCTCGATATAACGCGACCGGATGAAACGAGCTTTGCACGCTACGCGCGACGCTTTCTGCAAGCGATGTGTTGAAGAAGTCCGTGATGTGCTTGCCGGCGATCTCCGCGAGCGTGGCGCAACCCAGCTGGAACAACGCACTGCGGTTGGCGGACAGGACGACGCCGTTTGCGTCCACCGTGAGTCGTCCGCCATGCAGGGTGTTCACGAATTCGGGCCGGCTGTGGAAATGCAGTCTGTGCGCCTGTGCATGGCGAACGTCGAGCAGGCGGTTTTCGATCATCTGCCGTGACATCCCGACGAGCACCAGCGAATGCTGTTGCAGCAACGGTGAACGGCTCGTCACATCGAGCACGGCCACGATCGAGCCGCGTTCGTCGAACACGGGCGCGGCCGAGCAGGTGAGCGCGGCGTGGCGCGAGAAGAAGTGTTCGTGCTGGCGTACCGCGATGGCCTCGCCCTCGGCGAGACAGGTCCCGATGCCGTTGGTGCCGGCCTCGTCCTCGCTCCACACGGCACCTACGCAAAAGCCCCACGCCTCCACCTGCTCGGTAAAGTTGGGTGAGGAAACAAGGTGCAGGATCACGCCATCGGTGTCGCTCAGCACCACGGCGAGATCGGTGTCGCCGAGTTGCTGGTAGAGCGTCGACATTTCGAGTTTCGCGCAGTCGATTACATCGCCGAGGCGTTGCTGGCGACGCGCGAGTTCGGCGCTCGTTAGCACGGGAGGCGGACGGCACACATCGGGATGGAGGCCGTGCTCATTCACGCAGCGCGTCCACGAGCGCAGGATGAGGGCTTCCGGGCGGCTATGTCCGAGCCGCTCGCGCACCATGTTGTTTAGCGTGCCTTCGCAGGACAGGAGCTTTCCAGCATCCTCGGCATACTGGGTTGACTGCATGACATGAATCTCCAATAGCCGGAAGGGGCGGCGGGCGTCACCCGGCATCCGATCCATCCGTCGCGGACCTTCCCGCAGGTCTTGTCGAGGTGCGACCTGTCGGGTTGAGTTGCGCGAGATGTTCTAGCCGTTGCGCGGATGCGTTCTTCGAGCGCGGCCCAAAGGACCCGGATTCTTGTCGAAAATCCGGCCCACTAGCCGATGAACGGCGACCCAAAGCGGTGCTAACCGGCAACTTTCGAACGCAGTATAGAAGCGACGTAATCAGCCGGACATACACAGCGCCGGGTTTGATTTCCTACCGCATTTGGATATCGCGAATGCCGTACAGGTAGATATATCTGTACAGGTGTGGGTTGCGATGGCGGGCTGCCCTCGCAACCCGGCCGCTTGCGAACGAGCTATACGGTATGGCTTTATAAGCTGTACGGTTTGTCGGCTTCTTGCCATCTGTACAGTGATCGTATTTTGCAAACTGGATAGAGTGCGTCCTCATGCGTCTACGGGGCTGCGAAAAATCGCATCGGCTGTTTGTAAGGAATAGCAAATATTAAAGCGGTTTAGCTTGTCTGATTTCGATTGGCTTTTTATGCAAAGTTCTCGCGGGCATTAGTTAGGATGGTTAATATAACTAAGGAAATGGAAATGCAAAATCGGAAAGGATCTACGACGGTTGGATTGATTGCAGCTGTCATCTTGTCGGGTGCGTCGGGCGCCGCGATGGCACAAAGCAGTGTGACGCTGTATGGCATTCTCGATGTGGGCATTCAGTACACGACCCGTGCGGACGGGCAGCATTCCGCGGTCAATGTTCAAAATTACGGATCCATTCCGACGATCTATGGATTGCGCGGAACAGAGGATCTGGGCGGGGGCCTGTCGGCAATCTTCGAGCTTTCCCAGTCATTCAACATGAATAACGGGGAAGCATGGGTGCCCAATTCGGCGTTTGGATGGCAGTCCTATGTGGGTCTCAAAGGGTGGCTGGGAACGCTGACGGTTGGACGGCAGTTCTCGGTTCTCTTTGACGAGACGGTCACGTTCGACCCGACCTACTTCTCCGCTTACGGCGGGCAGGCACAGCTTAATCCGCTGTCCGACATTATCGAAAATAACTCGATCAAGTACGTGTCCAACAATTATGGAGGCTTCACGTTCGAAGGGCTGATGTCGATCGGGGGTGTCGCCGGGAATTTCCGGTCTGGGCAGGCTTATGAGCTGGGGGCGCAATACAACCGCGGCCCGTTGAGCGTGGGCGCCGTTCTGCGGAAAACGAACGGAACGGACACGGCAACCGTGGACGAGTCTGGGCTGGTCGAGAAAATCGGCACGATTGCCGCCGCTTACAAGATCGGGCCGGCCACGCTGCTCGCGGGGTTCCAACGTTTGACGGGAGATTTGTCGCCGTCCAAGTCGGTTATTTGGGGCGGGGCGCGCTATGACGTTTCACCGGCTCTGGAATTGCGCGCGGCCGCTTATCAGACGCTGTCGAACAATCCCGAGATTGGCGATCCGACGCTGTACGTTGCGGGCGTCGTGTATTCGCTGTCGGCTCGCACCTCGCTTTACCTGAATGCCGGCTATTCCCGCAATTCCGCTCACAGCTCCCAGACGGTCTATGAATATGGTGTCACACCGCTCGACGGGTTGGATCAGGTCGGTGTGATGGCGGGCATTACGCATAGGTTCTGATCGCTGCATACGCCTGATATCCATAATAAATTGCCGGAGACAGAAATGGGAAATCCCGCTGTTCGGTCGATTTCGATCGCCATCACCGCACTGACATTCGCCTTCGTTTCTAACCTGGCTTGCGCACAAGCCAACACAAACTCGGCCAGCGCGTCGGCGACCTTGACCAAGGCACAACGCAAGGCGGCCCGCAAGGAAGCGCGAGCGCGCAAGAACGCATCGTTGAAAAAGCTCGAGGACGCGGGGTATAACCCCGCCACGACGAATCCGGCAACTTACCCCAAAAATATCCAGGAGGCGGAGAAGAAAGCTGCGGATACCCCCGCTGCGGCCAGTCACTGACCGTGGGCCCATGCGCGATCACAGCGAAGCTGTTCGCCGTGATCGCGCAGGTTGATTCATCGAACTCAAGGGGCGGGGTATGTCTTCCAGTACTGCGATGCTGATCGCCTTTGCGGGTGGCGTGCTCGTTGCAATTCAGACGGCGATGAACGCCCATCTACGCAGTTTTGTAACCACGCCGCTGATAGCGGCGTTGATCTCGTTCGCCGTGGGGACGCTCACGCTCTGCCTGCTGGTTCTCGTCAACCGGAACGGATCCGGTTCGGGGCCGAGCGTGACGATGGGTCTGGCGCAAGGCATTCCGTGGTGGGCATGGCTTGGCGGTTTATGCGGTGCCGGGTATGTGGTCAGTACCATGGCGTCGGTGCCGCAGATCGGCGTCGGGCTCTGCCTGAGCTGCGTCGTTCTGGGACAGCAGCTCGGCGCCGTGACCATCGACCATCAAGGATGGATGGCGGTCGCACGAGAGCCGATCGGCGTGCAGCGGTTATGCGGCGTCCTGCTGATCCTTGGCGGAGTCTGGCTGCAGTCGCGGCGTTAGGGGGTTGTCTGGTAGCTTCAGCGTGGGTCCAGGGAATTTCGTCTCCTGGACCCACGCATCAAATCTTCTTCCGCAATACGACGGGCTTTCCGCCCTTGGTCTGCTTCGTCATCCAGGCGGCCAGTGCCGAATCGAGGTAATCGGCGTGTCCGGGGAACCACTCGAAGAGCGTCATACCCAGATTCCGGACGAGATCGGCACCTGCATGCCCTTGCTCGACGGCTTCCTTGACCTGGCTGACTGACTTCAACACGGCGGTATGTTCGTCGATATGACAGTCGCGCGGAGGAAAGTTCGTGGAGCGCATCCATTCGTCTTCCTGCGCGAAATGGCTGAGCGCATGCTTTTCGAACTGTTCCAACGCGGCTGCGGCGGTCGCATCCGTGCAGGCAACGAGCTGCAATGCGACGGTGTAGAACTCCTCGTGCACGTCGTCCATGGGCGTGAAGCCCAACAAGCGAGCGTCGGACCAGAGGAGGTTGGTGTCGTGGACGGGCGCGGGCGCCTCGACATCGTCGCCTGAAGCGGTGACGGTAAAGTTCTGGTTCTGCATTTACGTTATCTCCTGACGTATGGGTATTTCGGCCCCGGGGAGGTTGGCGAAACTGCCGCCCCGGCGCCGGTGACTTGCAGCGTGGCGAGCAAGCATCGTCGATGATTCAGCGCATGACGAGCAATGCCCCTTTGTCGTTCACCGAGATGTCGCCGATGAAGCGCCCGTTGACGCCTTGTATCGGCTCGGAGAACACGGCGCCCGTGCGCACGAGACTGCGTGTGAGCAGGCGCACGAAGCCGCTCATGTCGGCGTGATTTTCGACGAAACGGCGCGTATCCAGCGGCATTGGCGAGCCAGGCAACGGCAGCGAGCCGCGCTGCACCGCATACCCGGGATTCTCGCTCGTGCTGCCTGAGAGACAGACCGCCATGCGCGGCCCTGCGGCGCTTGTCGCGTGTAGGCGCACGGTGCCGGCATCGGCGTCGAGGTCCAGGACGCGATATCCGGCATCGACGGCCGTATTCACGTCGAATGGCCGCGTTTGCGGGGGCGGCGTGAACGCGCGAGGGATAAAAAACCGTTCCATCTTGTGTCGAACTTGAAGCGCGGTCGGGACTAGTGGCGAAGGGCTTTCAGCCCGGCACCACGGAGCGAACGACGTTCGCGCCGGTATTGCGTCCCTTGACGATTTCGAGCCTCAGAGTGGGGGCGACCAACCCGGCGTTGCGCACGGCCGCCACGGCATGGACGGCCTCGTCCTGCGAGGCGAGGATCGCGAAGCCCGTCGGGCCCCACGAGCTTTGGCCGATACCCGCGCAATAGTGTGCCCCGATCCAGTCGAGCACCCGCGCCACATGGTGGCTCGTGTACATGCCGCCCTGCGATGCGGCGAAATATTGGCCGATGCCGCTTTGCAGCTCGCTTACGCCACGGGCGAACGGTGCGAAGTCTCGCTCGGCGGCAGCCGGAAGAATCTGCATCAACGCGAGGTGACAGGCGTGGGCGGCGAGCGCCTGCGGAAATGGCGGCAGGCTGCCCATCGCCTTGCTTTCGGCGGGGCCGCACAAACCCGTGTCGGCGCTGTCGAGCACGAGGAGGACGCGCCACGCGTCAGGAAACGCGATGCGCGCCAGCACGGGCGGCAGATCCATCCTCGAACGCGGTCCGCCGTCGAGGATCAGTCCGCCCCGGTCGAAGCCCGCGATGCCGATTCCCGAGCGCGCGCCACGCGTGAGCGCGCGTGCGATCAGCGACGAGTCGAGTGCGATGCCGTGCAGCCGCGCGAACGCGTGGCCCGCGCAAAGCGCCAGTTGCGTGCCCGATCCGAGCCCCGCGTGCGCGGGCAGGGTGCGGCGCAGCCGCACGTCGAGCGGTGCGTGGCGCTCGCTCAGGCGCTTGAGCGCGCCGATGTGCGCGCGCACGCGCGGAAGTTCGTCGCTCGCGTGGGGCTCCGCCGTGTATCGATCTTCGACACCGGTGGCGAATCGAATGTCGAGCGTCGTGCTCATGCCGTCGATCGCGAGGCCGAGACTGCCGAAACGCCGGCCGAGCGTCGCGCCCGGATCGAGGAAGCCGAGATGGAGCCGCCCAGACGCATTCACGGTGACGGAACTGGCTTGCCTTTGGTGAAGTTTCGTCGCGGTAGATTGCATCATGAACGCGTCCTTGGCGCGGTTGGGAGACGATGGAACTGGGCCGTCCGATGGAAGTGTCATGTCGCACGGCTGTATAAGGCGTCTGCGCGACGCAACTGCGATCGGATCGCTGCGCGCGCGCCGGGTTGATGAAAGTGCGTCGCTCCCTCCGCCGCGAAGCGGGGGGAAATCGCTCGAAAGAAATGCCGGTCATACGTTTCGAGGGACGACCGGCAGTTGTCGATTTCGACGTCTTTCGGCGACTACGCGCGGTTTATTTCTGGGTGATGACGCCCTTCACGAACCAGTCCATTTTCCAGAGGTCCTTGTCGGAAAGCACCTGGCCCGCGGGCACGCGCAATTGGCCGTCGCGGTCAACGATGGGCCCTGCGTAGATCTGCTTGCCCTTCATGATGGCATCACGTTCAGCCATGATCATGGCCTGCTTGTCCGCCGGCACGGCACTGCCGAACCCGGCAATATCGGTGCCCCCGTCCTTCATTTCGATCAAGGCGCCGTTCGGGTTCGGCTGCCAGTTGCCCGCTTCGATCTTGCGGATTTCGGGGACCAGGAATTTGTCCCACACCCACACGGAGGAGCAAACGGTCGACTTGGGGGCATACTGCCTCATGTCTCTATGATGCCCCGTTGCATATACCCCGCGCTCCTGCGCAACGAGTTGAACGGTCGGGGAATCGGTGTGCGAGCCGAGTACCCCGTCTCCCTGGTCTATCAGGGCGGTCGCGGCCGCGCGTTCCTTCACCGGATCATCCCATGCGCCGGTGTAAATGACCGTGACCACCGCATTGGGATTGACCTTCCGCGCGCCTAGCTCATAAGCGTTGATGGTCCAGTTGACCACGCCGAACGGGTGGGCGGCGACGAAACCGAGTTTCCCGGTCTTGGAGGCCGCGGCTGCCGCCATGCCGCAAAGATACTGACTCTCGTATGTGCGGCCGTAAAAGGACTCGAGATTAGGGCCATTAGTCGTACCGGCTGCGTTCAGGAACGCGACGTCGGGGTGGCGTTTTGCGAGATCCTTGAACGCGTCGGAAAAGCCGAACGCGGTGCCGATAATGATGTTGTTGCCACGCTTGATGAGTTGCTCGACAGCGGGCACGACAACGGCGGTATCTTCGGGAATACTCTCGACGTAAGGAATCTTCTCGCCAAGCGCCGCTTCCATCCTGACTCTCGCCTCGTCGAATGATTGACTCCATCCGCCGTCATCCTTCGCGCTAAAGTACACCATGGCGATCTTCGGCTTTGCTTTCAGCGTGAAGCCGTCCGCATACGCCGTCGTGGCAACGCCACAGTAAGCCATCGACATCGCAACCAATAGAAAACGAGGGTTCATAAATCACCTTTTTGAATAACATCTGGATGACGACACACTTCTTGAAGCGTTCGGGATGAGGACGCTCACCGTCGCTCCTCGCGAACATAGGGTTCTCCGAGAGCGCATGGCATTTCATCGGCGCCACGGCGTGCGATGGCACTCTGGATCATCACGGCAAGGGTGATCAGGTATGGCGCACAAAGCACGTAGTACTGGGGAAGACTAATTCCGGCGGCCGCGAGCTGCGGGATGAGTGTCTCAATCCCGCCGAACAGCAGAGCACCAATCAGGGCGCGACCTGGCGACCAGCGTGCGAAGATCACCAGCGCCACGGCGATCCAGCCGCGCCCTCCCGTCATATCGGCGATCCACATATGCGTACTCGCCACGGAGATGTATCCGCCGGCAAGGCCCACCAGGCTAGATCCCGCCATGATGGCCAGAAACCGGATCCGCAGCACCGGCACGCCGGCTGCGTCCGCCGCCTGCGGGTTCTCTCCGACGGAGCACAGGCGTAGCCCGCCAAGCGTGCGCTTTAAATACCAGCTCACAAGCAGGAAAATCAGCGGTGTCAGGTAGACCACCAGATTCTGGTTGAAGAGGGAACCGAGCAGAGGAAGACGGG
Source organism: Paraburkholderia oxyphila NBRC 105797 (assembly GCF_000685075.1). Taxonomy (GTDB): domain Bacteria; phylum Pseudomonadota; class Gammaproteobacteria; order Burkholderiales; family Burkholderiaceae; genus Paraburkholderia; species Paraburkholderia oxyphila. Next base: position 20,791 of record NZ_BAYD01000111.1, read on the forward strand.
CCAGCGGTCCAAGTGCGATCGCTTGCAGGCCGGAGACCGGCCGATTGATCCATTCCGCCAATGTGCCGATCAGGCTGGTCAGGCCCTGGCAAAAGAACACGAGCGCCAGGCCCGCAATCACCTGATTCACACGCAACCATACGACCATCACGGCGAATAGCACCGAGACGGCGCCGCCGGCGATCATCGACATGAGCAGTGCGAGACCGGCATTATCGGTCGTGAGCTGCGTGCCGATGCCGGCCAACGCGCCGACCAGCATCAGGCCTTCGGCGCCTAGTGAAAGTACGCCGGCACGTTCGCTCACAATCAGGCCGAGGGCGGCAAGAGCGAAGGGAACGGCGACGTCCGGGACATTTCCAATCCAGCTGAAGAGCAGGTTCATTCGGTTATTCCCACGGGCGACAAGCGGTAACGAGTAAAGAAGTCCGATGCTGCAACGACGATGACGAGAATCGCCTGGATGAGCTGCACCATCGAAAACGGTATCTGGTACAGCACCTGCAGGCTGCGGCCGGTGACAAACAACGCGGCCACCAGCAGCGCGACCACGGCGGCCGCGATTGGGTTATTGCGTGCAAGGAAGGCGATAAGGATTCCGGAGAATCCGTAACCGCTGTAGAAGTCTTGCGTGAGCCGTCCTGCCTGGCCCGCGCTGACCGTGAATCCGGCGAAGCCGGCCAGTGCGCCCGAAAGCAGCACGACTCCAGCTACGACATTGCGCACGGGTACGCCCATCGCCTCCGCCGCGCGCGCATTGGCGCTTACGAATCGCACGTACATGCCGGCCCGGCTGCGATGCAGGAACCACCAGGCGGCTAGCGTCAACAACACAGCCAGCAAGATTGCGCAGTTGTATCCGCTGGCAATGTCGGGCAGGCGCTCGGCCGCCACGAAGTTGCGCGAATGGGGAAACGAATCCCTCGGGTCTTTCCATTGCCCATAGACCAGATTCAGCAGAAAGTTGGCCGCGACGTAGTTGAGCATCAGGGTGGAGATGATTTCACTGATGCCAAAGCGCATCCGGAGCAGCAGCGGCACCACGGTCCATAGCGCGCCACAAACCAGCGCCGCGGCGCCCATCAGCCACAACCGCGTTCCCGGTGTGCCGATATCGGCTAGCGCGACCGCGGTGGCACCGATGCCGCCCCACACCATTTGGCCTTCAAGACCAAGGTTCCAGAACTTCGCGCGAAATGACAGCGCGGCGGCGAGGCCCACCATGACCATGGGTGCCGCCTGAAAGAGGACAGCCCGAACGTTGTCGGGGTCACCTAACGTCTCCCCGATGAATTCATCGAAGAGGTCACCGGCCGAGACGCCGGCGGTCATCAAGATCGCAACGCAGATGGCCAGTCCCACTGTGACGGACAAGGCGAGCACGGCGGCCTGCTTGTGCCATGCGATCTCCTGGCGCAGCTCTAGCGCATAACGCCGTGACAACAGTGACATCCGGCGTGCACGCCTGGGCGTGGAGGTCGTGTCGGGTAGCGTGAAAGAGGCTGAAGATTCGCCGTCGAGCGATGGCTCAGACACACACACTTCGGTCTGATTGGGCGGTACGGTATTTGTCATAGATGCTCCAAGTTGAAGGAGTCCTCAGGAATGAGCGACCATCGCTTGACCGATAGCCTGTCTGTCCACGGGCGCGCTGAAGTCTCCGACGATGCGTCCGCGCACCATTGCGCCGGCTCGGTCAGCAAGCGCCAGCACTTCGTCGAGGTCTTCGCTGATAACCAGCACGGCAGCACCTTCATCACGAGCGGCGCGAAGCCGCGCATGGACTTGGGCGCTCGCGCGTACATCGAGTCCCCTGCTCGGGCTGTGTGCAAGGACAACTCTAGGCCGGCGGCCGAACTCACGCGCGATCACCAGCTTTTGCGCATTGCCGCCTGAAAGCAGCGAGACGTTCTGGCGTAGCGAGCGTACGCCGGCCACATCAAAATGTTTGACCGCCTTGACCGCGTCCGCCTCCATGCGGCGATAGTCGAGCCACAACGGGTTGCCGTAGCGGCCGGCGTGAACCTGCCCGATGGCGAAGTTCTCGACCACCGAAAGCAGCCCGGCTAGCGCAAGCGTCTGCCGGTCGGCGGGGATGCAGGCGATGCCCATTTGGCGCCGATCGACCGGGCTGGCGCGGCGCAGGTCTCCCGTGCCTTCGATCACCATGGAGCCGCTGTCGAGCGGCAGAAGGCCCATGATGGCCTGCATCAATTCACTCTGACCGTTGCCGCCCACCCCGGCAAGCCCGTAGATCTCGCCCGCGTGCACGGTCAGGTCCACGCCGTCGAGCGCGGGCAACCCCTGGCGGGTGCCGGTTCGGGACGCTGCGCTGCGCACGCCCCGCAGAAGAAGTCGCGGCTCGGCACGGTTTCGATTGGCAGCGGCGGCCGACGGCTTTTCCACTGCCACGGTCTCGCCCACCGCAAGACGGACCATCTCCGCCTCCGGCATTTCGGCTGGTCTGAACGTGTCGACCGTGCGGCCAGAGCGCATCACTGTCACGCGGTCGGCGTAGCGGCGGACATCGGCCATCTTGTGCGTGACCAGCACGACGGCTGATCCCTTCGAGGCCAGCAGACGCATCGTTTCGAGCAATCGCGCCGCTTCCTGGTCAGTGAGCACGGCAGTCGGCTCGTCGAGCACGAGAATGCGTGCGCCGGCCAGCAGCACCTTCAGTATCTCGACACGCTGCTGCTCCGCGATCGACAGTTGAGAAATTCGCCGGTCCGGATCAATTTCGAATCCGAGTGTCTCGCACTGCGCAAGGATCGCCTCACGGACCTTCGCGAGGCGCTTGCCATATCTTGGCTGTGCGCCGTCCATCGGGATGCCCAACAGGATGTTCTCGGCAACGGTAAAGCGGGAAACCAGCTTGAAATGCTGATGGACCATGCCGATACCGACGCGAGCTGCGTCGCGGGGGCCGTTCAGCCGAACAGGGCGACCGTCTACTGAAATGGTGCCTGTCTCGGGCGCGTAGAGGCCCGCCGCGACATTCATCAGGGTCGACTTGCCCGCGCCGTTCTCTCCGAGTAGGGCGTGCACTTCGCCCCAGCCTACTTCAAACTGAGCTTCGCTCAGCGCAACGAATCCATCGAACGACTTATGGATTCCAACAAGCTCGAGTGCCATTGTCATGCCAGTCCTTCGCCAGGTTTTGTACTTACTCAATCACAAGCCGATCCGCTGCCCCTGCCCATATGCAACGCAAAGCCAGCGAGTGCGCTGGAAACTACTCCTTCACACGACCGGGACTTCGCGCCGGTCATGCATTCGCCCACGGGTCAAACGGTTAAGGCAGCGTTCGCCGATCGGGGTATCCTGACGAGGAACCTGCGCTGGCGATGCAGCACGTGCTATAGACCGATCGGCCCGTCGATGTCTTTCTGACATCGACGGGCCGATTTCCGTAGGTTTGAATGCCGGCCGATCAATGGGTAGAATCCGCACCGACCAATTCCTCACGTCACACCACCGTTCCCGACTTGAATTCGACTGGATCCACCGTGGGACTAAACGGTCGTTTAAAGTCGGAGTCCATTAAAAACGACAACAACCGGAGCTTTCGATAGTTCTGTCGATTTTTACTTCATCCGATTTGCGGACCGATGGCTCCCGCCACATCGGCGGCGTCGCCGTAACAAGTGAAGTCTTGGATCGAAGTTTCACCAGTCAAAATTGCTTCGAACATATACAGTCGCCGGTCCGTCCGAGCCGCCGTGACGGAGACGAGGAAAAGCCGTTTGTTGGTGTTATCTGTACAGATGTGGTGACGTCGAGCGCATACGATTAAGGCAATGTTGCGAGCCACCTCCGAATTTCGCCTTCCAGCAGATTGCGTATAAACTTGCCCTGGTGGAAGGAAAGAAGCGATGCTCAAGGTGCGCCGCGAGGTGTACACGGCGGAGCAGATGGCGTACCCGCGTTCGCGAGCGGAGAACAAGCGTTTGCGGATGGCGCTGAAAATCGCGAAATGGCGGCGGCGTTCGACCGTCGGCCCACGCCCGGCTCGGCGTATCACTCGGACAAAGGCGGTCGAGACGCGAGCCACGAATTTCAGATCAGGCTGAGTTCGTAGCTTCAGGAGCGCATCGCCGCATGATTTAATTGGAGCGTGAAAACAGCCGTCGAAGAAATTTGTAGATCAGGACCACTACGTATTATCGTTTTATATATCCTATGTCCGTCAACCTGATGGCGTCGAAGTTACGGGTTGCGAGGAGCGCGTCGTGGGCCGATGCGCTCGAAGCGTTGAGGTCACACGGGCAGTGTGGTCAACAGCCGTCTGCCTGAACGAAGCGTGATAGGCTCCCGCTTGTGCGTTCGCGTTCGGGTGGCACTTCGAGCGGTCGCACCATCATCGCAAGGCCAGCGAATCGCTTGCGCGGCTGATATCATGATTTCCAATCAGGCGACGTGTAAATTCGCGGACTAAAGAAGGTCAATAATATCGGCATTCCCAATGCGACGAGGGCAATCATGCGTTTGAGCAAGGTCGTGGTGATCGGTGCGAGTGTCGCGGGTATGCGAGCCGTGGAGACGCTTCGCCGGGAACGATTCGAAGGCGAGATCACTTTGGTCAGCGCAGAGGCGCACGCGCCCTATGACCGGCCACCTTTGTCGAAACAGGTCCTGACCGGCGAGATCGCGCCAGATGCACTTCGGTACCGGGAGATCGAGTGGTTTGCGGAGCAGCGTGTCGATCTGCAGTTGGGCCTCGAGGCCAAGGAACTCGATACCCGGGCGAAGCAAATTCGCGTCGGTGAACGCTGGATGCCCTACGATGGGCTCGTGATAGCGACAGGCGCCCGAGCGCGCGAACTGGAGTTTGGCCAATCGCTCAAAGGCGTCTACTCGCTGCGCACGATCGATGACGCGGTGGCCATCAAGGAGCGGATCCTGCCCGGAGTCAGGGTGGTGATCATCGGTGCTGGCTTTATCGGATCGGAAGTCGCCTCGAGTGCGGCGGCCGCCGGCGCACAGGTGACTCTGGTGGAAATCGGTGCGACAGCGATGTGCCGCGTGGTGGGTATGCAGCTCGGGTCCGCACTAGGCAAGCTTCATGAAGAGTTCGGTGTCAATCTCATCTGCAACGCCCGGGTGACAGGGATTGGCGGGTACGAGCGTGCCGAATTCGTTCGGCTCGAGGATGGTTGGGAGTTGCCGGCCGATATCGTCGTCGTCGGCATTGGCGTGTCGCCGAATACGGAATGGCTGGTGAATTCCGGTTTGAAAATCGACGATGGCCTCGTATGCGACGAGACGCTGAATGCGGGGCCGGAAACAGTTTTCGCCGCCGGTGATGTCGTGGCGTGGCCGAACCGATGGTGGGGGGGCATGATGCGGGGCGAGCAGTGGCTCGTCGCTGCGGAGCAGGGGATGCAGGCCGCGAAGAATCTGCTGGCCGGCCGCGCGGACGCACGCCGCTTTTCGACCATACCGTACTTCTGGACCGATCAATACGGATGCCGGATTCAGGTGGCGGGCCGTACTGATGTGGGCGAACTCGTGCCCCTCGTCGGCGACGAGTTCCAGCGCCCCTTTGTCTGCGTTTTCAAGCAGGAAGATCAGATCAAGGGTATTTTCGCCGTCAATGCACCGAGGGCGTTTGCCATGCTACGGGGCGCATTGCAGCAACACCGCAGTTTCGATCGCGTGATGGAAAGTGTCGGCCGGGATCTGAGCACCGTGGACTGAGAGCAGCGGTGCTGCATCGCTGCTAACGTCGCAATGGACTCTTCTGATTGCCGAGGGGGCGTGGGCTCTTGGCCAACATGGCGATCAGCATGAAGGGTGTGAGGTATCCTTTCCGGCACCACGCGCTGGGAAATTTGCCATGGAAGCCACGTGAGTTTGCGCCGCGGGAATCGGCCTCGTCTAAATTCGTCGCCATGGCATGGCGATCAGCCGGCCTCTGGCCTGCGGTACCCGCCAGACAAGCCATTTTTGGAAAGCACGAATTGCCACAGCTGAATGTCGCGCGCCCGGAAGGCGCCGGCGCAGGAGAGCAGATAGTAGCGCCACATGCGGTAGAAGCGATGCCCCATCTCCGCCCTGAAGCGCGGCCAGGCCGCCTCGAAATTCGCATGCCACGCCATGAGCGTCCGGTCGTAGTCGGCACCGAAGTTGTGTAGATCTTCCGTGACGAACAGCCCGGTCGAAGCGTCCGCTATCTGGCCAATGGTGGGCAGCTGACCGTTCGGGAAAATGTATTTGTCGATCCACGGGTCGGGGGCGGAGTGCTTGTGGTTTTTGCCGATTGTGTGCAGCAGGAAGACGCCTTCTTCGTCGAGGCAACGGTGCGCGACCTTCATGTAGGTGCGGTAGTTTCTTGGCCCGACGTGCTCGAACATGCCGACACTGGCGATGCGGTCGAATTTTTCGTCGAGGATGCGATAGTCCTGCAGCCGGAATTCGACCGGCAAGTGCTGGCAGCGCTGCGCGCCCACCTGGGCCTGCTCTTTCGAAATGGTCACGCCCACGCACGAGACACCGTAATTTTCCGCAGCGAACTTCATGAGGCTGCCCCAGCCGCAGCCAATGTCGAGTAGCCATTGCGCATATTCGACCGAACTTCGGCCGTCACAAGATAAGTGCAAAGTAGTGAAAGACGGTTTGAATTGACGTTTTCGACCTCGTGGACGCTGGCCGCGATCGTTGCCACCGGCCATGCCGCAAACGAAGAAAAGCCGCGACTGGCGGTACCAGATTCGCTCACGCGTCCTTGGGCGCTTTGGGCAGGACGGACGCCAGAACCATCTCGATGATCAGATTTTCGGCTGCCTCGAAATCGCGGCTGTTCAGGTCATCGATGTCCATGGCAAGTTCCATCTGAACACGGAAGTCGGCGTAGGACTGCGTCATCGCCCAGATCGCAAAGAGGAGATGGGTGGAATTCGTTGGTGCGATGGCACCCGCTTGAATCCAGCGTTCGAATACCGCGATTTCCATCTGGAGATAGGGGACGAGCTTACGTTGGATCTGATTGCGATAGAACTTCGCGCCTGTGATGACTTCGAGTCCATAGACGCGCGAGCCCCACGGCCGCTCGCGGGAAAACCGCAGTTTCGCGACGATGTAGTCCCGAATGGCGTCCAACGGATCGTCGCGGGCGGCGAGTGAACGCATGCTGTCCAACCACGCGTCGAGGACGTTATCGAGCACGCGTTCGTAAAGCGCCTGCTTGCTGGGGAAATAGTAGAGCAGATTCTGCTTCGAGAACCCCGCGTCCTCACCGATCTTTGCCAGTGACGCACCTTCATAGCCGCATTGGGCAAATATCTTTTCGGCCGAAAGAAGGATCTCCTCCTCCACGGAATCCCGACTCGCCACGCGGCGCAATTGCGAGTGCTCAGGCATCGTTCCCCCCGGGATTTCTTGCACTTCCGTTGGCGGTCGCACGCTTCAGTCTGCAAACCACGGCGTATGCAGAAAGAGGTCGACTAACACATTAAAAATGTTTCGAGAATCCCGTGGCTGGACGCACGCGATTCCGACGTGAGGTCACTTTTCCATGGAGTAGTTGGCTTGTCAATCCAACGAGCCGTTCCAGTTGAAACCGTACTGCTACCGGCATCTGTACAGGACCCTCGACTGCCATGTACGGTAGCGCGAAATTCGCGGATCTGTGCATGTCCACCACGTTACGGCCACCCTATCATCAACGACGTGTTTTACCGATTGGTCAAAGTAGCCGCGCAGCCGGATTCGTGAGGTGGAAGGCAGGAAAGGCGGATTGACGGAGTGGATATTTCGGTTGTGTCTGCCGGGTACGAAAGCGTTGCGACGGATTGATTTCATCACAAACCAAGGAAATCAAAATGTTAATTGGCGTTCCGAAAGAGATCAAGAACCATGAATATCGCGTGGGTCTTACGCCTGCGAGTGTACGCGAGCTGACCTCGAGGGGGCACGGCGTCATCGTGCAAAAGAACGTTGGCGCCGAAATTGGCCTGTTGGACCAGCACTATGTCGATGCCGGCGCGTTGCTCGTTGCATCGCCCGAGGAGATTTTCTCCCGCGCCGACATGATCATCAAGGTGAAGGAGCCCCAGCCGTCGGAATGCGCGATGCTGCGGGAGGGGCAGATTCTCTACACGTATCTTCACCTCGCGCCCGATCCGGAGCAGACCGCCGCCCTCGTCAAGTCAGGTGCCATCTGTATCGCCTACGAGACCATCACGGGCCCCGGTGGCGGCTTGCCACTGCTCGCGCCCATGAGTGAAGTGGCAGGCCGGATGTCCGTTCAGGCCGCCGCGTCGCATCTCGAGAAATCGAAAGGTGGAAAAGGCGTGCTACTCGGTGGCGTTCCCGGCGTTGCGCCAGCGCACGTCGCGATCGTGGGAGCGGGGGTGGTGGGAACCAACGCCTTGCAAATGGCGGTTGGAATGGGGGCGCGAGTCACGGTTCTCGACAAGAACGTCGATCGGTTGAGGCAGTTGGATATGGTCTACGGAAACCGGATCTCCACTGTCTATTCGAACGCACAGTCGATTGAGGATGCTGTCGTGAGCGCGGACGTGGTGATCGGTGGTGTCCTGGTTCCTGGCGCTGCCGCGCCGAAACTCGTCACGCGGGAAATGATCGCCCGGATGGCGCCCGGTTCCGTCGTCGTGGACGTCGCCATCGATCAGGGAGGGTGCTTCGCCACTTCGCGAGCCACGGCGCACGCTGCGCCGACGTACCTCGTCGATGGCGTCGTGCACTACTGCGTGGCGAACATGCCTGGCGCCGTTGCGCGAACGTCAACCTTTGCACTCAACAACGCAACGATCGGCCATGCGCTCGCGCTTGCGGAAAAGGGCTGGAAGCAGGCGCTTTCCGAATCGGTACATCTTAGAAACGGTCTCAACGTTTGTCGTGGGCGGGTGACATTCGAGGCCGTGGCGAGGGATCTCAATTACGAGTACGTCCCGGCCGAGACCCTCCTGAACTGACCGCCATTTCATTGCGTCACGGCGAACGCACACGTCCATTGGCGGCGAGCCGTGGGTCATCGGGGCCTGCGGACTCGCCCGAACGCGAGCGCAAGATAAAGGGGTGAAATATGCCGGTCCTGATTACGGGTGGAACGGTCGTCAATGCGGATCGGCAGTTTCGGGCTGACGTGTTGTGCGAGGGCGGCAAGGTGGCGGCGGTAGGGCTGGATCTCGATGTCACGGCGGGATGCGAAGTGATAGACGCGAGCGGTCAATATGTCATGCCGGGCGGCGTCGACCCCCACACGCACATGCAGCTTCCCTTTATGGGAACGGTGAGCGCCGACGACTTCTACAGCGGAACGGCCGCCGCCTTGTCCGGCGGGACAACGACCATCATGGATTTCGTCATACCTCAACCGCGCGAGTCGTTGATGGACGCGTTCAGCACATGGAGGGGATGGGCGGAGCAGTCGTGTGCCGATTACACGTTCCATGTCGCGATTACATGGTGGGACGAATCGGTCCATCGGGACATGGGAACGCTCGTCAACACGATGGGCGTGAACAGCTTCAAGCATTTCATGGCGTACAAGAACGCCATCATGGCCGACGATGAAGTGTTGGTGAATAGCTTCCGCCGCTCGCTCGAGCTGGGAGCGGTGCCGACCGTTCATGCAGAGAACGGCGAACTGGTCTTTCAGCTACAGCAGGAATTGTTGAAGCAGGGGATGACAGGTCCACGTGCGCACCCGCTTTCACGCCCGCCGGCCGTGGAAACGGAGGCAGTCCAGCGGGCCATCACCATAGCAAACGTCATCAATACACCGTTGTACGTGGTGCACGTCTCGTGTCGCGAATCCGTTGACGCTATCGCACACGCGAGGGCGCGCGGACAGCAAGTCTACGGCGAAGTGCTGGCGGGTCACCTCGTCGTGGACGAGAGTGTGTACCAGAGCGACGACTTCGAATTTGCGGCGGCGCATGTGATGAGTCCGCCGTTCCGGAAGAAGTCCCATCGGAATGCACTGTGGAACGGTCTGGAAAATGGCAACCTGCAGACGACCGCGACCGACCATTGCACGTTTTGCGCGGAGCAAAAGGCGATGGGAAAAACCGACTTCACGAAGATACCCAACGGCTGCGGCGGCGTGGAGGACAGAATGGCGGTCCTGTGGGACGAGGGTGTCAACACCGGGCGCTTGACGGCGTCGGAGTTCGTCCAGGTTACGTCAGCGAATGCGGCGCGGATTTTCAATATGTATCCGCGCAAGGGCAGCGTTTCCGTCGGCGCCGACGCGGACATCGTAATTTGGGACCCGGAAGGGACGAGAACCATTTCGGCCGCGAGTCAACGCGCGAAAGGCAGCTTCAATGTTTTTGAAGGACGGACCGTCAAAGGTATTCCTAGCCACACGCTGAGTGGCGGAGCCGTCGTTTATGCACGAGGTGACCTGCGCGTCAGAAAAGGTACGGGTAAATACGTCGAACGGCCCGCATTCAAGCCGACGCATCAGGCCTTTTCGCGGATTGCAGACGAATAAATCGTTGGGTTCGTCACGTTACCTTGGGCCGGACGGCGCGATCCATTAATCAGCGAGGCAAATCATGTGGAGCAGGGAGACAGTGCTTGACGTCGAGCACGCAAGTTCGGGGGGGCTTGCGCGGATGATGGGCGCTGCGCGGGCGGTTCCCAAGAAGGCATCGGCGAGCGTCGGCACTTATTCGAGGAAGGTCATCACCATGCCCACGAATCCGTGTCGCAACGAACGCGGATACTGCACGGTCGCGATGCAACCGGGGGCGCCGGGTGGCGGATACACGACGCCGCACGGGGTCACGCAGACGCTCCTTCGCGCTGAACGCTACGGCCGCGCGTCGAATGACGTTTGCCGAATGATTGGCGGTGCACGCCCGCATCAAGATCGCGGATGGACGTTTTCTGGTCGCCAGAATGGAAAAAAGCTGGGGCCGCAAAAGCGGCCCGCTCGGCACTTTCACTTGCGATGCCACGTTGAATCGTCGAAGCAGGCAGAGGAGGCCAGCGCATGAGGACCCTGTCGCGATACGGCGTTCACGAGCCGGATTTCGTCCAACCCTTGAAGCCGCGCGCCTGCAATCCGGTGAATTTCGTTCTCCGCCGGTCGGCCGATCGGGTTCCTTTCCGCGGGGACGTTGAATATGTCTAAGCGTACTGAATCTCCCCGTGTGACCCTGCTTGCGGGCGGGGTTGGCGGCGCGCGTATGGCCACTGGCTTATGCGCCGCTCTTGCGCCCGGCGCCTTGAGCATCGTCGCGAACATTGGCGACGACGAGCGTTTCTACGGGCTTCACGTATCGCCCGATCTCGATACGATTCTCTATACCCTCGCGGGCGCGGTCGATGTTTCGCAGGGGTGGGGCGTGTCCGGCGATACGGTACGGGTTTTGGAGACCCTCCTCAAGCTCGGCGCGCCCGCATGGATGAAACTCGGCGATGTCGATTTCGCGCTCCACATCTATCGATCATGGCGGCTCGCAAACGGCGACCGGCTCACCGATATCATGTCCGACGTGGCGCTCCGGATGGGATTGAAATGCCGGTTGCTTCCGGCCACGGACGGCGTCGTTCCGACGGAGGTCGATACCGAGGAAGGGGTGTTGCGATTCCAGGAGTGGTTCGTCGAACGCCGAAGTGCGCCAAAGGTGCGTCGCCTTTATTTCAAAGGTGCATCGACGACTGAACCCACTCGCGAGGTTCGGGACGCCATAGGCGAGGCCGATATTGTCATTATCGCGCCATCTAACCCACTGCTCTCCATCGAGCCCATACTCGCGCTTCGTGGTTTGCGGCAGCGGCTCGCTGAACGGCGGACTCCCTGCGTGGCCATATCGCCCTTGATCAATGGGCGCGCGGTCAAGGGTCCCCTGGACCGTATGCTCGCGGACATGGGGTTGCCGGGCGGAGCCGTCGGTATCGCCGAATGTTACGCGGGCCTGATAGATGGGATCGTGATCGATCAAAGTGATGCTTCAGAGGAAGCGGCGCTGCGTAATCGCGGAATCAAAGTGCTAACGGCTGAAACTTATATTAAGGAGCCGGAAAGATCGAAAAGTCTGGCGGAACTCGTTCTCGATTGGGCCGGGCATCTGAATGCGGGTGCCTTGGCAGGAGGCGAACAATGATGAAGACACGGATTGCCATCCTCGTGACAGGAGGGTGCGTTGAATAGCTCGTCCTGCTCTCTGCGGATGTTCACGTTGCCCGGGATCCCGCACGTCAAGCCCGGGGACGACGTCGGCGCGTTGATCGTGCATGCGATGGAATCCATCGGCGAGCGTTGGCAAGAAGGTGACATCGTCGTCGTCGCGCAGAAGATCGTGTCCAAGGCGGAGGATCGATTCCGGCGAATCGCAGACATAACGCCGTCGAGTGTCGCGTATGACTATGCGGAGAAGACGGGGAAAGATCCCCGGAAGATCCAGGCCATCCTCGATGAATCGACCGAGGTGGTTAGGGTAGGGGGCGTCCCACCCAACGGCATCATTATCGCGCGCCATCGTCATGGCTGGATCTGCGCGAATGCCGCGATAGACGAATCGAACGTAGGGGAGGACGGCACGTTGCTCCTGTTGCCCGAGGATCCCGACGATAGCGCGCGGCGGATTGCTCAAACGATTCGGATGCACGCCGATATCTCGCCAGGCGTCATCATCAGCGACACATTTGGCCGCCCGTGGCGCGTGGGTCTCGTCAACGTGGCAATCGGTTTGGCCAATGTTCCCGTCATCGACGACTGGATTGGAAGGCCGGATGCATATGGTCGAACGCTTCAGGTGTCCCAGCAGGCCACTGCAGACGAACTCGCGGCGGCGGCCGGCATGTTGATGGGAAAGGCCAGTATGACGCCTGCGGTCGTCGTGCGAGGCCTGAGTTGGGAAATGGATGAAGCCGCGCGCGCCACACAGTACGTACGCCCGTTAAAGGAGGACTTTTTCAAGTGAAGATCGCAATCTTGGGTGGCACCGGGCCACAAGGACAAGGACTCGCCCTGCGCTTTGCCAAGGCCGGCATTGATGTCGCACTGGGTTCCCGTGAGCAGGCGCGAAGCGCCGATATTGCAGCGGAGTTGAACAGGCGAATCTCGGAATACGAAGGGCGGGGGGAGATCGAGGGGTACGCCAACGCGGAGGCGGTGTCACGCGCGGATGAGATCGTCATGCTGGCGGTGCCGTATGCCGGCCATGACGCGACGCTGGAAGCGATTCGTCCGGCGCTCGAGGGGAAGATCCTCGTCGACCTTGTCGTGCCGCTGGCCGAAAAGGACCCGAAGTCGGTCGCCATGCCGCCGGAGGGGTCCGCTACGGAGGCGGCTCAGGCTTTGTTGGGTCCGGGTGTCAGGGTCGTGGGTGCGCTTCACAACGTTTCCGCCCACACGCTCAACCTGCTCGACGAGCGAATTAACTGCGACGTACTGGTTTGCGGTAACGACGCAGACGCAGCGCAAACGGTGATGGACCTGGTCGGAAGGCTCGAGGTATCGACGTACTATGCCGGCCCGGCGATCAACGCGCGCTGTCTCGAGGCCATTACGCCGATTCTTATACGGTTGAATATCAGCAAGAAAGTTCCATTCAGTCACGCAGGCATTCGTATCTGGGCGCCTGGCAGTCCTGCCTGAATCGGTCGACCTATTACCCATCGTGAGGATGAAGATCGTGCAATTTGGCATTTGTTTCAAGGGCTTCGTGGAGCCCGACCGTGCTCGCGCGCTGGTGCGCCTGGCCGAGGCGT
>NZ_BAYD01000110.1 GCF_000685075.1 Paraburkholderia oxyphila NBRC 105797
CCCCGCCGCCAGCCCCCATCCGCCGCAGGCATGTGCATAGTCGCAATCCCCGGCACAATCACATAGTCGCTCGGCACCGACGCGGTATCTGCCATCCTCAACGGGTCAAACAGGCGTGACTTCAACTGGCTCTCAAACGCATCTCCTCCCACGCGCTCGATCGCGATCGACACCAGATGATATCCCCCATTGTTGTAAATCATCGCTTCGCCAGGCACGAAATTGCGCCCCGTCTGCCTGACCTGTGTCGCGAGCGCCGTACCCTGCTGCGGCACTGCCATCGCGTGGAACAGAAAACCGAGATCGAGATAGCAGCGCGAACCACCGCGGTGCTGCAAAAGCTGACGAAGACTCGGCTCCCCCCCCGGTCCCGTCAACTCGGGTATATAGGTGCGAATCGACGCGTCGAGATCAAGCTTCCCCTCCTCGGCCAGCAGGAGCGCCAACAGTGCCGTGAAATGCTTGCTGGTCGATCCGATCCGTAACCGCGTCGCTGGAGTGTTGACCACTCCGTGCTCCAGGCTCGCCAGACCGAACCCGCGCCGATACAGAACTTGCCCATGCAAAGCGACACCCACCACCAGCCCTGGCGCATCACTGCGATTGAACGCCGAAAAAACAGCATCGATTGCACCGCCCTGCCCTGTTGACCCTGCACCCTCCATCATCACTCTCCTTGTTGGAACTCGCGCCATCATCCGCACGCTGCGGGACAGTTTACTTTATGTTTTCCCATGTGGATATATTTTCCTATATGGAAAATTAGGTGGCACCCGGGTCACTCGGTCTCGCTATCCAATATTGAGAGGCTTGAATCAATGAGCTCGCCCGGGTGCAGCGTGGTTCAAACGGCGTTTGCGCTCAAGCGCTCGTAGCTCCCAGCCTGAATATCCTCAGACCTGTCCACACATAAGCGGCCATCCGCCGTACGCCCCATCGTCAGATCCGTCGCGTGTAAACGAACGTCGCCCAAGTGCTGCTGAAGGCGATCAACATGTTGGCACCTGAAGGGAAACCCTATCATCCGTGAAAATTTTTTCTTTTTCGGATAATTTTTGCTATTCTAGCCGCCAAGGCCTCAACTTGAGGCTAACCGGCAACAACATAATCAGCTAACCGAACATCCGCCCGGAAGTTTGAGGAGACTCACAGTGACTAGTCAGAAAGACCGGCATCCATTCTCCCGACGTACGCACCATGGTCGCACGACGTTCCCGCTGCAAACCAGCGGACGTTACGCGCCGTTCATCGTTGGACCTGTTGTGAGCCTGACCGTACTTTGCGCGCATGCACAAACCACTCCGCCCGGCACGGATCAGGCCGCAACACCAGCGCAGGTTAATGCGGCAAGCGCTCCCAAATCAGTAACGGCGCCGTCGTCGAGATCAGCGAAGACGACTAACTCGGCTACGACACTGAATACCTTCGAAGTTACGGCGAACCGACGTCGCGAGCCAGCGCGCGAAGTCCCGATGCAATTGAACGTACTGAGCTCGCAGGAACTTCAGCGCAAAGGGGCCACCTCGATGCAGGACTACCTATCGAAGGAGCCGGGCGTATCGCTAGTATCTTCTGGCCCAGTCAACCAAATCAGCATGCGGGGAATTACTACAGGCTCGGATATTTCGCCAACCGTCGGCGTCTATGTGGATGACATTCCATTTGGCGGCAGCACGATTTGGAGCCGTGGTGCGCAACTAGCGCTAGACATGGGTCTCCTGGATCTGAACCATATCGAAATACTTCGTGGTCCACAAGGAACCCTCTATGGTGCCGGAGCTATGGGCGGCCTGCTTAAGTACGTCACCAACGAGCCCGATTCAGACGGAGGCCTATACGGTCATATAGGCGGATCGATCTCTGGAACCGACCATGGCGGCCTCAACCACACCGAGAATGCGGTAATTAACGTGCCGATCAAGGATGATGTTGCGGCTCTTCGCATCAGCGCTTTTGATCAGCATGACGCAGGATTTGTCAATCGCATCGGAAGCGATCCCGAGAGCGGCGTCAATGAAGGAACGACAATTGGCGGACGGGCATCTCTCACTGTAACGCCGACTAAAGATCTGACTGTCCGCCTGACTGCCACAACTCAGCAGACCAAGCGAGATGGGACTGGTGCGGTCGACTACAATTTCACAACGCGAGAGCCGTTATATGGGGATCTCACCCAGAGTCGACAGGTCAATGAACCCTACAACCAGCTTATTGGCCTCTACTCCGCCGATATTGAATATGATTTTGGATGGGCACGTTTGAATGCTATTTCGGCATTTCAGACCATTCGCACCAGTAGTACGGCCGACTACTCATCGGTCTATGTCCCGTTGCTGAACGCGGGATTTGCTTCGCCCATCTATAATGCGGCAGCTGCCGAAACTGATTTATATACGAAAAAGTTTACACAGGAATTCCGCTTAACTTCCCCCGCCAACCGAAGTCTCGAATGGGTCGCGGGGCTGTTCTATACTCACGAAACCTCTACCAATGACCAAAGTCTTATTGCGTCCGGATCGAGCCTGACAAGTAATCTGCTCGAGGCTGAGTTGCCCTCAACCTACAAGGAATACGCAGCGTACGGTGATTTAACCTACCACTTCACCACTCGTCTTTCAGCCACGGCGGGTCTGCGGGTCGCGCACAACGATCAAACATTTGATTCTTTCACTTCAGGGCCGCTCGCCGGAGGAACCTCGAATCAGCCTGGGGTGTCGGCTGATACCAGCAAAACCTATCTGTTTACACTCGGTTATCAGCTGACCCAGAATAGTAACGCCTACGGACGTATTGCGTCGGGCTATCGCCCTGGAGGGCCACAACCGAGCCTGCTGGATCTTGCGACGGGAACCAAGACGCCTGGCACATTCAGCCCGGACACGCTCACCAGTTATGAACTGGGCTACAAAGCCGATTTTCTGGATAAGCGAGCGTCGTTGTCGCTATCTGCCTATGACATTGAATGGAGAAGCATTCAACTCAGCAGCTATGTGAACGGACTGAGTCTTATTACCAACGGCGGTAGAGCCCGGTCCCAGGGGCTAGAGTTCTTTGGCAACCTGAATCCCTCGCCTCAATGGCGACTGAGCGGATCGCTCACTTATACTGATGCGAGGCTCACGCAGGACGTGCCAGGAATACAGGCCGTTTCAGGGGACCGCATGCCGAACACTCCCACATTCTCAGCAACGTTAAACGCGGATTATCTCTTCACTGTCGACACATATCGTGCTTACGTGGGGGCCACTGAATCCTATATCGGACCACGTAATTCTGGATTTAACAATAGCTCGGTAGACCCGAACTTCCAGTTGCCAGGGTATTTCACCACCGATCTTCGTGCCGGCATTGATCTGAGAAAGGCGAACGTCGCTGTCTTTGTACACAACCTTTTCAATCGACGCGCAATGTCAAGCGCCAACAACGCGCTTGTACCGGCTGGCGGCCCGGCTTGGGTCACGTTCATCCAGCC
The DNA here is from genome assembly GCF_000685075.1 of Paraburkholderia oxyphila NBRC 105797. Classification (GTDB taxonomy): domain Bacteria; phylum Pseudomonadota; class Gammaproteobacteria; order Burkholderiales; family Burkholderiaceae; genus Paraburkholderia; species Paraburkholderia oxyphila. The sequence goes on from NZ_BAYD01000110.1 coordinate 3,473, forward strand.
GTTTACCGTCGGCATGCAGGTCGATGTTCCATTTTAATTTCTTTGAATGAAATATTTCGCAATACGAATCATCGTGTTTTATGCAGTCGAATCTCGCCTTCCATAGCGGACGATTTTGACCTTGGAGAACTAAAGTGGGCGTGAAAATCGAGGAACATTTGTCCGTGTCGAATAGCGGGCTTGCAAGGCTGGGGTTCCCTCGCGAGTTTGGCAAAAAACAGCGCAATCCGGTGCGCCGCTATGGCGGTATCGCGGCCGTTCTTCTGTTGCACGTAGTCCTGATTTACGCGCTGCTCAATGGACTGGCCACCAAGGTCGTCCAGGTCATTCAGCATCCGATCGAGACGCGGATCGTCGAGCCGGTGAAGCCGCCGCCTCCGCCACCGTTGCCCGTCGTGCAGTTGCCGCCGCCGAAGTTCGCGCCGCCGCCGCCGCCGTTCGTGCCGCCGCCAGAGGTTCCGGTGCAGGCGCCACCTCAGGCGATCATTACGCACCAGGCGGCGCCCGTTCCCTCGGCACCCGCCGTCGCGGCTCCTGTAGCGGCGCCTGCGCCCACCAAGCCGGTCAGTCACGAGGTGGGGGTCGTCTGCCCGAACTCGGACCAGATTCGAGCATCGATGCAGTACCCGAAGGAGGCGCTGAAAAACAACATTACCGGCGAAGTGAAAATCGAGTTCGTGGTCAACACAGAAGGTCAAATTACCGACCTGCGCGTTGCGGAGTCAGCTGATCCCATCCTGGACCGAGCTGCCCTGAACACCGTCAAGCAGTTTAACTGTGTGACGCAAGGTGAGGCAGTACGTGTGCAGGTTCCGTTCTCCTTCAACCTGAACTGAATGGCTTATGCCAATCATCGTCGAAGAATGGCCAAGCACTTTTTGTACATTTAACGAATCATTTGGAGTAGGTATGACAAAGCGCTCTCTAGCCGCACTGACGGCAAGCATGCTGATTTCTCTAACCGCCGTTGACGGACTTGTGACACCACAAATGGCCCTTGCACAAGCTAGCGACGCAACGGTTGCCGCATCGGCTGCCACGGCACCGACGGCTGCACCTGCAGATCAGGCGGTGCCCCCACCGGCCCCGGCCACCTCGGAAACCGTCAGCAACCCCTACGGTCTTGGCGCCCTCTGGAAGAACGGCGACTTCGTTGCCCGCTTCGTGCTGATCCTGCTGGTGATCATGTCGATGGGAAGCTGGTACATCATGATCACGAAGTTCTTCGAGCAGTACCGTGCTAACCGCCGCTTCAAGAGCGCGGACGAACAGTTGTGGACCGCCCCTTCGCTCAGCGAAGGCGCAAAGCTGCTGGACGAAGCATCGCCGTTCCGTTTCATCGCCGAAACGGCCATCGAAGCTGGCGAACACCACGACGAGGCCCTCCTCGAAGCCGTCGATCGCAACACCTGGATCGACGTGTCGGTCGACCGCGCGATCACCAACGTCTCGAACCGCCTGCAAGATGGCCTCGCCTTCCTGGGTACGGTGGGCTCGACGGCGCCGTTCGTCGGTCTGTTCGGTACGGTCTGGGGTATCTATCACGCACTGACGGCAATCGGTATCGCTGGCCAGGCTTCGATCGACAAGGTCGCGGGTCCGGTGGGTGAAGCGCTGATCATGACGGCAATCGGTCTGGCTGTGGCTGTGCCGGCCGTGCTGGGCTACAACTTCCTCGTTCGCCGCAACAAGTCGGTGATGGAACGGGTACGCGGCTTCGGTGCTCAACTGCACACGGTCCTGCTGGCTGGCGGCAAGAAATCGAAGCGTGCTGTGGCAGGTCAAAAGGCGACGCTGGTCGAACAGGCGGGCTAAATCATGGCTATGAGCGTTGGGCAAGATGGAGATGAGGACGAAGTCATCTCCGCCATCAACACCACGCCGCTAGTCGATGTGATGCTGGTTTTGCTGATCATCTTTCTGATCACGATTCCGGTGGTTACGCATACGGTGCCGGTGAAGTTGCCGAATGAGGCGATCCAGCCGCTGCAGACCACGCCCAAAAGTATCGTGATCGCGGTGAACCGCGACGGCGATTTCTTCTGGAACGAGAAGCACGTGGACGCAGCGACGCTGCTCACGCAGTTGAAGACCGTGTCGGTGATGCAGCCGCAACCGGAAGTCGACGTGCGCGGCGACCAGAACACGCGTTACGAGTTTATCGGCCGCGTGATCACCGCGTGCGAGCGTGCGGGTATCGCCAAGGTGTCATTTATCACTGAGCCGCCGCCGCGCGGAGGCTAGCTTTGCATGGGACCGCAGGTAAGCGCCAGGGCGCTGACTGCGGTCGACAGGAGCCGTTATGGGAATGAACGTATCTTCAGGTAGTGGCGCCGAACCGGATGTGATGGTCGACATCAACACCACGCCGCTGATCGACGTGATGCTGGTGTTGCTGATCATGCTGATCATCACGATTCCGATCCAGACACATGCCATCAAGATGAACCTGCCGGTAGGCAATCCGCCGCCTCCGGCTGTTCAGCCGGAAGTGGTGCAGATCGATATCGACTTCGACGGCACGATGATGTGGAACGGTCAGGTCCTGCCCGACCGCGCCGCGCTCGATTCTCACCTGCAACAGGTGGCCGCTGAGCCGGTGCAGGCCGAGATCCATCTGCTGCCGAACAAGCTGGTGCCTTACAAGGACGTTGCCGCGGTGCTGGCTTCGGCACAGCGCATCGGCGCCACGAAAATCGGGCTGATCGGCAACGAGCAGTACATGCAATAAGAATGTGAGAGTGCTAATGATCCATCAACGGTTCAAGCGTGCCGTGATTGCGGCCGCTTTCGGGGGGCTGTCCGCCCTCGCCGCGCTGCCGGTCGCGTCACATGCCGCCGATACGCTTCGCCCGGAAATCGCCAAGCCGCTCAACGACGCGCAGACTCTGTACCGCGCGCACAACTACCAAGGTGCGCTGGGCAAGATCGCCGTGGCAGCCGCCGTGCCGAACAAGACACCCTATGAAAGCTATATGGTGGAAGAGATGCGCGGCGCGGCCGCAGCCGCTGCGGGTAACGACGCAGTGGCCGCCCAGGCGTATGAAACCTTGCTGGCCTCCGGCAAGCTGACCGGCGCGGACGAACAACGCGCCTCCGCTGCGCTCGCCGGAATCTACTTCCAGGAGAAGAATTACCCGCTGGCGATCAAGACGGCACAGCGCTATATCAAGGCCGGTGGCAACGATCCCGACATGCGGACCTTGCTGATCCAGTCGTACTACCTGTCCAACGACTGCGCTAACGTGGTAAGCCTGCTCAAGCCCGCGGTGGATGCGCAGGCGCGCGCCGGCCATGCGCCGGACGAGTCGCAGTTGCAGTTACTGGGCACCTGTGCACAGCGCTCGCACGATTCGGCGACGTACCGTGGTGCGCTCGAAAAGCTGGTGGCGTTCCATCCGAAGCAATCGTACTGGGACGACCTGTTCTCGGCGATCCGCAGCAAGCCGGGCTACTCGTCGGCGCTGGACATTGACACCTATCGTCTGCGCCGCGCGAGCGGTGCGTTGACGACGGCTGACGACTACATGCAGATGACGCAGCTGGCGATCGTTGCGGGCACAGCCGCTGAAGGCAAGCAGGTGATCGATCAGGGCTTCACATCTGGCGTGCTCGGTCACGATGCAGGCGCGGATCGCGAGAAGCGTCTGCAGGCGCTGGCGGCAAAGCGTGCCACCAGCACGGTCGACAGCAACGGTGTGCCGATTCCGCCGTTCGACGCGGCCTTCAATCAGGTGTTCGCGGGGCGCGCTCAACAGGGGCTCGCCACCATGGAGGCGCTGATCGCCAAGGGTGGGCTCGACCATCCAGACCAGGCGCAACTGCACCTGGGCGAGGGGTACTACGTCGCGGGGCAGAAGGCGAAGGCCATCCAGGCGTTCAAGGCCGTCAAGGACGACGACGGCTCGGCTGATCTGGCCCGGTTGTGGGTACTGGTTGCATCCAGAAAGTGAAAGCGATGCACGAGGCAAGAAGAAACGTGAAGTTGCGGCAATGGCTGAGGCAAGCGAGCGCTGCCATTGCGCACTTCTGTGATCGCCGGAAGAGTCTGGCCGGACCATCGAAAATCCTAAAAAGAGAGCGCCCATGCACGCTGGCCTGAGCCAGCATCGCAATCATTCGCCCTCCAACATCGTTACTCAACACTCGACGATATTCACGGCCAGGCCGCCGCGCGACGTTTCCTTATACTTGGTCTTCATATCCGCGCCGGTTTCACGCATCGTCTTGATCACCGAATCCAGCGACACGTAATGGCTGCCGTCAGCGCGCAACGTCATGCGTGCCGCGTTGACCGCTTTCACGGACGCCATTGCGTTGCATTCGATGCAAGGAATCTGCACCATGCCGCCGACTGGATCGCACGCCAGCCGGAGGTTGTGCTCCATGCCGATCTCGGCGGCATTCTCGACCTGTTCAGGCGCCCCTCCCATGACTGCAGCCAGCGCGCCGGCTGCCATCGAGCAGGCCACACCGACCTCGCCCTGGCAGCCCACTTTCGCGCCGGAGATCGACGCATTCAGCTTGTACAGAATGCCGATGGCCGCCGCCGTCATCAGGAAGTCGATCACGCCCTTCTGGTTCGAGCCCGGCATGAAGCGCGTGTAGTAATGCAGCACGGCGGGGATGATGCCGGCCGCGCCGTTGGTTGGCGCGCTCACGACACGGCCGCCCGCCGCGTTTTCTTCGTTGACGGCTATCGCGTACAGGTCGATCCAGTCGACCATCGACAGCGGATCGCGCAACGCTAGCTCCGGTTTGCCCGACAACGCGCGATACAACTGCGGCGCGCGGCGCTTCACCTGAAACGGTCCCGGCAGATTGCCGTCGGCATCGGGATTGTTGATAGACGTTGCCCGTCCGAATCAGGATCGACGGTATCCGGCGCGTCGCCCATCAAGCCCAGCATTACGCCACGATCGGTGCCGTGACCTTTGCCGGTTGCGCCGAGCGAGCCGTATAGGTCCACCTTCAGCGAAGCTGTGGCAGTCAGCAACGCGTCGCCTTCGAGCCCCTGTGCAAACATCAGCGCCGCGCGCATCGGCCCGACCGTATGCGATCTGGACGGACCAATGCCGATTTTGAAGAGATCGAATACACTGACTGCCACTACCGCTCCCTGAAAATAGGAAAAGTAGAGTTGGCGTGCCGGAAACGGCAGACACACTGCCAGCTACCGGGTCGCCGCCGACGTAAGCCTTAGCGTGATCGGTGAGTGATGTTGTTACGTGTACCGGTTGGCATGCACTCTTGCAAGCGCGGGAAAATTGCCGTTAAGAGCCACATCCGAAGCCCCGGCCGGGATGACACCGGCGTGCATCGAACCGACATTCGCCAATACTGCTGCGACGCAGTCTCCCGTCTCAGCCCACCAAAAACTGGCCGTGAAGCCGAGAACACTGCCGTTATGGCCGTTTAGAAAGCCATCCTTGGTGTCGAAGCGAAACAGGCCGCATCCCGCGTCCGCGTTCGGTCGGGCGCTGATCCAAGTCCTCATGCGGTCCTGCATACCAGTACTGAGCAGCTTGCCGTCCCGCAGCGCCAAGCCAAAACGGACGAGGTCTCGTGGCGACGAAACAATGCCTCCCGCCGCCCATTCAACAGAAAGGTTGGAACCGGTGACATCAATCAGGCCATGTGACTGCTCACAAAAAGAGTCCGCGATGCCAGCAGTCTGGCGGAAGGTATCCGTTGCGTAATGATAGCGACGTGGCAACTGTATGCTGTCACGCTCCTCAAAGCCTTCGAGATAGGTATGGGTCAACTCAAGCGGCTCGATAATCCTGCGACGTAGCTCGAATTGTAGTGAAGAGGCCGTAACATGCTCGATGATGAGACCAAGCAGCGTGAAGTTGGTATTTGAATAGGAGAAGCTTTGTCCTGCCGGAAAGAGCGCGGGATGGCCAGGGCCCCGAATATAATCAAGGGGAGCGTACTTATCCCACGTCCGCGGTGGCTCGATGTTCTTACCCCTGGCGTCGCGAATCCAGGCCGGATCGTCTTCCCAACTGGGAACGCCAGCTGTGTGATTCATCAGCTGTTCAATGGTCGCCGAATCCGCATTGGCAATTCCTTCAACGATTGAGGAACCAAGAATCGACGAAGGCGTGGCTTCGAGTGTGAGCCTACCCTCTTGCACAAGCTGGAACACGAGAACACTGACGAACGTCTTCGTGATGCTGCCGATACCAAGAGCGTGATCTTGTGTCATCGGCACATGATCCGTGAGATCAGCGAAACCAGCCGAGTGTGACCAAATGACACCTTTTCGAGTTGCAATCGCGGCAGATACACCGGGGATTCCGATTTCTCCAAATCTTTCGATTTCTGCATTCAGCAATGTATTTGACATATCGCATTCCTCATTATCGTAAAACTAACCCGATTACCAGTATGTCAGGATGACAGCAAGAGTCTGCCCTTCGTTTTTCATCGCCGAGCACTAAGCATGTGACATGCCAATGTGTACGTTTTTTCTATGCGGTTCTCAAAGGCAACGGGGATCAATAACTGAAACGGTGTCAACAAAGTGAGTTTGGCTCCCTCTTAGCTCCCGGCCACGCTCCTGAAAGCGGCGATGTTCCGGCTGCGGCACAAGGGAGCCACCCGTCGCCCAGATGACGTGTGTGGCACCAGTCAGGTCGATATCGTGTGTACGCAGATATGAGCGCCCTCCCGGCGACAGGGTGAGCCATGCCGGGCCGCTTATTCCGGCTGCCGCGGAGGGTTCGAGTTCGATCCCCATTGTTTGCTTCGCTTTGAGAAGATCGACATACAGTTGCTCATCGCGGACTGTGTACACCCCCGATAGCTGCGAGGCCATCAGTGGACCGACAAACGGCGATGCCTGCCCGACAGCCAGCCCGTCGGCATCGGTCTGGTTGTCGAGCCCGATGTCGTACACGGATACCGGCTGCTGCGGACCAATGGCCAGTTGCAGCAGCATGCAGGGAGAAGCCACCGGCTCGGCAAAGAAGCAATGTACGTTTCGGCCGAACAAGGCCTTGAGACCATAGGTCAGGCCGCCAGGCGCCCCGCCCACACCGCATGGGAGGTAGACGAAAAGGGGATGTGCCGCATCGACTGGCCTGCCCGCCTCGGCGAGTTGAAGGGCCAGATGGCGTGCGCCCGCCGCGTACCCCAGAAACAACATCCGCGACCGTTCATCGTCGACGAAATGACAACGTGAGGTCGCCAGCGCCTCTTCACGTCCGGCGGCGACCGCTTTGGCGTAGTCGCCTTCATGTTCGACCACCCGCACACCACGCGCTCTCAGGCGGTCCTTCTTCCACGGCTTCGCGTCGGTGGACATGTGGACGACAGTTTCAAACCCGAGCGCGGCAGCGAGCACGCCGATGCTGAGACCGAGATTGCCTGTGCTGCCGACCGCAACTGTATGCGTCGCAAAGAGCTTGCGCGCGCGCTCTGATGCGAGAAGCCGGCGATCGCCATCGGGCGTCAGCAAGCCGTCCTCGAGCGCAATCGACTCCGCAAGCGCGAGCACCTCGTGAAATCCCCCACGGGCCTTGATCGATCCGGCCACCGCTAGTGCGTCGTCGCGTTTGATGTACCAGGCACCCTGCTGCTGGTTCTGGCCGGCTGCAATTTGCAAGGGTTCCGCGGCAGTGAGAATGGATTCGACCTTTCCGCCGGTGTCTGACAGTTCGGCGAACAGCGTTGCCATTAATGGCGCGCAACGTTGCAGTCGAGCGGCGGCCTCGGCGAGGTCGTCAGCATGCGGGGCGTCCACTGGCAACGTGCTCCCCAAATTCGGGTTGAGCCAAAGAAGGGGACGCCTTTGTTGCAGTCCAGCTAATAGGTCGGAAGATAGCAGCGTGCTTGGCATTTTGGCAAAATTCCTCTGTTTTCCCAATTCATGTGGAATAGTAGGGAATGGATACCAATCAAAATAGCGCCAATTTCTTATCAATCCATTAGCCAGACTAATGTCAAATGCTCGACTCCTCGATCCTCGGGGGCTTGCGGTGCTTCGAGACCGCAGCACGCCTCCTCAGCTTTACCAAGGCCGCTCAGTCGCTCAACCTGACGCAGAGCGCGGTCAGCCAGCAGATCCGCAATCTCGAAGATCGCCTGGGCTATCCGCTGTTTTTGCGTCAGTCCCGGGGGCTCGTCCTGACGGCGAAGGGCAAGGTTCTGTTCGATTCGACAACCAAGGCGTTCTTCGATATCGATTGCGCGCTGCAACGGCTCGCGCTCTCGGACGCTCCGCTCCATCTGAGTTGCCTGCCTTCCTTTGCGCTTCAATGGCTGATGCCACGATTGACCGAGTTTCATCGTCAGCAACCCGACGTCTCAGTACGTCTCGAGGCCGAGTTCCAAACGCTGGATGAAAAGGAGATGGAAGCGCTCGATATCGACGTCGCCGTGCGTTACGATCCTGTCGCCTATACCCATATCCACGCCGACATCCTGCTGGACGAGTGTCTTGTTGCGGTTGCAACATCCGAATACCTTGCCGAACATCCTGCTTTTGCCACAGGCGTGTCGCTCGACGGTGTCGTGCTTCTCCACGACGCCGCGCCGTGGATTGGAGCCGCATCGTTCGTCGAATGGCGAACCTGGCTCGAGGCGCACAAGCCCGAATGGCTTCCCCACCTGGAAGGCCCTCAGTTCAATCTGTCGAGTCTCGCGATCAGTGCCGCTCTGAATCACCAAGGTGTCGCAATGGGCCGGGGTGCTCTGGTTTTCAATGAAATAAAGAGCGGGCGGCTAGTCAACGTGTTTGATAAACAGGTCACGGCACCTGCGCGATATGTCCTGCTCTCCCGGCAACCGGATGATCGGAGGGTAGCCATTTTTTCCTCCTGGCTCAAAGCCGAATGCGCACGTTTCGATATCGAGCGCAGGCAATTGCTGGCGCCGTCGCGCTGATCACCCGACTTCCATTTCTGCTCGTAGTGTTTATGGAACCATTCTCTCCGTGGAATCGAAAGAGGCACTATGGGACAGGTGTCTCACTGAAACGGTTGGGATATTTCGCGAACAGATCGGCCGTGTATTCGTTGACCTTGTGAGCAAGGTCATGGCATTCTCGCCCCTGCCGCCAGACGACCCTGGGTGCAGTCGACGAAACAACGCTGGCGGCAATCCGCTGCTTGCTCCTTTCCGCTGTTGGTCCTCGACACTCCCTTTCGACAATACCCAGCCAAAAAGATCGCCGCCGTGGCTCTGCAGTGCCTCCCCCCAGAACGGCGGCACAAACTGGTTATGGACTGTCCTTGATCGTCTACCCCTTCAGACCAAGGGTAACCTTCAATTCATCAGGTTCAATTCGACGATGCATGGGGATTGTTCATACGCGGCCAGTAGTTCAGATCGCGCACGCTATACGGAATGTTCGCGAAGTCTGGCGTGATCGCACCTGGCGTCGAGACGTAGACGACCGCCGTCGCGAGTGGCGAAAATTCCGCATGGAAATGCTGCGTCGACTTGACGATCACGAGGCGTTTGTCCGTCAGGTCAAGTCCGAGTCCGGTGAATGCGTCCACACCAAATACTTGGCTTCGCACCGAAGCCAGCAGCAAATGCACACCATTCGGCGCTTCAACCCAGACACTTGGCCCCAACGGGGCACGATTACCCAATGCGGTTTGCGAGTGCGCTTCGCCGACAGCGCGCACCGTCACCCGAAGGTCCACGGGGTTCCCTGACGTCGGTCCGCATTTGCCACCGAGACGCAGATCGATGACCGCACCGACACCTGCGTCTCTACAGATCTGGATAGCGCCGAGGTCCCAGAACGCACCGATGACAGCGTTGCCTATGTTGCGTTCGACAAGGCGCTGCAAGATGAATGTCGAATCGCCAGGTGCCCCGCCCCCAGGATTGTCTGCGACGTCGGCCAATACGACGGTGCCGGGTGGCGCCGCAAGCGCCGCATCGAGCGCGGCGTCGAGTTCGAGTGCATTGCCTCCGGTTTGTTCGCGCAGCTCCCAGAATTCGTGGCCCAGTTCAGTCGCCAAAGCCTGAGCGCGCGCGAGATTGTTGTCGGTCACCACCCATGCTTTGGCACCCGACTCGGGGACGTCGCCCCACGGGAAGCCATGGCCGAGCGACACCGACAGAACCCCGTCACGCCCCTCGAACGACTGCATGTGCTTGACGAACCCCGACATAGGCTCGCGAGTCGTATGCCACAGACCCACCATCTTGCAGTCGAACACGGCGGTCGTCGGCCGCACGCGCCCTTCTGCGGTGTCGACGAGGATGCGATAGAGTTCAAGCGCTCGTGGATTGCCGTCGACGTGTGGATACTCCTTGAACGCGACAAGCACGTCGGCAGATTTGAACATCAGCTCCGTCGCATGACAGTGCAGGTCCAGCTCGACACCGATCGGCACATTTGGCCCCACAATGGCCCGAACTCTCGACAGCAGATCACCTTCGCAGTCGTCGTACCCTTCCGCCACCATTGCCCCGTGAAGGAACATCTGCACGACGTCGACGGGCATCGCGGCACGCAGGTCAATCAGAATCTGGTCGCGCAGATCCTCGTAAACCGCACGTACCGTACGTCCGGACGGTTGCGCGAATGCACATAGACTTTCGACGACCTGGTGGCCGTCGGCCTCCATTGTCGTGCGCAAGAAGCGCAATAGACCACCGATGGTTTCAGGCGCACTCACGGTCGCGTCGCCACGGTAAATACCATACTCCTCAAAGCCGCCCAAGCCTGTTGGGGCGGCGGCAAAAGTATTCGTCTCCGTTGCCAGTTGGGCAATAAACATCTTCATGGTTTCACTCCGCTTCTCAAGATATTGTTGTTCGCTTGATGGTCAGATTGCGAATGCGCGGCATGTCCGCGCAGCGGCACTTCACTCGGCCGCTTGCACAAGCGTCATCGTCGATTTCGACTCGTTCAAAGATGGCTGTCGCCACTAGATGCGCTCGAATGCAAGCCCTCGCGTGCGCATGGAATTGGCCCCGAAGCCGTTCATCCGCCCGTCGATCTTAGAGAAGCTCAACGCGTACGACCATTTCGTGCTTCGTTGCGTCGATATCGCAACGCTCTCCCCGAGGCAGTCCAGGTCGGTTTCGACCGCGCCCCACGCGTCTTCAAAGCGGACAAGCAATCGCCCGTTCTCAGTGGTAATCACCGCCTTTCCATGGCCGTCTTCGCAGCGATATTCGCCGACGGCCGCTTTTGCGAAGGCTGCGACATTGACCGCATCCTTCGATACCTTTTGATACGTGGCTGAACGCCCGCCGAATTTGATCCTCAGCCCGTCACCGGTGCAGGCTTGATCCAGACCAACCTCGATCTCGCCCAAACTCCCGCCCGGTGAAACGACACGGCCGTCCGCTTTCCTTTCCAGCTCCAGTCCCATCGGCGTGCCGCAAACAGTGAGTTTCAACAAGCCGTCTTCATCGGTCAGGCTGTAGACCATTTCCTCCCCTGCCGACCACCAATCGCCGACAAGACTCCGATACGCTTCGCTCTGGACCTTCGACTCGGGTGCATCAAGCTGCCCATCAAGCACCACATCCAGCACCTGGTTGGCCAGCTTCACCGGATCGGCTCCGGGCGCACCATTGACCAGAATCACGATGTCCAGGCCGTGATCCGGGACCGTCAGCATCTGCGAGCTCCCACCGATAACGCCACCCGCATGGTGAACAACGCGCACGCCCCGGTATGTTTCGACCATCAGACCCAGCGCATACGTCCCAGTGGTACCGTCCGGGAAGGACTGACAATCGGTGAGTTCGTGCCACGTCTTCGTCGAGCCAAATTCTTCGCGCGATCGCAAATGCGCCGCCCAGCGCAGCATGTCGTCGACTGTCGAGATGATGGCGCCCTCTCCGCGCACTTCCTCCGACGGGAGCAGCCCCCGCCGCCAGCCCCCATCCTCCGCAGGCATGTGCATAGTCGCAATCCCCGGCACAATCACATAGTCGCTCGGCACCGACGCGGTATCAGCCATCCCCAACGGGTCGAACAACCGCGACTTCAGCTGACTCTCGAACGTGGCACCGCCCACTCGTTCGATTGCGATCGAAACGAGGTGATACCCACTGTTGTTGTAGATCATTGCGTCTCCGGGCGCGAAGTTTCGCCCGACTTGTCTGATCTGCGTGGCCAATACGGTACCTTGCTGCGGCACCGCCAGTCCGTGAAACATAAAGCCGAGATCAAGATAGCATCGCGAGCCACCTCGGTGCTGTAAAAGCTGACGAAGGCTTGGATCGCCCCCCGGTCCCGCCAGCTCGGGGACATAAGTGCGGATCGACGCGTCGAGATCGAGCTTTCCCTCCTCCGCCAACAGAAGTGCCAGCAACGCCGTGAAATGCTTGCTGGTCGAGCCTATTCGCAGCCTCGTAGCCGGGGTGTTGATCACGCCGTGTTCAAGGCTCGCCAGACCGAACCCTCGTCGATACAGAATCCTCCCTTGCCGAGCGACGCCAACCACCATCCCGGGCATATCACTTCGATTGAACGACGAGAAAATCACGTCGATCTTACCTACCAGCCCTTCCACCCCGGCAGCCTCCATCGTCAACTCTCCTTATGGAACGCGCGCCTCCGTTGGCACGACGCAGGACAGTCTAGATGTCTTTTTCCAAAATGGGAAATATTTTCTTAATCGGACAATTTTTGCGCCGCACGCATTGTGAGCGCCGAATGGATGGGCTTGCCGTGTTCTGGCCGCCACCGAAGCCCGTCCGATCGGAAGCCAGCGAACCTACGGACCGAAGCGCATCTCCGTCGCTCGGAAAATCCACAGCGCTTTTTTGCAAATATTTTCTTTTTAAATAATTTTGCTATCTTTGGCGCCACGGATTCAGCCGGGAGTCAACCGTCAACAAAACATCAGTTACCCAAAATCTGCCCGAAAGTTTGGGGTTCTGGGAGCAATGGAAGAGGGAAGTCAGTTAAGCCCAGCGAACGTGCTGGGGCCCTCAAGATTTGGATTTCTTTCTTACGCCAGGTGGCAAGGCACTCCTGCTTTCCGAATGTTGCTGAACGACTCGCAATGGCCCTTCGACGCTCCCGGAAGGAGGCGTTGCCTGAGGCGCCCTCCGTCTGTCAGACTGTGGCCAGCATCAGACGCGACGGTGCGGTACCGATGTGCAATCCGTCGGCATGGTTCGCGAGATAACGCCGGTTCAACTCGTCCGGTGTCAAGCCGTGGCAGTTGCTGAAGCCCAGCGCAGTCAGCATCCCGGCCAGCGCGGCCGGTTCGAAGAAGCTCTTCCACGGCTCGCCACGTTCGGCAAATTGCGCCGTTAGCTGCTCCATGGCGATGCGCATTATTGGGGGCAAGCTGGGCAGCGGTATCGCGTATTCGAATAACACTGCGCTACCCTTGGCACGATCGGCGATGAAGCGCAAGGTCTCGATCACCGCGACCTCGTCGAGGAGAGGTGGCGGCGGAAATTCGGACAGGCCGATAAGTGGAGCGGCTGGGGCCTGACCTGGTCATAGAGGCCGGTGAAAAGGAACCAGAAGATGGCGAAAAGAAGTCGCCGGGCGCACAGCCCGGCATTCAAGGCAAAGGTAGCGCTGGCCGCCCTGAAAGGCGACAAGACGCTGGCAGAGCTGGCGCAGCAGTACGATGTGCACCCGAACCAGATCACGGACTGGAAAAAGCAGTTGCAGGAGCGCGTGTCGGAAGTGTTCGAGACGGGCAAGTCAACGCCGGCTGAGCCACCAGTGGACGTCACGATGCTTCACGCGAAGATTGGCCAGTTCGCGCCGGAGAGCGATTTTTTAAGCGGAGCGCTCGGCAAGGCGGGGTTGCTGAGCGGAAAGCGATGATCGACCGTGCACACGCGCTGCCGATTGCGCAACAGGCACGACTTGTGGGGATCGCCCGATCAAGCGTCTACTACCAGCCGCAACCAGTCAGCGAGATGGAGCTGAAACTGATGCATCGCATCGACGAGCTGCATCTTGAGTTCCCGTTCGCGGGGGCGCGGATGCTGGCGCGTCTGCTGCGCCGCGAAGGCATCAAGGTGGGACGCCGGCACGTGGGCTCGCTGATGATGCCCATGGGCATTAACGCGTTGTACTGCAAGCCGAACACGAGCCGTCGCGACAAGCAGGGGTCGCGGCAAGGTAAGCACTTATGCGCTGCAGCGCATAAGTGCTTACCTTGTTCGCCCCCGATGTTCTACCAGGCGCAAATTGCGCCAACGCATTCAGGCTGATGGCGTGACGCTCTAACACCTGGTTCCAGCGGACCGTCACCCGTCGCCGCTCGCGCGGCTTCGCCTGTCACGGTGCCGGCGCGCGCTGCTTGCCGTCGACCAGCAGCGTCTTCGTGTTGCCCGTCACGATGTACTGCACCCGCTGGGTAGCCGACACGGCGC
>NZ_BAYD01000109.1 GCF_000685075.1 Paraburkholderia oxyphila NBRC 105797
CTCGCCGGGCAAGTCCTTTACCAATTCGGGATCAAGCATGCCGTGATGTAACTCACGTCTGCCCTGGCGGCTATCGCCACCCCAGAGAAACGTTGGTGCCGGACGAGGTCCATTGGGTTTCGCAGAACCGTGGCTGTTGCTTGCGCAACGCCAGTCAATGGCGGCTCATCGCCCGGGCGACCCGGTTATCCGCAAACAGGCGGTGGGGCAAAGGGAGGTCCCAATCAGAACCGTGGTTTTGGGCCAGTCGCACTACTGGGCTCGTCCCCTTGCACCACCGCTTACCCAAAGCAGCGCGCTATATCAAATGGCTTGTGCTCCCGAAGCATGTGATAGCAGGCGCGTGCCAGCTTGTGCGCCAGCGCCTTGATCGCGACAATCCTGTTCCTTGCTCGCTTTTTGCGTTCGTAAAAGCGCTTGGCTTCCGGGCACGAGCGAATGGCGAAGTTGGCCGCCTCGACAAATGCCCATGCCAGATACTTGTTGCCATTCTTCGTATTGCCCTCACCTTTCTTCCTGCTGTTGCTTTCGCGCCGGCTGTCTACGCAGCGGCAGTACGAACTGAAATTACCAACCTTGGTGAAACGCGAGATGGTTCCGGTTTCCAGCATGATCGTGGTTGCGAGAACCGGACCAATGCCCGGCACCGAGTTCAGCAACGCGTAGTCCGGGTGCGGTTTCACCCGCTCCATGAGTCGCTTCTCGATGATCCCGATCTCCTCCTGCAAGGTTTGCATGACAGCCAGATTGGCTTGCATCGCGAGCGTCACATCCGCCGCAAAACCCAATTTTTTCACTTGCGTCTCGTCCAGACGCTTGACCCGCTCACCCTGCATCTGCCCACCAGTATGGCGTGAGAACAGGTTTTCGATCGCGAGGATCTGGGCGGTACGGCACTGCACCAGTTGCATCCGCTTGCGAGAGAGGTCCCGCGCCGGACGTTCTTCTGCTGGATAAATGTAGCCTTCGGGCAATAGTCCCAGACGCAGCAGTTGTGCGAGATGCGCGGCATCGGTGAAGTCACCACTATGTTTGAGTCCCTCGTACTGCCTGATCGCCGCGGGATTGGCCAGATGCACCCGGTAGCCATCGTTCATCAACTCATCCACGAGCCAGTACCAGTTGAACGTTGCTTCGATAACCACCCCCACCAGCTCTTCGCGGTGCGGTGGCAGCGCCGCCCGGATCTGGGCCGGATCGTTCGGTAACCGCCGCTGGTAGATAACCCGGTCAGAGTCATCGCTGACGACGACCACACTGTTGTTCGAGTGCAGGTCGATTCCACTAAACTTGTTCATGCCGGCCTCCTGTGCGTCAAGTCGGTGGGTTTGCACCCTGACTCTACGCCAGCCGTTCTAATCGAACGGAGGCAGGCCGGCTATATGATTATCAGAATCGTGCAGGCCAAGGTCGAGATATTCCTGCACGTTGCACGGATACAGCAATGGGATCATGCAGGCAGAAAAGACGTGATCAGACTGATGCGGTAACGTTGAAGAATAGGCGCCATGGTCATCACCCGCCACCAGCAGCACGCCGCCGTGTTTCGCGGTGCCTGCGTCGTTCAGATGCTTGAACACATCTCCGCAGCGATCGACACCCGGGCCCTTCCCGTACCACATCGCGAACACACCATCGTATTTCGCCGGGCCAACCAGTTCGACGGTCTGTGTGCCCCAAACTGCCGTTACCGCCAATTCTTCGTTCTCCCCTGGAACGAACTTGACGTGGCAACGCTCAAGGTGCCTTTTTTGGCTTTCCATAGCGTCTCATCCAGCGTGCCTAACGGTGAGCCGCGGTAGCCGCTGATGAAACCGGCTGTGTTCAGGCCGTTGGCTTCGTCGCACAGCCGCTGCGTCAACGGTAGTCTGGCGAGCGTCTGAATGCCAGAGATGAATACCTTTCCAGTGGTTGCTACGTACTTGTCGTCGAGCGTTACGTCTGTGCGCTTGACCGGGTTATTAGCGTGCGCGCGTTCCGCACCCGCCTCGCGAGCTTCCGTAAGCATGGTCTTTTCCTAAGTGGTGATCAGTGTGCGCCGTGACCTTCTCAGCAGCCAGGTCGGGCTGCATCTGGTCACTAGTCGCGATGCCGCGGTAACGGCAGTGGCATTACTTTAAATACGGGCGAAAACTTTCTTTTGATAGCCTCCGTCAGTTGCGGTCGCTGCCGAGCATCACCTCGTGATGGCCTGCACCGGCGGGTATCATCGGAAAGCAGTTCTCTTCGGCTGTCACGTGCACATCGAGGAAATATGGGCCGGTACTGGCGAGGCACTCAGCGATCGCAGCATCGAGTTCGTCGCGCCGTTTCACAGTACGCGCTTGCCAGCCGAACCCGCGCGCTACCGCGACAAAGTCTGGCACCGCTTCGGTATAACTGTGGCTGTACCGGCCGCCGTGGATCAGCTCCTGCCATTGCCGCACCATACCCATGTAGCCATTGTTGGACAGAACGACCTTTACGGGTGTACGGTGTTGCATCGCGGTAGACAGCTCCTGGATGTTCATCAGAATGGAAGCGTCGCCGCTGACGCACACCACCGTTTTATCCGGATGCGCTATCTGGGCCCCGATAGCCGCCGGCAACCCATAGCCCATCGTGCCCGCGCCTCCCGACGTAAGCCAACGCATAGGCTCCTCAAATTTCAGGTACTGGGCGGCCCACATCTGATGCTGCCCGACATCCGTCGACACGATCGCATCGAGTCCTTCAATCTGCTCTTGCAGCCTGCACATCAGCGCTTGCGGAGCGATCGATTCCGGCGTGTCCTTGAATGCCAGAGACCGACGGGCGCGCCAGTCGTCAATTCGTTTCCACCAGTCTGCCAGGCAGCCCGGACTAGGGGTGCGCATGGCAACCCGGGCAAGCAACTCGGATAACACGGCAGTGCAGTCGCCGACGACAGGTATGTCAGCCTTCACTGTCTTATTGATCGAGGTCGGGTCGATGTCTACGTGCACAATCCTCGCTGATGGGCAGAAGTCTGCCAGACGGCTCGTCACTCGGTCGTCGAACCGGGCGCCGATGCAGACCACGAGGTCCGCATGATGCATCGCAAGATTGGCTTCCAGAGTGCCGTGCATGCCCAGCATACCGAGCCACAGCCGGCTAGACGCGGGAAAGGCGCCGAGCCCCATCAGCGTCAGCGTACAAGGCGCACCGATTTGTTCGACCAGCTGACGGAACAGAGTACAGGCCTCGGCACCCGAGTTCACCAGTCCGCCGCCGCCATAGAATACCGGGCGTGCCGCCTGGCAAATCGCGCCTGCGGCCTCCGAGAGACGGCCTTTCACCAAGGGCTTTGAACAACTTCTCGAGAATTCCGGCTCTTCATCGCGGCGCGGACCTTCAACGTCTGTCGAAAGCTGCACGTCCTTCGGAAAGTCCACCAGCACCGGACCGGGTCGACCGCTCTTTGCGATATCGAACGCGCGACGTACCGTTGCCTCAACCGCAACTGCTCGACGCACTTGAACGTTCCACTTTGTCACCGGGCGCGAGATACCAAGCGCGTCACACTCCTGGAACGCGTCCGTACCGATCACTGCACTAGCAACCTGGCCGCTAACGCACAGGATTGGCACCGAGTCGCACATGGCGTCTAGCAGCCCGGTTGTCGTGTTTGTCATACCGGGACCGGATGTTACGAACACCACGCCGACCTTCCCGGTGGTGCGGGCATAGCCTTGCGCCGCATGCACGGCCGCCTGCTCGTGACGGACCAGCACGTGGCGCAGCCGCGGTTCGTCATGAAGGGCGTCGTAGAGCGGAAGCACTGCGCCGCCAGGGTAGCCGAAGACCGTGTCGACTCCGAGTGCAAGCAAAGTCTGAATCAGCACGGCGGCGCCATCGCGATAGCGACGTGCAACGGGCCCCACGGGGCTGAAGAACAACGGGACATCGGCTACCGGAGATCCACGAGGGTCACCGAGCGCGAAGGCTTTACCAGGTGCGTCGCAATCGACACGTCTTCGCGGGCATCCGGGAACAATGGTATGGAACTTCATGAACCGCTCCTCATGACCTACTGTCGGCCAGCGCAATCACCGCGATTTCAACATCACAACCTGGTTTCATAAGTTGCGATTGCACGCAGGCGCGCGTCGGCGGTTGGCCTTCGGGAATCCATGCTTCCCATACGGCATTGAAAGCCGCAAAGTGCTTCGGATCTGTCAACCAGATAGTGGCTGACACGAGATAGGTTTTGTCGACACCCGCATCGGCAAGCAGCGCGTCGATACGATTCAATATGTCGTATGTCTGCTCTGAGACCGATGCATTCACGACATCGGGCACCTGACCCGCGAGATAAACGAAGCCATTGACGATGACAATCTGGCTCATACGTGGGCTGACATGAAGGCGTTCGATGGCTTTTGACATAATGTCCCTTAGGAAAGAAGCGCTGGAGCGTTGACGTAACCTGGCCGCATTCGGTGACGGCATTGCACATCGACAACCCGGCGCAGGCCGATGAAGCAACCGTTTTGACTACATGAGTATCAACAGGCGCAGTTGCTAGCGGTGTATCGCCGATAAAGGGAGTGGAGACCTTTCCCATTGGGCGAAGGTCAGCGAGAGGTTTGACGTCTGAAGTGGCTGATAGCGAATGGCCATTTACGCGTCACTGCTGCCGACGCGACGACATGGCGATTGGGAACGTTCGCTTCATGGGGACAGTATCATCATAGTCGGACATACTCGGCGCTCTGTCGCGACTTGGACGCGTGGTTCCGATACAACCACAAGGCCACACAGGCAATCAGCATGGCACCCAGTGGACCTGCGAGGCTTAGCGCCGCGAAGCTATGATGCAACGCCGAACTCATCGGCGCGCCGGCTTGATATCCGATAATTGACAGGAGCCCGCCCGACGCCATTGCGCCAAGTGACATGCCGAGCTTTTGCGCTGACAGGATCATCCCCAGATAAAGCCCGAGAGGTACTCCGCTCTGATCGGATTTCGCGGCATCCAGCATGGTGGCCATCAACGCTACACTGACCGCCGCACCGGCGATTCCGTACCCTGCGCCGCCAACGATTATGACGGGCAACCCGTTGCGGACGAGACCCAGCCAGTAACCCATGAAGGAGACGACCAAAACGATGACACCCCAGCGGAGCACCTGGCTGTTACCGATACGGCGTGCAACGGGGACAGCGAGCGGCAACCCCACTAAACTGCCAATCAATATCGGTCCTGCGAGCACGAACAGGTCCTCCGGACGACGCCCCAGCAAATACTTATTCAGGTAAGCGATCAACGAGTTGATGCATCCTGATGCCGCACCAAGAGCGACTATCACGACAATCAACGCCAGAAATGCCCTATTGCGGATGAGACTGGCGACACACTGTCGCAAAGACATTCCGGCCGAGGTTGCGGACAAGGTTGTGGACTGTCGGGGGGCGTTGCGCATGGTAACGAAGTACCACGCAAACAGCAGCGCAGCCGCTGCTGCAACGATCAGCGTCGCACTAACGTATCCCCTTTCCCCCTCACCGCAGCACCGGATAAGCATTGGCGTGGAGACAATCAGGGTAATGGTGGCGAGGTAGCTGCCCAGATTCCTGGCAGTGAGCAATTTGTTTCGCTGAACGGAGTCAGATGCCAATTCAACGACGAGAGCCAGATTGGTCACACCGAAGACCGTGTAGCAGGTTGCCTGCAGAATCTGGACTGATATAAAAAACATCGCTAGCAATGGCTTCGGGCCCAACTGCGGGTGAAGGAAAGTCAAGGGCAACAGCAGGACGAGACCCAGTGCGCTCCACATCCCGACGTTCAGATGCCCCCCCATCCGAGCTGCCAGTTGATCCGAATATCGGCCGATAGGCATATCGACAAGGACATCCCAAAGCTTTGGAATAGCGAGAATCACGCCGCCAAGCCACGGGTCGACATGGACGTACTCCGTGAGGAAATACAGCAGCAACATTGGAGCGAGAGTAATAGAGAGTGTACTGGCGGCGTCGCCCGCTCCAAATCCTGAAAGCCGCGTTAAACCGATGCTGGAGCTGAAATCCGAACTAGATGGCATGGTGAACCTCAATGAAGCATCCTGGGATGCGTATGACGACACGTCTCAGTGCTGGGCGTCTGTTTCGGCGAAGGGATTTTCCGTAGCCGGCCATAGCGGCCTGGCCGCCTTCAGGTATGTACGCGTGGCGAAATCCTTTTGGAGCGCTCCAGGCCCGTCGACATAAAGAATTTCCTTCGCGAGTGGAGCAAATCCGGCGTGGAAATGATTAGTTGACTTGATGACCAGAAGGTGACACTGACGTGGATCGAGCCCCAATGCAAACATGAATCCGGGGTCGAAGACCTGCGATCGATGCGTGTTCAGAACCAGGTTGATGCTGCTGGCGCTGACCCATACGGCATCGCCAATAGATAGAGGAACATGACCGAATTGTTGAGTGATCCCCGACGCGATCCGGCGAACGGTCACCTTCAAATCCAGCGGAATACCCGAGGCGGCGCCGATTTTTCCGCCAACGCGAAGTGTCAGTTGCGCTCCTTCGCCTGCCTCCTGGCACAACCTTACGGCCACCGGATCCCAGTGCAGCGCACTAATCACGTTGTCGATGCCTCGCTCGATGATCCGCCTGAGAATAAAAGTCGAGTCGCCCGGTGCGCCACCACCGGGGTTATCCGACATATCAGCAAGCACGATGGGGCCTTGAATGGCGGCGCATGCATAATCCAATGCGTCGTCGATGGATTGCGAAGTCGCAGCCATGGCTTCGCGTTTTGCCCAGATTTCCCTGCCCAATTCGCTCGCTACGGTAGCAGCCTTGCGTTGATCGCCGTCAGCAATCACAAGGATCTTGGCCCCGACCTCAGCGACATCGGCAAACGGGAAGCCGTGTACGAAGGACACGGAGAGAATGCCCTCGGTCCCTTCCATCGCCTTCATTCGGTCGACAAACTCGCGCAAAGGCGGGTCCTGGGTTCTGAAGGCGCCCAGCATCCGGCAGTCGAAAATCGCCATCCTCGGATCGACTTTGCCTGTCACGGTGTCGGAAACGAGTTCAAAGAGCTGAGCCGCACAAATTTCGATGTCAACGTGCGGATACTCCTTGTACGTCACAATCACCGTTGCGGCCTCCAGCATGAGGGGTGTCAGGTGAGCGTGCAGATCGAGCTCAGCGGCAATTGGCACGTCGGGTCCCACGATCTGGCGGACATGACTCAGTAAATCGCCTTCGACGTCGTCGTATCCGTCAGCTACCATTGCGCCGTGAAGCGCAAGCATCACGAAATCGACTTTTCCCGCCGCGATCAAATCGGCCACGATCCTGCCCCTGAACTCCTCATAAACGCTCCGGCTCGTCACGCCCCCCGGCTCCGCCACCGCGCATAAGCTTTCTACTACCGTCCAGCCTCGTGCTTCAGCCATTTGCCTCCAGGTCGCAAGCTGAGCTGAGCAACAGTTCAATCGGCGTTGCGTTGCGTCTCCGAAGGCGATCAGTGTCTGTTCAAAACTGTACCGTCCAGTCGGAATCGGCGAGAACGTGTTGGTTTCCGTATCGAGGCCAGCCATGAAAAATTTCACTTTCGCTCCGTTCAAAGTCACATTTCGGGCAGGGCAGCCGACGCATTCGAGACACGAGACGCAGATCAGTACATCACTGCCAAATGGGCCTCCATTGTCCAAAAAGGAAAAATATTAGTCAATATGGAAAATTGCAGGTTGCTGAGCAGCTTCCCATTGACGGAAGTCGGTCCTGCTGAGAAAGGGCGGTCCCTCAAGGCCGCGGTATCGCCGATGAATTTGTCATTTTGGAAAACTATTGCATTTTTGGAAAAAAATGCCCTACACTGTCCATCAATGCGCCAACGTGGCGCCTTCCTTCTTTTTGGAGAACCGCAATGGTGGGTCCAGAGATGGACGCTCGCATCCGCGCGCTTGATGACATTTTTTTGCCATTCAACCGCAGCGACGCGCCCGGTATGGTCGTGGGTGTCGCGCATCACGGCAGACTGCTGTACCGCCGCGGCTTCGGACTCGCCAACCTGGAGCACGCGGTCGCCAATACGCCCACCACGCGCATGAGGATCGGCTCGACTAGCAAACAATTCACCTGTCTCGCGACGCTACTGCTGGCCGAAGAAGGCAAGCTCGAAGTCGATGCGAGCATTCGCACCTACGTCCCTGAACTGCCCGTCCTGGCCGGCGAACCGACATTCCGACAGTTGATGACCCATACAGGCGGGTACCGGTGTTATCTGGACCTGGCTGTGATCGGTAACGCCGGCGCGATGCTGAAAGAGGGTAAGGCGCTGAGTTACCAGATCCTGCAGCAAGACGTGAACTTTCCTCCCGGCGAGCGCATGGCTTACTGCAACGGCGGCTACCACCTACTGTCGGTTGCCGTCGCGCGTGCAAGTGGCATGGCGTTTGAGACATTTTTGAAGCGTCGCATCTTCGATCCGCTCGGCATGCGCAATACCGACTCCGTGCCGAACGACTTAATCGTGGTGCCGCGTAAAGCAACGCCCTATGTGCGGCAACCGGACGGCCGTTATCTCCACGGCATGACGCCTGTGGAAGATATGCGCGGTGAAGGCGCGATCGTTTCGACCGTGGATGACATGCTTATCTGGCTGGCACATCTACGTGGCACGAAGCAGATCGGCAACGAAGCAAGCTGGGCGCAAATGCTGACACCGGCAACCTATTCGAGCGGTTTGGTCGGCACATATTGCCTTGGTCTGGCCAGAGAAACCTGCCAGGGAACCGAGGTGATCCATCATGCCGGAGGCGTGGTTGGTGGTGCTTCGCAGATGATTACGCTGCCGAAACACGAACTGGACATCATCGTGATCACAAACGGCGCGCCCGCCAATCCGGACGACCTTGCGTGGCAGATAATCGAGCGAATCCTGGGTGAGACCTTGCCGGGGAACAAACCGCCACGTGCCCGTACCAGCGATTCGAAAGGGCTCGTGGGTCACTACTGGTCGGAGACCACCAAAACGCTTGTCGAAGTCGTTGACGAGCAGGGCCACCTTGTTTTGAACTGGCTAAATTCGATCCAGTCGCCAGTCTTCGTACTTGAGGATGGGTATGGCGTAGCGTCTCGTGGAGTCGGGCCACTCACCTTTCGTCAAGCGCCGGCGTGTCAGGAAACCGGGGTACCTGTGCTGGAGCTAACCAGTTGCGGACACATCGAACGATTTGCGCGTCTGCCTGACGTCCCGCCGTCGGCGGCGGATTTCGCCCGCGGGTTGACTGGCACCTACGTATCCCACGATCTGGAGGCCGTCGCATCGATCCGTTTTGATGGCACCGCTGTCGCTTTCGATATGAAGGGAGAGTATGGAGGCTGGACGAGCGACTTGCAGGTGATCGCACCGGACATTGCGACAAGCGCTGTCGGGCCGGCCGTCTATGGCGTGCCGACTGTGCTCTACGCCGATCGGGACGAAGCGGGAATTGCACAGGGTTTCTGGCTGAGCACGCCCCGTAGTCGCAACCTGCGCTTTGTTCGCACCAGCCCTATCATCACCCAGGACTAAAAATAATGAGAATCTTTACCGCGACGCTGATCACCGAGACGAACACGTTTGCTCCGAGTCCCACCGGAATGGGAGGCTACGAAGCGTATGGGATCTACCATGGGAATGCCAGCAGCGCGGAGCCGGAAGGCCTGGGCGCGGCGACTGTGGAATTACGGCGGCTAGCCGATGCCGACGGACATGAAATTGTCGAAAGCTTGACGACAATGGCACAGCCGTCCGGCCGTACCGTGCAGCAGGCGTACGAGCGCTTTCGCGAAGAGATCCTCACTGATCTCAAAGCGGCCCTTCCTGTCGATGCCGTGATCCTTCTTCTGCATGGCGCGATGGTCGCCGAGTATTGCGACGATTGCGAAGGGGACCTGATCGAGGCAGTTCGCACGCTCGTGGGCGAAGACGTGCCAATTGGCGTGGAGCTCGATTTGCATTGCCATTTCACTGAGAAGATGCAGCTCAATGCGAATGTCATCGTCTGCTTCAAGGAGTATCCCCACACGGACATTATCGATCGGATGAGAGAAGTTTTCGCATTGACCGTAGCGTGTGCTGAGGGCCGGATTCGTCCCGTGACCGTTGCATACGATTGCCGGATGGTTGGGGTATGGCATACCACCCGTGAGCCGATGTCCGGATTCGTCAAACGCATGCAGGCACTCGAAGGAAACGGCGGCGTACTGTCCGTTTCGTTTGGCCACGGGTTTCCATGGGGCGATGTCGCAGACTCGGGCGCCAAGATCTGGGTCATCACCGACAACGACGAAGCCTTGGCTCGGCGCATAGCGACTCAGCCAGGCCAGGAACTATGGGAAATGCGCAAGGAGGCACGTCCACAGGCCGTCTCGATCGATGAGGCACTGGATCACGCACTGGCATTTGACGGCGGTCCTGTCGTGCTCGCCGATGTCGCTGACAATCCCGGAGGCGGCGCCCCTTGCGACAGTACCTTTATTTTGCAGCGGCTTGTAGAACGCGGCGTGGATAACGTAGCACTAGGCTGTGTTTATGACATAGGCGCCGTGCAGACTTGTAGAGAAGCCGGGATAGGCACTCGACTCACGCTCAGGATCGGCGGCAAGACGGGTGTTAGCTCCGGCGCATCAGTGGACTTGACGGTGACCGTACGCGCAATCGTGGATGAACATGTTCAGCGCATTGAAGGTGGCTGGGTATCCCGGCTCGGTTCGGCCGTATGGGTTTTCTCAGACAGCGGCATCGATATCGTGCTGGTCACCGTGAGAGAACAAACGATTGCACCCACAGCCTTTACTGATCTCGGGATCGATCTCAAGAGCAAGCGCCTTGTGGTAGTCAAGTCGATGCAACATTTCCATGCAGAATTTGCGCCGATCGCCCGTGAGGTACTCTATGTATCGACGCCAGGCGCATTGACGCCCGACTTCGCCAATCTCCCGTACCGCGTTCGCAGTCTGAACTACTGGCCGCGTGTCGAATCCCCCTTTCTATCCGCTTAACCCACATCTGATCCATACACACAAATTGCTACGAAGAATTTGCGCATCGCTGACGTCTTCAGACGGGCTATCAGGAAATCCCCAGTTGGACGTCGGGCGTTTGCGCACGGCAGCGCAGGCTGGTGTCGTTCCGCATGGGCAAGCTTTCTGTATGCGCGCAGAGATTTCGTCGAGTAGGCCGCGACAATGAAGAGCGGTAATGGTCAGGGTGGTACATATCTTCGCTTTCACCAGCAGGCTGGGTACCACTCTCTCGCGATCCTCCCTGTTCGTCGATGGAGGATAGGACCGTGCGGCGTAAATGGACAGGCGGCAGCGCTTGAATATACCGTTGCAGCCGTGCGCCCTCACGAACAACGGGCGGCCCTGTGATCGCTTTCAGCTCTCCCGATGCGTCGACTTCGCGAACATCGCCAGCAGTCTTGATGTGACGCAATCAATAATTATTCTAATTGGAAAAATTTTTCCAGTAATGTATAATTTACGCGCAAATTTGCGCGTGAGAGTTTTCTTTGCCATACTGTTACAACACTACCGAACTCCATCAAACGTCGACCCTATGGCCCAAATCAACCCAGGGCAAACTGTCCGAGCGCTGCGGAATCGCCTCGGGCTAACCCTGCAAGAGGTCAGCGAACGCACTGGCCTGGCGATTTCGACCATCTCAAAGCTTGAGATGGGAAAGATATCATTGTCCTACGAAAAGCTTTTACAGCTCAGTGTTGGGCTGGGTATCGATATATCTCAGTTGCTGGGGCTCCTTGCCAAGAGCCAAGAAATCGATTCCGCGCCCTCGGCGCCGGGGAGGCGCTCAGTTCAGAGATTGGGGGAAGGGTTGTCAGTAGAAACCCCTTGTTATCTGCAGAATTTTCTTGCAGTGGACGTGCTCAATAAGCAACTGGTGCCAATTTATGTCGAGGTCCGCGCTCGTACTATTGAGGAATTCAAGGCGGAATTTGGCGGCTTGATCCGGCATGCAGGCGAAGAATTTGGGTACGTACTGGAGGGTGAAATCGCGTTCCACACTGAATTTTACGCCCCGGTAGTGCTTAAAGCCGGTGAGTCCGTCTATTTCGATAGTGGCATGGGCCACGCATACCTTGCCGCTTCCGAGACCCCTTGTCGCCTCCTGTCCATCTGCTCCGGCAACGAGGAGCACATTGTCGAACGGTTTCAAAAGCGCTGATATCGCGCCGATGGTCGCGCATGACGACCTTACGCAGAAAATCGTCGTAGGCCGCGCGATCCGAAGTCACGATGCCCGCGCAGCATCAACGCCTGATCGATGACTTCCTTCCGGTAGCGATGCGACGACTCCACGCTGCCGTTCTCGTGACTTTGACTACGATTGTTGCGCGTGCCGACCATGCGTCATGCTCGAACAGCACGGCGTAGCGCACCGTGTAGTCATCTGCGTCGTGCAGATTCCTCCGTGCCGCCGACACACCCTGTCGGTGCGATGCTCAAGCGGGCAACCGCCGGCTTGCCAGAGTGCGTTCTTCAAACCCGCGGTCAGGACTTCGAAACTCTCGACGACACTGGCGTACTCCCGGCACGAGAAGGCCAGCACGAAGTGGTACAGCCGGAGAGCGAATGACGCGCCCGCAAAGGTCACGCTCAGTTCGGCCATATCGGCAAATCCCGACCGGCCCCGTGCACCGGGCTCATGCTGCTCGGGAAAAAACTTCCTTGGACGGACCGAACATCGCCCTCCAGTGCCTGACGCGTCGCTCGCGCGAAACGCCAATAGTTGCGTGGCTCTGAAACGGCAGTGAGGCCTCTCGTTTTATGCGCTGGGCTCTTTGCGCGCTGATGCGGGCCCTGGCGACGGCAATCGCTTGAGGGTGGCGTTTGCATTTGGACAGGACATGTGCAATTGAACGCCGAAAGATAGCAACCGATCGCACCACCCGCCCTTCCGACCCTGCACCCTCCATGATCACTCTCTTTCGTGGAACCCGTGCCATCGTCGGAACGATGCCGATCAGCCTGGATCAAATTTTCTAAACAAGAAAATTTTTCCCTATTGTATAATGGAAACCTTCTTGAAACAGTTGCACCACTAGTTCCGGCACCAGACGTTCGGGGATCCATCACAAATCTACACGGTGACGGCCCCTGCCGGTTGACAGCGGCGCGGTATCAAGAAGATGTACGTACTCAGCCTTATCGATCAGGAATCCTTGAAATATTCATTCATTATCTTTGACCAGACTTGGCTTCACTTATCGGAGCGTCAATCCTGAGATTCGACCTTGTACCCTGAAGGGCCAGGCATAAACGATAACCATAGTCTCCCGACGTGGAAGGGAACCCGCTCAAGCAGGTTGGACGTCGAATTGACACCAGGAAATTTATCTATTTTCAATGGAATCATGCACCTTACGACAATCTCTCCTGCGAACCAAAGGTTCGTCGCGAACGGCTATATCCCTATCACCGAGCGAGTTCGAAATGTCGAAAGCGAATTGGTCGTCAAATTGATCTCGAACAACCATGAGTTGATCGTCACCCATATACAAGGGCGGCCGATGAAATCCGCGTGCGACGATGAGACCGTAACGACGATCCTGACTCGACAAAAAAGATAAGGATCGACCATGTCAAAATTCGATACGATCGTGCTCGGAGCCGGCATCGTGGGAGTCTCCGTTGCCGTCCATCTCCAAAAACGTGGGCGCTCAGTCGCATTGGTAGATATCAAGCAGCCTGGCAACGGAACTTCATTTGGCAACGCCGGGCTCATTCAACGAGAAGGCGTGTACCCCTACGCATTACCTCGCGATCTGGGAACCCTGCTTCGCTATGCGCGCAACAAGTCACCAGATGTCCGATACCATCCAGACGCGCTATGGAAGCTGGGGCCGTTCCTCTGGAAGTACTGGCGCAATTCTCACCCTCATCGCCATGCCTCGATCGCTCGAGCCTATTCCACCCTGATCGAGCATTGTGTGGCCGAGCATCGTGCCCTCGCTAACGATGCCGATGCGATCAATCTGTTACGTCCAACCGGATGGATAAAAGTCTTCAGATCCGATGCAAAGAGGGATAAAGAAACGGCTCTGGCCGAACGGTGGTATCGCGAATACGGTGTCAAGTTTGAGGTGCTCGACAAAGCCGGTCTTCGCCAAAAGGAGCCGCACCTCGATACATCCCTACTCGGTGGCCTCCGATACATGGAATCCGAGTCTGTAAGCGACCCAAACGCACTAGTGATGGCTTATGCCAAGTACTTCACGCGACTCGGAGGACGCTTTTTTTTGGGGAACGCCACCACTCTCAAGGAGAATTGGGCTGTCGAAACAGAGAGTGGCCTGATTGCCTCGAACTCCGTTGTTATTTCCATGGGCCCCTGGTCCGAGCAGATTACATCCCGTTTGGGTTACAACCTTCCGCTCGCCGTGCAGCGCGGCTATCACATGCACTACGCGGCGCAGTCGAACGCGAGTCTGAAACATCCCATTCTCGACGTCGAGAATGGGTATCTGATCACCCCCATGACACGCGGCATCAGGTTGACCACTGGAGCTGAACTCGCGCATCGCGACGCGCGCAAGACTCCGACACAGTTGAGTGCGGTCGAACCGATCGCACGACGTCTATTTCCATTAGGAAACCGAATTGATTCTGAACCCTGGATGGGCAGTCGCCCGTGCACGCCAGACATGATGCCCATTATCGGACCAGCGACGCGCCACAAGAATCTCTGGTTCGCATTTGGCCATGCCCATCACGGATTGACGCTGGGTGCGATTACAGGACGACTGGTTGCTGAGATGGTCACCGGAGAACCCCTGGTAACCGATCCTTATCCATTTCGACTTGAACGCTTCAAAGTGTGAGACACATGGCCCCGAGAGCTCTTGTTGAGTTCGAGCTCCAAGTATCGTACAGGGTCAGCAACCTCAAGATTCGTCCAGGCGACATGTGCGATACATTGTGCGCCGGG
This sequence comes from Paraburkholderia oxyphila NBRC 105797, assembly GCF_000685075.1. GTDB lineage: Bacteria > Pseudomonadota > Gammaproteobacteria > Burkholderiales > Burkholderiaceae > Paraburkholderia > Paraburkholderia oxyphila. The sequence goes on from NZ_BAYD01000109.1 coordinate 14,951, forward strand.
CCCCCGCGAAAGTTGGACAGGCGGCAGCGCTTAAATCATGTGCCAGTCGTGCGCACTCCATTGCCTTTGCCCGGTAACCGCTGGAGCCCGAGAATCTGCTTCATCGCTTCGGACAGGTCGGATGTCGTTACAACCTGCCGGCAACTACCGCCGGCAGACTCCCGTATTGAAACAGGTCGCGCCGCGCGAACAACCGAACAACTGATTCGCATTGACCTGATAGCGACGCGAAACCGTCAAGTATGTTTGGAAGAACCCATCGAGGTTCTATCCCTGCCTGAGCGGCGCCGCTGACGCCGAGTTGATGAAAAGGTCGCGATTTGTCTCGCCGCACGCGAAGGCAACGCAGCAGCAACTCATGCTCACGCATTGGTCGGCGAAAATTATCACGACCGGCGTGCTGCCTGAAGCCGTCTACGCATAACCCTATACAGCGGTTGGCGTTGACGCACGGTGCGCTAGTCTACTCGCGACTACGGCGCAGCAGCATGGCCGGGGCCAACTCAGATGCGGGCACAGCAGATTCACCTGCTTCGTTGCCGCCAAGCTGCCTTCCTGATATTGCGTGCGCGAGCCAAACCCCTGGCTGGCGTTGACGCCGCGCCTGCATGCCACCGCAAATACCGATGCTCCAGGCTCCAGTGTTTCCTGCACGATGCGCTTTTTTCCAGCGCCGACGACGGCGGTTCGGCTCGGTCGGAATTTCGACGCTTTCCACGTAATGTCTAGACTTACTGATAGATACGAGGCTGTCGCTTATTTTGCGAATGTCCTCGTTTCTTCAGATACGTGTGGCCGCTCCACAGACCCGTTAGACCCGTTCAAATACAAGGTTGCGCGTCCGCACAGAATTGACCCGGAAGCCCGTCATTCTCCCGCCACTCTTTGAGAAGCTCAGGGCGCAGGACCATTTTGTGCTCGGCCGCGCGGACAGCCCAAGGGTCTCCCCGAGGCACTCCAGATCGGTCTCCACCCCACCCCACGGATCGTTATAGCGGATAACCAAACGCCCCTCATCAGTCGCTATCACGGCCGTGCCATTGGCATCGGCACAGCGATATTCCCCAACTGCGGCGGCCGCGAAGGCCACGACGTCGACCGAATCCTTTGACACCTTCCGATAAGTGGCCGACCGTCCACCGAATCTGATTGTCAGTCCATCGCCTCGATGGGCCCGGTCTAGACCGACTTCGATCTCTCCCAGACTCCGGCCCGGCGCAATTACGCGCCCGTCCGATCCTCGTTCGAGTTGCAGTCCCAGCGGCGTACCGCAAACGGTCAGCTCTAGCGCGCCATCCTTGTCGGTAAGGCTATAGAGCATTTCCTCGCTCGCGGACCACCATGTACCGAGCAGACTCTGATACGGCTCACTCGAGATCTTTGACGCCGGCACACCCAGCTCCCCGTCAAGCACGGCATCCAGCACCTGGTTGGCAAGTTTCACTGCATCGGCCTCAGGCGCACCGTTGACCAGAATCACGATGTCTAGCCCATGTTCCGGTGCCGTCAACATCTGGGCCGTTCCCCCCATGACTCCTCCGGCGTGGTGAACTACGCGCACGCCCCGGTATGTTTCGACCATCAGACCCAGCGCATACGTCCCAGTGGTACGGTCCGGGAAGGACTGACAATCGGTGAGTTCC
>NZ_BAYD01000108.1 GCF_000685075.1 Paraburkholderia oxyphila NBRC 105797
GCGCTCCTTGCGGAGCGCCTTGCCGGCAAGCTTTCGTCTTCCGGTATGCCTCGCTTACTTCTTGAAGTTCGCGACGCCGTCGGTGATTTCCTTGTGCGCGGCTTCGATGCCAACCCAGCCGTCGACCTTCACCCACTTGCCCTTTTCGAGCGCCTTGTAGTTCTCGAAGAAGTGCTTGATCTGGTCCATCAGGTACGCGGGCACGTCCTCGAGCGACTTGATGTTGGCCGTCATCGGGCAGACCTTGTCGTGCGGGACTGCGATCAGCTTGGCGTCGACGCCCGACTCGTCGGTCATCTGCAGCATGCCGAGCGCGCGCGAGCGCACGACCGAACCGGCCAGCAGCGGGAACGGCGTGATCACGAGCACGTCGACGGGGTCGCCGTCGCCCGAAAGCGTCTGCGGGATGAAGCCGTAGTTGACCGGATAGCGCATGCCCGTGCCGACGAAGCGGTCGACGACGAGCAGGCCCAGGTCCTTGTCGGCTTCGTACTTGACCGGATCGCTTTGCGCCGGAATCTCGATGATCACGTTGAAGTCTTGCGGCAGATCCTTGCCGGCGGGGACATTTGCGAAGCTCATGAGCGCTCTCTGTTGAGAAGGGAAAAAGCGACGGTTGCGTGCGCGGGGCGCGGCGTGCGGCGCGGCTGAGGCCAGATCAAGCCAAACGAGGCCCGACAAAACTCAGTGCGCACGGCGCTCCGGCACGAAACCGGACGTTGGAGGTTGGCGCCCATTATAGCCAATCGGCCGCGCCGCCCGGCGCTTCGGCCCAGGGCTTTCCCGCACGCGGATGAAGTGTCCGCTGAATTCACGCGCGTGAGCGCCGCGATTGGCGCGATAATGATCGGGCCGGCGCGGCCCTGGTCCCACGCGAAGCCTGCCGAGGCCGCCCCGGCACCGTCTCCCGTTTTGCATTTCCCTTCCCTCGTTTCATTGCCCCGTTTCACTCCCCTTTTACGAGGCGCATGCATGGAAGAAGCGAAGCATTTCATCGGCGGCGAATGGCGCTCGCCCGCCAGCGGCGAGACCCTCGCCGCGATCGATCCCTCCACCGGCCAGCCGTTCGCGCAACTCGCGCGCGGCAACGCAGCCGACATCGACGCCGCAGTAACTGCTGCGCGCATGGCCTACGAAGGCGCCTGGGGCGCATTGAGCGCCGCCGAGCGCGGGCGCCTGCTGTTCAAGCTTTCCGGCCTCGTGGCCCAGCATCAGGAAGCCCTCGCGCAGCTCGAAGCCCGCGATACCGGCAAGCCGCTCAAGCAGGCGCGCGCCGACGCCGCGGCGCTCGCGCGCTACTTCGAGTTCTACGCGGGCGCCGCCGACAAGCTGCACGGCGAGACCCTGCCCTACCAGGCGGGCTACACGGTGCTCACGGTGCGCGAGCCGCACGGCGTGACGGGCCACATCGTGCCGTGGAACTACCCGATGCAGATCTTCGGGCGCAGCGTGGGCGCGGCGCTCGCGGCCGGCAACGCCTGCGTCGTGAAGCCCGCCGAGGACGCCTGCGTCTCGCTGCTCGAGGTGGCGGCGCTTGCGCGCGAAGCCGGCCTGCCCGCCGGCGCGCTGAACATCGTCACCGGACTCGGTCACGAGGCGGGCGCGGCGCTCTCCGCGCATCCGGGCATCGACCACCTCTCGTTCACGGGCTCGCCGCCCACGGGCAAGCTCGTCGCGCAGACGGCGGCCGGCAATCACGTGCCGGTCACGCTGGAGCTGGGCGGGAAGTCGCCGCAAATCGTCTTCGCCGATGCCGACTTCGACGCGGCGCTGCCCGTGCTCGTCGCGGCCATCGTGCAGAACGCGGGACAGACGTGCTCGGCGGGCAGCCGCGTGCTGATCGAGCGGGCAGCCTATGAGCCGCTCGTCGAGCGGCTCGCGGCGGCGTTCGAGGCGTTGCGCGTCGGGCCCGCGAGCGCCGATCTCGACTGCGGGCCGCTCATCAGCGAGAAGCAGCGCGCTCGCGTGCGCGACTTTCTCGACGAAGCGCAACGCGACGGCATTGCCACTGCGGCGCGAGGCAAGCTCGACGCCGATGCCCCCGCGGGTGGCTTCTACGAGGCACCGGCGCTCTTGCGCGACGTGCCGCCACAAAGCCGGCTCGCGCAGGAGGAGGTGTTCGGACCCGTGCTCGCGGCCATGCCCTTCGACGACGAAGCCGAGGCGCTCGCGCTCGCCAACGGCACGCCCTACGGGCTCGTGGCGGGGGTGTGGACGCGCGACGGCGCGCGCCAGATGCGTATGGCGCGGCGCGTGCGCGCGGGGCAGGTGTTCGTGAACAACTATGGCGCGGGCGGCGGCGTCGAGCTGCCGTTCGGCGGCACGCGCCTGTCCGGCTACGGACGCGAGAAAGGCTTCGAGGCGCTCTACGGCTTCACGGTGCTGAAGACGATTGCGCTGCGGCACGGCTAGCGCGGCTTCCCGGCGCGAGCCTCATCGATACGTCAATACACGAACATACGGAGACATCATGCGACTCACAGGCAAGACGGCTGTCGTGACGGGCGCCGGCTCGGGCTTCGGCGAAGGCATCGCGAAGACCTATGCGCGCGAAGGCGCGAACGTCGTCCTCAACGATCTGAACGGCGATGCGGCCGAGCGTGTGGCGAGCGAGATCGCGCTCGCGGGCGGCAAGGCCATCGCGGTGCAAGGCGACATCACGCGCGAAGCCGACTGGCACGCGTTGCGCGACGCGGCCATCGAGGACTTCGGCAGCGTGCAGATCGTCGTCAACAACGCGGGCACCACGCATCGCAACAAGCCCGTGCTCGAAGTGACCGAAGCCGAATTCGACCGCGTCTACGCCGTCAACGTGAAGGGCCTTTACTGGAGCGTGCGGGCCTTCGTGCCGCACTTTCGCGAGCACGGCGGCGGCGCGTTCGTCAACATCGCCTCGACGGCGGGCATCCGGCCGCGCCCGGGGCTCGTCTGGTACAACGGCAGCAAGGGCGCGATGATCGTGGCGAGCAAGGCGCTCGCCGCCGAGCTCGGCCCCGACCAGATCCGCGTGAACTGCGTGAACCCGGTGATCGGCGATACGGGCCTGACGGCAGAATTCATGGGCGTGCCCGACACACCCGAGAACCGCCAGCGCTTCATCGCGGGCATCCCGCTCGGGCGCTTTTCCACGCCGCAGGACGTGGCCAACGCGTGCCTCTATCTCGCCTCCGACGAAGCCGCGTTCATCACCGGCACCTGCATCGAAGTGGACGGCGGACGCTGCGTATAGTCTGGGTATTGCGCGTTCCGGAGTAGTCCGGCGCGCTGGGGCGCGTGCCCCAACCGCGCCCTAAGTGCTTGACTGATCAGTGTTTTCCCCGACTTTTCCGGGCCGCCGCGCCACGGCGGCCCGTATAGAATGGTCGTGCTTTAGCGTCGACTACCCGCCATCACCGGGCGGCAATACAACAAGCACGACGATCCATGTCGATGGAGACACCATGGCCAGTCCAGCAAATCACCTGCCGCATGCGGGCGCGGGCGCTCCGCCCTCCGCCTTCGAAGAAGCCACCTACCGCAAGGTCTCGTGGCGCCTGATCCCGCTTCTGATGCTCTGCTATGTGGTCGCGTATCTGGACCGCGTCAACGTGGGCTTCGCCAAGCTGCAGATGAGCACGGCGCTCAATCTCTCCGATGCGGTCTATGGCTTCGGCGCGGGGATTTTCTTCATCGGCTATTTTTTGTTCGAAGTGCCAAGCAATGTGATCCTGCATCGCGTGGGCGCGCGCGTGTGGATCGCACGCATCATGGTCACGTGGGGCCTCGTCTCGATCCTGACGATGTTCGTCACCACGCCCAGCATGTTCTACGTGATGCGCTTTCTGCTCGGCCTGTGCGAGGCCGGCTTCTTCCCCGGCATCATCCTCTATCTCACGTACTGGTATCCGGCGCACCGGCGCGGACGCATGACCACCTGGTTCATGACCGCCATCGCGCTTTCGGGCGTGATCGGCGGGCCGATCTCGGGCTGGATCCTCAAGTCCTTCGACGGCGCGAACGGCTGGCAGGGCTGGCAATGGCTGTTCCTGCTCGAAGGGCTGCCTTCGGTGATCGTCGGCGTGCTGGTGTTCTTCGTGCTCGACGACCGCATCGGCCGCGCGAAGTGGCTTTCCGCCGAAGAGCGCGCGCTGCTCGAGCGCAACATCGCCGCCGAGGACGCCACCAAGGAGGACCTCCCGCTTGCCAGGGTGCTCACGAGCGGCCGTGTGCTCGTGATGAGCTTCACCTACTTCTCGTTCGTGATGGGCCTCTATGGCGTGAGCTTCTGGCTGCCCACCATCATCAAGGCGACGGGCGTGAAGGACGCGCTCGTGATCGGCCTGCTCGCGGCGATTCCGTTCGCGGCGGCCGTGGTCGGCATGCTGCTCGCCGCGAAGAGCGCTGACCGCATGCGCGAGCGCCGCTGGCACATCGCCGTTCCGGCCGCCATCGGTGCGCTCGGCCTCGTGCTCTCGGTGACGTGGGCGCACGACACCACGCTCGCGATGACGGCGCTCACGATCGCCACCATCGGCATTCTCACCACGCTGCCCCTGTTCTGGAGTCTGCCCACCGCCTGGCTCGCGGGCACGGGCGCCGCGGCGGGCATCGCGCTCATCAACTCGATCGGCAATCTCGCGGGGTTCCTCAGCCCCTATGCGGTGGGCTGGCTCAAGCAGGTCACCGCCGCGAACGACTCGGGCATGTATATGCTCGCGGCCTTCATGATCCTCGGCGGCCTGCTCGCGCTGTGCGCGCCTGCGAGAGTGGTGAACCGCTAGCGCCGGGGCGGCGCCGCTCGAGCCGCCCGCAAAAGACAACGGCCGCTCGAAAGCGGCCGTTTTGCGTTGAAGCGCACAAGGCGCCCGAAGTGCGACGAGGCTAGACGACGTTCATCGCCAGCGCGCTCTCGCGATAGTGCGTGGCAGCCTTCTCGGCATCGCCGAGCTGCTCGTGCAGACGCGCGAGCGCGCGATGCGAGCGGATCTTGAGCGGCTCGTTATCGCTCGCGTTGGCGGACTTCAGCGCCGCCTCGAGGAACGACTGCGCCTTGCCCCAGAGCTGCTGCTTCAGGCACAGGCGGCCCAGCGCGAACAGCAGATCGCCGTCTTCGGGACGCTCCTTGCGCCACGCTTCGGCCTTCTGGATCAGCGGCAGTGCGTCGTTGCCCGGCGCAGTGGCGCCCACAGTATCCGGATAGCGGCGCAGCAAACGCGCGTCCCAGTTCTGCGCGAGCGCTTCCTCGACGATCTTGCGCGCCTCGTTCGGGCGGTCCAGCGCGATCAGCAGTTCCGCGGCGCAGTCGGCGAGACGCGGCGAATGACGCTCGATGGGCGTGAGCGCGTGCCAGAGCTCGAGCAAGGCGTCCGCGTTGTGGCGCCGGTCGCGCAGCAAGTTCTCCGCCGCGAGCTGGCGCAGCCGCACCGCCACGGCCGGATGCAGCGCCTCGCGCTTTTCCAGCGTCTTCACGAGCTTGAGCACTTCGCTCCAGTTCTTGAGCTGCTGCTGCGCGCGCAGCGCGATCTGCTGCGCGTGGATGCGGCGGCCGCCCTGCGAGCGCATTTCGGTGAGCGCGGCGAGCGCCCCGTCCGCGTCGCGGCCATCGGCGCGCATGTCGGCGGTGGCCATGAGGCGCGCTTCCTGGAGGTCGGGGTCGTCCACCTGCGTGAGCCAGTCGTCGCGGCGCGCGTACTCGTGCAGACGATGCGCGGCGTTCGCGGCGATCAGGCCCGCTGCGCCCTTGTTCTTCTCGTCCACGAGCGAATCGCGCGCAGCCTTTTCGGCACGCGAGAAACGGCCCGCATAGAGATTGCCCACGGCATCGCGCAGTGCCGAGTTGGCCTTTTCCGTGCGCATGCGCGCGCGGTAGGCGGCGACGCGGCGCGGCATCGTCACGATGTTGCGCGCGAAGCGCAGGATCGCGTAGAGCAGCAGGAACGTCACCACGATGCCCACCACGAAGAGGTTGAGCGAGACGTCCACGCGATACGGCGGATAGACGAGCAGCACCTGCCCGGCGTCGAAGCGGCCGACAGTGGCCAGCGCGACGGCAACGGCGAAGAGGATCGCTAGCCAGATAAGTCCACGGATCGCCATGTCTTACTCCCGGCTCCGGTATTGCTGAAGCGCCTTCAGGCTCTCGTCGAGCGTGGGCAGCGTGACCGCGCCCGAGCCCGCGTCCACTTGCTTGAGCAGGTCGCGGACGTTCTGCGTTTCCTTCGACGCGCTGTCGAAGTAGCGCGCGAGCGCGGTGTCGGCGGCGGCGAGGTCGCACTTGAGCGTGGTCTCGTTGCGCGAGAGCAGCGAGAGGCGCGCCGAGAGCAGGCGCAGCTTCAGATTTTCGCGCACGAAGTAGCCCTGGTCGGGCGAGACGAGCATGGCGTCGGCATTGTCGATGCGGCGCACCTGCACGAGACTCGTGAGCTGCTTGCCGATGCCGGAGACGAAGGTGTCGAGCCACGCCCGCCAGCGCGGTTCGCCAGTGGCGGAAGCCGTTTTCGCGACGTCCACGGGTGCGGCAGCCTCGGGCTTCGTGTGCGCGACGATCGCTTCGCCCGCGAGCGGCAGCGTGTCGACGGCGGCCAGCGCCGTGTCGAGCTTGATCGCGAGCCCCGCGAGATCCGTGGACGGTGCGGCCTTGAGCTTGTCGACGTCCTGCGCGATGGCCTTGCGCACGGCTAGCGCCTGCGGGCTGTCCGAGGCGGCGAGACGCGTGTCCGCGCTTTGCAGCGCGAACAGCGCGAGCTGCGTGTTGCCGGTGAGCTGAAGCTGCTCGCTTGCACTCGAGAGCATCTGGCCGACTTCGGCGAGCGTCCAGTCGTCGCGGTTCTTGGCGAGATCGGCGTATTGCTGCGCGAGCGCCTGCTGCGAGGTTTGCGCGTCGGCGATCTTGCCTTCGAGCAGCGACATCTGCTTGTCGATCTGCTGCGCGCTCGCCACGGCCTCATCGGCGCGCGCGCGCAGCGCGGCGCTCTGCTGGTCGGCGGCCTGCTGGCGCTGCACGAGCGCGGCGTCCACGCGGTCGAGCTTGCGGTTGAGCGCGTAGCCGCCCGCCCCCGCGCCCGCCGCGACCAGCACGACGACGAGCCAGAGGATCGCGGTGCCCGCGCCGCCGCGCCGCGCGTTCGCGGGCTGCGTGTAAGGCGTGGATGAATAAGAGGACGAAGGGGATGCTGGACGCGCACTCGCGGCGGCCGGCTGGGCGCCCTGGCTGCCGGGGTTGCCTTGCGCCGTGGCGCCCGGATTGGGAACGCGGCTGGAATCGTTCGAATCAGTCATGCGTGATTGTGCCGGCGGCGAGGCCGGGTTGTTCTGAACCGGTTGAGCCGCAAGCTGCGCGGCCGAAGGTGCATCGGCTGGTGCTACGGAAGAAACCGAGGATCCCGCAAGGCCCAGCAGCGTCTCGGCGATGCGCTCGTCGCCCGCGCCGGACACCGTAATCCTATCAAAACCCAATCCGCGCGCCGTCTCGGCGATCCGCCCATGGGGCGCGACGAGCGGCGCGTGGCGCAGCTCGACGATCTCGCCCGCCGTGAGGTGCTCGCGCGCAAGCTCGTCGAGATTGCGCACGCCTTCGGAGCTGGTCACGAGCCACGCGTGTGGCGCGCCTTCGAGCAGCGCATGCACCGTCTCCCAGGCGCCGATCGGCGGCTCGGGCACGACGCGCCGATAGGCCGCGACGGCCTCGACTTCGGCGCCCGCTTCGCGCAGGCGGTCGGCGAGCCATTCGCGGCCGCCGTCGCCGCGCACGATCAGCACGCGCTTGCCCGCGAAGGCATCGGCGCCGAGTGACATTTCGAGCGCGGTGTAGAGCGATTCGGAGTCGAAACGTGCCGGTTCCTCGTCGGCGGCGCCCGCCGGGCTGATCACGCGATGCGCGGGCGCCGCGACGCCGTGGCGCGCGAGCGCGGCCACGCTCGCGGGGCCCACCACGGCGACCGGCAGCGCGTGCGGCCAGATCGACGAAATCGTGCCGTAGCACGTAAACGCACGGTCGACGGCGTTCGGCGAGACAAACACCACGAGCGCATAACGGTCGAGCGCGCCGAGCGCTTCGCGCAACGGTGCGTCGTCGCGCACGGGTTCGATCGTGATGAGCGGGAATTCGAGCGTGCGCAGACCGCGCGCCTCGAGCTGCGCGGCGAGCGCCTGCGATTGACCGGCCGGACGGGTAATGACGACGGTGAACGGCTCAGACGCGCGCGGACCCTGACCTGCAGCGGAACCCGAAGCGGCGCGGCCCGATGACGGCCCGCGCATCGGCGCACCGCCCGCCCCCATGCCAGGGTCAGCCGGCCCGCCCCATTCGTCGGGCTGCGCGGGAGCGTTCACGCCGCCGCGTCGCGGCTGCCACCGGGCCGTCATCGCGCGCCCGTGCCGTCTGGCGCGGCGCCGCCCGAACCGCCCGTGCCGCTCTTGCCGGCCGGCGGCGTGTTCGGCGCGCTGGCTTCATCGGCAGCCGCTTCGGAAAGCGCGCGCACGATCTCGAGCGCGCCCTGGGCGATCAGCGCGTCGGCGACCTCGCGGCCCAGCGCGACGGCGTCTGCGACTGTGGCCGGCGCGGCCTCGCCCTCGGCGGCGAGCACGCGGCTCGCATCGGGCGTGGCAATGGTGCCGCGCAGCGTGAGGCGCCCGTCTTGCCACTGCGCGTAAGCGGCGAGCGGCACCGAGCAGCTGCCGCCCAGCGCCCGCGAAACCATGCGCTCCGCCTCCACGGCCTTCGCAGTGGCGTCGTCGTGCAGCGGCGCGAGCCAGGCGGCCATGTCGGCGCGGTCGGCGCGGATCTCGATGCCGAGCGCGCCCTGCCCCGCCGCCGGCAGGCTGTCCGCCGGCTCGAGCAGCGCGCGGATGCGCGCGCCGAGCCCGAGGCGCTTGAGCCCCGCCGCCGCCAGAATGATGGCCGCGTAGTCGCCACGGTCGAGCTTGCCGAGGCGCGTGTCGAGGTTGCCGCGTAGCGGCTTCACGTCGAGGTGCGGATAGCGCGCGCGGATCATCGACTCGCGGCGCAGGCTGGAGGTCCCCACGACGCTGCCCGGCGGCAGCGCCGCGAGCGAGTCGTAGTCGTTGGAGACAAAGGCGTCGCGCGGGTCTTCGCGCTCCATGATGGCCGTGAGCGCGAAGCCTTCGGGCAGCTCCATGGGCACATCCTTGAGCGAATGCACGGCGAGATCGGCGCGGCCCTCAGCCAGCGCCTGCTCCAGCTCCTTGACGAACAGACCCTTACCGCCGACTTTCGACAGCGTGCGATCGAGAATTTGATCGCCGCGCGTCGTCATTCCGACGATTTTCACGTCGCAGGATGGATATAATTTGTGCAGCGCAGCTTGAACATGCTCGGCCTGCCACATCGCGAGGCGGCTCTCCCGCGAAGCGATCACTAGGGTGCAGGGCGTGGGCGCGGATAAGGACTCGGAATTCATGGCAAGCACATCGAATGACGGGTTCAAAAAACAATATCGGATAACAGGCAATGTTAGCACGCGCCCCTTTTTCGGCAGGCCGCCTGGCCGCCGAAGGGCCCACGAAGCCCTTGATGGAGCGCGTGCGGTGGCAAGGAAGAGACCCGGATCGGCGCGCCGCGCCCGAACCCGAGCCGCGCGCGCGGCGTCGAGTCCCCCCTGCGTCCCCAACGTTCCCCGGCAAAACCGGCCCTGTCCGATCCGTCCGCTCGCTGTCTCATAATGTGCGCACGCTGTGCCCGCCCGGGCACGTGCGGCACGCACAGGATGGCCCGTCCATCCACATGTCCTGAGTTGCACCCGTTGTACCCCCGACCGCGGCCCACGCCGCGGCCATGCAGTTGGCAGTTCCCGTTTAACTTGTCCATCTCCTGGCTAGTCCTGAGGAAAACATCGTGAAGTCTTCCGGATCGGCGCGCGCAGAGCGCCGCAACAACGCATCGCAGAACGCCTCTTCCACGGCTGCCGAAACGGCAGCCCCGTCGTCGCCGAAAAAAGCCAAAGCGACGACAACCGTGAAAGCCTCGACCAAGACCACGAAGGCCACGAAAACGGCAGACGCGACGAAGACCACGAAGGCCCCTAAAGCCACCCAAGTCACGCAACTCACTCAAGCCAACAAGGCCGCGAAGGCCCCGCAAGCCGCCCCGAAGCCCGCGGCTGCCGCCCGCAACGCGCGCGCGCGCGACGACAAGGACCAACCGCTGTTCGAGGACATCCGCTACCTCGGCCGGCTGCTCGGCGACGTGCTGCGCGAGCAGGAAGGCGACGCCGTGTTCGACGTGGTGGAGACGATCCGCCAGACGGCCGTGCGTTTTCGCCGCGAAGAGGACAACACGGCCGCGCTCGCGCTCGAGAAGCAGCTTCGCGCGCTCTCGCCCGAGCAGACCGTGAGCGTCGTGCGCGCGTTCAGCTACTTCTCGCATCTGGCGAACATCGCCGAGGACCGCCACCGCAACCGCCGCCGCCGCATCCACGACCTCGCCGGCTCGGCGCCGCAGGCGGGCACCATCGCGCATTCGCTCGAGCGCCTCGCCCAGGCGGGCGCGGCCGCGACGCCCGTGCTCCAGCAGTTCTTCAACGACGCGCTGATCGTGCCCGTGCTCACCGCGCACCCCACGGAAGTGCAGCGCAAGAGCACGCTCGATTCGCAGCACGACATCGCGCGCCTGCTCGCCGAACGCGACCAGCCGCTCACGCATCGCGAGCGCGAGCAGAACGACGCGCTCCTGCGTGCGCGCGTGACCTCGCTCTGGCAAACGCGCATGCTGCGCGACTCGCGCCTGACCGTGGGCGACGAAATCGAGAATGCGCTGTCGTACTACCACACGACCTTCCTCACCGAGATCCCCGCGCTGTACGGCGAGATCGAGACGTCGCTCAAGGAGCACGGCCTCTCCGCGCGCCTGCCCGCGTTCTTCCAGATGGGCAGCTGGATCGGCGGCGACCGCGACGGCAATCCGAACGTCACCGCCTCCACGCTCGAAGAAGCGAGCGAGCGCCAGGCGCAGGTGATCCTGCAGCACTACCTCGACGAAGTGCACAAGCTCGGTGCGGAGCTTTCCGTGTCGAACCTGCTCGCCGGCGCGAGCGCCGAGCTCCAGGCCCTTGCCGAGGCCTCGCCCGACCAGTCGCCGCACCGCGTGGACGAGCCGTACCGCCGCGCGCTGATCGGCGTCTATACGCGCCTCGCGGCCAGCGCGCGCGTGCGCCTGGGCGAAGGCGTGGTCGCGGTGCGCAGCGCGGGCCGCAACGCCCAGCCCGTGCGCGCGCAGCCCTATGCCGATGCGGCCGAGTTCTCGCGCGACCTGCATATCCTGATGGATTCGCTCGCCGAGCATCATGGCGCGTCGCTCGCCACGACGCGTCTCGCGCCGCTGATGCGCGCCGTCGACGTGTTCGGCTTCCACCTCGCGTCGATCGACCTGCGCCAGAGCTCGGACATCCACGAGGCCGTGATCGCCGAGCTGCTCGCGCGCGCGGGCGTCGTGGCCGACTACGCCGCGCTCAGCGAAGAAGAGAAGCAGACCGTGCTGCGCGCGCAGCTCGCCGACGCGCGCCCGCTGCGCTCGCCCTACCTCGACTATTCCGACCTCGTGAAGAGCGAGCTCGGCGTGCTGGAGATGGCGCGCGTAACGCGCGAGAAGTTTGGCGCGCGCGCGGTGCGCAACTACATCATCTCGCACACCGAAACGGTTTCCGACCTGCTCGAAGTGATGCTGCTGCAAAAGGAAACGGGCCTCATGAGCGGGCGTCTGGGCCACGCCGAGGATCCGGCGAAGGCCGCGCTGATGGTGATCCCGCTCTTCGAGACGATTCCCGACTTGCGCAACGCCACGCACATCATGCGCGACCTGCTCGCGCTGCCGGGCATCGACAGCATCGTCGAACACCAGGGCAACGAGCAGGAAATCATGCTCGGCTACTCGGACAGCAACAAGGACGGCGGCTTCCTCACCTCGAACTGGGAGCTTTACCGCTCCGAGCTCGCGCTGGTCGCGCTCTATCGCGAGCGCGGCATCACGCTGCGCCTGTTCCATGGCCGCGGCGGCACGGTGGGCCGCGGGGGCGGCCCGACCTACAACGCGATCCTCTCGCAGCCGCCGGGCACGGTCGAAGGCCAGATCCGCCTCACCGAGCAGGGCGAAGTCATCGCGAGCAAGTTCGGCAACCCGGAGATCGGCCGCCGCAACCTGGAAACAGTGATCGCCGCCACGCTCGAAGCCACGCTGCTGCCGATGGGCAAAGCCGCGGGCAACTCGCCCGATCAGCTGCCCGTGTTCGAAGAGACGATGCAGAAGCTCTCCGACGCGGCGATGGCGGCGTACCGCTCGCTCGTCTACGAGACGCCCGGCTTCACCGACTACTTCTTCGCCTCGACGCCGATCACCGAGATCGCCGAGCTCAACATCGGCAGCCGGCCCGCCTCGCGCAAACTGCAGGACCCGAAGAACCGCAAGATCGACGACCTGCGCGCGATTCCCTGGGGCTTCTCGTGGGGCCAGTGCCGTTTGCTGCTCACGGGCTGGTACGGCTTTGGCAGCGCGGTGGCTTCGTATCTCGACGAAGCGGGCAACGACGCGGAGCGCACGCGCCGTCTCGCGCTCTTCAAGAAGATGTACAAGACCTGGCCGTTCTTCTCGAACCTGCTCTCGAACATGGACATGACGCTCGCGAAGACGGACCTCGCGGTGGCGTCGCGCTATGCGCAGCTCGTCACCGACAAGAAGCTGCGCAAGCACGTGTTCGACCGCATCGTGGCCGAGTGGGAGCGCACGACCCGCGTGCTCGACGAAATCACCGGCACGAGCGGGCGTCTGGCCGACAACCCGCTGCTCGCGCGTTCGATCAAGAACCGCTTCCCGTATCTCGATCCGCTCAATCACTTGCAGGTCGAGCTGATCAAGCGCTATCGCGCCGGCGACCCGAGCCCGCGCGTGCGGCGCGGTATCCATCTGACGATCAACGGGATTGCTGCGGGGTTGCGTAATACGGGCTGATGGAGCGGCTCGTTTGAGCGTTTGCGCTCATGCATGAACGGCGTCGTGCCTTTGCGGGCACGACGCCGTTTTTTATTGCGTGGCGAGAGGTGGGTGCTCATCGGACATCGCCCAACATGCCCCGTCCGGCATCACGACAACTCAGTTGCGGCCTGCACGCCGAATCCACAGTGCGAGCAATGCGATGGCCAACACCGCGAAGACATCAACGACCGCCAGCACCGGTAACGGGTTGGTCCACTTGTCCATGTTGGTGGTGCGGCTGTAGTACGGCGGCCCGCTGCCATACGCTTCACTCAAGTTGATCCAGTTGAATGCCGCGATCAACAACATCAGCGCAATCATGATGGCCAGAAGCAGGACACGAGTTGAACGGTTCATGGGTAGCGGACCGTCAAGGGAACATAGCAGTCGGAGTCGCCGGTTGCCGCCTTCAGGTCTGCTGCGAAGCTTTCCATCTGACCGCGCAGATTGATGCAGCCAGCACTACCGGCGTGTGTACCGCCATGGATGAAAAATCCGCCACGTCCAAAAGTCTGCGTGCCCGGAAAAACGTGAATCGTGAGCCGATGATCCCCCCAAGCAGCGCGTGGCGCAATGTTGTACCAGTGATTGGTCCACATCTGCGAGGGCTGTACCCAATACTGTCCAGGCGGAATTGGCCCAACGCGGCCTTCGCGTTGTCGGGCGGTAGAGTAATCAAAGCCGCCGTCGTCCGAGGGACGGCCGGACACAGCGGCATAGCCGCGCCCCCCGGCACCGATCATCGTTAGAAAGCGCCCATCAAACCGAAGCGATACGTTACCTCGGGCACAAGTGGGAACGCTCGGTATGCCGCGCTCAGTCGCGTAGGGAGTTGCCATGGCATCGTTGCGCAGGAAACGGAATTCGCTGATTCTAGCGAATCGTTATCGCCTCCCACTTGTCTAATGACAATCTCCAGACTCTGAACAAAGTGTGACCGTCAATACGGCTCGCTCTGTCGCGACGCACGGGTTCAAGCCAACCCGAACAGCTCGACCGGAGCGCCCCGCCTGCCTCTTAGTCGCGCCGCGTCGCCTCAATCATCAGCGCGTCGAGCTTGAACGAGCAATCGCTCTGTACATCGAAGTACTCACGCACTTCATCTGGCGCGCGCTCCCACATCGAGCGGATCGCCGTCACGCGCTCGGGCGGCGTGCGCATGCGCGCGACCCACGTGTCGAAGTCGAGCGCGATGCGCCAGCGCTCGCTCACCTTCGCGTCGAACCCCGCGCGATCGAGCATCGCGAGCCATTCATCGGCGCGGTAGTCGCGGATATGCGAAGCGTCGCGCAACAACTCGATCGCCTGGATGTGCACGTCGTAAAGCGGGTCGTCGACACCGGCGATGTCGATGAACTTCAGCCGCCCACCGGGCTTGAGCACGCGGTGCACCTCGGCGAGCGCGCGCGGCACGTCGCGCCAGTGGTGCGCGCTCATGCGGCTGACCGCCCAGTTGAAGGTGGCGTCGGCGAACGGCAGCGTCTCGGCGGCGCCCTGCTGCGTGCGGATGGTCGCGAGGCCCCGCTCTTTCGCGGCCGCCTCGACCGTGGCGAGCATCTGCGGGGCAATGTCGTAGGCCACGACTTCGCGCACGTGCGGGGCCACCGCGAAGCTCGCATGGCCCGCGCCGCAGCCCATGTCCAGCACCGTGGCATTGCCGCAGGTGGCCGCGAACGTCGCGGCGAGGTTCTCCAGATCCGCGCCGCTCGCGTGGACCTGGCTCGTGAGGTAGGCGGCGGCGGTCGAGCCGAACGCGTCGGCGACCTGATCGTGATGCTTCATCGCTTGCTCCTTGTGCGGGGTGAGCGCTCTGCCGGCGCTTCCGATGGCTCCGGTGCGTGGCGTGCGCTCGTCCTGGTTCTTCGTTGTTGAGCGCCAGACCGTCGTCCACGGTCTGACGCAGGCGCTTGTGGCTTTCCCCGGGCGGGTCAGGCGCGGCGGCCCGGCGCCGCGTCAGCCGTTACAATAGAGCCCGTTCTGTACCAGTACAAGTTAAGCAATTATTCTGGTATCGCCAGCACCTGTCCGACATCTCATGAGCATCGATACATCCGCCTCCGCAGTCGAACCCGGTTCCGCGAAGACGCTCGACGCGACGCCCGCCCGCGCGCTGGGCGAATTCATCCGCGCCCATCGCGAGCGGCTCTCGCCGCAGGAAGTCGGTCTCGCACCGGGCCCGCGCCGCCGCACGCCGGGCCTGCGCCGCGAGGAAGTCGCGCAGCTGTGCGGCGTGAGCCCCACCTGGTACACGTGGATCGAGCAGGGCCGGCCCGTCTCGGCCTCGGCGGATGCGCTCGCGCGCATCGCCGTCGCGCTGCGCCTCTCGCGCGCCGAGCGCGCCTATCTGTTCGAGCTGGCCGCCCAGCGCGACCCCGCCGAGCCCGACCCGGCCAGCGCCGCGGATGCGCCCGCCACGCTGCTGCAGACCGTGCAGCTGGTGGACGCCCCCGCCTACGTGCTCGACCGCCAGTGGACCGCGCTCGCCTGGAACGCCCATGCCGCGGACCTTTTCACGGGCTGGCTCGACGGCGGGCACGACCGCAATCTGCTGCGCTTCACCTTCACGGAACCGCTCGGGCGCGAACTGATCGTCGACTGGGAGACGCGCGCGCGGCGCCTCGCCGCCGAATTCCGCGCCGATTCGATCCGCCACCTGAACGACGCGCCCACGCGCGCACTGATCGATTCGCTGCTGGCCGCGAGCGACGAGTTCGCGCGCTTCTGGGGCTCGCAGGACGTGTTCGAGCGCGAAGGCGGCCGGCGCGAGTTCAATCATCCGCGCCATGGCCGCGTCGCCTACGACCAGATCACGCTCAAGCCCGCGCACCGCGAAGACCTGAAGCTGGTCGTGCTGGTGCGACTCTGAGCGCGGCGGCGCGGGGCGCTGCAAGCCGGCCCGGCCCGCCGCCTGCGCGGATCGCCCGCGCCGCTTGGCCCAGCCCCGTCGCCACGCCGCCCGGTCACCGACGCCGGTATGCCCGCGCCAGTCACCGCGCCATGCCGCCCGGTCACCGGCAGCCCACCCCGCCGATGGTAAAATCGGCTTCTTTCCCGCCGTGCGCCGCATTCCCGCGAGACCGCCCGGCCCGCGCTTTTTCACGCTCATCGCTCGTTCACGCCCATCACCATGACGTCCCAACTGCACAAAAAAGGCGAAGCCTGGTCGGCTCGCTTCTCCGAGCCCATGTCGGAGCTGGTCAAACGCTATACGTCGTCGGTCTTCTTCGACAAGCGCCTCGCGCTCGTCGATATCGAGGGCTCGCTCGCGCACGCGTCGATGCTGGCTGCGCAGAAGATCATCTCCGCCGACGACCTCGCCGCCATCCAGGGCGGCATGGCGCAAATCAAGGGCGAGATCGAGCGCGGCGAATTCGAGTGGCTGCTCGACCTTGAAGACGTGCACCTGAACATCGAGGCGCGCCTCACCGCGCTGATCGGCGACGCGGGCAAGCGCCTGCACACGGGCCGCTCGCGCAACGACCAGGTCGCGACCGACATCCGCCTGTGGCTGCGCGGCGAGATCGACCGCATCGGCGGCCTGCTCGGCGACCTGCGCGGCGCGCTGCTCGATCTGGCCGAGCAGCACGCGGGCACGATCATGCCCGGCTTCACGCACCTGCAAGTGGCGCAGCCGGTCACCTTCGGCCATCACCTGCTCGCCTACGTGGAGATGTTCACGCGCGACGCCGAGCGCATGGCCGACTGCCGCAAGCGCGTGAACCGCCTGCCGCTCGGCGCGGCGGCGCTCGCGGGCACGAGCTATCCGATCGACCGCTTCGCCGTGGCGAAGACGCTGGGCTTCGACGGCATCTGCGCGAACTCGCTCGACGCCGTCTCCGACCGCGACTTCGCGATCGAATTCACGGCCGCATCGGCGCTCGTGATGACGCACGTCTCGCGCTTCTCGGAAGAGCTGGTGCTGTGGATGAGCCCGCGCGTGGGTTTCATCGATCTGGCCGACCGCTTCTGCACGGGCTCGTCGATCATGCCGCAGAAGAAGAACCCGGACGTGCCCGAGCTCGCGCGCGGCAAGACCGGCCGCGTGAACGGCCATCTGATGGCGCTCCTCACGCTGATGAAGGGCCAGCCGCTCGCGTACAACAAGGACAACCAGGAAGACAAGGAACCGCTGTTCGACACCGTCGATACGGTGGCCGACACGCTGCGCATCTTCGCGGAGATGGTCGCCGGCATCACGGTGAAGGAGCAGGCGATGCGCGCGGCCGCGCTGCAAGGCTTCTCGACCGCCACCGACCTCGCCGACTACCTCGTGAAGAAGGGCCTGCCGTTCCGCGACGCGCACGAAGCGGTTGCGCACGCGGTGCGCATCTGCGTGGACCGCAATTGCGATCTCGCGGATCTCACGCTCGACGAAATGCGCCGCGAGCTGCCGGCGGTCTCGCAGTTGCTCGGCGAGGACGTGTTCGAAGTGCTGACGCTCGAAGGATCGGTCTCGGCGCGCAACCATGCGGGCGGCACCGCGCCGGAACAGGTGCGCGCGGCCATCGCGGCGGCACGCGCAGCGCTCAAGTAAGAGCGGCTCGCTCGCCGGGCCATCATGGGGCCTTCACGTGACCCTCACGTGGCCATGATGCGAGTGCGAACTGCCTGAAAAGCGGGCGCGCGACAAACACCGTCGCGCGCCCGCTTTTTCGTTGGCATGCCCCCACGCGCACGTGCCAGCCGCCTCGCGCTGTGCCCGGCGTGAAGTTTCCGAAGTGTGCGCTCGATGTTCGCGCCCCACGTCTTATCATGGCGCATAAGACTCGTGGCCGGCCCCACCCCGGCTTTGCCCGCCCAGCCCCTGCTCACCCGCTCCGATGATCGTCCGCCCTCACCTCCACTGGTTCCGCATGCTGCTCGCGTGGCGCGGCTCCGTGCTGCCCCAGCTCCTGCCGCGTCTGCTGCTCGTGCTGGTCATATCCATCGTGGCCGTCGCCGCGCACGATCACATCCTCAAGCTCACGGTGAACCTGAGCACCGTGCCGTTCTCGCTCATCGGCATCGCGCTCGCGGTGTTCCTCGGCTTTCGCAACAGCGCGAGCTACGACCGCTACTGGGAAGGCCGCAAGCTGTGGGGGCAGATGCTCAACGAGTCGCGCTCGCTCGTGCGCGAGTCGCTCACGCTCGTGCAGAGCGACGACCCTCGCACGCACGTGCGCCCATTCGCCGAGCTGCTCTGCGCGCTGCCGCACGCGCTGCGCCACCAGTTGCGCCGCACCGACCCGCGCGCCGATCTCGAAGCGCGCCTGCCGCGCGACGTGTTCGAGCGCGTGATGGCCTCGCGCTACCGTCCCATGACGCTCGTGCAGTGCGCCTCCGAATGGCTGCGCAACGAGGCCCGCGCGGGCCGCGTCGACGGTTACGCGGTGCTCGCCTTCGAGCACAATTTCAATGGACTCTCGGATGTGATCGGCGGCTGTGAACGCATCGTTTCCACGCCGCTGCCGTTCGCCTACACGGTGATGATTCACCGCACCGTGTACTTCTTCTGCGCGCTGCTGCCCTTCGGGCTCGTCGACAGCATCGGCGCACTCACGCCGATCTTCGCGGTGTTCGTGGCCTACGCGTTCATGGCGCACGAGGCGATTGCCTCGCAGCTCGAAGACCCGTTCGGCACCGAAGACAACGACCTCGCGCTCAACGCGATGTCGGAGGGCATCGAGGTCGCGCTGCACGACTTGCTGGGCGAGCCCACCTCGTTGCCCGCGCGCGCGCCGGAACAGTTCATCATCGACTGAAAATAAAACAGGCGCCCGGACGTGTATCCGGGCGCCTGTTTTCTGGTCAAGCTGCTACGCAAATGGCTAGCGGCTGATCACCGGTTGTCCACCGTCTCCGACAAGCGCTTGAGCGTCGCGAGCCGCGCCCCGAGCAGGTCGAGGCGTGCACGCTCGTCGATGAGCGGCGTGGTCGCGTCGCGATACGCGCGCCACGCGCTTTGCGCACGCGAAAGCGCTGGCCGCGAGTGGGCCGGCATGCGCGCATACAGCTTGCGGTAGTAGCGATTCAGGTCGTAGCTCACGTGCTCGCAACGCGCATCGGCGCTACAGGCGCGCGCGACCGGCGGCGCGTCGCCTGAGGCCGCCGTTGCCTGGCCGCGCAGCGAGAGCGCGCGGTCGCGCACCGGCTGCAGGCGCATGTCCGCTTCGTAGAGCTGATAGGTCGAGCCGCTCGTGGTCGCGAAGGCCGCGCCGAGCATCGTGTCCTCGGCATCGCGCCACGCCGACCACTTGTCCTGGCTAACACGCCAGCGCTTTTGCTGCGCGGGCGGCAGCTTCGCGATCAGCTGTGAGAGCGCCGCGTCGGCGGCGCTGCGCCACGCGGTGCGCGCGTCGTCCATGCACTGGATCTGGCCCGCCGTCGAGGAGCGGTCGGCGCGCGCGAGACACGTGCGCATGCCCGCGTCGATCGGATCGGCGGCCGCCACCTCGGCATGCGCCGCGGGCGCCGCCGCCAACCCCGCCACCAGCGTCATGCCAAGGGTCGCCGCCGTCGCCAGCGCCGTCACGAAAGAACGCAGGATCCGCACGGTCATGCCGCCCGAGCCCGCGCTCAAGCGCGCACGCAGTCCACGAAATACTCGATGCGGCCGTTGATGGTCTCGCCCACGAGTCCGTGGATGTCGGTGTGGAAGCCCGGGAAGCGCTCGTTGAATTCGCGCGCGAACTTCAGGTAGTTCACGATCGTCTTGTTGAAGCGCTCGCCCGGAATCAAGAGCGGAATGCCCGGCGGATACGGCGTGAGCAGGATCGACGTGACGCGGCCTTCGAGCTCGTCGATGGGCACCCGGTCGATCTCGCGGTGCGCGAGTTTCGCGAACGCGTCGGACGGCTTCAACGCGGGCTCCATGTCCGAGAGGTACATCTCGGTCGTGAGGCGCGCGATGTCGTTGGCGCGGTAGACGCTGTGAATCTGCTGGCACAGGTCGCGCAGGCCCACGCGCTCGTACATCGGATGCTGCGCGACGAACTCGGGCAGCACGCGCCAGAGCGGCTGGTTGTTGTCGTAGTCGTCCTTGAACTGCTGGAGCTCCGTGACCATCGAATTCCAGCGGCCCTTGGTGATGCCGATCGTGAACATGATGAAGAACGAGTAGAGCCCCGTCTTCTCGACGATGATGCCGTGCTCGGCCAGGTACTTCGTGACGATGGCCGCGGGAATGCCGGTCTCGCCGAAGTCGCCTTCCACGTCCAGACCCGGCGTGACGATGGTCGCCTTGATCGGGTCGAGCATGTTGAAGCCTTCGGCGAGCGCGCCGAAGCCGTGCCAGCGGTCGTTCGGGCGCAGCATCCAGTCTTCGCGCGAGCCGATGCCTTCTTCCGCGAGATCGTCCGGGCCCCAGACCTTGAAGAACCAGTCGTCGCCGTATTCGGCGTCGACCTTGCGCATGGCGCGGCGGAAGTCGAGCGCCTCGGCGATCGACTCTTCCACGAGTGCGGGGCCGCCCGGCGCTTCCATCATCGCCGCGGCCACGTCGCACGACGCGATGATCGCGTACTGCGGGCTCGTGGACGTGTGCATCAGATACGCTTCGTTGAAGCGGTGACGGTCGAACACGCTGTCTTCCGAATCCTGCACGACGATCTGCGAGGCCTGCGAGATGCCGGCGAGCAGCTTGTGCGTCGAGTGCGTCGCGAACACCAGCGCCTTGGTGCGCGGGCGCCCCGCGCCGATCGCGTGCATGTCCTGGTAGAACTCGTGGAACTCGGCGTGCGGCAGCCAGGCTTCGTCGAAGTGCAGCGTGTCGAGCATGTCGCCGAGCAGGTCCTTGATCATCTCGACGTTGTAGACGACGCCGTCATAGGTGCTCTGCGTGATCGTCAGAATGCGCGGCTTTACGTTCGGGTTCTTCTCGAGCGCTTCGCGCGCGAACGGATTCGCGAGGATCTTCTTGCGGATGTTTTCCGGCTTGAACTCGTCGCGCGGAATCGGGCCGATGATGCCAAAGTTGTTGCGCGTGGGCGTGAGGAACACAGGAATCGCGCCCGTCATCGTGATCGCGTGCAGGATCGACTTGTGGCAGTTGCGGTCCACCAGCACGATGTCGCCCGGCGCCACCGTTGCGTGCCAGACGATCTTGTTGGACGTGGACGTGCCGTTGGTCACGAAGAACACGTGGTCGGCGCTGAAAATGCGCGCCGCGTTGCGCTCCGAAGCCGCAACCGGACCCGTGTGATCGAGCAGCTGGCCAAGCTCCTCGACCGCATTGCAGACGTCGGCGCGCAGCATGTTCTCGCCGAAGAACTGGTGGAACATCTGGCCAAGCGGGTTCTTCAGGAACGCCACGCCGCCCGAGTGCCCCGGGCAGTGCCACGAGTACGAACCTTCGTCGGCGTACTTCACGAGTTCCTTGAAGAACGGCGGCGACAGCGCGTCGAGATACACCTTCGCTTCGCGGATCACGTGGCGCGCGACAAACTCCGGCGTGTCCTCGAACATGTGAATGAAGCCGTGCAGCTCACGCAGGATGTCGTTGGGCAAATGGCGCGAGGTGCGCGTTTCGCCGTACAGGAAGATGGGGATGTCGGCGTTACGCTTGCGCACCGCCTCCATGAACGTGCGCAGCGTGACGATCGCGGGCGCGTGCTCCGGTGCTTCGCCATCGGTGCCTTCCACGTAGGGCAGCAGCTCGTCGTCGTCGATCGAGAGGATGAAGCAGGCGGCGCGACTCGATTGCTGCGCGAACGACGTCAGGTCGCCGTAGCTCGTCAGCCCGAGGACTTCCGCGCCCTCTTTCTCGATGGCTTCGGCCAGTGCCCGGATGCCGGAACCCGAGATGTTCTCGGAGCGAAAGTCTTCGTCAATGATGACGACGGGAAAACGAAACTTCATGGGCGATTCTCCAAAAGAAACGACCGCTGCATGTAACGCGCAGCGGTCCCCGTATGTCGTATGTCCGGTGGGTTGTGTGCGCTCGAACGTCAGGTCTTCGGCAAGGTCACGCCGTGCTGGCCTTGATACTTGCCGCCGCGGTCCGCGTAAGACACTTCGCAAACCTCGTCGCTCTCGAAGAAGAGCACTTGGGCGACGCCTTCGTTCGCGTAGATTTTGGCAGGCAAAGGTGTCGTATTCGAGAATTCGAGCGTCACATAGCCCTCCCACTCGGGCTCGAACGGCGTGACGTTCACGATGATCCCGCAGCGCGCATAGGTGGACTTGCCCAGGCACACCGTCAGGACCTTGCGCGGAATGCGGAAATACTCGACCGTGCGCGCGAGCGCGAACGAGTTCGGCGGGATGATGCAGACGTCGCCCTTGAAGTCCACGAACGACTTTTCGTCGAAGTTCTTCGGGTCGACGATCGTCGAATTGATGTTCGTGAAGATCTTGAATTCGTCGGCGCAGCGGATGTCGTAGCCGTAGCTCGAGGTGCCGTAGCTCACGATCTTGCGGCCGTCTTCCGAGGTGCGGACCTGGTCGCGCACGAACGGCTCGATCATCTGATGCTCTTCGGCCATGCGCCGGATCCACTTGTCGGATTTGATTGCCATGTTGCGCTACGGTCCAGTAAAAACAGGGAACGAAAAAGAAATGTGCGGGAAGCCGCCCGCGGGCAGGCCCATCGAGGAGGGAAACGCCTCGCGCGCCTGGCCGCCCCGCCAAGGGCGCTCTGCCAGGCGCGACCCGCCGGCGTGCCCCACCAGGCGTGCCCCACTAGGCGTGCCCCACGAAAGGCGCCTATTTTACGCGATGTGGATGACTGTGCCTGGAAGTGCACGCGAGGGGCACATCAAGTGCATGTCGAGCACGCACAAATGCGCACTTACCAGTGCCATGCGCAGGCGGCTCACGCGCCGCGTCACTGCGCCTTGATCACGCCGCAGGCGAGCGCGGGGCCGGTGCCGCGCGCCGGATACGCGTAGGGGTCGATGGCGTCGTGATGCACGAGCACCGAGCGCTGCAGCACCGAGCGCACGCCGTCGAGCGAAACGTCCGGCGCCACGATGAAGCCGGTGGCCACGCCATTGGAATCCGCGTGGATGTTGCCGAGGTCGCCCTCCACGCGCGCGCCGGGTTTCAGGCGGTCGGCCGCGGGCGCGAACACGGCGCCGGCGCTCGAGGCGTCCGCGGCGTTGCAGTCGCCGCGATCGTGGACTTGTATCGCATGGTCGCTATCGGGTGGCAGGCCAGCGAGGTTGTAGCTCACCTGCACGCCGTCCGAGCGCTCGACGAACGACACGGTGCCCCGCACCTGGTTGCCGACGGTAGGCAAGACCTGCGCGAGCGCGCGCTTGTCCTGCTGGCCCATGAAGCTCGTGCAGCCCGCCAGCAGCGTGCACACGGCCACGGCCAGCACGGCTGCGTTGCCCGCCAGCCTGTTCTCGCCCCTGTCGATTCCTTTACCCATGCGATCCTCATGTCCGCACGCGGCCGCCCCTGCGGCCGTCGATCCGGACCTTTGAATGCAACATGATACCGCGCAGAGGGCCTTGCGCGCGCCTCATGTGAGCGCTGTCTTACACGCTGCGAGCCTTGCGCAGCAAGGCGCACGGGGTGCGACACCCACGCGCTGCACGGCATCGGCTCGAGACGGCCCGACAGGCCTGCCCGAGCGAGCCGCCGGTGCTCAGGTGTTCTGCACGACGATGGTCGGGAACTTCGAGGTCATGTCGCGCGCGCGCTCCGCAATCTGCACCGCGATGCGACGCGCAATCGCCTTGTAAGTCGCCGCCACGGCGCTGTCTGGATCGGCCACCACGGTCGGATGGCCCGAGTCGGCCTGCTCGCGAATGCCGATGTCGAGCGGCAGGCTGCCGAGTACCTCGACGCCGTATTCCTTCGCCATGCGCTCGCCGCCGCCCGCGCCGAAGATGTGCTCGGCATGGCCGCAATTCGAGCAGACGTGCACGGCCATGTTCTCGACGATGCCGAGGATGGGGATGCCCACCTTCTCGAACATCTTGAGACCCTTCTTCGCGTCGAGCAGCGCGATGTCCTGCGGCGTCGTCACGATCACGGCGCCCGTGACCGGCACGCGCTGCGAGAGCGTGAGCTGGATGTCGCCCGTGCCCGGCGGCATGTCCACCACCAGATAGTCGAGCTCGCGCCAATTGGTCTGACGCAGCAGCTGCTCGAGCGCCGAGGTGGCCATCGGCCCGCGCCAGACCATCGGATTGTCCTGCTCAATCAGGAAGCCGATCGAGTTGGCCTGCACGCCGTGCCCTTCGAGCGGGTTCATCGACTGGCCGTCGGGCGATTCGGGGCGGCCCTCGATGCCGAGCATCATCGGCAGCGACGGGCCGTAGATGTCCGCATCGAGCACGCCGACCGAAGCGCCCTCGGCCGCCAGCGCGAGCGCGAGGTTCACGGCGGTCGTGCTCTTGCCAACGCCGCCCTTGCCCGAAGCGACGGCGACAATATTCTTCACGTTCGGCAACAGCTTCACGCCTCGCTGCACCGTGTGCGCAGCCACCTCATGGCGCACCGTCACGCGGCTCGACTTCACGCCGGGCACCGCCGCAAGCGCGCCTTCCACCTGCGCGCGGACCGCGTCGTACTGGCTCTTCGCCGGATAGCCAAGCACGATCTCGACGCCCACCGTGTCGCCGTCGATCGCGACGTTGCGCACCCCTTTTGCCGCTGCGTACGGCCGGCCCGTGTTCGGATCCGCGAGGGCCGCCAGCGCGGCGTCGAC
This sequence comes from Paraburkholderia oxyphila NBRC 105797, assembly GCF_000685075.1. GTDB lineage: Bacteria > Pseudomonadota > Gammaproteobacteria > Burkholderiales > Burkholderiaceae > Paraburkholderia > Paraburkholderia oxyphila. The sequence goes on from NZ_BAYD01000108.1 coordinate 24,600, forward strand.
CAATGCCCGATCAATGCTCATTGAAACTCCGTGTCCAAGAAATGCGTCGGCACCCGCGTGGCCCGGAAGGCCGCGCAGTGTCATGCCAGCGCCGGAAAACGCAAGAAATTGTTAAGCTCGATTGCGCAAATCACTGCGACAAGGCACGCTTCGCGGCAGCGGCCCTTTTTGCACCTAAGCAGCACTTGTCAAGCCGTCGCCTAGCGATGCTTCGCAAGTAGCAAAATGACTCACGCAAGCTCCCAAGCCGTCATTGTAGTAGTTGCAGGCGCGCGCCGTCCGAAGACCCTTGGCCCAGTCGGGGCCTGCGCGCGGCGCAAGGAGCCGTCCCGTTCCACTCAAGAGAGGATTGAAAAATGAACACAAGAATCTTGACCCGTCTGTCCGTCTTCGCCATCGCCGGCGCGCTCGTCGCCGGCTGCGCGACCCAGCAGGGCACCAACACGGCTGTCGGCACCGGCATCGGCGCCGGCACGGGCGCCGCCATCGGCGCGATCTTCGGCGGTGGCAAGGGCGCGGCGATCGGCGCGGGCGCCGGCGCGCTGGTCGGCGGTGTGGCGGGCTACAACTGGACCGCCATTCACAACAAGCTCACGGGCGCCACCAAGGGCACCGGCACGCAGATCACCGAGCAGCCGGACGGCTCGCTCAAGCTCAACATCCCGAGCAACGTGACCTTCGACACCAACAGCTACGCGATCAAGCCGTCGTTCGCGCCGGTGCTCGACCAGGTTGCGCAGACGCTGCAGCAGAACCCGGAAGTGGTCGCGCAGGTCGTCGGCCATACGGATAACACGGGCCAGCCCGCCTACAACCAGACGCTGTCGGTCAATCGCGCCCAGAGCGTGGTGAACTACCTCGGCTCGCGCGGCGTGGCCATGCAGCGCATGGCAGCCGATGGCCGCGGCGACACCCAGCCGATCGCCGACAACAGCACCGAAGCCGGCCGCGCCGCGAACCGCCGCGTGGAAATCTACCTGCGCGCGACGGCACAGCACCAGGGCGGCTAAGCGCTCCGGGCGGCACCGCAAGTTGCAGCACACGCAACTTGCGGCGCGCAACGCGAAAACAGCGACAGGACGAGCGGGACGGCTGCAAAGTCGTCCCGCTTGCATTTCTGCCCGAGCGAGGCGGCTGCAATCGGGCCGGACATCGGCGCCGGGAATGTCCCGCAAGCCTGGCCAGCCGGCGGAGTCGGCAAAGCGAAAAATTTTTCGAACTCTCTTTCAACTCCGCTGTCTTTCTTTACGGTACGTGTGCGGTTACGCCGCCACGTCACCATTCTCCTCTTGTCGTTGTTGCTCCGGGGCCATCCTGCCCCGGTTTTTTTTGCCCGCGATATTTGCAGACGTCGAGCCGCACGGCCTGCACGCATGGGTTCAACGCAAAGCGCGCATCCCCTTGGCGAATGCACGGCGCATTGGCGGCGATCTCGTCTCCGGCCCAGCTCGCGCACCGGCCCCGGCGTTTGCGCGGCGCCTGGCGTCCGAACTCGCCGCCCGCCCACCCTGCTAAAATCGACGTTTCGACCTCCCGCATCTCCGGAACCCCCTCACCTATGTCAGCACCCGCCACCGACCTCGTTGCAGCCGGCGCGCCTGCCACCTCCAGCGGCCGCCGCCAGATTCTCGTCACGTCTGCTCTGCCCTATGCCAACGGGCAGATCCACATCGGCCATCTGGTCGAGTACATCCAGACGGACATCTGGGTTCGCGCGTTGCGAATGCATGGCCACGAGGTCTATTACGTCGGTGCCGACGACACCCACGGCACGCCCGTCATGCTGCGCGCCGAGAAGGAAGGCCTCACGCCGCAGCAACTGATCGCGCGCGTCTGGCAGGAGCACAAGCGCGATTTCGACAGCTTCGGCGTGTCGTTCGACAACTACTACTCGACGGACTCCGACGAGAACCGTGTGCTCTCGGAATCGGTGTACCTGGCGCTCAAGGAAGCGGACCTCATCGAGACGCGCGACATCGAGCAGGCCTACGACCCGGTCAAGAACATGTTCCTGCCGGACCGCTTCATCAAGGGCGAGTGCCCGAAGTGCGGCGCGAAGGACCAGTACGGTGACAGCTGCGAAGTGTGCGGCTCGACCTATGCGCCCACCGACCTGAAGAATCCGTACTCGGTGGTCTCCGGCGCGACGCCCATCCGCAAGACCTCGACGCACTACTTCTTCCGCCTCTCGGACCCGCGCTGCGAGCAGTTCCTGCGCGGCTGGGTGAGCGGCCTCGCGCAGCCCGAAGCCACCAACAAGATGCGCGAGTGGCTCGGCGACGCGGGCGAGTCGAAGCTCGCCGACTGGGACATCTCGCGCGACGCGCCGTACTTCGGCTTCGAGATCCCGGGCGCGCCCGGCAAGTACTTCTACGTGTGGCTCGACGCGCCCGTGGGCTACTACGCGAGCTTCAAGAACCTGTGCGAACAGCGCGGTCTCGACTTCGGCGCGTGGGTCAAGGCCGATTCGAAGACCGAGCAGTACCACTTCATCGGCAAGGACATCCTGTACTTCCACACGCTGTTCTGGCCGGCGATGCTCCAGTTCTCGGGCCATCGCACGCCCACCAACGTGTTCGCGCACGGCTTCCTCACGGTGGACGGCGCGAAGATGTCGAAGTCGCGCGGCACCTTCATCACCGCGCAAAGCTATATCGACACGGGCCTGAACCCCGAGTGGCTGCGCTACTACTTCGCGGCCAAGCTCAACAGCTCGATGGAAGACCTCGACCTGAACCTCGAGGACTTCCAGGCGCGCGTGAACAGCGACCTCGTCGGCAAGTACATCAACATCGCGAGCCGCGCGGCGGGCTTCCTGATCAAGCGCTTCGAGGGCCGCGTGCAGGACAGCGCGATGAATCATCCGCTCATCGAGCAGGTGCGCGCCGCCATTCCGGAGATCGCCGCGAACTACGAGGCGCGCGAGTACAGCCGCGCGCTGCGTCACACGATGGAGCTCGCCGATGCGGTGAACGTCTACGTCGATACGGCCAAGCCGTGGGAACTGGCGAAGGATCCGGCGAACGCCGTGGCGCTGCACGAGACCTGCAGCGTGAGCCTCGAAGCGTTCCGCCTGCTCTCGCTCGCGCTAAAGCCGGTGCTGCCCACGCTCGCTGAAGGCGTCGAGCAGTTCTTCGCCATCGCGCCGCTCACGTGGGCCGATGCGGGCAAGGCGCTCTCGTCGCAACAGCCAATCAACGCCTACAAGCACCTGATGACGCGCGTCGATCCCAAGCAGATCGAAGCCCTGCTCGCCGCCAACCGCGACTCGCTGCAAGCCGCCGAGGCACCCGCTGCCGCCGCCGATGCGAGCAAGAAGTCGAAGGCATCGAAGGAAGCGAAGAAGGCCGAGCCGCAAGTTTCCGGTGAACCGGAAGTCATCTCCATCGACGACTTCGCGAAAATCGACCTGCGCGTGGCGCTGATCGTCGATTGCAATGTCGTCGAAGGCTCGGACAAGCTGTTGCAGCTCACGCTCGACGCGGGCGAAGGCCGCACGCGCAACGTGTTCTCGGGCATCCGTTCCGCGTACAAACCCGAGGACCTCAAGGGCAAGCTCACGGTGATGGTCGCCAACCTCGCGCCGCGCAAGATGAAGTTCGGTCTCTCGGAAGGCATGGTGCTCGCGGCTTCTTCCGCCGATGAGAAGGCCGAACCGGGCCTCTATATTCTCGAGCCGCATAGCGGCGCGAAGCCGGGAATGCGGGTGCGGTAAGGTCCGCGTTGCGACCCAGTTGCAGGCGAAAAGGCACACCATGAAGGTGTGCCTTTTTTTGAATGCCCATCACACTGTCTGGACCTTCAACCCCTCCCTCGCCACGCCGTTGCCGCGCGGTGAGCCATTGACTACTGATACGAAATGGTCAGCGTCATGGTCGCATTGGCGGGACCCGCAGTCACCGTGCCCGTGCGGTAATAGCGCGCCGTGAGAGGAATGGTGTAATTCCCGCCAGTGGCGCTGTTGTAGCCGCTCAAGGTGGTCGACGTCGAGAGCGGGAAAACTGCGCCCGAATTGTTGAACAACTCAATGCCGACTCCCGATGCGGAAGGGTTTCCACCAAGCGCCGCTACATTGGTCGCCACGGTTCCGCTGGTCGGATCGATACGGTACTGGATGCCGTGAATCTGCCCCGCCTGCGTGCCCGACACCGCGGTACCACCCGGGCAATTGAGCAACTGGATATTGAATCCCGCCGGGTTCGGCGAGAGCGAACCGACATTCGGAAAATCCGTAGTCTTGAACGTGCCCATTGGAACGCTGACATCGGGTGTGGTGCAGGTCAGCGTCGTGACATTGACTGGCGATATCGCAAAAGTTTGCGTGCCGCCGCTAGTACCGCCGTTCACCGGATAGTTGTAGTACGTAGCCACGGTGCCGGACAGCGTTCCCGGCGTGATATCGCCGATCTTCACGAGTGCTACCGCCATCTGGCCGCCAGCGTTCCCCGTCTGCTTGCCGCCAACCAATTGCTGACAACCCGTATAGGTGCTGCCGAGGGTCGCCCACGAATCCCAACCGGCAAGACAGCCAGCGGAGAAGGACCCATAGTGATGGGCGGCCAACGCCAGACCCACTCCGGCAACATTGGTTGGAAATACGCTTATCGCGACACCGTTGTAGGTCGTGGTATAGCTCGTAGCCGCGCCGGACACGATGCCTGAGGTCCCAAACTGGAATATCACGCCATCATTGGCGACATTGAGCGTGCATGACCAGTAATTGGTTGTTGCAGACGAACTGACCCAGTTGGTCAGCAACGAACCATTCGGCAAATCTCGCGCCGCAGCCACCTGAGACGGCAGCGTCAGCGTCCAGGTATTGGCAGCGCCGGTGCAACTAGATGCGGCCCACCCAAAGACGGGAAAAAAAACTAAACCCAAAACAATCCAGCGACGCAGCTTGAAAAGCAGATTGAAACCTGTGTTGTACATATTTTGGCGATCGAGGCGGGCCAATCACGGCTCGCGAGCGCAAGCACGATTGACCCATCAGAATTATTTACTCAGTTGTACGTGAAATTTACAGTTGCCGTAGCCGACACGGTGCCCGCCGTCAGCGTGCCGAGCCGGTAAAACTGGGCGACGAATGGAACCGTCATTGCGTTCGTGCTATCCACCGCGCCGAGCGTGATCGCGCTATTGAGCACGACCGGCGTGCCTGTGGTCGCGCCCACGCTGCCCGCCCGCAGAATCTGCACGCCGATCTGCGTGGCCGTGCCCGTGTTCTTCAGCACGCTCGCAACCGTGTCCGTCGTGCCCGCCACGGTCATCGTCACGCTCGTTCCAGCGGCACAGTTGACGAGTTTCAGCGAGAACGCAGTGGGATTGCTCGTGCTGCCGACGGCAGCGAAGTTCATGATCTGCGCGCTTCCCAGCGGCACGGTCTGATTGGCCGTGGAGCTGTCGATGTCGCACGAGGGCTGCCGGATCGTGCCGGTGAAATTCAGGTTCGCGTCGGCTGCGAACGCAGATCCCGCAACGGTCACGACAAGAACGGCGAGGAACAGTCGAAGGCTAAGCTTGTTCATATGATCTCTCTACAGATTGCATTCGAACGCCACGGCGTTCCTGCATGGGCCTGACGACGGTAATGGACAAAAGGCTCACTCACAGGCCGCATCCGCAAACACCGTCTCCGCCGGCTTGTCCTTCTGCGCCACCGGCAGCGAATAGCGCACCTTGCAGCTTTGCCCGATGCCCTCGCCCCACTTCACCGTCAGGTCGCCGCCCGCGTCCTTGCTGTAGAACATCGCGCGGCTGCCCTGGCTGACCGTGCCGACACTATTGCCGCGGGTATCCAGCACGTCCGCGCCAAACGGCACGCTCTCGCCGTTCACGCGGCGCAAGCGCATCACCATCGCGCGGCCGCGATAGTCCGTGTCGAACTTCACGCGCACCACCGCGCCCGCCGTCGGCGCGAAGTTCTGCTCCGTGCTCTTGAGCTCGACGCCCATCGGCAGGCCCTTCGTATCGATATCCACGGCGTTCAGCGAGTAAGGCTGCATGCCCGCGACGACCGCATGGCCGCGCGCGTCCACGCGCACGCCCGGCGAGCTCGCCACGCGCGCGCCCACGGCGTCCTTCGCCTCGATGACCGCGAACGTGTCGCCGGTCTGCGGCGTGAGCACCACGCCGTCCTGGTACGCGACGATCGTGCCCGTGACGCCGGCTCCGGCCTGGGTATAGCCGTTCCCATAGCCGGCGTTCGCACGCATCTGCGTGTACTGGCTCAGATACCCGGCGTTCGCACTGATGCTGCCGTTGTTCGCGTTACCCGACGTGTAGCCGGCCGTGACGCCATAGCTGAAGGCGTTGTCGACGCCCGCCGTACCCGTGAACGTTTCCTGGATCTGGTTGCTGTTATCGCGCGAATCGTGCGTATAGCTCGTGTTCGAGTTCGCGATCTTCATGCCGATATCGAGCGGAATGCTCAGGTTCACCATCACGCGAGTGTCCCAGCGCCCCGAATCGACGTCGAGCGCGCGCGAAGCCGAAACGCCCAGCCCCACGCGGCGAATATTGGTGTTGTAGCCGACCTGATACGAGGTATCGCGGTTCGCCTTGTTCCAGTAGTTCTGCGTATAGCCGGACAGATAGACCGAGCCCCACGAATTCAGGTTTTGATTGAGCGTGACCTGAAGCCGGCCTTTCTGGATGCCGTTGTTCGTGTTGTCGATGCCGCGCTGCGAGAGGTCACGCAAATTCATCGCGTCCGTGAGACTCAGGAAGCCGCTCGTGGAATAGCGGTAGGCCGCCAGCGTCACGTTGGTGTCGGTGGGCGCGAAGACGCGCGAGTACGAAATGCGCAAGCTCTGCCCGCTGCGTCCCGGCAGGTTTTTCAGATTCGTGTTCGCCTGCGTGACGTCGGCCGCGAAGGCGCCGATGGGAGTATCAAGCGCCGCGCCGAGTGCGCCGGAAAGATAGCCGTCGGCGACGATCGTGCCGCCATACAGCGTGACGAAATTGTTGATGCCGCGCTGCACGCCCGCTTCGAAGACGAACGGCTGGCTTTGCGCGCTCGCATCGCGGTACTGGCCAGCCGCTACGCTGTAGCGCCAGCGGCCCTCGCGCAGCGCGTTCACTGGCGCGGCGTACGGCACCACGGACACCCGCTGGCTGCCATCGGCCTCGGTCACGACGACCTTGAGGTCGCCGCCATAGCCAGTCGGATAGAGGTCGTCGATCTCGAACGGCCCCGGTGCGACCGTCGTTTCGTAGATGATGTTGCCGTTCTGCCGGATCTCGACCTTCGCGTTGGTGTTCGCGATCCCGCGCACGGTCGGCGCATAGCCGCGCTGCGACTCGGGGTACATGCGGTCGTCGGTGCCGAGCTGCACACCGCGCACGCCGAAGCTGTCGAATATCGTGCCGTCCGTGTACGAATCGCCGAGTGTGAGCTGGCTCTTGATGGGCGTGAACGAGCGCTGCAGATAAGTCTGCATGCTCTGGAAGTGGGTGCCCGCGCCCGTGGTGGTCGTGACGTTGCCGTTGTAGCGAAAGCGCCAGGCGCCGAAGTTGACGCCGGCCGTCATGCCCAGGTAGCCCTGCGTGGTCGACAACCCGCTGCCGTTCGTGTGATAGACGTTGGCGTTGTACTGGAACGTCGCCGCCGGCACGCCGTCATCCCAGAACTTCGGGTCGACCCAGCCGCGCGCATTGCGGCTCATCATCGCCTGCGGAATGCTCACGTCGAGCCGCTGCTCGCCCATGTCGAACGTCGCGCTCGCCTGCGGGATCAAGCTGGGCAGCAGCGCACCCGCGCCGCCATGGTCCGCGGCGTCGAGCTGCGCGCGCGCCGTGTCGGACAGGCGCGTCAGGTCGACGCCCGAGCGCGCAAGCAGATCGCGGTCGAAGACCGGCTGGACGTCGTGCCTGGCGGCATCGACTTCGCGCAGGTTGACGTCGGTGACGCCAATCCACACGTCGTTCACATAGAGCGCCGCGCGATAGTGGCCCGGCAGCGCGACATTGCCCTTGCCGAAGCGGGAAATGTCCATGCTCGCCGCGCTGCCGCCGGTCAGGAACTGCGCGTTGAACTCCACGGTTTGCGGCGCTTGCGCGGCGGATGCGGATGCGGATGCGGATGCGGATGCGGATGAGGCCGCCACGCCCATCACGTTCGGCACGGCAATCGCATCGGCGGGTGTGGGCGGCACGGCGCCCGCTACAGCGGTAGAGGCGCCCTGCGCCGGCTGCGCGGCCATCTCTGCGTCCGCAAGGCCATCCGCGAAAGCGTGCGAAGCCGTAAAGGCGAGCAGCACCGCGGCGCCAACCTGACTCAGGTGAAGGGAATCGGCACCAGAATGCCTGGGTTTGGGTTTCGAATTGCAATTACACATGGCGAGCCGGATTCGCAGGCAATAGGGGGCCCTGCCGATGCGTCCAGCCATCCACGCACGGACCCTCCAGCTCGCGATGTTCGAATGTTGTTGTGCACGTGCGCCGGGATTCATGCCCCGCCCGGCGCCGCGTTGTCCGGTTGACGAAGGCTTCGTAGTCCTTCTCGGTGTCGATCTCTTCGGCCTGCGGCTCGCGCAGGCCGCGGCGTCATTGCAGCGCCGCCTCGTGCTTCATCGGACCACCGTAGTCGTTGAGCGTCGTGAAAGAGACCTTCCCGGCGCCGCCCGGCGCAGCGGAAAGAGGCAGCTCCAGCTGGGCGCCCGGCGCCACCATGCCGCCTTCGTCGAACTTCGGTGCATGCGCACCCTCGCCCACATGAGCCTCGATGATCGTGACGTGATACGCCGTGGGATTCGTCACCAGCAACGCGGGCTTGCCGTTTTGCGTGCCGACGCGCCACGTGAGCTTGCCCGGCGCATCGTCGGACTTGCCCTGCAGGCCCGCTGGACGGAAGAAGAACTTCAGGCGCGAGCGGAATGCGAGCTGCACATAGTTCGGACCGGCTTGTTCCGCCGTGGGCTTGGGCGGCACCTCGAGCATGTTGAACCACAGCAGGGTTTCGCGATCCGTCGCCATCGGCTCGCCCGTGTAGGCGATGCGGATGGTCTGCGACTTGCCGGGGTCGATGCGCGCAAGCGGCGGCGTCAGCACGAAGGGCAGGTCGAGCTTGCTCGGATCGACTTTCGGATCGCCCTTGTCGAGCCACACCTGGGTCAACGCCGGCGATTTGCCGACGTTGGAGAGCTTGAGCGTCACTTCGCTATCCGCGGCGTTATAGATCACGCGCGTACCCGCGATGACGACGGAGGCCTGCGCTGCGCAGGGCAGCATCGCGCCCAGAGCCAGCAGGCTCGCGGCAAGCGCGCTGCAGAGAAGTTTTCGGAGATTCATGACGCTCAACCAGTAAACGAAAATGCGGTGACAAGGCGCGGCGCGTTCGTACGGCACCGCTCGTTGAGACATCGGCGTCCACTGCGTGGAGTCGATGCCTGCAGGAACAGCTCGGGAAGCAGCGGATGCGGCGTTTGGAGGCACAGGCAACGAGCAGCCCATCCTTCCTGAGATGTCCCGGCCGACGGAAGGCGCTAAGGCGCCCCCGTCGCCGTACCCGTTCGTGGATTACTGATAGACCATCGAATAGGTGACGTTGGTCGTCACGCTGCCGGCGCCTGCATTGCCGGTCGGCGAGATGTACTGCGCTGCGTACTGGAGGTTGGCCTTGCCACTCGCGATTGCGATGGCCTGCGAGTTCTGGCTGCCATCGGCCTTGCTCGCGTCGATGACCTTCATGCCGCTGTTGTAGTCGACCAGCTGGACTTCCACGTTGGCCGCGGTGCCGTTGTTCAGCAGGTTGCCGTCGGAGAGCGTGTTCGCGCCGTATTCCCAGAACGTGTGGACACTGCCCGAGTCCGGCGTGCAGTTCGTCAGGGCGATGTTAAAGCCCGTCGAACCCGCGACCGAGCCCGCTGCGGCCAGCTCGGATGCCGAGAGGGTCGGCAGCGTGACGGTGAAGTTGTTGCCTTGGCCGTTGCCGCTCACGTCGCAGGTGTTGGACGTCAGTTCGCCGTTGATGGTCACGATACCGCCGTTGGTCGCCGGTCCTGCCGCGTGCGCCGCCGTTGCAGCGAGCCCTGTTGCTGCGACGAGCAAGGAGAGGGCAATTTTTCTCATATTATGGATTCCTGATAAAAATCGAGATGTATTCGATCGGATGAATGAACCAGCGAAAGCGCACTGAACCCCGGTATGGATCTGCAGGCGATGTGACCGTCTCTCGCCGGCCGAATCGCTCACTCAGTCGCTCTGCTCCCCGTTCAACGG
>NZ_BAYD01000107.1 GCF_000685075.1 Paraburkholderia oxyphila NBRC 105797
GCAACGCCTGCGGCCCGCCGCGAAAACAAGGAAATGCCAACGCCATATACGTCATGGCGGAACGCACGTCCACGCGGGACTGCCCGGTCCCGCAACGCTCCAGCGAGTCGCAGAGCGCAGCGCAAGGGCGCCGGGCAAGGGCGCCCGGATAACGCCCCCAAATGATCACTACGCCTGCTCGTGCCGCGCGACCGCCGCATCAACCGCCTCAACCGAGCGTGTCAACCACGGCCGAATCTCCATCTCCTCATACCTCACGAGCCGGCTTTTGCGCGCACGCCGATAAGCCCACCATATCGCCACAAACAGCGGAATCCAGACATAGATGGACAGCACCTCCATCCAGTCGACGCGAGCCGCAAAAAACGCCTGATAATCCTGCCCAAGCGAGATCACAACACACACAGCGATAGCAAAAAGCGGCCCAAACGGAAACCACTTCGCCCGATACGGCAACTGCTCGAGCCGGAAGCCCTGCTTCAAAAACCCCTTCCGAAACCGGTAATGACAGACCGCAATCCCAAGCTACGCGATAAAGCCCGTGATGCCCACCGTATTCAGCAGCCACAGATAGATACTCTGATTATTAACGAGCGAAGTGAGAAAGCACAGCCCACCCACAGCCATCGTCGCATACAGTGCATTACGCGGCACACCACCCGGTGACAGCGTCGCGAACATGGCGGGCGCACGCCCTTCCGCCGCGAGGTTATACAGCATCCGCATCGCCGCATAAGTACCCGAATTGCCAGCCGACAACACCGCCGTAAGAATCACGAAATTCATCGCATCGGCAGCAAGCCGGAAGCCCGCGTGGCTGAACACCAGCGTGAACGGGCTCACGCCAATGTCGGTCACGTCGCTCTTGAGCAGGTTCGGGTCCGTGTACGGAATCAGCAGCCCGATCACAAAGATCGCGAGCACATAAAACAGCATGATGCGCCAGAAAATCTGCTTCACCGCACGCGGGATCGTCTTGCGCGGATTCTCCGATTCGCCCGCCGTGATCCCGACCAGTTCAGTGCCGAGAAATGAGAATCCGGCAATCAGCGCCACGCTCATCATCGCGTGCACCCCGCCAACGAACGGCGCGTCGCCAGTCGTGAAATTGTGCCAGCCGGCCGTGTGCCCGTTCCCCAGCACGCCGGCGCCAATCAGCAGCCCGGCCGCGATGAACGCAATCACCGTGACCACCTTGATCAGCGAGAACCAGTACTCCGATTCGCCAAAGCCGCGCACGGACAGCGTGTTCAGCAGGAAGATCAGCACGAGAAACCCAGCGCCCCACCAGATGCCCGGCACGGCTGGAAACCAGTAGCGCATCACGATCTGCCCGGCGACCAGCTCGATCGCGATCGTGACGGCCCAGCTGTACCAGTAGGTCCAGCCGAGCGCGACGCCGAAGCCTTCGTCCACGTATTTCTCGCCGTAGATCGCAAACGAGCCTGACACCGGCATCAGCGCGGCCATCTCGCCAAGGCCCGTGACGACGAAATAGACCATCATCCCGATCGCGATATACGCGGCGATCGCGCCGCCTGGCCCCGCCTGCGCGATCGACGCGCCCGACGCAACGAACAGCCCCGTACCAATCGACCCGCCAATCGCGATCATCGCGATGTGGCGGCCCTGCAGACGGCGCTTGAGCGTCGTCCCAGACGATACGGCCGTCTCACCTGCCGCTTGCAAAGCTTCCATAATGTTCACCCAGAATGAATTCGAGCCTGTCGATTTGATTCGGAATCCGAATCGACAGGCCGATTGTTCGAGCCGAAATCAGCACTGCCAGCCGCTCGCCCGCCCGATGCTGCCGTATCGAACGCGTTTCGACCGCACCTCGCCGCGTCAAACAACGCTGCGCTTGATCGCCTGCAGCTCGGCCGTCGTCACGATCTTCTCGATCCGGTAGCGCGTGCTTTCGAGCCAGTCGTTCGCGATCCGCCGGTACTCGTCGAGGTCTTCGCACGCGAGCCGCACGAGGAAGTCGAAGGTGCCGCTGACGAGCCAGCAATCGAGCACGGCCGGGTTCGCGCGCATTTCCTCTTCGAACGGCGCCTGCGAACGTCCATGATCGGCCAGCACGATCTGCGCGAGCACGACGATCGGCTTGGTCGCGCGCGGCGCCTTGATCACCGCCCGGTAGCCTTCGATGATGCCCAGCGCTTCGAGCCTTTCCACGCGGGCCTGGCACGGGCGCGGCGTGAGATTCACGAGTTCCGAAAGCTTGCGGTACGAAATCCGTCCGTCGTTGCGCAGGATGTCGAGGATCCGGAGGTCGATCTTGTCGAGCTGCATTTTCTTGTCGGTCATCCGCGTTTGCTCCGGTCGGGTCGTGGCTCGTGCGCGCAATGTCTCCCGTTGCGCGCGGGACCCACATTATCCGGCCGAAGCGGGCCGCACGCCAGCCGGCTAGAAGCGCAGCGACAGGCAGGTCAGGCCGCCATCCATTTTGCGGAACTCGCTCGTGTCGATCACGTGCAGCGGCAGGCCGAGCTTGGCGATTGCGTCGTGCACGCGCGGGTAGCCGGCCGGCGTGATCAGCGCACCGTTCACGCGCAGCGTGTTGCCGGCGTATTCGTCGGCGGCCGAGACCGCGATGCGGCGATAGTCGGCGAACGCCGGATGCGCGCTCAACGCTTCGGTGACGAGCAGCGTGTCGTCGCCGAGTGCGTTGACGACCGACTTCAGGTGCAGGCCGGCGCCCACCGGTACCGCAACGACCGTGTAGCCGTAGCGTGACACGAGCGACTCGAACGCGGCGATGCCGTCGGCGTCGGTGCGGCCCGTCAGGCCGATATAGAAGCGCTTGCCCACCAGCATCACGTCGCCGCCGTCGAGGCGGCCGTCACGCATCGGCAGCAGGTCGCGATGCGCGGCCAGCGCCGCTTCGATATGCTCGGTCTCGCCCCGCCGTGCGGGTGCGCCGGGGCGTGTGATCACCGCGAATTCCGGCGTCACGACCGCAACGTCCTCGACGAAATGCGAATCGGGGAAGGCGTTCAGCGGCGGCAGCTCGGTCAGCTCGACGCCTAGCTGGCGCAGCGTCGCGCAGTACGTCTGGAACTGCGTGAGCGTCTTGTCGTAGTCGGGCGCGCCGAGCGCGGCGGTGGTGAGGCCCGCGCCGCAGGAAGGCGCGGGACGGCGAACGATCGCTTGGGTGAATTGCATTGACTCCTCCATGGTATTCATGCACCCATGCGGCGCACGGGGCAGGTGTGTTGTGTCCAGACCATTATCGGAGGTCAAATTGAGCAATTCGTGTCGATTTCGGCTGCGCCCACAGCCGATCGCGTCGAATTGCATGCGGCACGCAGCGGATTCGGCAGAGGGCCTTGCGTGGCGTGCCGAGCAGGCGCTTTTCGCCAACGGTTCGCGATTCAGGCGGGCGGCAGCGTGATGAGAAAAGTCGCGCCGCAGTCGGGATTGTTGATGGCGTGAATTTCGCCGCCGTGCGCTTCCACAACGGACCGGCAGATCGCAAGGCCCAGTCCCAGCGCACCGTCCCGGGTCGTATGGAACGGCTCGAAGATCTGCGCGAGGTCTTCGCACGCAATGCCGGGGCCATTGTCGGCCACCGAGACGGCCAGCGCGCCCGTTTCATCGGTCCATGAAGCAATGACGATGCGGGCGGGCCGCTCGTTCATCCCGCTCATCGCCTGCAGCGCATTGTGCGTGAGATTCATGAAGACCTGCTGGAGCTTGCCGGCGTCCGCCAGCGTTTGGGGCAGCGCCGGCGACAGGCGCAGTTCGAGCGTCGCGCGGTGTTGAGTCATCTCTTGCGCGAGGAGCGGCGCGAAGGCCCGCACCACGTCGTTGATCGACGTGGGGATCAACTGGGGCGGGGGCCGTCGCAGGCGCTGGCGAACCCGCTCCACCGTCTCGGCCGCGCGTCGGCCGTCGCTCGTCATCCGCTCGACGCAGTCCCGCATCTCGTGCGTGGGCGGATTGTCCTGGCGCATCCACCGCAGGCACGCCTGGCCATCGAGCACGATGGCCGAGAGCGGTTGGGCAATCTCATGGGCGATCGAGGCCGTCAGCTCCTCGAGCAGGCTGAGACGCATGGCTTCGTTGAGCAATGCCTGGGCATCCTGAAGATGTGTTCGGCTCGTCTTGCGCTTGCTCTGGCGCTGCACGAGCAGCGCGAGCGCAAGCACCGAAGCAAGCAACATTGCGAGTGCGAGCAATTCGGCAAGCCTGAGCATGGACGCACGGCGTCGGCGCTAGCGGGCCGGGTCCGGCTGGAACCGGGCGAGTCCCAGCAGCCCGGCCTTCTGGACGAGGTCGGCCACCGAGCGCGATCCCATCTTGTGCATCACCTGGCCCCGATGCATCTTCACCGTGACTTCGCTGAGCGCCAGGTCCGTGGCGATCTGCTTGTTGAGCGAGCCGCGCAACACATGCGACATCACTTCGCGCTCGCGCGGCGTGAGCGTCGCGTAGCGCTGCTGCAGGTCGGCGTGGGCGGCAAGCGAGCGCCTGCGTTCCGAATCGCGCTCGATGCCCAGCGCCACGGCATCGAGCACTTCCTGGTCGCGCAGCGGCTTGGTGAGGAAATCCACGGCGCCCGATTTCATCGCCTTGGCGCACATCCAGACGTCGCCGTGCGCCGTGATGAAAACGATGGGGATCGGGTTGTGCCTGTGCGCCTGCTGGTCCTGGAACACGAGCCCGCTATACCCCTGCAGGCGCACGTCGAGGACGAGGCAACTGGGCACCTCCGGCCGCTCGAAGCGCAGAAATTCATCGCAGGAGCCGAATACTTCAGCCCGCATGCCGGTCGAGCGCAGCAGGCTCGATAACGCCTTGCGCTGCGATTCGTCGTCGTCGATCACGTAGGCGATAGGGCCGGCCGTTGCCGGCAGCGCATCGTTCGAGACGGTGTCCATGATGCCCCCGCTCGCCCTCGAGGGCGCGTATTGGCGAGGCTCGATTATCTCCGGCCCTTGGCGGCGCTGCAGAGTAGGTAAGTTTTACAACGTGGCGGACGCACCCGCCTGAACGATCGGATGAGGACCCTATACGAAGGTCGGGCCCGTTGGCATGTGTACGTACAGTGGTTCGGGGCCCATCGTGGCGCTAACGTGAACGGGCCTCGGACCACTACCGGCCCATGCCGTTGCCGTTGAACGGGTCACCCTGCGGAGATTCCCATGCTCAAAGGTTACATGGCGCCGCTTTCCCCGCTCGGGAAGGCCTCCATCAATCCGCCGCCGCCGTGGCACTACTCGGGCGACGTCATCGGCGCCGAGTTCTGGGCCGAGCCCGAGGCCACGGCGGCGACATTGCCGCCCGGCCTCGACCCCGACCCCTCGACGGCCGGGCACGGCGTGGTCCTCTTCATCGACTGGCAGTTCACGGCGCAGGATGACGAGTTTCTCGACCCGGCCCGCTACCAGTACCGCGAATGTCTGTTTCTCGTCGATGCCGTTCACAAGGGCACGCCGGTCATGTGGTGCCCGTACATCTACGTCGACAACGACGCGGCGCTCGCGCGCGGCTGGGCACAAGGCTTTCCGAAGAAGCTCGCATCGGTGTACCAGACCCGCACGTTTGCGGCGCCGAGCGCGGCGGCGGCACCCGTGGCGTCCGGCTCGCGCTTCGGCGCAAGTCTCTCGGCCCACGGCGAACGGCTAGCCGAGGCGCGCATCACGCTGCGCCAGCCCGTGGCGGATCCGAAGTCGCTGCTCGCGCGTCCGACCGTCAACCGGCGCTATTTCGCGAGTCTCGTGGCGGGCCTGCACGACAAGCCCGCCGTCGACGAACTGGTGCTCTCGGTCACCGACAACCTCAGCGTGGCCGACGCGTGGGCCGGCGATGCCGAGCTGCTGTTTCCCGACGCGCGCGGCGAGGAGATCTGCGCGTTCGGCCCGGTGAAGGTGGGCGGCGGCTTCCGGTTTTCATTGGCGTATTCGGTCACCGACCTGAAGCTGCTGGAAGACCTCACGCGCCTGGGTAAATAGCATGCGCGCCCGTTGCCGCCATGCCGGGCTCACAGCGCTTGCCCAGGCGGCAGCGCACGCTGGACACGGCGCGCGCGCGGCTCGAGGGCGTGTTCGATCGAGTCGAGCAGGCGTGCGTCGTCGAAGGGCTTGGCGAGGACCCGGCAGGTGCTCGAGAGCCTGGCATTCCTGATGTTTTGATCGTCGCAGGAGGCGCTCATCAGAATGACAGGAATGCGCGCGTCTTTCTCCTGAACCTGAAGGTAGAGCTCCATGCCGCTCATGTGCGGCATATGGACATCGGTAATCAGACATTGCGTGACTTCGAAGTAGAGCGAATGCAGGAAGTCCTCGGCGCACGAAAACGTATAAACCGCGTAACCGTGCGAGCGAATCAGGCTCGTGATCGCCTGCCGGATCGATGCGTCGTCGTCGACTACTGCAATCACAGGCGATCGGGTCATGGTGATGTCCGGCGTGCGGATTAGTGCAGATTGGTAGGTGGAGCGGGTTGGCTCGATCATCACAGTAGTGTCATGTGCTGATATATGACCTCATACCAACGTATGGTCGGTCCCCGTGCAAGAGTTCAGCACGCGTGAGCGTGTGAAGGAATCGAACATGGAGGCTGCTGTGTTGTCTCTTGTGCCAGCGACGGCGCCCGCGCGCGCCGCTTTGTCCGCTCAGGACGCGATAACCCCGGCCTTGCGCAACAGCTCGGGCGCGGCGCATCCGTGCTCGCAGGACAAAAACCGTGCTGCGGCGAGCGCGCCAACGGGGTGCGCTCTCCAGAATTCACTCATGCGTCAATGCTTCACGCAACGGCGGCGCGCTGCGATGCGCGCGGCGCCCGTGGCGATTCCTCAACCCATACTGGGGACCTGAAATGGCACAGACGGCGGCGGACTATTTAGTTGGCGCGCTAGCACAGGCGGGCGTGCAGCGCATCTTTGGTGTCGTGGGCGATTCGCTGAACGGATTCACCGACGCCCTGCGGCGCGATGGCTCCATCGAGTGGGTCCATATGCGGCACGAGGAAAGCGCCGCATTCGCGGCCGGCGCCGAGGCCCATCTCACCGGGCAGCTTGCCGTCTGCTGCGGCAGCTGCGGCCCCGGCAACCTGCACCTCATCAACGGGCTCTTCGACTGCCAGCGCAGCGGCGTGCCGGTGCTGGCCATCGCCGCGCATATTCCGAGCACCGAAATCGGCATCGACTATTTCCAGGCCACCCATCCCGAGGCCTTGTTCAAGGACTGCAGCCACTACGTCGAGCTCGTGTCGAATCCCGGGCAGCTACCGCAGATCCTCGGCCGCGCGATCCGCACGGCCGTCGCGCGCAAGGGCGTCGCCGTGGTCGTGATGCCGGGCGACGTGGCGCTCGGCACGCTGGAGAAGCCGGTGCCGGCCTGGAGCATGCCCGCCGCGCCGGTCCTGCGGCCAGCGGATGCGGACGTGGCGCGGCTCGCGGAGCTGCTGAACCGCAAGCCGCGCGTCACGCTGCTGTGCGGCGCGGGTTGCAAGGACACGCATGACGAGGTGGTCGAGCTGGCGCGCAAGCTGAAGGCGCCCATCGTGCACTCGCTGCGCGGCAAGGAGCACCTCGAGTACGACAATCCGTTCGACGTGGGCATGACGGGGCTGGTCGGGTTTGCCTCCGGTTATGCCGCGATGAAGAGTTGCGACATGCTGCTCATGCTGGGCACGGACTTTCCTTATCGGCAGTTCTATCCCGAGGGCGTGAGCATCGCGCAAGTGGACGTGCGGCCCGAAGCGCTCGGCAACCGCTGCCCGATCGAGCTGGGCGTGCTGGGCACGGTCAAGGACACGCTCGGCGCGCTGCTGCCGATGCTCGACGAAAAAACCGACGCGAGCTTCCTCAATCGCGCGCTCGACGATTACCGGCATGCGCGCAAGGAGCTCGATGCGCTGGCGGAGCCGAGGCCCGGCAGCAGCACCATTCATCCGCAGTACGTGACGCGTCTCGTGAGCGAGCTTGCCGCCGACGATGCGATCTTCTCGTGTGACGTGGGCACGCCGATCGCCTGGACCGCCCGCTATCTGAAGATGAACGGCAAGCGCCGGCTCGTGGGCTCGTTCAATCACGGCTCGATGGCCAATTCGATGCTGCATTCGATTGGCGCGCAGGCGGCTTTCAGGGACCGCCAGGTGATTTCGATGTCGGGCGACGGCGGCTTCACGATGATGATGGGCGAGTTCGTCACGCTCATTCAAACGGGGCTGCCGGTGAAGATCGTCGTGCTCAACAACGGCACGCTCGGCTTCGTCGAGCTGGAGATGAAGGCGGGCGGCTTTCCCGATACGGGCTGCGATCTGAAGAATCCGAATTTTGCGGCAATGGCCAACGCGATGGGGATCAAGGGCGTGCGCGTCGAGCATCCCGAGGAGCTGGAGGGCGGCTTGCGCGAGGCGTTCGCGCATGCGGGCCCGGCGCTCGTCGATGTCGTGAGCGCGCGCCAGGAGCTGGTGATGCCGCCCGTCACGACGCTCGACGAGGCGGCCCACTTTGGCCTGTTCCTGATGCGGGCGGTCATGGACGGCCGCGGGCAGGAGCTCGTCGATCTCGCGAAGGTCAATCTGCTGCGCTAGCGCCAATGGCACGGCGTGTCGCTCGACCCCGCCATGGCGGCGACGCCATCCCCGCGCGCCGCGCAAGCCGCGCGCGGGGATGGGCCCATGCGCCCGGCGCCGCGCGATGGGGACGCACGGCGTGGGCCTGCGTGCTGTTGCAGGGCTGCAGCCGGTCGCCCTCCACGAACGTGCTGGGCGCCTATTACCCCGACTGGCTGTTCTGCCTCGTGGGCGCGGTCGTGGCGGCGGTCGTGATACGGATCCTGTTGTTGCGCGCGGGGCTGGAGGACTGGCTCGATCCGCCGGCTGTCGGCTATCCGTCACTCGTCGCGCTGCTCGCGTTCGTGGGTTGGCTGCTGTTCTTCTGAGGTCTGACGAAAACGGGAATACATGGAAGCAAGCACTCAGGGCCGCAAGAAGAAACTGTTCACGTTGCTTCTTTTGCTGGCGGCTATCGCAGTGGGCGTGCTGGTGATCTGGCGCGTGGATACCGAGCCGCGCACCGACGACGCCTACGTGTACGCGGATACGATCAACGTGGTGCCCGAGGTCTCGGGGCGGATCGTGAATCTCGCGGTGCGGGACAACCAGCGCGTGAAAAAAGGCGATCTGCTGTTCCAGCTCGACCCGCGTCCCTTTCAGGATGCGCTCGACCGCGCCCGCGCGTCGCTCGAGCAACTGAACCAGCAGATCATGCTGACGCAGCGCTCGGTCAACGCGCAGGTATTCAACGCATCGGCGGCGAAGGCGAGCGTCGAGCGCGCGCGGGCCGCCGCGCGGCAGGCGGCGGATACGCTGCATCGCATGGAGCCGCTCGTGCAGAAGGGCTACGTCTCGGCCGACGATCTGGACAAGGCGCGCACCTCGGCCCAAAGCACGGCGGCGGAGCTCGCCGCGGCCGAGCTGCAGGCCCGCGAGGCAACGGCCGCGATCAGCGGCGTGGACGCCCTGGAAGCCCAACGCGCGGTGGTGCAGGCCGAAATCGCCACCGCGGCGCTGAACCTCGAATACGCGACGGTGCGCTCGCCGTTCGACGGCGTGGTGGTCTCGCTGCGCACGACGCGCGGCCAGTACGCCTCCGCCTCGACGCCCGTGTTCACGCTGATCGACACGACACACTGGTACGTCATCGCGAACCTGCGCGAGACCGAGCTGGCCGCCATCCGGCGCGGCACGCGGGCCACCGTCTATTTGATGAGCAATACCGCGAAGCATTTCGAGGGAGAGGTGGATTCGGTCGGCTTCGGCGTCGCGCCCGAAGACGGCGGCGGCCTCGCCCAGGGCTTGCCGCAGGTGCAGCGCAGCATCAACTGGGTCCATGTTTCGCAGCGCTTTCCGGTGAAGATCCTGGTCAAGGACCCGGACCCCGAGCTCTTTCGCGTCGGCACCTCGGCAGTGGCGACGTTTCACCCGGGCAGCCGGCAGGACCGGCACAACGCGGGCTGACCATGCATAGGCATCCTGAACGATGACGCGCCTTCTGCCCTTCCTCCACGACGAGCTCGCGCCGTTCCCGGGCCGCATGAACGTCGCGCTGCGCGCCATCGCCGCTTCGGCGATCGTGATCGTCGCATCGATGACGCTCGAGGTTCCCTATCTCGCCGTGTCGCTGATTGTCGTGTTCTACGCGACACAGGCCAACGTCGTCGTTACCCGATTGATTGCGTTCCTGTTTCTCGCGGGCGTCACGCTTGCGGTGGGCTGCGCCGTGCTGGTGCTCAAGCTCACGTTTGACGTCCCGTTGCTGCGCATCGTTTTCGCCAGCGCGATCTTCTTTGGCTGCCTCTACGCGATGCGGATCTTCCAGTTCGGCATCGTGTTCTTCGTGGCGGCGCTCGTCACGATCTACGTGCAGACCTTCGTGGACGTGACCGAGGACGCGGAATCGATCGTGCGTGCGACGCTGTGGGTCTGGGCCGCGGTGAGCTATCCGATCGCCGTCACGCTCATCATCAACTCGCTGCTGCTGCCGGCGGAGCCGCGCGACCAGATGCGCCGCCTGATGGTGGCGAAGCTCGCGGTGGTGCAGGCGTGCCTCGACGCATGGCTCGACGGTTCGTCCGTTCGCGCGCCGTTGACGGCGCACGATGTGGAAGCCACCACGACCGCGCTGCAAAAGCTGCTGAGACTCTCGGGCATGCGCGGCAAGGCCGACGCGCTCGCGCAGTCGCGCGACCTCGCCACCGTGACCGCCGTGTCGAACCTCTATGTCGCCGCGTCGAACCTGCGTCCATTTGCGGCTCTTTCAGCGCCACTTGCCGCGCGCGGGAGGGCGCTGCGCGACGCATGCAGTATGTTGGCTCGCGCGATAGAGAACGATGAACCGTTTGTGATGGCAGCGCCTCGAGCGCCGCAGACCGATCCCAACGCCGCTTCGACTCAGGCCGCCGAGCCGCCGTGGGCGCTCGTCTCGATGAATCGCGCACTGCTGGATCTGGGCGCCTGCATGACGGCGCAGACCGTGGACATGCATCCGCCGCCGCGCCAGCCTGTCCTCGCAAAAGATGCGTGGACCAATCCGGTCTATGGCCAGTTCGCGCTCAAGACCTTGCTTGCCGTGCTCGTCTGCTACCTCTTCTATAACTCGGCCGACTGGCAAGGCGTCCATACCGTGATGCTGACGTGCCTCGTCGTCGCCCAGCCGGGCCTGGGCGCATCGAGCCGGCGCGCGGTGTTGCGGTTCTGGGGCGCGGTGGCCGGCAGTCTGCTCGCGCTCTTCGTCGTCGTCTTCGTGCTGCCGCAAATCGACAGCATCGCGGCGCTGCTCGTGGCCGTGCTGCCCGTGCTGTTCGCGGGCGCGTGGGTTGCCGCGGGCTCCGAGCGCATCAGCTACGCGGGCGTGCAATTGATGTTCACGTTCTCGCTGGCGTTTCTCGAGCAATTCGCGCCCACGTTCGACCTGACTGAGATTCGCGACCGCATGGTGGGGATTTTTCTCGGCATTGCCGTGGCGACCTTCGTGCAGATCACCCTCTGGCCCGAGGGCGAGGCGGCGTTGCTCAGACGCCGTCTCTCGGCCAGCCTCGCCTCGATCGCGAAGTTGCTCGCGCCCGGCGATGCCCAGGGCGAGACGTCCGCTGTGGCGCACGCGCGCATCGCGGCATGGGCCGCGCTCAGCGACTGCGAGGGCTTGCTGCTGCGCGTGGCGCTCGAGCCTACCTGGCGCGAAGGCGAGGAGGAGCGCGTGACGCTGCTGGCGAACTCGGTGCTGGCGGCCGCGCGCGAATTGCTGCTCGCCGCGGACGCGTTGCGCAGTGCATCCGATGCCGCCGGCGCGGCGTTGCCGGCGCGTCTGGACGAGCGCCTGCGCGATTTCGCGTCGCGCGCGGCGTCGGCCATCGAGGATTACGCGCGAGGGCTCTCCGAGCCTGCGCCATCGGCCAGTGCGCCGCGCCTGCCGGGCGTGATCGAGGATCGCACAGGTGGGGATGAGCGCGGCGCGGAACTGATCGCCGAAGCCGAGCGTGTCCGCCGTGCCGTGTCGAGCCTGCCCGACTGGGTGGGCGACGCCGCCGCTTCCCCGTTGGCGCGGCAAGCCGGTGTGCATCATGATTAACGCCATCCCGCACGTGCGTCGCAAGCGTCGAAGCGCGCATTCGCGAGCGCTTTCGCGCTGTATGGCCGCCGCGTGCGCCGCGATGCTGAGCGCTTGTGCGTTGATACACCATGACTCCGGCGCGGTCGCGCAGGTCGATGCCTCGCGCGTTCAACTGCCCACAGAGCTGGCGGTGCCGGCGGGAAGCTGGCCATCCGAAACATGGTGGCAGCAATACGACGATCCGCAACTCACGGTGCTGATCGAGCGTGCGCTCTCGGCTTCGCCGTCCATGGCCATCGCGCGCGAACACGTTGCGCTGGCTCATGCGCAGGCCAGGCTCGCATTGGCGGCAGCCGGCCCGCAGATCAACGCGTCGGCCGCCATCGACCGCGAGCGCGTGTCCTCGAACGGCTTTCTGAGCGCCTATGCGGGCAAGGACCCGGGGATAGGTGCGGACGGCCCGTGGTACACGACCGGCCTCGTGGGCTTCGACGGCGCATGGGATATCGACATCTGGGGCCTGCATCGGGCGCAAATCGCGGCGGCGGTGGGCGTCGAGAACGCGCAGAAGGCGGAGGAGGCGGACATCGCGCTCGAGCTCTCGACCGATATCGCGCGCATCTACTACACGGTGCAGACCGCGTACGCGAGCATCGACCTCTTGAAACAGGAGCGCGATGCGCTTGCCGTCCAGCTCGATGCACACCGTCTGCGCTTCGAGCGGGGGCTCGAGCCTGAAACACTCGCCAGGCAGTCCGAAGCGCGCCTGCTCTCGGTCAATCAGCAGATCGCGCAGACCACCAACGAGGTGACGACCGCTCAAGAGTCGCTGCGCGCGCTGCTCGGCGCCGATTCGACCGGGCTCGCCGCACTGGCGCCGAAGCCGCTCCCTGCGCTCGCGACGGGCGTGCCGCCGAGCCTCGGCTTCCAGCTGCTCGCTCGCCGCCCCGATTTGCAGGCGCTGCACTGGTATGTCGTGGCATCGCTCAGGCGCGTGGACGCCGCCAAAGCGGCGTTCTATCCGAACTTCGATATCAAGGCCTTCTTCGGCTTCAACGCGTTGGACCTCTCCCAGCTATTCCTGCATCGGAGCCAGCAGATCGACATCATCCCCGGCCTCTCGCTGCCGGTGTTCGACAGCGGCAGGCTGAACGCCTCGCTCAGCGGCGAGCGCGCCGCGAGCAACACCGCCATCTTCCAGTACAACCAGGCCGTATTGAACGCGGTGCGCGACGTGGCGCAAACCGGGAGCGAGCTGCAGGACCTCAACGAGCGGACCGGCATGCAGCAGCGCAAGCTCGACGATGTGCAGTTCGCGTTCGACAGCGCTTCCGCCCTCTACGGGCGCGGGCTGGCCGACAGGCTGCAGGTGGAAGAAGCGCGCGAGACGCAGATCCAGGAGCGGCTGGCCCTGCTGCAACTGCGCAGCCAGAGCCTGCAGGCCTCGATTGCGCTTACGAAGACGCTGGGCGGCGGGTATCGAGCGGCGGACGATGCCCATTGAACGGGCGGGCCTGTCCGCGCGAATCGCGCTGTCACGTTTTGAACCGCGTCAGGCAAGCTCCGTGAGTGGAATCGCTTCCATCACGGAGGCCAGGATCATGGCCTCGACGTTGCGCGGCGCCGGCTGAACGAGACGAGGGCGGTAGACGGCATCGCCCTGGGCGATGGCTTGTCCGCTGAGCGCGCATCTGCCGCTCTTGCGCGCCACGCAGCGCCGCCAGAGCTGCTCGCCATAGCAGCAGGCGGTTGGGTCGCTCCATGCGACGGTGGCGCCGCCCGGACCCTGGCGCTCGAGCACCTTGACCGCGCAGCGCCGGTACGCGTCGGCGCCATATTCCGTGCGCGCGGGACAGGGAAAGGGGCGGGTGCGAGGCGTCTTGACGACGCTGTCGAGGCCGAGCAGGGTCATCGTGTGACACCAGGTGCGGCCGGCTGGGTCGGCGTTCTTCATGATACGCAGTCCGTAGTTAATCGAATGGGCGCACAGGAGCGGCGCGGATCCGGATTCGATTCGGCGCGCTGGCTTGCCTGCATCACAGCATAGTGAGCGGCAGGCGAGCCCGCTATTACATGAACCTGCAGTATCAGGTGGCGTTCAGCGCCTGCTGAGGAACGGTGACGGGCGCCACGGGGAGCAGCGCGCTGAAAGTGGCGCCGTACCCCGCATTGTTGGCGGCGAACAGGCGTCCGCCATGCGCTTCGACGATCGAGCGCGAGACGGCGAGCCCGATGCCGAGCCCCTTGGTCTTGGTCGTGAAGAACGGATCGAAAATGCTGTCGCCTTCGGTAATGCCCGAGCCGTTGTCGACAACCTCGATCAGCACCGACATGGCATTGGCGTGCCCGACCTTGACGGTGACGCGCGGCGTCCGCCCGCTGCTGCGCGCCGCCTCGATCCCGTTGGAGATCAGGTTGATCAGCACCTGCTGGATCTGGATGGGGTCCACAAAAACCGCAGGCAGATCGTCAGGCAAGTCGAAGCCGATCTCCGCGTCGCGCTTGTTCTCGTCCTCGCGCAACAGGCGCACCGCTTCGAGCACCATGTCCCTCACATTGCGCCGCTGCTTCGTGAGCGACTGGCGCTTGCTGAAGAGCGCGCGGATGCTTTGCATCGTCTCGTCGGTGGCGTGCGCGTCGCGCACGAGGTTCTCGAGCGACGCGCGGGCCTCGGCCAGGTTCGGCGGCTGCGCCGCGAGCCAGCGGCGGCACGCCTGGGCATTGGCGATCACTGCGGTGAGCGGCTGATTGAGCTCATGGGCGATCGAGGCGGACAGCTCCGCCACCGTCGCGATCTTCGTCGCGCGGGCCAGCTTCGCCTGAGTCTGCCGCAGCCGGCCCTCCGTGTGCTTGAACGCGTCGATATCGAGGCTGAGCCCATACCATCGGACGATATTGCCATCGCAGTCGCGCATCGGCTCGGCGGCCTGCTGGTGCCAGCGATAGGTGCCGTCCTTGCGGCGCAGACGGGTGACATGGCTGTACGGCTCGCCGGTCTCGATCGAGTGCGTGAAGGTCCGGATCACGCTGTCCCAGTCGTCGGGATGAATCACGCTGCGGTAGCCGAGATCCACGAGATCGCACGCCTGTACGCCGGCATAGTCCGCCGTTCTTCGATTGATGTAGTCGGGCTGTCCCTGCGGGTCGGTGCTCCAGATCATGCCGGGGATCGTTTCCGCGATCTCGCGCAACTGGTGTTCGCGCTGCACGAGCGCTTCCTCGGCGAGCTTGCGCGCGTGGATGTCCCACGCGATGCCAACCCAGCGAACGAGCTCGCCGCGATCGCCGTTCACGGCCTGGGCGCGGCACAGGAACCAGCGATAGACGCCGTCCGCGCGGCGCAGACGGATCTCCACTTCCTCGGGGTTCCGGCCTTCCGCGAGGTCTTGCCAGTAGCGCGTGTCGGCCGCCACGTCGTCGGGGTGGATGACCGTGTGGAACGCATCGCACGCCTGCGCTTCGGCGAGGCCGGTATAGCTGCGCAGGCTCGGGCTCAGATACTCCAGGGTGCCATCGGGCAGCGCCGTCCACACGTGGCCGGGAATCAGGCCGCCCATGGCTTCGAGCGTCTG
This sequence comes from Paraburkholderia oxyphila NBRC 105797, assembly GCF_000685075.1. Classification (GTDB taxonomy): domain Bacteria; phylum Pseudomonadota; class Gammaproteobacteria; order Burkholderiales; family Burkholderiaceae; genus Paraburkholderia; species Paraburkholderia oxyphila. Next base: position 15,640 of record NZ_BAYD01000107.1, read on the forward strand.
GTTGCGCTGGCGCAGTTGCGCTTCCTCCCGCTTTTGCTCGTCGATGTTCCAGTGCATGCCGTAGACGCGGAACACCTTGCCGTGGCGGTCGCGCTGCGTGTGCATCACGGCGGCGAACCACTGGTAGGCGCCGGCCGCCGACCGGTAGCGGCAGTGGTACTCCTGAGGGTCTCCGGTATCTCTGGCGCGGGCGAAGGCCCGGGCCGGAATCCAGGCGTCGTCGGGATGGACCAGGGTAAACGGCGCGCGCAGTTCCTCGGGTGTGCGGCCCGTGTAGTCCAGAATGGATTGGCTGACGTATTCGAGCTTGCCGTCGATGGCCCTGGACCAGATATTGCGGCTCAGTTCGTCGATGGGCAGACCGAACGGGTCGTCCTTGAGTGTGGCCGTCGATGCGCGCTGTTTCGGCCGCGGCGCGACGCATTCGGCGCACAGCCATGCCGCGGCCATGGCGACGACCGCGTGGACGAGCGGGCTGGCCCCCATGGCGGAGAGCGGCGCGCCGGACGGCGCAAGCACGACGCCAAGCGAGGTGAACCCCGCGGCCAGCCGCCCGAAACCGCGGCCGAGCCAGCGCGTGACGGGCACCACCAGAAGGACGCCGAGGCAGCCGGATAGCGGCTCGAGCCAGCCCGCCAACGCCGACACGCCCGCTACGGCGACGGCGAGGAGGGCAAGCCGCGATGAACGTGGAAATCGCATGGTTAGCAAGTCACCATCGGGTTCGCCGGCGCACCGTGCAATCCTGCTCCGCGTTGCGGCGCCTGTGCAAGCGATGATACGAGCTTTTGAGTGGCCGGGACCTCGCGCACGGATGTTGGCAATTTGTCAGGTCGAACGCGGCGCATGGGCACGCGCCGTAGCGGCCGAAGGACAAGCCTATAACGCCGAATTCGCCCACGACACTACATATTCCTGTAACCCGCAACGCCGTCTTGCGGCGCGCGGCGCGTCTCGCGCATGACTATAATTTCCGGATCATCGCCTCTTGGGCGGTCCTTTCAATGAACTTTCCCGCCTCGCGCGGCCGTGCGTATCGTCGAGCCGGTCGTGCCGGGCGACAGAGGGGTTCGATGGAATCCGCGGGTGAAGTGGTCTATGTCGTCGACGACGACGCGCGCGTGCGCGAAGCGCTGTCCGCCTTGCTGCGCGCCAACGGCAAGAACGTGCATGCGTTCGGCTCGGGCGCCGAGTTTCTCGAGGCGCCGCGCGAGGGCGCGGCCGCGTGCCTGATTCTGGACATGAGGATGCCGGGCCTGGGCGGGCTCGAGGTCCAGAAGCTGATGGCGAGCGATCTGTCCATCCCGGTCATCTTCATCACGGGGCGCGGCGACATTCCCTCGACCGTGCTGGCGATGAAAGGCGGCGCGCTGGACTTTCTCACCAAGCCCATCTGCGAGGACGAGTTGATGCGCGCCGTGGATACGGCGCTGGCGAAGGCGCACGTGCTGCGCCGCGAGGCCGCCGACCGCGCGGCGCTGCGCACGCGCTACGAAACCCTGACGCCGCGCGAGCAGGAGCTGCTGCCGCTGCTGGCCAAGGGGCTGCTCAACAAGCAGGCCGCGGCGATACTCGGGATTACTGAGTATACGGTGCAGGTCCACCGCGGCCACATCATGAAGAAGATGCAGGCCGATTCGTTCGCGATGCTGGTCAAGCAGGCGAGCCGGCTCCAGCTCGACGTGTCCACCGAAGAATCCAGCGACGCGTGACGCCCCTTCCGGGCGTCTCGTTCAGTCTCCTCTACCCATACAGGGCCGCGCCATACCATCGTATAGGGTGCGCGGGGCGAGCCAGTGGCCTACATTCGTTCCGTGCAGTGCACCTGGACGGAGGGAAGTCATGGATCTGGGCCTGGAGAACAAGACGGCGCTCGTTCAGGGCGGCGGTGGTGGACTCGGGCGCGCGATTGCCGTGACCCTCGCGCGCGAAGGGGCCAATGTCGCAATCGCGGACATCAACGAAGACGCTTTGCAGCAGACGGCGAAGGCCATCGAAGCGGTGGGCGGGAAATCCTTGTCCTTGCAGTGGGACCTGGCAGACCTGTCGCTGATCGAGCCTCATGTGGCCGCGATCGAAGCGGCATTCGGCGGCGTCGACATTCTCATCAACAACACGGGCGGGCCGCCGCCCACGACGGTAGCGGGACAGTCGGCCGACGTGTGGCAGAAGTACTTCGGATCGATGGTGCTCCCGGTGATCGCGATTGGCGACCGGATCCTGCCGGGCATGCGCAAACGCCAATGGGGGCGCGTGATCACGAGCACCTCCTCGGGCGTGATCGAGCCGATTCCCAATCTGGGCATGTCGAACACGCTGCGGCTCTCGCTCGTGGGCTGGTCGAAGACGCTTGCGCGCGAAGTGGCCTCCGACGGCATCACGGCGAACATCGTCGTGCCCGGGCGCATTCTGACCGACCGCATCCGGTTTCTCGACGAGGCGAAGGCCAAACGCGAAGGCCGCACGCTCGAGTCCGTGGAGGCGGAAGCGGCGGTGTCGATTCCGGCAGGCCGGCTGGGCGATCCTCAGGAATACGCCGATGTCGTGACATTCCTCGCCAGCGCGCGGGCGTCCTATGTCACGGGCTGCATCGTTCGCGTGGACGGAGGCGTGATCGCCAGCATCTAGATGGCATGGACTCCTCAATATGGAGGCGTATATGGGCATGAAGGTAGCCGAAGTCATCGTCGAGGTTCTCGAGCAAGCGGGCGTCAAGCGCTGCTATGGCATCGTCGGCGACACGCTCAACCTGTTCGCGAAGAACCTGGAGCGCAGCTCCATCAAATGGGTTAGCGTTCGCCATGAAGAGGCCGGCGCTTTCGCCGCGGGCGCGGAGGCCGGCTTCACGCACAACCTGACCGCATGCGCCGGCAGTTGCGGTCCGGGCAGCCTGCATTTCATCAACGGCCTGTATGAGGCCAACCGCAATCGCGTGCCCGTCGTCCTGATCGCAAGTCAGGTGACGATGGGCGAGATGGGCTTCGAATTCATCCAGGAGGTGGACTTCAAGTCGGTGTTCGAGGGCTGCTCGGTCTTTTGTGAAATGATCCTCACGCCGGACCAGGCGCGCAAGAAGACGGTGATGGCGTGCCAGGCCGCGCTCTCGAAGCAAGGGGTGGCGGTGCTGATCGTGCCGGTGGACATCTCTCACGGCGAGGTGAGCGAAGACTACCCGTATCGCGTCCACTACAGCCGGCCCGAGATCCGGCCCGGCGACGCGCAAATGGAAGAGATCGCGCGCACCCTCAACGCGGGCAAGAAGATCGCCATCTATGCGGGGTCGGGCTGCGAGCACGCGCGCGACGAGATCGTTGCCGTGGCCGGGCGGCTCAAGGCGCCGGTCGCGCACACGTCGCGCGCCAAGTGTTTTCTCGAGCCGGACAACCCGTACAACATCGGCATGACGGGTATTCTCGGCAACGAAGCGGGTTACAACGCCGTGCTCGAATGCGACACGCTCCTGCTGCTGGGCGCTGATTTTGCATGGCGCCAGTTCTATCCCGACGATGCGAAGATCGTTCAGATCGACATCGATCCCACCCACCTGGGGCGACGCCATCACATCACGATAGGTGCCGTAGGCGACGTTCGCACTACGCTGCAGGCCTTGCTGCCGCATCTCGACGAGAAAAGCGACGCCGCATTCCAGCAGAAGTACGTCCAACGCTATGCCGAAGCGATGGCCGCGGAGCGCGAGAATCTGAAGCCGGGACACAACGACAGCATTCCCGGTTCGTACCTCGCTTCGCTGATCAACCAATACGCGGCCGACGACGCACTGTTCTGCGGCGATGACGGCACCCCGGTGGTCTGGGCGCTGCGTCTGCTCGAAGCGAACGGCAAGCGCCAGATTTTCGGCAGCCTTCTGCACGGCACCATGGCGACGGCGCTGCCGAGCGCAATCGGCTTACAAAAGGCCGCGCCCGGCCGCCAGGTGATCGCCATGTGCGGCGACGGGGGCATTTCCATGCTCTTCGGCGAACTGCTCACGACGATCCAGGAAGACGTGCCGATCAAGATTGTCGTGTTCGACAACGGCAAGCTCGGCTTCGTGGAAATCGAGCAGAAGTCCGAAGGCATGCTCGATACGTTCACGCGGCTGAAGAACCCGGACTTCGGCAAGGTGGCGGAGGCGATCGGCCTTTGGGGAAAGACCGTCAGGAACGCATCCGAATTGCCGGCGCTCGTGCAGGAGTGGTTGGCGCAGCCGGGCCCGGCTTTGCTCAATGTCGTCGTCAATCCGCTGGAGCTGGTCAAGCCGCCGTTCTTTGAAGTGAAACCCGCGCTCGGCATGGCGCTGTATTCGGTCCGCGCCGTGCTCAACGGGCGCGGCGCGGATGTGCTCGAGATGGTTCGGGAGAATTTTCTTTGAAGGTTGGGTATTCGATTTGTGTTGTTGGCTGCGTGCCTCAGATGATGGGGGCAGGTAGAGCGTGAATAGAGGCGGAATTCTCCTGATGCCGTTCAGTTAAGCAACTGAGCGGCATTCTGCTTTTTTGATGCGGCAACAGGCAAGAAAGGGCTTGTAAGCGCGGCCGGAAAATTTCGAGATATTGAGCGTGTATTGCCGAATATCAAGTTACCCACACGCGGCAATGCGCCGTGAATCGTTCATACCTTCATTCAGACAAGTCCGATATCGCGCTCGCGCAGGCGGAGGCAATTTCGCCTGAACGGGATAAATTCGGGCCCGCTGTCTGGCCTGTGGCACGACCGGCCAGTTGTTTTTATCGGCTCCCTGGAGGTATGGAAATGGCAGAGCAACAAAGGCGAACGTTATGGGGTGCGGTATGAGGCGCTACCTGCTCAGACTGGGCGACAAGTCCACCGTTGGCGGCGTCGTTATCGAAGGTATGGAGCGTTGTACCCACCAAGGCCTGCCACTGACTTTCATCAACGCGAAAGTGCTGTGTCCCGTCTGCAATTCGCTGGGTGTCATCGGCTGGAAGGGGCCGCACCGATCGGCCACGATGATGGGCAAGCAACAAGCGCTCGAAGGCGATATCTGTCTCTGCCAATGTGATCCACCGCCAGTCATGCTCGCGTCTCAAGACACGGCCTGGCATGAGTTCGCCTCGCACGAAATGGACGGCGCGGCACATAGGGCAGCCAAGGCGCCGCAAACAGGTGCAATTCCGGGTGTCTATGACGAACAGTTCACACTGAAGGACGATACAGGTAGTCCACTTTCTAATGTTCGCTATCGCATCGTCACGGATCGCGGCGAAGTCTTCCACGGCGCGACGAATGCGGCGGGGCAAACGCAGCGCGTTTCCACGCAAGGATCATCAGGGCTAAAACTCCAGCTGGAGAAGCAATAAAGTGACCGACAGCGCAGAATGGCAGACCGTTCACGATACGGCAGTGACGAACACGAATCAAGATTCAATGGTTCACGTCACAATTAATACAACTCTGATATGTCAAAATATGACCAATCAGGAGTTTGCGAAAATTATTATGAAAGTAAGAGACGCCGCAGTTACGTTGGTGATAGAGCGTATCGCAGCGGTCTCTAAATGGGACGCTCAAGAGCGAGCGCGTGCTACTACATATTTTGGACGTGCCGATGAAGAAATCAGGAGTGTGCTTGTAGCTGGTTTGCCGAAGTTGCTATTTGCACTTCGCGAGCTTGTTCCGGAGAAAATTGTTAGATGGGATGATGCATTGAACAAAAATCTAACGTGCGCGATCGTGGCGGATAGCGGGAATAATCGCGCTGGCGTATGCAAACCTGACTCGCGAAGGAGAGTTATCGCTATATATAGCGCGTTCTGCACGGATTCAAACGGCGAGCTGTGGCACGGTGCAAAGGTAAAGACGATTATTCACGAGTGCACACACTACACAGATACTTTTAACTCCGAGGATATTATATATGGCAATACGGAAGGCGGAATGCGCGCGTTCGCTTTGGGAAACCCGGATAGTGCAATAAGAAACGCCGATAGCATTACGGGGTATATTTCAACTTTCGATAAAACAGTCGCCCGATGAGAGAGAAATTCTTTGGAATGTTGCTTGTCTTTGCGTCGGCGATTACGTATTTTGTTTCAGGATTGTCTTACGCGTGCACCATCAGTGAATCAATGGAAACGAGATTGCCATTTAACTCAGTCGATCTATCGAATGCAGACCGATTGTCGATAGCTAATATTGTTCTTGAAGCTCGCAAATGGCCGGACGTTGATGTTCAGGCCGTAGTCATTGCTGGCGCATACGTTGGTGAGAAGAATGGGGCAAAATTGAAGGGCGAGCGTGCCGCAGTCGTAAAGGATTACCTCGTTCAGCTAGGGATCAAGCCGCAGAATGTTTTGATTGAGCCAATGACGTTGACTGACGCAATGGTAAAGAACGACGACGGCACATTAAATTTGCATCAGATTTCAATCGAACTAGTGCCACTGTGCAAAGGCGGTTGTGAGCGGCTTTGCGACGATCCGCGCGTGACGCCTAATAGCAAGGTTATCAAGTAGGCGTCAGTTATCGGAAATTGGGGAGAAGCCCTGCGCTACCGGCAATGCCGTTCTGTTGCTTTTGAACGGCAATGGAGCGCTTCGCTCTTTTTCCATTGATGCGTGCTGTCCACTGCAACTCCGCCGGACGGACAGCACGCGTATGCACATTTGAAGCCTCGCGTGGCCGCGGCGGGGCAGTAGAACCCGCGATAGGGCCGATCGGGCCAGATCGCGTACCGTATGTCTGCTTCAAACATATAGGCCCCGATTCGCCGCGGAGCCCGCAAAACTCCGCGGCCCGTGCCTCAAGAGCCAAAGAAAATATTGCAGTAGCTGACAGGCCCGACGCAAGTTGACGGATCGGCGGGCGCCTTCTTTAGCATGGGGTGCCCGGCGTCGCTCGTGCCCGCCATTGCGGCACCCATGCCACTATCGCTGTTCTCCTGCTTTTGCCTGTCGACTTGCTGTTGAAAGACCGGTGCAACGTCGGGGTACGATGCGTCGCTCACGAAATCCAGCCCATTGCGTTGGGCGTCGATCAACTCCTGACGCACCTCCGCCCGGGTCTTTTCCTGGGCCTGCGCGCTGAGCGCGACGGGAACTGCAGCGAGGAAAATCAGGGAAGCAATTACGGTTCGCTTATTCACTTTGGACTCCGATTTAAATGACGGGATTGAGCGGACCGAAACGCTGCAGTCGTCGTCGGGCTTGCTCGCACATGTAATACCGGCGACGGGCGCAGCTTATTCCCGAAACTTGCACGGCGCTTCGGGGGATGCTTTGAGCCCTTTTACAGACGCGGTTGTGCCGGGACAGGCGCGATGCACGGCCGGGCCTCGTCGAGCGACATCTGCGTTGCCGGTGGCGTACCGTGCGAGGACATCGCAGCGACGAGCACTGCCAGGGCCGCGCCGGCGGCGAGCGCCGTGCGCCGCCACCAGGACATGCGCACGCGCAGCACCACGCATGGCGCGCTCGCCTGCGCGGCGAGATCAGCGAACAGCGCACGCAGGGCAGCCCGCTGCGCGCGATAGTGTGCGACGGCGTTTGCAGCGCACCGGTCGACGGTCAGGCGCTCTGCCAGTTGCTGGCGCTCAGCGTACGGCAGCTCGCCGTCGACGAATGCCGATAGCGCGCGCAGCGCTGGATCGCTGAAACCAGCCCCGGCTGTGGGATTGAAATCGTCGCGCATCGGGTTCACTCACTGCGTTCAATGCCGACGGGCATGCTAGCCGCTACGTGCGCTTCGTGGCAGCCCGGCTTCACCACGAAGACGAACAGGCGCACTTCATGCTGTTCAAGCCGGGAAAAGCCTCTGCTCGAAGGTCGTCCCGTCTCATGACGGACTGCGGACATAGACAAAACGTTCGGCATGCGCCCTTTATTCCGCGGTGCCCGAAGACGACGGGAGCGCACACCTTATCAGCAAGCACCCCAATATTCCGGTCTGGGCGAAGCGCTTCAAGCCGCCATGCCAACGGCCGTTTTATTTCGGGACCTGGCCGGCTCTCCGGCAGTCGCTGCGCCCCGGCCGCATGATCGCCGCTGCGTGTCGGTGGATTTTGACTAAGCTACTGTGGGTGGATGCAGTGAGTGAGCCCCGTTTTTAATTAAAAATGTATGGGAGAGTGCGCATGTCATCCTTCCGCTGGCTTTGTCCTGGTCGCCTCGCGTCGCTTGTGTTTGCTTTCGGGATTGCCGGAACGATCTGGAGCGTGCCATCGTCTGCTGCCGTATTGCCGGACAAGACGCTCGTGTTCTGTTCGGAAGGCAGCCCGGCGGGCTTCGACTCGGCACAATACACGACCGGCCTCGAATTCTCGGCTGCGTCGTACACCGTCTACAACCGCCTCGTCGAATTCGAGCATGGCGGCACAAAAGTCGAGCCGGGTCTTGCGGAATCGTGGGAGATTTCACCGGACGGCCTGACCTATACGTTTCACCTGCGCCACGGCGTCAAGTTCCATACGACGTCGTTCTTCAGGCCCACGCGCGACTTCAATGCCGATGACGTTCTGCTGACCTTCAATCGCATGTTCGATCCGAACAATGCGTTTCGCAATGCATACCCGGTCCAGTTTCCGTATTTCAAGGACATGGGACTCGACAAGAGCATCGCGAAGATCGAAGCGCTCGATCCCTACACCGTGCGCTTTACGATGAAGACGGTGAACGCGCCATTCCTCTCGGAACTGGCCATGCCATTCGCGTCCATCCTCTCGGCCGAATATGTCGATCAGTTGATGAAAGCCGGCAAGGCGTCCGACATCAATCTCTACCCGGTTGGCACGGGTCCTTTCATCTTTGTCAGCTATACGAAGGACGCGACGATTCGCTTCGACGGCAATGCTGACTACTGGAAGCCGGGTGTCGTGCGGGTGAGCAAGCTGATCTTTTCGATCACGCCGGACGCTGCCGTGCGCGAGCAAAAGCTCATGAAAGACGAGTGCCAGGTCATGACCTATCCGCGTCCACAAGCCATTGCCTCACTGGAGCGCGATCCACAGATACAGGTGCTTCACCAGGTCGGCTTCAATCTTGGCTTGCTGGGGTACAACACGACGCACAAGCCGCTCGACAAGGTCGAGGTTCGACAGGCGCTCGATATGGCAATCAACAAGAAGGCCATTATCGCTTCGGTTTATGAGGGCGCAGGACAGTTGGCGACCAACCCGATGCCGCCCACTCAGTGGTCCTACAACAAAGGGCTCAAGGATGCGCCTTATGATCCGGGCAAGGCGAAGGAGATGCTCGCGAAGGCGGGATTTCCTAATGGCTTTGATCTCAGCTTGTGGGCCATGCCTGTGCAACGCCCTTACAACCCGAATGCGCGGCTGATGGCGGAGATGATCCAGGCCGATTGGGAAAAGATCGGCGTGCACGCCAAAATCGTCACCTACGAATGGGGCGAATACATCAAGCGTGCGCATGCAGGCGAGCACGACGCGATACTGATCGGCTGGACCGGAGACAATGGCGATCCGGATAACTGGCTAGGCGTACTGCTCGGCTGCGCGTCGGTGAACGGCAGCAACTTTTCCAAGTGGTGCTATCAGCCGTTCGAGGATCTGATCCAGAAAGCCCGTGCCACCACCGACGTGGCGGCTCGTACCGAAGACTATATGCAGGCGCAGGAGATCTTCAAGCAGCAGGTGCCATTTACGCCTATCGCGCATTCGACCGTTTATCAGCCGATGCGCAAGACCGTCACGGGGTTCAAGATCGATCCGTTTGGTCCGACCCAGTTCTGGAATGTTGGGTTCAAATGACACGTGGGCTACATACATGGGTGAGCGCCCGCCTTCGCGCATGCGTTGTGGCGCTGGCGCTCGCTGGTTCGGCGGCGTACGCGCAGACCACCGACTTCTGGGGAGCGCGTCTTCCCAATCAGCCCACGCAGTTCATCTTCGGCTACGGCTCGCTCATCAACACGCGCTCGCGTGACGCCACGGTGGGCAAGACGGTTGCGGCGATTCCGGTGCGCGTCTCGGCGGCGTTCGGCTATGTGCGCAGCTGGAACGAGCGCGCGCCCTCGGAGTTCACGGCACTCGGCCTGCGGCGTCCGCTCAAGGGCGAGGCGCCGATGACGATCAACGGCGTGATCTATCCCGTTGCCGGCAACGACATGTCCGCGTTCGACGAGCGCGAGAAGGGCTACGTGCGCGTCGAGGTGCCGCGCGCGCTCATCGAGGCCGTGTCATGGCAAGCGCTGCCGGCGCAGGGGACTGTCTGGGTCTACGTGCCGAAGGCCGAAGGCGAAGCGCCGGGCGAGGGGCTGCCGGGGCCGGACGCGAAGTTTCCGCTCGTCGAGTCGTATATCGACGTCGTCATTGAAGGCGGGCTCGAGTACGGGCCGGAATTCGCGCGCGAGATCATCGAGACGACCCGCGACTGGAGTCCCTACTGGCTCAACGACCGCACGCTCGCACGCCGGCCATGGATACACGATAAACAGGCCGAGAAGGTCGATGCGCTGCTCGAGACATCGGCGCCGTGCTTCGCGCAGCGGGCCTTCTCCGAGGACTATGCCGCAGAGAGCGCCGCGATCGCCAAAAGCAAAGGTGACGTGTGCGTCCGGGAGGCGCACGCTCGCTAGAGCGCGCGCTTTCAACTACAGGCATCCAGGTTGCGCTGGACACCAGAGTCCAAAGTTAGCGCGGGCCGTCAGCCACTACTGCTGAGTGAGCATCAGGTTCAGGTTCTGAACCGCGGCGCCGGATGCGCCTTTGCCAAGATTGTCGAACACCGCGGAAAGCAGGACGTGCCCGTGTTCCATGTTGGGAAATACACTCAAGCGCATGTCGTTCGTCCCATTCAGCGCTTGCGGATCCAGATGCTTCAAGGCGCGCGATTCGTCCAGCGGCAACACACTGACGTGTGCCGCCCCGGCATAGTGGCGTGCGAGGCATGCGTGCAGCGTGGCGCCATCCACGCCGGGTGCCAGCAGCCGCAAATCCAGCGGCACCGTCAACACGATGCCCTGGCGGAACGCACCATACGCAGGCACGAAGAGGGGACGCTGCGCGAGCCCGGCGTGCTGCTGGATTTCCGGGGGGTGCTTGTGCGCGAGTTCCAGCCCATAGACCTGGTAGGCCGGCGCGTTGGAGGCACCCGGCCCCTCATGTTCCTCCACGCCGGCACGCCCGCGCCCGGAATAGCCGGACACGGCATGAATGCTGACAGGGTAGGTGTCCGGTATCAGCCCAGCCTGCAACAGGGGACGCAGCAAGCCAATTGCACCAGTCGGATAGCAACCGGGATTGGTGACCCGACGTGCGTTCGCAATGCGCTCGGCCTGTCCCGGCGTCATTTCCGCGAAGCCGTATGTCCAGTCCGGCTGGGTGCGGTGGGCGGAGCTTGCGTCGATGACGCGGACCGCAGGATTGACAATGGCGCCCACGGCCTCGCGCGCGGCAGCGTCGGGCAAACAGAGGATCGCGATGTCGCAGGCGTTGATGGCCTCGGCGCGGCGCTGCGGATCCTTGCGTTCCGCCGGGGCAAGCGTGAACAGTCTGAGGTCGGTCCGGTTGCGCAGCCGTTCGTGGATTTGCAACCCGGTGGTGCCTTGGTCGCCGTCGATGAAAACAACGGGAGAGCTCATGCGTGAATACTCCGCGGATGATGGGCCGTAACAGGAAGAACGAGCCCCTATGTTCCATGGGCGGCTAGAATAGGGAAAGTTGAATTTCATAACGTGAACATTCAGTTTTTCTGAATCTGGACGCCGACATGCGAGAGATCAGCCTGGACCGCTTGCGCACGCTGGTCGCGATTGCCGACCGCGGCTCATTTGCCGAGGCGGCGCGTGCATTGCACCTGGCGCCGCCAACGGTCAGCCTCCATATTGCCGAGCTCGAAGACCGCATTGGGGCGCCGCTGCTGTCACGCAAGCGCGGACATGTCAGGCCGTCGGCAATCGGCGAGGTGCTGGTGGAGCGCGCACGCCGGTTGCTGGCCGATGCGGAGCAGGCGCTGGACGATATCGAACGCCAGGTGCAGGGGCTCGAAGGGCGCGCGCGGCTCGGTGCTTCGACGGGCGCGATCGCGCACCTGTTGCCGCAAGCGCTCGAGGTGCTGCGCCAGCACCATCCCGGTATCGACATTCAGATTGCAGTGCTCACTTCACATGAGACGCTGTCCCGGCTGGCGGATGGAACACTCGATGTCGGGCTGGTCGCGCTGCCTCAGCCCCCGGTGGCCGGACTCGTGATCAAACCCTGGCGCCGCGACCCCGTGATGGCCTTTGTGCCGGCGCATTGGCGGTGCCCGGCGCGCGTCACGCCTGAATGGCTCGCCGCGCAACCGCTCATTCTCAATGACGCGACCACGCGGCTCTCGCGTTTGACCGCGGAGTGGTTCGCAGCCGCGGGCCACCATCCCGTGCCGCGCATTCAGCTCAACTACAACGACGCGATCAAGAGTCTGGTCGCTGCCGGTTACGGCGCGGCGCTGTTGCCCCATGAGGCCACCACGCCATTGCCCGACAAGCGCATTGTCATGCGAGCGCTGCGCCCGGCGTTGTGGCGTCGGCTCGGCATTGCACATCGTGCGGGGTATGTCGAGCGTTCCACGCAACACGTGCTGGATGTGTTGTGGGGGCTGCGTTTGGCGTAGGGAGTGCGGGTTGCCGATAAGTCTTCTCGACCCGTTTCGGCCACAGTTCTATCGGCAAACGTCGAGGTCCGAAACTGGCCCGTTCCTCCGGCAGCGTTCAGCGTTGCCCTGGCGCCGTGCCGCTCACATCGAATAGCCGCAGCAATTCGTCAAGACCGCGCACTTCCCAGTCCGCGTAACGGTTCATCAGGCTGCGCAGCCACGTGTATTCGAGCTGCTTCTGTCTCCACAGGTTGCTGATTTCACGCCCGCGTCCCGGGAAATGCTCGTCGCACCGGGCGACAACCGAATGCACGTCGAACAGCGTGCCGTAGAGATCGAACGCAATCGCCTTGATGTGATCCATATAGGCCTCCTGAGTGAAAATCAGCAGCGCAGCCGGTTTGCTGCCGCTGCCGCCATCGTGTCAGCCGTGCTCCCGCTCCTTGAGCCGATTCTGGTCAGCCGCCACCTTGGTAAGGATGTCCGCACGGTAACTATTAAAAGCACATTTAATAAGTACGTAAACCATAAGTAACCGTCAAAATAAAACCATAGAGATTACGATATGGACCCCCGCCGGATCTGCCTGGCTTCGGAGCACCGGACAGGCCAACACGGGATTTCGCGCTGGAAACACACGGCGCGTTGTCAGCATCGTCCGCAGTGCCATCAAACATCAGGAGAATCGTCATGCGTGCAATCGTGCTCGAAAAGTTCGGCGGCCTCGATAGCCTCGTCTATACGGAACTGCCGGAACCCGAGCCACTGGAAGGTCATGTGGTCATCGAAATCAAGGCGTTTGGCCTCAACCATGCTGAGTTGCACATGCGGCGCGGCGAGTGGGCCGAAGCCGCGAAGGTCAGCGGCATCGAATGCGTGGGCGTGGTGAAGGCGTGTCCTGGCGGCGAATTCCCCGTGGGCGCAAATGTCGTTGCGTTGATGGGTGGCCTCGGACGGACCATCAACGGCAGCTATGCGCAATACACACGTGCCCCCGTGGCGAACGTGGCGCTGATCGAGTCCGACTTGCCGTGGGCCGATATCGCGGCGATTCCGGAAACCTATGCGACCGCGTGGACGTGCCTGTTTCGCAATCTCGCGATCGAAAAAGGGCAAACGCTGGTGATCCGCGGCGCGACGTCGTCGTTCGGGCAGGCGTCAGTCAACCTCGCTGTGAACGCCGGCGCAAAGGTCATCGCGACGACACGCAGTCCGGCGCGCTTTGCGATGCTTGAAGGTCTCGGCGCCTCGCGCGCCGAGATCGAAGGCCCCGATCTCTCGAAGCGCATCGCCGAAGCAAAGCGCATCGATGCGGTGTTGGACCTCGTCGGCAATAGCACGATTCTCGACTCGCTTGCCATGCTGCGGCGCGGCGGCCGGGCTTGCCTTGCGGGCTGGCTCGGCGGCCTCGCGCCGATAGCCGATTTCAACCCGCTGGCGCAAATGCCGAGCGGCGTTGACCTGACGTTCTTCGCCAGCTTCGTGTTTGGCACGCCCGGTTTTCCGCTTTCCGACGTGCCGCTTCAAAAGATCGCCGAAGACGTTGCCGCTGGCCGTCTCAAGGCAAAGCCGTCCCGTGTGTTCCGTTTCGATGAAATCCGCGAAGCGCATCGCGTGATGGAAGCCAACGAAGCTGGCGGAAAGATGGTCGTCGTACTCTGACCGATCTATGAGGGGCAGGGTGCCGTGGCTGCCAGCGTTCAGTTCAGCCCAAGCGGATTCGAGATGCGCAGCCGCCACGCACCATCGCGGCCCTTTTCCATGACCTGCGTGGCGGTCCCGCATTGTTCGTCTTGCTGGCCGTCCGGTAGCGTCACGGTCAGGGTCCAGTCGAGCAGGACCAGCGCCAGGTTGCCGCTCGTCAGCACACGACGCACGGTATTGCGGATTTGCGGGCGCAGCGTCAGCAGTTGCGCCAGGGCGCTGCGCAATTCGGCCGGCCGTTGCTCCAACACCTGGCCGTCGGTCATCCGCATCGTGGCCTGATTGCTGAAGAGACCGAGCAATGCGTCGAGATCGCCGGCGTTCAGCACGGCGTCGAAAGCCACCGGAACCCGCTCGGGCGTGCTGCACACGACGGACTTGTCCTCGAGCGCAGCGGCGAATCTCCCAATGATCCGCGCCACCTCCGCCGGTGCTTCGAGCGGCGACAGGTGTCCAACGCCGGGCAGGATATGCATGGCCGCGTGCGGAATGCGGGGCAGCAACTCGGCCTCCAGCGTGGCGACGCGATCCACCTGGTCAAGCTCGCCGGAGATGACGATGGTGGGCGCAGCGATCGACGCGGCCGCCGCGGTGATGTCTTCGCGCATGGCCACGTTTGGCCACGCCGCCTTGGCCTGGGGCGCCGCTCTCAGGCTGTCCTCGATGATTTGCTCGCGGCAGGCGGCGTCAAGCGGTTTTGCAGTGAGGACATGGTCGATGACGAATTCGACCGCCTCTCGCGATTGATACGCGCCGTTCAATGTCGCGCGTTGCTCGTCGGAAAGCAGCATCGGCGATGGGGGGGACGGCGCAACCAGCACAAGGCCTTCGAGCCCGCTCGGCCGCCGCGAGGCGATCAGTTGCGCGACCTTGCCGCCCATCGAATGACCGACGAGCACATAGCGTTGAAGACCTAGCGCCGCGATGACACCCTCGGCGTCGGCAGCGAGGTCGGCGATACGATAGCCGTCGGCGGGCGCTTCGGATTCGCCCCAGCCGCGATGATCGGGGGCGACGATCCGATAACGTTCGGATAACTGATTGGCTACTGCATCCCACGTGCGCGACGAGCCGCCGTAATAGTGCAAGAACACCAGCGCCAGTTCTCCGGTGCCGCGCTGCGTTACGTGGATCCGCGTGCCATTCGTTTCGATGTCCATCGGGTTGCTCCGATTCATTGTGAAGTCAGGCCATGGTAGATCCGGATACGGTGTTTGATAATTGCCTGACTGGTGGCGACAGTCGATAATGCAGTGATCGAATCGGAGGGGCCATGGACCGACTGACCAGTCTCGGCGTGTTCGTCGCAGCGGTGGAGGAGGGCAGCTTCGCCGCGGCGGCGCGACGCTTCGGGCTATCGGCTGCGATGGCCGGAAAGCACGTGAGTGCGATCGAGTCCCAGCTGAATGCGCGGCTGCTCCAGAGAACCACGCGGCGCCTGAGTTTGACCGATGCGGGCCAGACGTACTACGCGCGCTGCAAGCAGATTCTCGAAGCGTACGACGAAGCGAACCGGGAAGCGGGCGATACCCAGGTGACGGCGCGCGGCGTGCTGCGCGTGGCGGCGCCCGTCACGTTTGGGGCAATGCATCTGGGCGCGGTCGTTGCACGCTATCTCGAGGACCACCCGCACGTGAACGTGGAGGTGCTTCTCGAGGACCGCTATGTCGACCTCCTCGAAGCGGGTGTGGACGTTGCCATTCGGATTGGACGGCTGGACGATCCCGCGCTCGTTACGCGCCGGCTCGCGCCGTGTCGAATGGTGGTGTGCGCGTCGCCCGCGTATCTCGAGCGGCACGGAACCCCGCGCAAGCCTGGCGACTTGCAGCGTGCTCCGCGCCTTGCTTTCAGCGAGGCTGTCTCGACCGGCGACTGGACCTTGTTCGATGCCAGAAAGCGCGCGCACGTCATCGACGGACCTTGCCGGATGGCGGCCAACAATACGCAGATGCTGCTTGCCTCCGCGCTTGCGGGAGCCGGCATCGCGTATGGCCCGACCTTCGTGTTTGGAGAGCACCTGCGGCGCGGCGCGCTTGTGGCGCTGCTGCCGGGCTACAGCGCCACCGAGTTGGTGATTCAGGCCGTCTATCCGAGCGCGCGGCGCATACCGCTCAAAGTGCGCCGGTTCGTCGATTACCTGACTGAAGCGTTTGGCGATGATCCGCCGTGGGATCGGAAAACCAGGCGTTAGAAGCGTTGCGACCGATCATGCCTCAACGGCTCGATCGGTGCCTTGCCCATGAAACAGGCCGGGGCGTGCCCGGCCTGTCGCTGTGCTGCTGTTGGATATGCGCATGCTGGCTCGACGATCGCGCAAGCGCCGCGCCTTCGATCACACCGCGCTGATCGCGCCGATGAGCCCAAGTTGGCGCAGTGCGGTCACGCCGTCGTCGAGCCCGATCTCTTCGACGATCTTGCCATCCTTGAGCCGAAGCACCGTCGTGCCGGTAAAGTGCATTTTCCGGCCAGTCGCCGCAGGCAACGAGCCCATGAGGAAATCGCTGAATGCCGGACCGGTATGGGTGCCGCCACCCTCCCAGCGGCCGACTACATAGTCTCCCTCGGCAATGAGATCGGCGGCGCCCCAGAAGTTGAGGTCCGGGAACGCTGCGCGGAAATCGGTCATGAACGCCTTGATGTCCTCGCGGCCGCGTCGCGGTTCGTGCAGCGAGTATTGAAGCAGCATGTCGGGCGCGGCAAGTTCATCGACGATGTCGAGATTGCATGTCTCGCCCCAGAAATTGGTGAACCAGCGGCCCACGAAGGCCTTGTTGTCATCTTCCTTGGACATGGTGTATTCCTCGTTGACTGAAGGTGGGAGAGGGCAACTCGATCGCTTCCCTCTGCCTGAACGATATGGGCGCACGTAGTCGGCGGCTTCCCGGTTCTTGCTGTCCGATTGCTGTGGATTCCGGCAATCGGACAGCAAGAATCGGAGCGCCTGCGCCGAGCCGCCGCCATACCGTGTCCACGTAATCGCACAGTAGACGAGGTGATCGGGCGAGCGATGGCGCGCCCGGATCACCTGTCTCTTGCGGTCGCGGGGTCGCCAATTCGATTATCGGCTGAGGTCTCGCCGGTCCTTTATTGACTGGAGTTCGATCATGTTGCCGTTTCTCTCGCTTCACGCGCTCGCTGCCCAACACGGCGATGGACTGCGCCCAGAGCTCAAAGCCTTGTTCGAACGCCATGCCGGGCCTGCGACGGGTCTCGCCGCTACCATCGAGCCTGTCGAAACGGAGTGGCTGGCGGACGCCGCCGACGACGTTCCTGTGAAGGCGCCGGGGGCCGAAAAGCCGTCGGCGAGTTGATGCGTCACAAACGGCCAATCCGAAGCCATTCGATGGCGGGATGTGCTCCGGGAACCGCTTCCGGCATCACTGTGTGCACCAGTCTCAGTCCCCGCGCCGAATTCGCGAACCAGACGACCGCGTCTTGCGTCACGCGATTCGCCAGCACGAGCGCCCGGAACCCCGGACTATTTCCCCAATGGAAGAAACAACTCTGGGCGGGTTCGAGTCCCCAACCCAATCCCCAGGCGACATTGGGATCAGGCGGATTCCGGCCGTGGAGGTCTTCGGCGTCGTCGCCTTGCCGGGTATTGACGTGCGGCGCAAACCAGTGACGATAGCTCTCCGCCGCGAGGCCCCGGCTAGCCAGGACGTGCTGAACGAAGCTCATATAGTCGGACGCCGTCGTCAAAAGCGACCAGGAGGCCAGTGCCGTTGCTACGCGGCGCTTGGGCACCGGTTGGCCTTCCCATTCGTGCCCCTGGGCATGGTTGCCTGCGAAGCGCTCCTGCCACTCGAGGCTCGAGTGCAGCATGCCCAAGGGCTCGAATACGCGTGCTCGCGCCAACGTTTCCAGCGAGCGGGCGCCAACGGTCTCGATGGCGCGCTGAAGCCATGCGAACGCGCTGCTGCCGTAGCTGAATCGCTCGCCGGGGGTGAAGTACGTGCGTAGCGGTGCTTCCTCGCGGACGATGTTCGGCAGACCGCTCGTATGTGTCAGAACATGAAAGGCCGTTATCCGGCGCGAGGCCGCGTCGCCCGGTACATAGTCGCCACAGATGTCGAACAGGGGGCGTTGCAGGTCGAGCAGCCCCTCTTCGGCGAGCTGAAGCGCGATAAAGGCCACGACCGGCTTGGTGAGAGATGCAGCCTCAAAGACAGTCGCGGCGTCGACAGAGGAGCGGTCGTGCGCGCCACGGATGCCGGAGTAGTATTCGAAGCCTTTTGTTCCGGCGCGCAGCGTGGCCAGCGCCACGCCGGGAATTTTGCCGCTGGCTGTCGTTGCTGCGAGAAATTGGCTCAGGTCGGTCATTGGGTTACGCATCCGCAGTAGTTCGGCTCTAGCCGCCGTTGGCGTGAGCATCGGCCGACTGGATCAGTCATCGGGATTCCGCTATCGCAGGGCTATGGCCGGAGGTTTATTGCCTTTGCTACGGCTAAAAGAGCTCCATCAGGAGCTTGCTAAGAGCCAACTGGCTAGGGAGATAGCCACTGTACTTGGGCAGTGTGTCCGTTGCGTCGGCACATCTGCGGTCATAGAACATGTGCAACGCCACAGATGGAAGCAATTCCGCATGAGCAAAGTTTGGCGTCGGAATGAACGCGATGCTCAACGGTCCGAAACCGCCCAGTTCGATGGCCGGCTTGCCGCAACGTTTGCAAAGCCCTCGACGGATGTTCGGAGGAAGCCGGTATTTTCTGAACGCAATGTTTTCGTCGTCCTTCATTGAGACGTTTTTGGCGCGCATGATGGTCACGTCGGAGAACGGTCTGCCGGTGAAGGCCTGGCAAATTCTGCAATGGCAGATGAAGCGAGCGGCAGGCGCTGCACTAACCTCGAAGTGGCAAGCGCCGCACTCGCACGCGGCCCGCTGGGGTGATGACAAGGTCCTGGTCATTTGTCGATATTCTCCGCAATATGAGGCCGCGCCAGACCTGGCGGTGCGATTTCGCGTCCAGACGTCTTCGAACATCCGTGTGCGGGTGAGGATCAATTGGCGATTGATAGCAAACTCTGGGCACCAGCGGTAGGATCGCACAATTGTGACGCGCTATGTCCGTGGGGGAATGATTGGCGTTGGTAATGGCGTTGGCATTGGCTATGGCGTTGGCCTTAACTTGTTTTCGCGGCGGGCCGCAGGCGTTGCCCCTGTGCGGGGCGGCACCT
>NZ_BAYD01000106.1 GCF_000685075.1 Paraburkholderia oxyphila NBRC 105797
GCTTGCGATGGCCGTGCTCGACTTTCTCGACGAATTCGCGCGACTCGTCCATGCTCGAGCGCACCCACAGGCCCACGAGCACCAGCACCACGCTGAAGACGAAGGGCAGGCGCCAGCCCCACGAGCGGAACGCCGCCTCGCCGAGCAGGTGGCTCAGGAGCGCGACAATGCCTGTCGCGAGCACGAGGCCCACGCCGTAGCCCACTTGCACGCCGCTGCTGTAGAACGCTTTCTTGCCGGCGGGCGCGCTTTCCACGGCCATCAGCGCCGCGCCGCCCCATTCGCCGCCCACGGCGAAGCCCTGGGTCGCGCGGAACAGTACAAGCAGCACCGGCGCCCACCAGCCGATCGAGGCGAAGGTGGGCAAGAACCCGATCGCAACCGTGGACAGGCCCATCATCATGACGGTGAGCACGAGCATGCGCTTGCGCCCGAGGCGGTCGCCGTAATGGCCGAACACCACGCCGCCGAGCGGCCGGAACAGGAAGCCCACGCCGAAGGTGGCGAAGGCCGCGAGCGTGCCCATGTTGCGGCTGATGTTCGGGAAAAATTCCGCGTTGAAGACGAGGGCGGCGACAATGCCATAGAGCAGAAAGTCGTACCAGTCGACGACGGCGCCAACAAAGCTGCCGAGCGCGGCCTTCCTCGCCTGGCTGCGCGAGCGGCTGGCGCTGGCCGGTTCGGCCGCGCGCGTGGTGTCGAGAGTGGGGGTCATGAGGTGTCTCCTTGCGCTGGTCTCATGCAAAGCCGCTTGCCTGGTGTGCCGCGACGGTGAAACGGAGCATAGGACCGTGTGCGCGCCGGGGCAATGCGCCGGGCGCACGCGCTGCGCGATAATCGCCCACAATGGTGCGATTATCGAACGTTTCGCGGGTTAGCACCAAGGCCGGCGAGGGGCGTTGCCAGACCTCCGCCTTGGGCGTTATGTACGATTTGGTTAAAATTGGCACGCAGTCTTTTCCGTCCGTCTCAGGAGCTTTCCGCATGTCGTCCAACTCCCGTTCCGCCGCGCCGGATCCGGCCAATCCGCTCGGCATGGCCGGTCTCGAGTTCGTCGAATTCGCAGCGCCCGAGCCCGCGGCGCTCGAGGCGCAGCTCGCTCAACTGGGTTTCAAGGCCATCGCGCGCCATGTGAGCAAGAACGTCACGCTCTATCGTCAGGGCCAGATGAATTTCCTCGTCAATGCCGAGCCCGACTCGTTCGCCGCGCGCTACGCCGAGGAATACGGCATGGGCATCTGCGCGATCGGCGTGCGGGTGGAGAATGCGCGGCGCGCCTTCGAGCACGCGTTGCGGCTGGGCGCGTGGGCGTTCGAAGGCGAGCGCGTGGGCACCGGCGAGCTCAGGATTCCGGCCATTCAGGGCATTGGCGATTCGCACATTTACTTCGTCGACCGCTGGCGCGGGCGGGGCGGCCAGCGCGGCGGCGTGGGTGACATCTCGATCTTCGATATCGACTTTCGGCCCATCGACGTCGCCACGGCGCAGGCCGATCTAGAGCACGCCGGCACCGGCCTCGAGCGCGTCGATCACCTCACGCAGACGGTGGGCGCGGGACGCATCGGCGAATGGCTCGACTTCTATCGTGACCTGCTGCATTTCCGCGAGATCCACGAGATCAACGCGAACTGGCACGTGGCGCAGGAATCGCGCGTGATGGTGTCGCCCGACGGCGAGATCCGCATTCCCGTCTACGAGGAGGGCACGCACCGCACCGAGCTCATGCACGACTATCTGCCCGATCACCCGGGCGAGGGCGTGCAGCACATCGCGCTCGCGACCGACGACATCGTGCCTTGCATCGACGCGTTGAAAGCCAATGGCGTTGAATTCGTCGAGCCGCCCGCCGCCTATTACGATTCGGTCGACGCGCGCCTGCCGGGCCATGGCGTCGACCTGGACGCGCTGCGCCAGCGCCATGTGCTGATCGACGGCGAGATTGGCGCGGATGGCGTTCCGCGCCTGTTTTTCCAGACCTTCGTGAAGCGCCGCCCCGGCGAGATCTTCTTCGAAGTGGTGCAGCGCAGCGGCCATCATGGCTTCGGCGAGGGCAATCTCGACGTGCTCGCGAAGGCGCGCGCCGTGAAGGGCTGAAGCAGCGCGCGCCAATCAGACAGTGACCACGATCTTGCCGACCTGGTCGCCCGCTTCCATGTGGCGATGCGCGTCGGCGATGCGCTCGAACGGGAACGTGCGATCGATCGTGGGCTTCAGCGCACCCGAGGCGAGGCCTTCGGTAATGAAGCGCCTGGCGCGTTCGAGGCGCGCGGCATCCTTCGTGATTTCGAAGAGCTCGTAGCCGCGCACGATGAGATGGCGGGCGAGCAGATCCATCACGGGCACGCTCAAGTCGCGCGTGTCGAGCGCGCCGTACTGGAAGAACATCCCTTGCTGCGCGAGCGCGCGCAACTGATGCGCCGCTTCGGGGCCGCCCACCGGGGCGAACGCAATGCGCGCGCCCTTGCCGCCGGTTGCCTCGAGCACCTGCTTCGTCAACTCCAGACCGCCACCCGCGATCACGTGTTTCGCGCCCGCCTGCAACAGGGCCTCGCGCTTCTTTTCGCTGCGCGTGAGCGCGATGGGCACGGCGCCCACGCTGTTGGCGATCTGGATCGCGGCGAGACCTACACTGCTCGACGCCGCCCCCACCAGCACCGCGTCGCCCCGTTGCAGTCCGCCCAGCTCGATCAGCGCGCCCCACGCGGTGGTGTACATCATCCACGTGGCGGCGGCCTGCTCGAACGAGAGGCCGGCGGGGTTCTTCACCACGGCATGCGCAGGGGCGTTCACCCGCTCGCCATACATGCCGTAGTCGAGGAACGAGAAGGCGGGCACGACGCTCACCGCATCGCCCACCGCGAAGCCGCTTACACCGCTGCCCACGGCCTCGACCACGCCCGAGCCCTCATAGCCGAGGATCGCCGGAAAACGCGGCGCATACGTGTATGCGCCGCTGCGGTACATCACTTCGGCGCGATTCAGGCCGATGGCCTTGACGCGGATCTGCACTTCGCCGGCTTTGGGCGCGGGCACGTCGACGTCGTCGATCTGCAGGGCTTCGGGGCCGCCGATGCGATGAAAACGAACGACTCTGGACATATCGGACTCCTTGTGAAGTCGATCGGCGCGAGCGATGCAAATCCGCCGCAGCCCGCGATCGATCAAATAAATGGCTTTGAACGAGCACTACTGTAGGCCGCCGCGCGCCGCGAATAAACGCTCGGCGCGATTACTCATTGTTATTGGATCAATAACAATGCGCTGACTTTGTTGCGGAAGGTCGCCGCGCGGGCGGATTCAGGCCGGATAGCGCCGTCCCACGAACTCCGAGATCCAGTCGACGAACGCGCGCACCTTGCCCGGCAGATGGTCGCGATTCGGGTACATGACGGAGATCGGCTTGGGCGCGCTGGCGATGCCGGGCAGCACCTCCACGAGCTGGCCCGCGTCGATATGCGGCTGCAGCGCCGGGCGCAGCGCGTGCACGAGGCCGAAGCCCGCGAGCGCGCACGCGAGCAGCGCCTCGGAATTGTCGGTGAGCACGCTGCTGTCGAGCTTGAGCGTCACGATCTCGCCGGCGGAGCGGAAAGTCCAGTCAATGACGCGCCGATTGCGGCCGGTGAGAAAGTTCACGGCCTTGTGCGCGCGCAGGTCGTCGAGCGTGCGCGGCACGCCATGGCGCGCGAGATACGCGGGCGATCCGCAGGTCACCATAGGCACCATGCCGATCTTGCGCGCGACCATGCTGGAGTCCTTGAGCTCACCGATGCGCACGACGCAGTCGATGCCTTCGCCAATCAAGTCGACGGGCTGGTCGCTCGCGCCAACGACGAGCTCGATTTGCGGATAGCGCTGCTGGAACTCGGGCAGCGCGGGGATGATCACGGACTTGGCGAACGCCGTGGCCAGGTTCAGGCGCAGGCGGCCCTTTGGCTGCGCTCGCGGCGCCGAGAACTGCGCGAACGAGGCGAACGTATCGTTCACATTGGCGAGCAACTGCACACAGCGCCGATAGAACGCCTCGCCTTCGACGGTGGCGCTCACGCGCCGCGTGCTGCGATTGAGGAGGCGGATGCCGAGCTCCTGTTCGAGCTGCTGCACGGCCTTGGTGACGGCGGGGCGATGCAGCTGAAGCGCCTCGGCGGCTTGCGTGAAGCTGCCGCGCTCGACGATGTTCACGTAGATCTGCATGGTTTGCAGACGATCCATAGGCGCTCCTCGGGCCGGTCGATCGATTGCGCCGCTTCGCATGTGCGCTCGCGTACCGATGGGCGGCGCGACGCGGTGTAAGCTACGAGCGGGGCTTCCCCTGAAGCGGGGTCGAACAATGATAAGCGCTGAGAGCATGTCCGAGACGCTGCGCCGCGCAATGCGTACCGCGAGGCCTGGGCACATCGTGCGCACGTGCGCTGCCGCAGGCCTGCTGGCGGCGACAACGATGACGAGCGCGAGCGGCGTGACGAACGCGCCTGCGTCTGAAACGGCGCCGGTTGCCACCGATCCGGCGGCGCATGCTCAGTCGCATGTTCAGGCCAGCGCGCCTGACTACCGCCCTCCGGTCTGGACGGCGAGTGCGCCGGGACATCCCACCTTGCTGCTGCTGCCGACCCTCCACGGACTCGCGAGCGACGACCCGCGCGTGGACGCTGCATTGGCGGCGCTGGCGCAACGCGTGCAGGCGATCGTGCTCGAGGCGCATACGCAGCCCACGCCTGAAGACGCGCAAACGATCAAGCGCATCGGCTTTTATCCCGTGAGCGACAATCTCTCGAACCACATGCGTTCGATGACGGCCGAATCGCTAGCGCGCTGCGCACGCGAGAGCGGCGCCGATATCCATGTGTTCTTCCAGACCAAGCCGTGGCTCGCGGGATTCTCCGTGGAGGCCGTGCGACTGCATCAATGGCGCTGGCAGCGCAAGGCCGGGGCGACGCGGCTGCATTTCGTGAAGTCGAGCGCGCCGCTCGTGTTTCGCGGCATCGACGAACGTTTGGAGACGATCGCGCGGCGCGGGATGATTCCGTTGATCTATCTGGAAACGATGGAGCAGGCCATGCGGCTCTTCGATGATATGCCCTCGGACGATCAGGATGCCTTCCTGCAAGGCGTATGCGCCGGATTGCATGGTAAATCGCCGGGTGAGATCTCCTACGAGGCCTTGCAGACGGCGTGGGCCGCCGGCGATGTGGCAACGCTCGAACGGCTTGCCATGATGCGCTTTCCGGGCGAGAGCGCAGCGCACTACGACTTCAGTCAGTATCTGTTTGTGCGCGGCACCGAGATTTTTGCGGCGACCTTGGCGAAGGATGGTTATTTCTACGGGAAGGGGCCGATCCTCGTGGCGGTGGGGGCGGGGCACTTTTTCGGCCCGCAGTCATTGTTGCAGCGCTTGCGTGAGGCGGGCTATACGATTACGCCCGGGCATGCATGAGCGCGGCGCGTGGAGCGACTGCGCCGTCGGTGCCAGGAACGCCTGGTGAGTGTTTTTAAATTGTGATTCCTTAGTTTTGGTGGGGTTCTTCCTGGCGTTGGCCTTAACTTGTA
>NZ_BAYD01000105.1 GCF_000685075.1 Paraburkholderia oxyphila NBRC 105797
CCACCCTTGGGAGGTTTTTGCAGACGGATCCGGTGGGGTATGCGGATGATCTGAACCTGTACGCGTACGTAAAGAACAACCCGGTCAATCTGACGGATCCGGGCGGGATGATTGCGTCCCAGTCGGGGAGCTTCGCGAATACGTCGTCGCCGGCTGCGGCGAATGTTGCGGCTCAGTCGTCAACGGGTGGGACAAAGCTCGAAGGTACTTCAATTAGCATGCCGGAGCTTGAGATTGGTGCTCCGATCCTCGTAGCCGGTGGCCAAGGCATGCCTAGGGATCATCTTAAGCAGAATGCCCAAACGAGGGCGGTTGCAGTGGCATTGAAGTTGACCGACGAGCAGGCAAGTGAGCTTCATCGATGGATTGGCGGCCAGCAGATGGGTTATCACGAAATCATGCAGGAAGCCAAGATGTTGTTTAATAAATAGGAGCGGCGGTGAACGAAATCGAAGAAATTTTCAAGGCGCTCATTGGCAAAACCGCTTGGGGGGTACAACAAACTCATGGTAGTTGTTTCTATATTGAGTTTGGCGATCCACGCCTCAAAACACTGGGTCCGCTAAATGTCAGTCGTGACGCACCGCTCGAGCAGATTCTTCGCACGCGTCGGCGACGTGCAATTCTGTACGGACAATGGAGTCTTTTGATTCAGGACTGCATATGGACATTGCGGACGTGGGAGATCACCATTACGCAAGAAACCGCTCCCGTTGATATGAAGGCTTCTTTTGATGCGCTGAGCGGTCAATATTTAGTATCAGTTTGCTATGACGAAGAAGCGAATTCGTGCACCTTCGAGTTTGATCTGGGGGCACGTTTGACCACTACTCCGGTGCGTACGTCCAATTCGGACTGGGTGCAATGGACATTGAATGATGTAGATGGCCGATATATCAGTCTATTGTCTAACGGCGACCTCAGGTGGAGTACGTAAAGTTGGGCGGTGACTGATTCGAATAACTCCAATACGGTGGTGTTAGGGCGCAGCGCGGAGTGTCGTTGTCACCATATGGAGTTATTCGAAAGCGTGCATGGTTACAGATAAAACGTCATAGTGTAGATTGACGTCATTGCGTGGGGAAACACTCGATGAAGTTCATCGGGTGTTTCTTATCGTGAGCGCAGTGGTCGTATTTAGTTGCCGCCGCACACGTCCCTGGGTTCTACGGGAAATGCTATACGGGGCAGCAGTATCTGGCGCCGCTCGGGCTAAATTATTACGAGGCGCGGATGTACTCGCAGGGCCTTGGGAGGTTCCTGCGGACGGATCCTGTTGGGTACGCAGACGATCTGAACCTGTACGCGTACGTAAAGAACAATCCGGTCAACCTGACGGATCCGAGCGGGATGATTGCGTCGGCGTCGGGGAACTTCGCGAGCAGCAGTTCGACGGCGGCTCCGTCCATTGCGGGGCAACCGGTTCAGTATGCGCCGATTGATACGAGTAAAAACACCTCAGTAGTGCTTGTCTCTGAAGTTGTTTGGGGGCATGGAGATCGTCATGTTTCTGATCCTGTCGCTGCTCGCGCAGAGATTTTGCAAAGTATGCTGCCGCTGCAAGATATTGGTGGGCCGTTTTGGGGCAAAACTGATAACTATCTCTATAGAGCGTATCCGT
The DNA here is from genome assembly GCF_000685075.1 of Paraburkholderia oxyphila NBRC 105797. Taxonomy (GTDB): domain Bacteria; phylum Pseudomonadota; class Gammaproteobacteria; order Burkholderiales; family Burkholderiaceae; genus Paraburkholderia; species Paraburkholderia oxyphila. Next base: position 1,622 of record NZ_BAYD01000105.1, read on the forward strand.
TACCCAACGGTGACGTGAACATTGGTACGTATTTCTACAAATAGGTGGATTTTATGTCGGACAAAAATTTTAGGCCCATGACCGTATTAGAGAAAAGTATCGTCTTGAAGCTGATTTCGGTGGTGGATGGTAACGAAAATTTAATAAAGCAGGTCGAGTCTGCTCATGTGAAAAGAATTGACGATTACGGTTCTCTTGAATTTGATGTTTTTGACGCGGTGCCCTATGCCAATGTCAGCGGGCCTATGGTAACCGGGCAGCAAGAAGACATCGACACCACTGCGATCTCAGGACCATATATTAATTTTATTCTTCTTCTAAAGGCGGGTTTGATATCCGAGCTTGATATTTACAAGGATGATGGGGAAAAGGTTGTGGCAATATACGATCCAGAAAAATTCTTTCTTAGTCGAGGACTTCCGCCTAACGGTTAGGAAACGCGCTGGACTAGTAGTCGACTGAGGGACCTTCAACTCTAGGTTCGAATAGCATAGCCGAAGGCCCGCTTGCGCGGCCCTTCGTTGTTTCGATCCGGCGACGGGCGTGATGCGGCACGCGGATGCCGGCTACGAGCTCGCGCAGCAGACGGCGCGTGAGGCTGGGCTCAAGCTGCCGATGCTGGGCAAGTAAGGGGTTTGCACGCACCGCTGGCGGGGCGGTGCGTGCAGCATGTGAGAAAGGCGCCGTGCGGCTTGAATGGCCGTGCGGCGCTTTTTTGTTGGGTAGACAGCGTGGACTACACGTTGCGCTTACGTCATCCGACAGCCCTTTCGCCAAGCATGCGTTTTCCGCATGCTCCCCTCGACAATTAATCGTTTGTGATGCCTTCACCACCTCGGGATACTGCCTCCATCCCCAGACGTGGCGACGAATCGGCATCACACCATGCGATCAGATTACAACTTCATTAACGGACAGTTTCTTGAAGCGGACGCGCAGCGCATCGCCGTCTACAACCCGGCGAGCGCCGAGCTGATCGGCCACGTGAGCGCGGCCAGCGCCGCCGACGCGATCCGCGCCGTCGAGGCCGCGAAGGATGCCCAGCGCGCCTGGCGCCGTCTGCCCGCCGCCGAGCGCGGTGCGATCCTGACCCGTTTCGCCGACGCCATCGACGCGCGCTCCCCGGTCATCGGCGCGGTACTCGCCGCGGAGTCCGGCAAGAGCGTCGCCGACGCCACCTCCGAAGCCCACTACGCCGCCGAGATCCTGCGCTACCACGCGCAATGGGCGCGGCGTATCGAGGGCGAGGTGATCCCGAGCGACAGCGCCAACGAAAATCTGATCCTGATGCGCGAGCCCATCGGCGTGGCCGCGTGCCTGATTCCGTTCAATTTCCCGATCTACACGCTGCTGCGCAAGATCGCGCCGGCGCTCATCACGGGCAACACCGTCGTGGCGCGTCCGAGCAACAACACGCCGTGCTCGGCGTTCGAAGTGGCGCGCGCCGCCCAGGATGCAGACCTGCCGCCGGGCATCTTCAACGTGCTGGCGATGGACCATGACACGGCCGCCGTGCTATGCACGCATCCGGGCGTGGGCATGATCACGCTCACGGGCAGCGTGGCGGCGGGCCGCAAGGTGCTCGAGTACTGCAAGGAAAACATCGCGAAGCCTTCGCTCGAGCTGGGCGGCAAGACCCCGGCGATCATCGAGGCCGATGCCGATCTCGAAGCCGCGGCCACGGCCATCGTGCGCTCCAAGACCACCCATTGCGGCCAGCTCTGCACGGCCATCGAGCGCGTCTACGTGCAGGAGTCCGTGCATGCGCGCTTCGTTGCGCTGCTGCGCGAGAAGATGAGCGCCGTGACCTTCGGCGACCGCTCGGTCGACCCCGCTCGCATGGGGCCGCTCGTCAACGCGCAGGCACGCGCCTCGGTCCACGCGATGGTCGAGCGCGCCGTGGCCGAAGGCGCCGTGATCGAGACGGGTGGCTATCTGCCGGAAGGCGCGGGCCACTTCTATCCGCCCACGCTGCTGAGCCACTGCCGCCAGGACATGGAGATCGTGCAGGAAGAGATCTTCGGGCCGGTGCTGCCGGTGCTCTCCTACGACACGCTCGACGACGCGCTTCGCATGGCCAACGATCACCAGTTCGGCCTTTCCTCGGTGCTCTATACGGAGCGCTATCGCTCGGCCATGTTGGTCGCGAACGAGATCGAGGCGGGCGAACTTTACGTGAACCGCACGCCCGCCGATCCGTATCAGGGCTTTCACGCCGGCTGGAAGCGCTCGGGTCTCGGCGGCGACGACGGCAAGCACGGCATGCTCGAATTCACGCAGACACGTCTCGTCGTCATGCCGTTTTGATGATTCGCTTTCCTGATTAATTGTACTGAAGGGCGTTCGCTGCAACGACCGCCCGCCTGAATAAACGCAGACCGCCAACCAGGGCCCCGCGCCGGGTGCCCAGGCCAGCGAGTCTGCGAAATGGAGACAGTCTTGCAGAAGTCCATCGCCAAGCCCACTGCGCCGGCAGGTTCGCCGCGCGCCGATATCTCATCGTTCGCACCCGCAACCGCGGGCTCGCCGCAGCGCTACGTGCAGTTGCTGCTGCTTGTGCTTGCCGCCGGCGGAATCTATCCGCTGCTCTATCTGCGTCAGGTCTATCAGACCACGATGCTCGATGTCCTGCACATCGACAACACGCAGCTGGGCTACCTCTATTCGGTGCTCGGCATCGTCTTCTTTGTCTCTTATCTGCCGAGCGGCTGGCTCGCCGACCGCGTCGCGCCGCGCCTCCTGATCTGCTTCTCGCTGATCGGCACCGGCGCGCTGGGCCTCTGGTATTCCACGGCGCCTTCGTTCAATGTACTGCTCGTGATCTTCTGCTGCTGGGGCCTCACAACGGGTCTCACGTTCTGGGCTTCGGTGCTCAAGCGCGTGCGCATGATCGCGGCGCCAAACGAGCAGGGCCGCTTTTTCGGGCTGCTCGACGGCGGGCGCGGGCTGGTCGAAGCGCTGCTCGCGACCGCGGCGCTCGCGCTGTTCGCCGCCGCCACGGGTTCGGGGCGCGGCGAGGCGGTTGGCCTGCGCCACGTGATTTATATGTATTCCTTCACGTGTATCGCGCTTGGCGCGGTGATGACCTTCTTCAAGGACCCGGCGCCCACGCGCGCCGCGGCCGGTCAGTCAGCCGATGCGGCCGATGCCGCCGCTGCGGACGCAGACGGTTCGCTCTGGCGCGATCTCAAGACGCTCGCGTCGATTCCGCAACTCTGGCTCATGGCGGCCGTCGTGTTCTGCGGATATCAAATCTTTTGGGCCACCTACAGCTTCTCCGCCTATCTCCAGCAAGGCGAGCTGCATATGAGCGTGGTGGCGGCCGGCATGGTGACCACGGCGAAGCTCTGGATGCGGCCGATCGGCGGCATCGGCGGCGGCTTTCTCGGCGACCGCTTCTCGAATCTGCGCGTGCTGATCTGGGCAATGTTCCTCGCGGTCGCGGGGCTGGTGGGCCTGATCGTGCTGCCGGCGCTGCGCAACATGGCGCTGCTCGGCGCCGTCGTGCTGTTCATCGGCCTCATGACTTACGCGATTCGCGGCCTCTACTGGACGCTGCTCGATTACTGCGCGATCCCCATGCGCATCACGGGGCTGGCGATCGGCCTCGTGTCGCTGGTCGGCTATTCGTCGGACATTTTCCTGCCGCTCGTGAACGGCTACTTCACGGAGCACTACGCGGGCCTGCCCGGTTACCAGTTCTACTTCGCCTACATCGCGGCTATCGGCGCGCTCGGCGGCATTGCCGCGCTCGTGCTCAAGCGCATGTCTCATTCCCACACTGTCTGAATCTGCCTGAACCATGAAAGTCGTCGCCATGCAAACGCATGTCGTCGCGGTGCCTCCTCCGCACCTCGGCGGCATGTACTGGATCTTCGTCACGCTGCAGACCGATTGCGGCATCGAGGGTGTCGGTGAAATCTATGCCGCCACCTTCCATCCCGACGTGATGGTGCCCGCCATCGAGGACGTGTTCACGCGCTATCTGCTCGATCACGATCCGCACCACGTCGAACGGTTGTTCCGCGAGACCTATTCGAGCGGCTTCACGCAGCGCCCCGACCTCACGATGATGGGCATCGTGAGCGGCCTCGAAATGGCGTGCTGGGACATCGTCGGCAAGGCGGCGGGCAAGCCGGTGTACGAGCTGCTCGGCGGCATGGTGAACGAGCGTCTTCGTTCGTACACCTATCTCTATCCGAAGAACGCGAAGGGCGAATACGATTACGATGATCCCGATCTCGCCGCCGAATGCGCCGCGCAAAACGTGAAGCGGGGTTTCACTGCGGTCAAGTTCGATCCGGCGGGCCCGTACACGGCCTACTCGGGGCATCAACTCTCGCTCGAAGTGCTCGACCGTTGCGAAACGTTCTGCCGCAAGGTGCGCGAAGCCGTGGGCAACAAGGCCGACCTGCTGTTCGGCACCCACGGGCAAATGGTGCCTTCGTCGGCCATCCGGCTGGCGCAGCGCCTCGAAAAGTACGACCCGCTCTGGTTCGAGGAGCCGGTGCCGCCGGGACAGGAAGAGGCCATCGCCAATGTCGCGAAGCACACGTCGATTCCGATTGCGACCGGCGAGCGCCTCACCACCAAGTACGAGTTCCACAAGCTGCTGCAAGCGGGCGGGGCGTCGATCCTGCAACTGAACGTCGCGCGCGTGGGCGGCCTGCTCGAGGCCAAGAAAATCGCCACGCTTGCCGAAGTGCATTACGCCCAGATCGCGCCGCACCTCTACAACGGGCCCATTGGCGCGGCGGCGAGCATCCAGATCGCGGCCTGCACGCCGAACTTCCTGATTCAGGAAAGCATCGGCACGTGGGACGGCTTCCACGCGCAGATCCTCAAGAAGCCGATCCAGTGGGAAGACGGCTACATCATTCCGTCGAAGGCGCCGGGTCTGGGCGTCGAACTCGACATGGACGTCGTGCGCGCGCACTCGCCGTACACGGGCAAGCGTCTGCATCTGCAGATGGCGAGCCAGCCGGCCGACGTGCGCGACACCTCGCCCGCACGCGGCTGATCCGTGGGAGCACAGAGATGAACTACGACTACATCATCGTCGGCGCCGGATCGGCGGGCTGCATTCTTGCCGAGCGGCTCTCGGCTTCGGGGCGCTATTCGGTGCTGCTGCTAGAGGCGGGCGGTTCCGACGATTCGTTCTGGTTCAAGATCCCCATCGGCTTCGCCAAGCTGTATTACAACGATAAGCACAACTGGATGTATTACAGCGAGCCGGAAGCCGAGCTGGCCGGGCGCCAGATCTACGCGCCGCGCGGCAAGGTGCAGGGCGGCTCGGGCTCGATCAACGCGATGATCTATGTGCGCGGCGCGCAGCGCGATTTCGACGACTGGGCCGCGGCGGGCAATCCGGGCTGGTCGTACCAGGATGTGCTGCCGTACTTCCGCAAGCTCGAATCGCATCCGCTCGGCGACACGAGGTGGCACGGCGCGAACGGCCCGGTACGCATCACGCCGATGAAGGACGGTGCGCATCCGATCTGCCAGACCTTCATCGAAGGCTGCACGCAGCTCGGCTACGAGCGCAACGACGACTTCAACGGCGAGCGCCTCGAAGGCGTGGGTATCTACGATGTCAACACGCGCGATGGCCAGCGCGCGTCGAGCAGCTTTGCTTATCTGCATCGCGCGGGGCATCGCCCGAATCTCAAGATCGAGCTTCATGCGCACACGTCGCGCGTGTTGTTCGATGTCGACGCGGAAACCGGGAACCGGCGCGCGACGGGTGTGGAGATCGTTCAGCAGGGTGCGAAGCGCACGTTCCATGCGAACCGCGAAGTGATCGTCGCGGCAGGCGCCGTCGATTCGCCCAAGCTGCTTCAGCTCTCAGGCGTGGGCCCGCGCGCGCTGCTCGCGAAGTATGGCATCGACGTGGTTCACGAGTTGCCGGCCGTGGGGCAGAACCTGCAGGACCATCTGTGCGTGAGCTTTTACTATCGCTCGCGCATGAAGACGCTCAACGACGCGTTCAGCAGTTGGACCAGCAAGCTCAAGTTCGGCCTGCAGTATCTCTTCAAGCGCACGGGGCCGTTCTCGATGAGCGTGAATCAGTCGGGCGGATTTTTCCGCACTGGTGCGAACGAAGCACACCCGAACATGCAGGTGTATTTCAATCCGCTTTCGTATCGGATTCCTAAATCGAATCGCGCGCAGCTCACGCCGGAGCCGTATTCGGGTTTTCTCGTCTGCTTCAATCCATGCCGGCCCACGAGCCGCGGCTCGATCGAGATCGCATCGGCGAATCTGGAAGACGCGCCGAAGATCCGCGGCAACTATCTCTCGACGCAGAAGGACCGCGACGAGGCCATCGCGGGTAGCCGTCTCGTGCGCAAGCTGATGACGGCACGGGCGCTGCAGGAAGTCACGGTGGAAGAGGTCACTCCCGCCGGCGAAGTGACCGACGACGCCAGCATGCTCAAGTTCTTCCGCGAGCAGAGCGGTTCGATCTATCACCTGTGCGGCAGCTGCGCGATGGGACCCGATCCGCGCACGGCCGTGGTCGACGTACGCTTGCGCGTGCACGGCATCGAGGCTTTGCGCGTGGTGGATGCGTCCATTTTCCCGAACATCACGTCCGGTAATACGAACGCGGCCACCATGATGGTCGCGGAAAAGGGCGCGGAGATGATCATCGAAGATGCGGAGCACGACATTGCCGCACGCCGTCTGGCGGCCAACGTTCAGCGCGCCGCGGCAATCTCTTCCTGAAGCCACTGCCGGAACAGCTGGAGCGGCCTGGAACCTTGCTGTTCGGGCCGCACCACGAACCAGTACGACTGGCGGCCGTCCACGTGGATGTCGCGCACCGGCGCGAGCCGCCCTTCGGCCAGCTCGCGCGCGATCATGTTGCGGTCGGCCATGGTCACGCCGAGCCCCTCTATCGCCGCCCGGATCGCATGATCGAGCAGATCGAATTCATAGCCGCCCGAGGTGTCCACATCTTCGATACGCGCGGCATCCAGCCAGTGCCGCCACGTGAGATAGCGCTGATTTTCGCCGGCTAGCACGTGCAGCAGCGTCTGCTTCGTGAGGTCGAGCGGGCCGTTCGCGAGCAGCGCGGGCGCGCAGACCGCAATGTGTGATTCGTGCATCAGCAGCGAGCTTTCGAGTCCCGCCCATTCGCCGTCGCCGAAGCGGATCGCGCAATCGAGCGCGGTGGAATCGGCGAGGCTGTCCTGCAAGTGTGTCGTGAGGCTCAATTCGAGCGTGGGATGCCGCGCGTGCAGTTTCGTCAGGCGCGGCACGAGCCAGCGGCTCGCAAAGGTGGGCGGCGCGTTCACGCGCAGGCGGTTCAGGTCGCTCTTCTGCTGGATCGTGCGCACGGTCAGCTCGATGCGGTCGAACGATTGCTGCAAGGTGCGCAGGAGCGTGCGGCCGGCGTCGGTCAGTTCGAGCCGGTGGTGGTGGCGTTCGAGCAGGGTTTCGCCAAGCTGCTCCTCGAGCTGGCGCACCTGGCGGCTCACGGCGCTCTGCGTCACGTTCAGCTGCTCGGCGGCGCGGGTGAAGCTGCCGCTCGTGCCTGCCGCCTCGAATGCCTTCAGCGCGTTCAGCGCCGGCATTTTTCGCTTCAAGGTCGTCTCCTCGTGGGCTCGCGCCATCTCGAAATGACGGGGCGCCAAAACGACGGAGTATACCGGCGCGCGAGGCGTACCGGCGCACCGGCGGTTCGCCATTCAGCGCCGCGAGCGTGAGAGCGCCGCGAGGCCGAGCGTGACGGCAAGTGCGAAGACGTAGAGCCCGCCGGGGCCGATGAACCGCATGAAGATCGACGCGATAGTCGGCCCGGCCGCGCCGCCCAGCGAGAAGACGAGCAGCAGCGTGGCGCTCGTCTGCACGCGGCGGGCTTGATCGACGTGGTCGTTCACATCGGAGACGATCACGCCATAGAGCGTGAAGGTGAGCGCGACATAGAGAAAGAGCAGGGCGTCCACCACCCACGGCGCGCGCATCACGATCAAAGCGGCCGCCGCGAGCGCGGCGACGAGCGAGACCGCGCCGAGCGTCGCGCGCCGCCCGAGATGGTCGGACAGCCGGCCCACGGGCCACTGCGAGAGCAGCGCGCCGATCAGCACGATGCCCATGACACGCGAAATGTCGCCGGCCGGAAAGCCGATGCGAGCGAGATAGACCGGCGTGAGCGCATAGAACGCGCTGGAAAGCAGCCCCGCGCCGATGCAGGCGGGAACGCTTCGGGGTGCCGCGCGGTGCAGCTCGCGCAGGCCGTCGAGCAGCAGCGTGGGGCGCTTGGGCGTGGCGAGCGGCGAGGCGTTCGCCATGGCGGCGATGGGCGGCGGTACCACTTGCTGCCAGTCGCCGATCAGCGCCACGGGTATCAGGCTGACCACGAAGAGGCCATTCACGAGCCCATGTTCGAGGTTGCTGCCGGGCGCGCTCACGCCGAGCAGGAACTGGCCGATGCTCACGCCGAGATAGGTGAGCACGAGATAGAACGCGAACGCGCGCCCACGCTGCCCGTTCGGCACGGCGCTGTTGACGCCGCTCTCGATCGACGTGAACACGCCGACCATGCTGAAGCCCGTCACGAGCCGCAGCACGGCCCAGATGTCGGGCGAGTCGAAGGAGAGGTAGCCGAGCGCCGCGAGGGCCGCGAGGGCGCCGAAGCCGATGAACGCGCGTTGCGACCCGATGCGCGCCACGAGCGGGCCGAGGCCGAGCGCGCCCACGATGAAGCCGACGTAATAGCAGGACTGCACAAGGCCGACGCCAAGCGCAGTGTGCTGCGCAGCCAGCATGCGCAGCGAAATCAGCGTGGTGAGCAGGCTATTGCCGCAAACGAGAATCGTGTAGCCGCCCAGCAGGCCTATGAGCGCCCGCATGCGCCGCGCTTAGTGGGTCACGTCGGTGCGGCGCTCCACGAAGCGGCGCACGTAGTCGTCGGCGGGTCGATGCAGGATGTCGTCGGGCGTGCCGCACTGGATCAGGCGGCCGTCGCGCAAGATCGCGATCTGGTTGCCGATGCGCAGCGCTTCGTCGAGATCGTGCGTGATGAACACGATGGTCTTCTTGAGCGTCTTCTGGAGTTCCAGCAACTGGTCCTGCATCTCCGCGCGGATCAGCGGATCGAGTGCCGAGAACGCCTCGTCCATCAGGATCACGTCGGTGTTCGCGGCCAGCGCGCGGGCGAGGCCCACGCGCTGGCGCATGCCACCCGAGAGCTCGTCGGGGTAGTGATCGGCGTAGCCGTCGAGTCCCACCTTGGCGAGCCATTCGCGCGCGCTCGCGTGCGCGGCGGCCTTCTTCTCGCCGCGCGTGACGAGCGCGTAGGCGGTGTTGTTGAGCACCGTCTGGTGCGGCAGCAGGCCGAAGCTCTGGAACACCATGCTCACGCCGTAGCGGCGCAGATGGCGCAGGCCGCTCTCGGAGAGCTTGAGCACGTCGTTGCCGTCGATCAGGATCTCGCCCACGGTGGGCTCGATCAGCCGGTTGAAGTGGCGCACGAGCGTGGATTTGCCCGAGCCCGAGAGCCCCATGATGACGAAGATCTGGCCCGAGCCGATCGACAGGCTCACGTCGTTCAGGCCGACGTTGCAGCGCGTCTTTTCGAGGACCTCGGCCTTGCTCGCGCCGCCGCGCAGCAACTCGAGCGCGCGCTGGCCCGCGTCGCGCGCGCCGAAAATCTTGTAGACGTGTTTGACTTCGATGCCGCTCATGTTCGTTACCTCATTGCGTGTTCGGAGTGCGCCGTCTCGTGCGTTTCTTGCATGATGCCAGCGCTAATGCATTCGCGTCCGTTGTGAGTCCTGGGTGGCCGCTATTTGGCCGGCTGGCTGCTCAGGTCGCCGGTTCCGGCCGCATCGGCGTCGCTGCTTTCCTGCTCGCGGGCGCGGCGAAACGGAATCCGCGAGGGCTGCTTCGACTTGCGCGCGAGGCCGCGCGTGCGGCGCCCCTGGCCGTAGCCCTGGCTGATGCGGTCGATCACGATGGCGAGGATCACGATGGCGATGCCGGCCTGCGTGCCCTTGCCGACGTCGAGCGTCTGGATGCCCGCAAGCACGTCTTCGCCGAGGCCGCGCGAGCCGATCATCGAGGCGATCACCACCATCGAAAGCGCCATCATCGTGGTCTGGTTGATGCCGGCCATGATGCTCGGGCGGGCGAGCGGCAGCTGCACGCCGAACAGCAATTGCGTGCGCGTGGTGCCGAACGCGCGCGCCGCTTCGACAATCTCGGCGTCCACGTGACGTATGCCGAGATCGGTCAGGCGGATCAGCGGCGGCAGCGCGTAGACGACCGTTGCGAGAATCGCGGGCACCTTGCCGAGGCCGAACAGCATCAGCACCGGAATCAGGTAGACGAAGCTCGGCAGCGTCTGCATCACGTCGAGCACGGGCAGCAGCACGCGGCGCAGCGTGCTGCTCGATGCCGCGAGGATGCCGATGGGCACGCCGAGGATCACCGAGATGAGCGTGGCGACCACCATCAGCGCGAAGGTCTGCATCAGCTTGTCCCACAGCCCGAAGCAGCCGATCAGCCAGAGCAGGGCCACGAACAGGAACGCCACGCCGATGCGGCGCGACGCGTGCCAGGCGAGCAGGCCCACGGCGGCGAGGATGACCAGCGGCGGCGTCGCGCGCAGCAGGCCTTCGAGCGGCACGAGCACGTAGCGCAGCATCAGGACGCTGAAGTTATGAAACGCGTCGCCGTGCTCCTGCACGAACGCGGTGACCTGATCGTTGACCCAGTCGGAAATCGACAGGTGAAGGAAGGGAGATCCCATGGTGAGCCTCATTCTGCGTATGACGGGGCGATGCCTTGCTGCATCGTTCGCTTCACGGTGCGGGCATGCCGCTTACGAGCGCAAGCCCGCTTGCACGCGCGCCGCGACGTCCGGCGTGACCCATTGCTTCCAGATTTCGGGGTGCTGCTCGAAGAAGCTGTGCGCGACGGTGGAGGCGTCGAGCTTCTTGTCATGCATCTGCTGCACCAGTTGCTCGTCGAGCGAGAGCGGCAGGCTCACCTTTTCGAAGAACGCCACGGCGCCGGGCTCGCTGTCGTAGAACGGCGTGGACACCGCGATCTTCAGGTGCGAGACCTTGAACGCCGAGGCGCACGGCGTGCCCTTCGGGTCGGTGATCGTGTTCCAGCAGGCGTCCGAGTAGGGCGCGCCTTGCAGCTGCACGAAGTGGTACTTCGCCATCAGGCCGGCCGGCTGCCAGTAGTAGAAGAGGATGGGCTTGCCGCGCTCGTAGGCCGAGGCGATGGCCGCGTCGAGTGCGCCGCCGGTGCCGGGGCGGAAATTCGTGTAGTCGTCGCCGAGCTTGTAGGCCTTGAGCAGCTGGTTATTGAAGCGTTCGCAGTCCCAGCCCGCGGGGCAGTTGTAGAAGCGGCCCTTGCCGGGTTCTTCGTCGTCGGCGAAGAGGGCCTTGTACTGCCCCAGTTGCGAGACCGAGCGCAATTGCGGCGCGAGGGGTTTGATACCGCGCTTCGGGTCGCCGTTGATGACGTAATCGGGCACGTACCAGCCTTCCTTGTCGCCGCCGGGGATCAGCTCGCCCACGAGCTTCACGTTGCCGTCCTTGAGCGCGCGCGCGACGATCGGGCTGCGGCCCGTCCAGTGCTCGGCCCATACCTGCAGGTCATTGCTCGAGAGCGCGGTCTCGGTGGCGGCCGTGGCGCCCGGCACGACCTCGGTCTTGCAGCCGTAGCCCTTTTCGAGCACCGTGCGGACCATTTCGGTCATCAGGGCGCCGCTTTCCCAGGTGATCTGCGCGAGCTTCACGGTCTTGCCGGACTCGCACCAGCCGGGCGCCGCGAAGCTGCTCGTGGCAGCGCCTGCCAGCGCAAGCGCGGCCGCAAGATGCACGCTGGAACGCGTGATACGTTTCATGTCGTCTCCTCCGTTCAGGAAGTCATGTATGTGCCTCTGCGCGGGAGCGCGGGCCATATTTTTGATCGATGCGAACAGAGTCTACCGGCCGCGTTTTGGCTTGCGAAGCCACGATTAGTCATCGAAGCATTACCTGATCTCATGGCAATGAATCCGCGTCATGCCCCCATGAGATTTCATAGCTTTTGGGCGCGTTTCGCGTGTGCTGCAATTCGTCTCGACGCGCAGGCCGCATCGACAAAGCATGCTGCGCTGCGGCACACAACGAAACTGGAGACGGAGTCAGCCATGAAAGCCTTGGAAGTCTATATCGGTGAGGGTTTTGCAGGACCAGGCGTCAACGCCGCCCATATCAACATCATGATCGGCCCGCGCAGCGGCCCGGTGGGGCAGGCGTTCACGAACAGCCTCTCGTCGCCTTCGCAGGGCCATGTGCCCTTCATGGTGGTGGCGCAGCCCAACGTGCCGGTCAAGCCTGCCACGCTCTACGTGAACAAAGCCGATATCCGCGGCGACCTGCACGGCAATGCCACCTGGGGCGCATCCCAGGCGGCCATCGCGAAGGCCGTGACCGAGGCGATGCTCGACGGCACGCTGCCGCCCGAGGCCGAGAACGAATGGTGCATCGTCACCGCGAACTGGGTGAACTGGTCGTGCGACGACCTCGACGCTGTCTACGAGAACAACTACACGGCCTGCAAGACCGCGATCCGCGCCGCGATGAACGGGCTCCCGAAGCTCGACGACGTCGCGAAGATCAAAGACCAGATCAGCAATCCGTTCTACACGCCCAAGGCCCGCGCGGCCTGAGCCACGACTACCGTTATCAGGTGACTACGATGCAATACGTGCAACTCGGCCGCTCGGGCCTGAAGGTGTCGCGCCTGTGCCTCGGCACGATGAACATGGGCACGCCCGACTGGAAGCCGTGGATCTACAACGAAGAGCAGAGCGAGCCGATCGTGCGCCGCGCGCTCGAAGCGGGCGTGAATTTCATCGACCTCGCGGATTTTTATTCGACCGGCGTGGGCGAGGAAGTGGTGGGGCGCATCGTGCGGCGCATTGCGAAGCGCGACGAGCTCGTGCTCACGACCAAGGTGGGCTATCCGATCGGCAACGGCGTCAATAACCAGGGCCATTCGCGCAAGCACATCATGGATGGCATCGACGGCTCGCTGCGGCGCCTGCAGACCGACTATGTCGACGTCTACATGCTCCACTACTTCGACGTGAATACGCCCGTCGAGGAAACCATGGACGCGCTCAACGACATCGTGCGTGCGGGCAAGGCGCGCTATATCGGCGTCTCGACCATGTTCACGTGGCAGTTCGCGAAGATCCTGCAGGCGTGCGAGCGCTACAACTTCGCACGCCCGATCAATATGCAGCTGCAACTGAACTGCGCGTACCGCGAGGAAGAGCGCGAGATGATTCCGTTCTGCCAGGATCAGGGCATTGGCGTCTCGGTGTTCAGCCCGCTCGCGCGTGGCCTGCTCTCGGGCGACGCGAAGTCGGTGCGCAACCAGACCGACTTCTTCACCGTGCAGATGTACGACGACGAAGCTTCGCGCGAGATCGCGCGCTCGGTGGCCGAAGTCGCCGATGCACGCGGTGTCTCGTGCGCGCAGATCGCGCAGGCCTGGGTGCTGAACCGCCCGGGTGTGTCGTCGATGCTGGTGGGCGCCGACACGGTCGCGCAGTTCGATAGCGCGCTCGCGGCGCTCGATACGCAACTCGATGCCGATGAGCTGTACGAGCTCGACCGCAACTACACGCCGTGCGATGTGATCAACGATTACGTAACGGCGCGCATTCCACGCGTGCCGCGCGCGGCGCGTCGTCTGGAGATCGCGGCATGATCGGCGGCCTCAAGGAAACGCGCCTGTGGCGCAATTCGAGCTTCATCGACGGCGAATGGGTCGCGAGCGATGCGACCTACACCGTGTTCGACCCGGCCAGCGGCGCGGCGCTGGCGGAAGTCGCGCGCGCCGGCGCGCGCGAAACGCTGCAGGCCGTGGCCGCCGCGACTCAGGCGTTTCCGGCGTGGCGCGACGCTACGGCCGCCGAGCGCGGCGCGAAGGTGCGCCGCTGGGGCGAGCTGATGCTCGAACATCGCGAGGATCTGGCGCGCGTCATGACCGCGGAGCAGGGCAAGCCGTATGCGGAGGCGCTCGGCGAAGTGGCCTACGCGGCGAGCTTCCTTACGTGGTTTGCGGAAGAAGCACGGCGCGCGTACGGCGACGTGATTCCCGCGCCGAAGAAGGGTTCGCGCATCGTCGTGACGAAGGAGCCGGTGGGCGTGGTGGGCGCGATCACGCCTTGGAACTTCCCGCTCGCGATGGTCACGCGCAAGGCGGGCCCGGCGCTGGCGGCGGGTTGCACGATGGTGCTAAAGCCGTCCGAGGAAACACCGCTTAGCGCGCTCGCGCTGGCGGTGCTGGCCGAGGAGGCTGGCATCCCGCGCGGCGTGTTCAACGTGGTGTCCGGCGATGCGCCGGCGATCGGCGACACGCTGATGGCGTCGAAGGCCGTGCGCAAGATTTCGTTCACGGGATCGACGCGCGTGGGCAAGCTGCTCATGCGCGCCGCCGCGGATAGCGTGAAGAAGGTTTCGCTCGAGCTGGGCGGCAACGCGCCGTTCATCGTGTTCGACGACGCCGAGCTCGAGGCCGCCGTGGAAGGCGCGATGGCCTCGAAGTTCCGCAACACCGGGCAGACCTGCGTGTGCGTGAACCGCTTCTACGTGCAGTCGGGCGTGCACGACGCATTCGTCGATAAACTCGTGACCTCGGTGCGCAAGCTGCAGGTTGCAAACGGCATGGAGCCGGGCGCGACGCAAGGGCCGCTCATCAACGGTCCAGCGTTGCGCAAGGTCGAGGCGCACGTGAGCGATGCGCGCGAGAAGGGTGGCGTGGTCGTATGCGGCGGCAGGCGGCATGCGCTTGGCGGGACGTTCTATGAGCCGACCGTCATCACAGGCGCGCACGGCGGCATGATGCTCGCGAACGAAGAGACCTTTGGACCCGTGGCGGCGGTGTTCCGCTTCGACACCGAAGAAGAGGCGATTCAGGCAGCGAACGATACCGACTTCGGGCTTTCCGCGTATTTCTATGCGCGCGACATCGGCCGCGTATGGCGCGTTGCGGGGGCGCTCGAGAGCGGCATGGTCGGCATCAACGAAGGGATCATCTCGACCGAGGTCGCGCCATTCGGCGGCGTGAAGGAGTCGGGGCTCGGGCGTGAAGGTTCGAAGTACGGACTCGATGAGTACCTCGAAACGAAGTACCTGATGATGGGCGGGTTGGGCTGATCCTGGCGGCGGATTTCAGATCGCGGCCGCGTACGGCCTGACAATCGCAATAGTTTGCGTCAGGCCGTGCGCCGCGAGGGTATCGAGGTAGGCATCGGCTGATTTCGGCGGTTTGCGCAGCGAGCGGCGATGGTCCGCCATCGCTCTCAAGACCAGCAATTGATTCAGCCCGAACTGGCCGACGACGAAATCGTCAGGATGCTGCGCCTCAATCTCGAATTTGCTGAGGATGCCGGCAGGAAAGTCTCTGAGATTGAGCGTGACGATGGTCGAAGCGTGGCAGTGAATCGCCGCGGCTACGACGTGGGCGTCGTTGGGATCGGGTAGATCGACCGCCGGTATCAGGTGCTCGTACCGCGACACTTTCGCGTCGCGTACGTGCCTGTCCATCAGGTCGCGGGTGCGATAGATCAGATCGGGATCGAGATCGGGGCGGTCCGCAATCAGGTTGCGCGTCCATTCATCATGGATGGCATCGGTCCACCGGGCTCGGTACAGGTCGATGAGCGCCAGACGCATGAACAGGTTGCGCAACGCAGCCGGATAGAGAATGCACGCGTCATAGACCACCGTGAAGCTCGATGCCATTTACTCCAATCCCATGTCCTGATGGAGCGCCGAAAGTTCATCCAGGGCCGCACGACGGTCGGCATCGACGCGATGCTTGTAAGCGAGTACGTCGTCGTAGCGGATGCGCCGGTGCGTATTGACCTTCCGGTAGGGGATTTCGCCCTTGTCGAGTAGCTGGATCAAATACGGGCGCGAAACATTGAGAACGTCCGCCGCTTCTTGTGACGTCAGTTCCGCATGGATTGGAATGAGCGATACCGCGTTGCCTTGTCCGATCTCCGCGAGCGCCTCGACCATCAGCCGGACGAACGACGTTGGCAGCGTGACGGTGCGCGTCTCGCCCCTGTCGTCCTTGAAGTCGAACTGCTGAGTTTCGGCACGGCTCGACAGCACGACCGACAGATCCCGTCCCGACGCGCGGGCGAGTTCGGCCTCCTGCTCGGACGGGAGCGGCGTAGGGTGCATCGTGGTGTTCATAAGGGACTCCTGGCTCAATACCGCGATTCTAAATCGAAATATTCGAAATCGCAATAATCGAAACGTCGCGCCAGGTACGGTGTGTCAAGCGAGGCGCTTTATTGCGTGGGCGCGATGAGCGCAGGGCGGCTTGTCGCGTCAGCGGCACCCACCGCGTGATGCTCGACCAGCCAACTGCTGAAATTGCGCACGCGCAGCGTCTCCTGCACTTCGGGCCGCACGTCGAGCCAATAGCCCGCAGGCCCATCCACTTCGATTGCGCTGAGCTGCACGAGCGTGCCGTTCGCCAGTTCCTGTTCGATCATGTGCCGGTCCGCGACGGCAATGCCGAGTCCGGCCACCGTCGCATGAATGACCTGATCGAGCGTGCTGAACTCCATCTCGCCGCGCGGCGCCATTTCCACGTCGAGCTTCGCCGCTTCGAGCCACGCTTCCCACACGAGCAGCCGGCGGTCGATATCGAGGATATAGAGCCAGGGATGCTGCGCGAGGATGGCGCGCAACGCGTCCGGGTCCGCCGGCGGTCCGTCGAAGTCGCGCGCCGAGCCCACGAGCACGTGCCGCTCGCGCATGAGCAGCGTGCTCTGTCCGCCAGGCAGCGGCTCCATGCCGAAACGGATCTGGCAATCCTCGTTGCGTTCACTGCCGTGCAGCGGCCCGTATTCGTTCGTGATGGAGAGGCGCAGCTCGGGATGGCGCGCCTGAAAGTCTCGCAGACGTGGCGTGAGCCAGCGCGTGGCGAGCGTGGGCGCGGCGTTCAGGGTCAGGAGGCTGTTCGACGGATCGGCGCGGATGGTGTCCAGCGTGTGGGCGATGCTGTCGAACGCGGCTTGCAGCGTGGGCAGCAGGCGCTTGCCCGCGGCAGTGATTTCCAGCCGGTGATGATGCCGCATGAAGAGCGGCGTGCCGAGATAGTCTTCGAGCAGGCGAATCTGCCGGCTGATCGCGCCTTGCGTGACGTGCAGATTCTGCGCCGCCTTCGTGAAGCTGAGGGTGCGACTGGCTTCTTCGAATGAGCGCAGTGCAGAAAGAGAGGGAAGGCGGCGCATGCTGCAACCTCGTGATGCGAAAAGGTGGCGCCGGCCTGCGCCGGCGCCATACTGAACGACAATGAGCGTACGCCAATGCGCGTACGACCGTGAGTTAGAACACGTGCGTGATGCCCACGCGGCTGATGACCTGATTCTGCGTGCTGGACGGGTTGAAGCCCGTGATCTGCGCGTTTTCAGCCGATCCCGCAGCATGCTGATACGAACCCATTGCGTAGACCGACGTGCGCTTCGAGAGTGCGTATTGCGTGATCAGGTTGAACTGATGATACTTCGGCGATTCGTCGGTTGCGTGGTCGAGGCCGTCCGTGAAGGTATAGCCCGCGCCCACCGTGAAGGCCGGCGTGATCGCATAGGTGCCGGAGACTTCATAGTTCTGGAAGTGCAGGTCGTGGCTGCCGGTGCCGGACGAGAAGTCCACGTTCGTGTAGTTGAACATCATCTTCAGGCTGCCGAGCGCATACGATGCGCCGGCCGACAAGATGCCCTGATAGCGCGCATTGGCAAGCGCATTGCCGTAGACGGCGTTCACGAAGCTGCCGCCGCTGCCATAGCCGGCCACCGCCGTGATCGGATCGTTCACGCGCAGGTAGCCCACGCCGGCGCTGAACGAGCCGAGCGTGTAGGCCGCCGCCGCGCTGTACGAGGCATTGTTCGAGAACTGGCCGGCCTGGCCGCCGAACGAGTAGTGGCCCTCGAACTGGAAGCCGGCGAACACCGGGCTCACGTATTTGACGGCGTTGTTGACCGAGAACCCGTTGTCCATGTTGTCCATGTCGTTCGGGTGTGCGAAGTACCAGCCGCCATAGTTGCCGTTGAGCGAGTACGGCTCGATCAGGTCGACGGTGGCGTCCCACTGCTTGCCGAACGTGATCTGGCCATACTGCTCCGACTTGAAGCCCACGTAGGCGTTGCGCGAGAAGCCTGCGCCGCCGCCGCCCGTTGCGGCGTTGAAGCCGTCTTCGAGGCGGAAGATCGCCGAAAGGCCGCCGCCCAGGTCTTCGCTGCCGCGCAGGCCCCAGCGGCTGCCGGCCGGCACGCCGCTTTGCATCTGGAACAGGTGGCCGCCGCTGCCCGGCACGAGATTGCCGTTCGCGCCGTTGACCACGTTATTGGCATAGTCGATACCGAGGTCGACGATACCGTATAGCGTCACGCTGCTTTGCGCGTGAGCGCCCGCCGCGGCGAGCGCGAGCGGCAGCGCCGCGAGAAGTTTCTTCTTCACTCAGAGTCTCCTTTGGTGGGAGCCGCAAGGCGCAGCTCCGCTTTCTGGTTTGCCGGCTTGTAAGCCTGGGATGCCTGCTGATTTCGCCGCCGCGTTGCCATTCGATCTGCCGATTGATTGGGCGGCTGATATTGCGCGTTACGCGCCAAGCGACTTCTGTACCTTCGCCGCGACCTCTGCCGGCACCCACGTCTTCCACATCTCCGGGTGCTCCTTGAGGAACTTGAGCGCTTCGGCCTGCGCGTCGACCTTATGCTCGGTCATGTCGAGAATCGTCGTGTTGAGGAAGTCGATGGGGAAGCTCACCTTCGAGAAAAACGCCATCACGTCGGGCTCGGCCTGGTAGAAGGGCGTGGAAACGCCGATCTTCAGATGCGAAACCAGGTACGACGACGCGCACGGCTGCGTGCTGTTGGGGTCGCGCAACGTCTTCCAGCAGGCTTCGTTGAACGGCGGCATCTTGAGTTGTACAAACTTGTACTTCGCCATCAGCGCGGCCGGCTCCCAGTAGTAGGTGAGAATCGGCTTGCCGCGCGCATACGCCGACGAAATGGCCGCGTCGAGCGCCGCGCCCGTGCCGGGGCGGAAATTCGTATAGGTGTCGTCGAGCTTGAGCAGCTTCAGGAGGCGCGTGTTCACGCGCTCGCAGTCCCAGCCCGAGGGGCAGTTCAGGAAGCGGCCGCGGTCCGGTTCCTCGTCGTCGGTGAAGAGCGCCTTGTATTTGGGCAGATCGCTCACCGACTGGAGATCGGGCGCGCTCGCCTTGATGCCGCGCTTCGCGTCGCCGTGCACGACGTAGTCGGGCACGTACCAGCCTTCCTTGGTGCCGCCCGGCAGCGTGTCGCCCACGAGCGTCACCGTGCCCGCTTTCACTGCGCCCGCGATGATCTCCGAGCGGCCCGTCCACTGCTCGGACCACACCTGCAGGTCGTTGCGCGAAAGCGCCGTTTCCGTGGCCGCCGTACTGCCGGGAACCGTATCGGTCTGGCAGCCA
This sequence comes from Paraburkholderia oxyphila NBRC 105797, assembly GCF_000685075.1. Classification (GTDB taxonomy): domain Bacteria; phylum Pseudomonadota; class Gammaproteobacteria; order Burkholderiales; family Burkholderiaceae; genus Paraburkholderia; species Paraburkholderia oxyphila. The sequence goes on from NZ_BAYD01000105.1 coordinate 21,113, forward strand.
TAGCCGTTCTTGACGATATAGCGCAGTACTTCGCTCGTGAAGTTGCCGCTTTCCCAGGTGATGCCGGCAAAGCGCACCGGCTTGCCCTGGCTGCACCAGGTGCCGGCCGCATGCGCCGGCAACGCGGCCACAGCGAGCGGGGCGGCGATGCAGGCCGCGCGAATCAGGGTTGTGATCGATTTCATTGCCTGTCTCCTTGTAATTGGAATGCTTCGGAATACTTGTCAATGCGTCGCTGAGATTCAGCGCTATCCCGTTGCCGGGACGAAAGCCGCCTGCGCGTGATGCGATGGGCGCGGCGCGCCGGATTGCTTCGGTTTGCCTGCGTGCGCCTCAGTCGTAGCGGCTGTCGCTTGCGAGTGTGGCGGCCAGTACGGCTTCATTCAGTTCGATGCCGAGCCCGGGCGCCGTGCCAAGCGCGATCCAGCCCTGCGCGTCGGGCTCGATGGCGCGCGTGAGCGGGAAGTCGCGCCGCGCAGGCGTCCATTCGGGTGGGTCGTAGGGAAACTCGACGAAGGGCGCGTTCGCGGCACCCGCCACCACATGCAGATTCGCGGCAAGGCCGATGCCATTGCCCCACGTATGCGGCGTGAACACCTTGCCGTGGGCCTCGATCTGCGCGGCGAGGCGCCGTGCGCCTTCCATGCCGAGCGTGCAGACGACATCGGGTTGATAGACATCCAGGCAATCGTGTGCGAGCAGCGTCGCGAATTCGTGCGCTTCGCGCGTCATCTCGCCCCCCGCGATGCGCACGTCGGTCTGCTTGCGCAGCCACGCGTGACCCGCGTAGTCGCCGCGATGCAGCGGTTCCTCGACCCAGTACACGCGATGGCGCTCGATCTGACGAATGACGGCGAGCGCCTGCTCCGCGTGCCAGGGGGCCTGGGTGTCCCAGGGCATGCGCCAGCCCTGATTGCAGTCCACCATCAGCTCGATGTGCTCGCCCGCCGCTTCGCGCACGGCGGCGAGCGCGGCGAGATCGTCGGCGAGGCTCGCGCGCCCGAAGCGCACCTTGAGCGCCGGAAAGCCGCGCGCGACCGCGTGCTCGGCCCAGCGCCCCATGCCGTCGAGCGAGCGGTGCACGCCCGAGGACGCATACGCACGCACCCGGCTCGAGCGCGCGCCCGCCATCTGCCAGCACGGCTGGCCGAGAATCTTGCCGGCCAGGTCCCAGAGCGCGACGTCGAGTGGCCACAGGCGGCCCGCATGGAAGCTGAGGTTGTCGAGCACGGCGGCGTGTCGCACGAGATCGAGCGGATCGGTGCCGATGAAGAGATCGCGATAGTCGTCGAAGCCGTACATGGCGTCGCCGGAGCCGATGCCGATGCGGCCTTCGGTGTCCTCGACGCGCACGATCGTTGCGGGAAAGGCGCGGCGCGGCCGGCTGTCCCACGAGGCCGGGAAGGGCGGGTCGAGCGGCAAACGGTGCTGGCTGACCGTGATGCGGGCGATGCGATTTGTCATGGCTTTTAAGTCGCCGTCCGTGCACGCATGAGCGAGTGGCGCGGGCGGCGATTGTCTCCTTGGCCGATCGAGGCGTTACGGCATCCTAGAGGGTCAATTAGTGGCACTCAATGAAGTCAATTGAAGTAAATGACAGCATTCAATTCCGCGAATTGGGCGCGATAATTGACGTTGCTGCCGTGCAGGCGCACGGCACGCGTCGACCTTCGGGAAAACACCATGAACGGCTGGATGCCCACTTCGCCCGCGCTGCCCCGTAACGAGCCGAAGTACCGCGCGATCGCGTACGCGTACGCGCAGGCCATCGACGGCGGGCAGATGCTGCCCGGCGAGAAACTGCCTGCCCACCGGCTACTGGCGAAAAAGCTCAACGTGACGACGGGCACCGTCAGCCGCGCCTATGCGGAGCTGGAGCGCTGCGGCCTGGTGGTGGCGCGCGTGGGCGACGGCACCTACGTGGCGGAGCCGGACGCGGACGGTGCGCGCTTGCCTGCCCGCACGCGCCAGACGCCGGAGCAGGCGGCGCCGGCGGCGATGGGCGTTGCCGCGGCGCCCGGCGCTCCGCATGCAAGCGCCGCTGCGGGTCGCACGTTCGATCTCGGCCAGAACGTGCCGATGCCGACCGACGAAGCCGCGCTGCTCACGCAGACCCTGCGCGAACTGGCCGCCGACGAACGCCTTGCCGGCGAACTGTTGCTCTATCAGCCCGAGGGCGGGCGCCGCTCGCACCGTGAGGCGGGTGCGCGCTGGCTCGCGCGCATGGGTTGCGCGGTGCCGGCGGAGCGCGTGCTCGTGACCCAGGGCGCGCAGCATGGGCTCGCGTGCGTGTTGCGCGCGGTGCTGCGCCCCGGCGACACGATCTTTGCCGAGGCGTTGAGCTATCCCGGCATCGTCGCGCTCGCGCGGCAGTTGCGGCTCAATCTCGTCGGCATCGAAATCGACGAGGAGGGCATCGTGCCCTCCGCGCTCGAACGCGCGTGCGCACTGCTTGCGCCGCGCGCGCTATTTTGCGTGCCGACGCTCCACAATCCGACCACGGCGACGCTCTCCGAGGCACGGCGTGTGGCCATCGCCGAGATTGCCGTGCGCCACAATCTCGTCGTGATCGAAGATCTCGTGCCCGCCGCGCTGCTCGATGCGCCGCCCACGCCGCTGGCCGCGCGGCTGCCGGAGCACGGCATCGTCATCAGCAGTCTGTCGAAGGCGCTCGCGCCGGGCTTGCGCATCGGCTATGTGCAAGCGCCGCAGGATTGGGTGGGAAAGATTCTGGCCGTGATCCGCAGCGACTGCTGGATGACTTCGCCGCTATGCGCCGAGATTGCGGCGCGCTGGATCATCAATGGCGATGTGGACCGGCTGGTCGCTCAGCAGCGCGCGCAAGTGGACGTGCGCCACGCGATTGCCGCCGAGGTGCTGGCGGACTGGAGCTGGCGCACGGATCCCGCGAGCCCGCATCTCTGGCTGCCGCTCGCCGAGCCGTGGCGCGCAGCCGAGTTCGCCGCGGCGTTGCGCCAGGCGGGGGTGCACCTGAAGACGGCGGATAGCTTCGTGATCGGGCGCGGCTCCGCACCGCATGCGGTGCGGCTCAGCCTTGGCGGCGCGCGCAGCCATGAGGCCTTGCGCGACGCGCTGGAGCGGCTTGCGCGAACCTTGCGCAATGGGCCGGAGGGGCCTTATTCGGCTTGAGATCGGTCCGGGTGCTCAGACCGTTGCGCTCTCCGCGGCCTCATGCTGCGCCGCCTTGAGCGTGTCGATGTCCACCGGCACGCGCCGCGCAACGGCGCACATCAGCTCATAGCCAATCGTGCCGGCGGCTTCCGCCACCTCATCGACCTTCACGTTCTCGCCCCACAGCTCCACCTTCGAGCCGATGCCCGCATCCGGGCAGGGAGTCAGATCGACGGTCAGCATGTCCATCGAGACGCGTCCGACCACGCGTGTGCGGATGCCATCGACGATGATGGGCGTGCCCGTCGGCGCATGACGCGGGTAGCCATCCGCATAGCCGCACGCCACCACGCCAATGCGCATGGGCCGCTCGACCTCGTAAGTGCGCCCGTAGCCGACCGTTTCCTGCGGCGCCAGCGTTTGCACGCCGATGATCCGGCTAGCGAGCGTCATGGCCGCGCGCAGCCCGACGCCTTCGATATGCCGCGCCGCGCCCGTGGGTGACGCACCATAGAGGATCGTGCCGGGGCGCACCCAGTCGCGATGCGCGCGCGGATGCCAGAGCACCGCCGCCGAATTCGAGAGCGAGCGCTCGCCGGGCATGCCGTGCGTGGCAGCGTCGAAGCGATCGAGCTGCCAGTCGATGGCGCCGTCGTCGGCGTTCGCGAAGTGCGTCATGAGGCCGATCGAGCCGATCGTGGGCGTCGCACGGGCGCGCTCCCAGGCGGCGCGAAACACGTCGGGCCGGTAGCCGAGGCGGTTCATGCCCGAGTTCATCTTCAGCTGGATGTCGATCGGCTGTTGCGTGCGCGCTGCCGCGAGCAGCGCGAGCTGTTCGTCGTCATGCACGGACACGGTCAGCCGATGCTCGACGGCAGTGGCGACATCGGCGGAATCGAAGATGCCTTCGAGCAGCAGGATGGGCTTGGTCCAGCCGAGCTCGCGCACGCGCACGGCCTCGTCGAGATCGAGCAGCGCGATGCCGTCCGCGCCGGCCAGCGCCGGGTAGATGCGCTCGATGCCGTGACCATAGGCGTTGGCCTTGACGACGGCCCAGACGCGCGCGCCCGAGGCGCTTTGCTTCGCGGTTTGCAGATTGTGGCGGACGGCTTCGGGATGGATGCGGACGGAAATCGGGCGCGGCATGAGCAATCCTGCTGGCGAGGGTTAGTGACGCTGACTAGTGGTTTTTGCAATCGTATTGATTTTCGCCCAGTTATTTTTAATGTATTTTTCTGGGAATTTGGGTTTATCCACTGTCAGGGCGCCGCTAGCCCTCGCGCTCCCGGCGCGCCGGGTGCGCCGGTCAGGCTGCGGCGATCACGTCGATGCGCAGCGCCTCGCCGCCCGCCGCGATCTCGAGCAGGCGGTCGACGTTCGGGTGCGCGCCGGGACGGTTGCGCGCGTCGGCGGTGTGCTCGGCGAACACGGCGAGGCCGTGCCCGGCCGCCTTGGCGTCGAGCGTGCCGAAGGCCTGCTTCAGATAGTGGTAGACCGCGAGCGAGCCTTGCTTGCCCGGCTTGTTCTCGATGGTCGCCACCACCGCGCCCTGGCCGTTCACGAGATCGATGCGCTCGATGCCGTCGATGGCGGGCAGTTGCGCGAGATTGTCCTTGAATGCGTTACCTGGCTGGATCACTGAAAACACTCCGTTGGTTCGATGAAATGCGTGGGGCCCGTATCTTAGCCGATGGAGTCAGCCGATCGCTTTGGCGTCATTGCCCGGGGCCATGGCTTCGGTTGAGCGCTTCGAGGATCGCGTAGGCCGCGCTCACGCGCGCCTCGTTCGGATACGCCTTGTTGGCGAGAATCACGACCCCGATCCGCTGCGCCGGGATGAACGCCGCGTAGGTCGAAAAGCCGTTGGTCGAGCCGGTCTTGTTCAGGAGCGCATCGGCCTGCGGCGGCAGCGGCGGCGTGAGCGCTTGCGCCGGCATGCCTTTGAGGATGACGTCGGGGCTGTTGCCGCGCAGCAGTGTTTGCAGCGCGGCTGGCCACGGATATTGCTCCCAGACCAGGTCCTGCGTGAAGACGCCAGCCGTGTAATAGCCGGTGTGCGCGCAGGCGACGGCGCGTTGCCACGGCGCGTCGAGCGGCGCGACACCCATGTTGGCGTCGAGATAGCGCACGATATCGCCCGAGGTCGTGCGCAGGCCGTAGGCCTCGTCGGCCAGTTCGCCGCGGTGCATGCGCATGGGCGTGTCGTGCTTGTCATAGCCCTGGGCGTAGTCCGGCATGCTGGACGCGGGCACGTCGAGCCACGAGTGCGTCATGCCGAAGGCGGGCAAGAGTTGCTTCTGCACGGCATCGCGAAACGGCTCGCCGAGGCTTTGCGCGGCGGCGCGCCCAAGCAAGCCGATGCCGAGATTCGAATACACGCGCTGCGTGCCGATCGGGTTCGATGGCTGCCAGTTGCGGAACCAGGCCATCAGTTGCTCGTTGTTGGTGACGCTATCGGGCACGAACAGCGGCAGGCCGGACGTATGCGTGCCGAGATTGAGCACGCTCACGTGGTCGAACTGGCTGCCGCGCAGCGCGCTCACGTACTGGCTCGCGGGTGCGGAAAACGAGAGCTTGCCGCTCGTCTGCGCATAGCAGGCGAGCGTGGCCGTTAGCGTCTTGGTGAACGAGCCGACTTCGAACAGCGTCTGGTTGTCGACCTTCGCGCCGGTGGCCTTCGACGCCACGCCGTAGTTGTAGAAGGCATGCTTGCCGTCCACGGTGATCCCCACCGCGACGCCCGGGATGCCGTATTTCGCCTGCAGCGGGGCGATGGCCGCATCCACGGCTGCTTTCACGCTGGGTTGCGCCGCGCTTGCGGTGGTTGCGGCACACGCCAGAGCCATCAGCAGGAGTTTTATCTTGATTTTCACGTCGTTGGACATGGTCGGATTTCCGGATGCGTTTCGTGGAGGGCGCAGGCGCGCCAAAAGCGCCGAACTGGCGGGGCACAGATAAGCAAATGCGTGCCGTGCGGGGAGGATTGTGGTGCGTTGCCGGGCCCACGACAAGCGACGATAATTTGGCTCTGACAAAAGCTAAACTTATAGGTCTTTCATGCGCCCCCATTTGCCCCTGCACGCGCTCCGAGCCTTCGAGGCGTCGGCGCGTCATCTGAGCTTCACGCGCGCGGGCCTCGAATTGAAGGTCACGCAGGCCGCGGTCAGCCAGCAGGTGCGCATGCTCGAAGAATGGCTTGGCGTGCCGCTGTTCCGGCGCTTGCCACGCGGGCTCGGCATGACCGATGAGGCGCGTGCGCTGCTGCCGGTGCTCAGCGACGCGTTCGGCCGCATCGAGGCCGTGCTCAAGCAGTTCGAAGGCGGCCGCCTGCATGAGGTCTTGACGGTGGGCGTGGTGGGCACCTTCGCGATCGGCTGGCTGATGCCGCGGCTCAAGTCGTTTCGCGAGGCGCATCCGTTCGTGGAGTTGCGCCTGCTCACGAACAACAATCTCGTCGACCTCGCGGGCGAAGGTCTCGATTTTGCGATCCGCTTCGGCGACGGCAAGTGGCCCGCCACCGAAAATACGCGTCTGCTCGATGCGCCGCTGGCTGTGCTGTGCGCGCCCGAGATCGCGCGGCGGCTCGCCATGCCTGCCGATCTGGCGAAGGAGACCTTGTTGCGCTCGTATCGCACCGACGAATGGCTGCGATGGTTCGAGGCGGCCGGGCTCGAACCGTGGACGGTGAGCGGGCCGATCTTCGATTCGTCGCGGCTGATGGCCGAGGCGGCCATGCAGGGTGCGGGCGTGGCGCTCGCGCCCGCGCGCATGTTTGCGCGCGAGTTGCAGGCGGGACTGCTCGCGCGGCCGTTCGATGTCGAGGTGCCTACGGGTAGTTATTGGCTCACGTGGCTGCAGTCGCGGGCGATGTCGCCGGCCATGCAGCTATTTCATGAGTGGATCGTGGGGGAGGCGGGGGTGGCAGGATGAAAGATTGCGCGATTCAAAGACGCGCTTCCCACACTGCATCACAACACATTCAACATCGACAGCGCCGTCTCCTGCAAATGCGGGAGCACGCGCTTGACCGCCGCCTCGGCCTCTTCATTGCCGATCGACATATTGGTGCTGAGCGCGGCCACCACCTCGCCGCTGCGATTGCGCAGCGGCACCGCCACGCCACGCACGCCCACCTGCAACTGCTGCTCGATGAGCGCATAGCCATCCGCGCGCGCCCGCACGATCTTCTCGCGCAGCCGCGTGGCGCTCGTGATCGTATGCGGCGTGAACGGCGCGAGCTCGACCGTATCGAGCCAAGCCGAAACCGCTTGCTGATCCTCCTGATACGCAAGCAGCACCACACCCGGTGAGATCAGCGGCGCAGGCACACGCGCACCCAGCACGAATCCCGTGGTCATCACGCGCGAGACGCCATTGCGTGCAATCACCACGAGGTCCCAGCCGTCGAGCACGCTTACATAGGCCGACTCGTTGAGCGTCGCGCTCAATTGCTGCAGATATGGCTGCACGGTACGCGGCAGGCGCGCCGAATCGAAATACGACCAGCCCACGCGCAGCACGCGCGGGGTCAGCCCAAAGAGCCGCCCGTCGGTGTACACATAGCCGAGCGATTCGAGCGTCAGCAAATAGCGCCGCGCGGCGGTGCGCGAGAGCCCGGTGCGTTCGGCCGCCTGGGTCGCGGTCATGCGCGCGTGCTGATTGTCGAAGGCTTCTAGAATCGCGAGGCCTTTTTCGAGTCCGGCGATCCAGTCGCGTTTGGCGAGCGTTGTGTTTTTCATCAGTCGATAACGCCAAAGCCGGGCATGCGCCCGGCCTCGATTGCAAACCGTTGAACGATCGGGCGCTTACTGCGCCTGTGCAGGCTTCATGCGCGCCGCCACGATCAACGAAATCAGGCAGCCGATGGCGAGGTACGCTGCCACCAGATGCCATGAGCCGGCACCGATGCCCACCAGCGCCACGGCGATGAACGGCGTAAAGCCCCCGCCCACGACGCTCGCGAACTGATAGCCCACGCCCGCGCCGCTGTAGCGGTATTCGGCGCCGAACAGCTCGGTGAAGAGCGGCTGCTGCACGCTCACCACCATATCGTGCGCAATATTGGCGAGCGCCACCGAGAAGACCACGATCCACACGGTCGAGCGCGCTTCGAGTGCGAGGAAGAACGGCACCGCGCTCGCGAGGCCGATCAGCGCGCCAATCAGATAGATGCGGCGCAGGCCGAGACGGTCGGCGAGCCACGCGAAGCAGGGGATCGTCACGCAGGAGAGCGCGCCGACAAAGAGGCCGATGCCGAGAAACAGATCGCGCGAGAGGCCGAGGTTGGCGGTCGAATAGCTGAGCGCGAAGGCGGTGACGATGTACATCGTGAAGAGCTCGGCCAGACGCAGCGCGACGATATAGAGAAA
>NZ_BAYD01000104.1 GCF_000685075.1 Paraburkholderia oxyphila NBRC 105797
TAGTTGCGCTCTCAATAACAATAATTCGTCTCGTCTCTTTTCCTTGAACTCTAGAATCTCCGCGAGCGGAACATCGTGGCAAGGAATAGGTATTGCGCGATGAAGTTCGACAAGCGCCCCGGCTCCGTCCTCCAAGAAACCGTCTTTCCAGACGAAGGAGTTTTCCCCTTGGGCTAACGCCCACATGCCGGGTTCTCTGCTGTCGAAATCGTTGAATGCGGTAACTTGACCTTGCGCTATTCCGGTTGCACCGTCACCCCATATGGTGTAGTCAGGGCGATTGAGAATTCCCGCCGCTTCTAGGAATTGCTCGTCTTGGTTGCTGGCGAAGTGTATAACCCGAGACGAAGGCCATACTAGCCGGTCCCAAAACAGGAGCGCAAACCGTAGTTCCAGCGGATCGAGGTTCGAAGATTTCGCAAATAAGCGCCCGCCCTCAATGACGATAGGCGGACTCACAACCAAACCCCGCTTGTGCGTGTCTTTCGGTACTTTCCCATAGCTCGGGTCAGTGGCCTTTCGTCTTTTTGCTTCACCCATGTCGATTGCTTTTCGAGGTATAAATAAGCGCGGGTATCCGATGTGCCTGAGTTGCCTTGCGTCGTTAAGTTACTTCGAGGCGTTGAATTCCTTCAGGGCACTCGCGTTCATCGTTGGCTCGGTGATAAATCACGGTCGTGGAATTGGCAGTATACCGATACGGGCTTAGTGCTATATCGGCCTCGCGCCGAGCAGGGTTACCAAACCAACCCGCGATATGAAGAAACCCGACTTTGTGTGTCAGGTGCCGGGAGCCCAGCGCCAGCAGCCCGGCCTGTTTTTGCCGCGCCGGAGGCGGGGACTGCACTCAGGTCCACCGAGTGCAATCGTACCCTTAAGATGGCGCGCGGAGGCACTCCGCGTTGACAGAATCCGGTTACATGATGGCTACACGACGCCGGAAATGAGAAAGGGGTTACAAGCCAACGGCTTGTAACCCCTCGATATTACTGGTCGGAGCGATAGGATTCGAACCTACGACCCTCTGATCCCAAATCAGATGCGCTACCAGGCTGCGCTACGCTCCGACGAATCGTGGATTGTAGCGTTTCGTGGCATGCGCCGTCAAACCCCGGTTTGAAAACTTTTCTTCCGGGTACAAACGAGCACGAACGCACGCGCACCAGTCACTCCTCCCCCACTGACACATCACTTCCCAAAATCCCACTGGATACTGTATAAATATACAGGTAGCGGCGCGGCGTTTCACCCCACGCCAACAACCCCGTCATGCCCCGTTTCGCGTTGGGCAGGGCGACCTATTTCCTTTTTCCAGAGCGCAATCATGGCAGCACTCCAGCTTGCGCCGCTCACCGCGCACCTGCCGCCCCGGCTGCAAAGCCGGGTCTGGCAGGGCAACCAGCTCGCGCACGCGGGCGAGCGCACGGTGGCGAGCGGCCACGCCGCGCTCGACGCCCAGTTGCCCGGCGCGGGCTGGCCCGCGGGCAGCCTGACCGAGCTGCTCGTCGAGCAGGGTGGCATCGGCGAGATGCGGCTCGTCGCGCCCGCGCTGCGCACGCTCACCGCGCAGGCGGGGCGGCACGTGCTGCTCGTCGCGCCGCCGTGGCAGCCGTACGCGTGCGCGCTCAAGGCGTGGGGCATCGCGCTCGAGCGCCTGATCTGGGTGCGCGCGAGCGAGGACGAGGCGCCGTGGGCCGCCGAGCAGGCGCTCAAGCAGGACGGCATTGGCGCCGTGCTGCTCTGGCAGCCGAAGGCGCGCGCCGACGCCCTGCGGCGTCTGCAGGTCGCCGCGCAGGATTCGCAGTCGCTGGCGTTTCTCATGCGGCCGCCCGCAGCGCGCAATCAGTCGTCGCCGGCGCCGCTGCGCATGGTCTGCACGCCGGTGCCGCCGCCCGAGGACGCGCGTCTGAACCGTCGTGAATGGATGCAGCTCACCGCCGTGTCCGTCGATATTTTCAAGCGTCGCGGGCCGCCGCCCGCCCAGCCACTCGTCATCACTTTGCCGCTGCAGGAGTCGGTGCTGCCCCAGCCGGGCGCATTGCCGGCCGCGCCGTGGCCCGGGATTAATCATGTTGTGGATCGCCGTCACCTTGCCGTTGTTGCCGCTGGAGGCCGTGAGGCCACCCGTGCCGCTCACGTCACTCACGCTGCCAACGCCGCCGGTGTCGGCGTCCCTGCCGGCCAGTCGACCTGATGAGGCCGCGGGACAGGACGCGCGCTGCTTCGCCCTCGCCGATCACGCGCGCATCCTGATCGCCGATCTCGATGCGTTCCGGCTCGGCGTGCAGCCGGGCAGCACGCGCGCCCATGCGCTTGCGCTCGCGCCGGGGCTCGCGTTGCTCGAGCCCGACCCGGCGCGCGAGACGCGCGCGTTCGAGGCGCTCGCGCTCGCGCTGCTCGCCTATACGCCGAAGGTGTCGCTCGCGCAGTCGCATACGCTTTTGCTCGAAGTCGGTTCCGGGCTGCGTCTTTTCGGCGGTGTGCGTGCGCTGCTCGCCAAGGTGGCGGCCACGGTGGCCAGTTGCGGCCACGCCGCGCGCATCGCCTGCGCGCCCACGGCCTGGGGCGCGTGGACGCTCGCGCAGGCGCGCGCGAGCGCCGGGGCGCACGCGGCGCGCCGCTTTCGCGTGCTCAAGGACGTCACGCTCGCGCGCGCGCTCGACGCGCTGCCGGTCGCGCTCGCGCCGTTCGCCGCACAGCACGAGCAGGCGCTCACGCAAATCGGCTGCGCGACGCTCGGCGATTTGCGACGGCTGCCGCGCGACGGCATCGTGCGCCGTTTCGGCGACGGCGTGCTCGCCTGGCTCGCGCAAGCGCGCGGCGAGGCGCCCGATCCGCGCGCCTGGTTCGCCGCGCCGCCGTCGTTTCACGCGTCGCTCGAATTGCAGGCGCGCGTGGAGAGCGCCGAGGCGCTGCTGTTCGCCGCGCGCCGTCTCGTGATGCAGCTGGCTGGCTGGCTCGCCGCGCAGCACGGCGCGCTGAGCGGCTTCGAGCTGCGTCTCGAGCACGAACTGGCGTCGCGCCACGCGCCGCGCACGTCGAGCCTCGCGCTCTCGTGGGCCGCGCCTTCGCGCGATGCCGAGCATCTGCTGTGGCTGCTGCGCGAGAAGCTCAATCAGACCGAGCTGGCCGCGCCCGTGATCGGCCTCGCGCTCGTCGCCGATCAGGTGAGCGCCTACGCGCCGCCCACGGACACGCTTTTTCCCACGCCCGAGGCATCGGACGCGTCGCTCGCGCAGCTCTTCGAGCGCATCGGCGCGCGCATCGGCGAGCAGAACGTGCTGCAGCTGTTCGTCGAGGACGATCACCGGCCCGAACAGGCGATGTCGGCGCGCACGTATCGAGCGGGCGCGCGCCGGACGGCCGCGCGCAAGCCGCGCGATTCGCGCAAGGCGAACGGTCCATCCAATGCGCAGCAAGAAGCCGCGCCCGTGCAGACGGCCTTCGATCTGCCCGAGGTGCCGCTGCCGTCGCAGCCGCGCCCGGCATGGCTGCTCGAAAAGCCGCTCAAGCTGATGGTGCGCAACGACCGCCCGGTCTATCGGCGCCCGCTCAAGACGCTCACGCGCACCGAGCGCATCGAGGCGGGATGGTGGGACGGCGAAGGCGTCGGGCGCGACTACTACGTCGCCGCCGACGACCAGGGGCGCATGTTCTGGCTGTACCGCGAGCGCATTGGTGGGCAGTGGTATTTGCAGGGACTTTTCGGCTAACGCCGCTTCATCTTCAGCATCATGTCGAACAGCGGGACAGGCGCATCGTTGCCTGCGCAACCTTCTTCGTCGGGTTCGGGGTCCGGGCATCTGCCTGGGAATTTGCCTGCGCATTTGCCCGATTACGCGGAGCTGCACTGCCTGACCAACTTCACGTTCCTGCGCGGCGCGTCGCGCCCGAGCGAGCTGGTCGAGCAGGCGATCCGTCACGGCTACCGCGCGCTCGCCATCACCGACGAATGCTCGTTCGCCGGCGTCGTGCGCGCGTATAGCGCGCTCAATGAATACGACGAGGCACGCAAGAAGGCGCACGACGAAGCCGTGCGTGAGGCACGCGCGCTGGGCGCGAAGCACGGCGCGCATCTGGGCAAAGCGCTGGGCAAAACGCGGGCCGAAGCGCAGGCCGAAGCCGCCGTGGCGGCGCTCGGTCCGTTCGTGCCCTCACTGCATCTGCTGATCGGCAGCGAGCTGAATCTCGTCGATGAAAACGGCGCGCCGTTCTGCACGCTCGTGGCGATCGCGATGAATCGCGAGGGCTACGGCAACCTGTGCGAGCTGATCACGCTCGCGCGCTCGCGCGCGGATAAAGGCCAATACCGCGTGCATCCGTCCGACTTCACCGATCCCGAGCCGGCCTTCACGCATCTGTTGCACTTGCGCGATTGCGTGCTGCTGCTCGTGCCGCAGCGCGCGGCCACGCTCGCGCAGACGCTGCGCGCCGCGCACTGGCTCGCGGGTTTCGCGGCCGAGCGCGCATGGCTTGCGCTCGAGCTCTGGCAAACGGGCGGCGACGACACGCAGATCGAAGTGCTGCGCCACGTCTCGCAGGAAAGCGGCCTGCCGCTCGTCGCGGCGGGCGGCGTGCTGATGCACGCGCGCTCGCGCAAGCCGCTGCAGGACACGCTGAGCGCGGTGCGCATCGGCAAGCCGCTCGCGTCGTGCGGCCGCGCGCTGGAGCCGAATGCGGAGCGTCATTTGCGCTCGCGCGTGCGGCTCGGCGCGCTGTATCCGCGCGATGCGCTCGATGCCACGCTCGAGGTCGCGCGCCGCTGCACGTTTTGCCTGAGCGAGCTGGCCTACGAGTATCCCGAAGAGCTCGTGCCCACGGGCGAGACGCCCACTTCATGGCTCGAAAAGCTCGTGATGAAAGGCGCCGCCGAGCGCTGGCCCGATGGCCTGAACGAGAAGCGCAGCAATCAGATCGAAGAAGAGCTCAGGCTGATTGGCGAGTTGAAGTACGAAAAGTATTTCCTGACCGTGCACGACATCGTCCGCTTTGCGCGCTCGCAGAACATCCTGTGTCAGGGGCGCGGCTCGGCGGCGAACTCGGTGGTGTGCTATTGCCTCGGGATCACGGAGATCGATCCGGTGCGCATGAACATGCTCGTCGCGCGCTTTCTGTCCCGCGCGCGCAACGAGCCGCCCGATATCGACGTCGACTTCGAGCACCAGCGGCGCGAGGAGGTCATCCAGTACATCTACCGCAAATACGGCACGCGCCGCGCCGCGCTGGCCGCGACGCTCATCACGTATCGCTCGCGCAGCGCGCTGCGCGACGTGGGCAAGGCGCTGGGTCTCGACAACGCGCTCGTCGAAAAGCTCTCGGGCGCGCATCAGTGGTGGGACGGCCCGGATTCGATCGCGAACCATCTGGCGGAAGCGGGCTTTTCGCCCGACTCGCACGTCACGCAGCAACTGATCCGCCTCACGCGCGAGCTGCGCGGCTTTCCGCGTCATCTCTCGCAGCACGTGGGCGGCTTCGTGATCGCGCGCGACAAGCTCTCGCGTCTCGTGCCCATCGAAAACGCGGCGATGAAGGACCGCTACGTGATCGAATGGGACAAGGACGATATCGACGCGTTGCGTCTTCTGAAGGTGGACGTGCTCGCGCTCGGCATGCTTTCGGCGATCCGGCGCTCGCTCGAATTCGTCGCGTTGAGGCGCGGGCTGCCGGCGTATCGTGTGCAGGACATTCCATCCGAGGATCGAGCGGTCTACGAGATGTGCTGCCATGCGGATACCGTCGGCGTGTTCCAGATCGAGTCGCGGGCGCAGCAGAGCATGTTGCCGCGTCTGCGCCCGCGCGAGTATTACGACCTCGTGATCCAGGTGGCGATCGTGCGGCCCGGGCCGATCCAGGGCGACATGGTGCATCCGTATCTGAAGCGCAGGCATGGCGAGGAGAAGGTCGAGTACGCGAAGGAGGCGCTGCGCCCGGTGCTCGAGCGCACGCTGGGCGTGCCGATCTTTCAGGAGCAGGTCATGCACCTCGCGATGGTCGCCGCCGACTACACCGGCGAGGAAGCCGACAAGCTGCGCCGCGCGATGGCCGCATGGCGGCGCGACGGCGATCTGCGACCCTATCAGGACGACCTCAAGCGCCGGATGTTGAACAAGGGCTATACGGAGGAGTTCGCGAACCGCATCTGCAAGCAGATCGAGGGTTTCGGCGACTACGGCTTTCCGGAGAGCCATGCGGCGAGCTTCGCACTGCTCGTCTACACGAGTTCGTGGCTCAAGCGCTACGAGCCGGCCGCGTTTCTCGCAGGACTGCTGAATAGTCAGCCGCTCGGGTTCTATTCGCCGTCGCAGCTCGTGCAGGATGCGAAGCGGCACGGTGTGAAGGTGCGCGCGCCCGATATCGCACTGAGCGACTGGGCGTCCGTGCTGGAGGTGCGCGGCCGGCCGGGCGTGCGGCTCGATGCCGATGGCGTGCCCGAGCGCTGTGCCGAGGTGGCGCATTACCGCGCGCTATTGAGGGCCGCCGCGTTCGCACTCGCGCGGGGGCGCAGCGGCGCGATGGACGGCGGAGCCGGGCGTGGCACAGGGCATGGCGATGGGGATGGCGATGGCGATGGGGATGGCGATGGGGATGGCGATCGGCGCGGACGCGATGGCGGGCGAAAACGGCCTCGCCCATTCATGCATGGCCTCAGACGCATCGTGCGCGCGGCTATCGCGCAGGCGCCCCGGCATTACGGACGCCGAGGCCCGGCGGTGCGCCTGGGCTTCAGCCTCATCAAGGGGTTTTCGGAGGCCGCCGCGCAGCGCGTGATGGCCGCGCGCACACAGGCGCCGTTCGTCGACGTCGACGATCTCGCGCGCCGTGCCGCGCTCACGCGCCGCGAGCTGGAAGCGCTCGCGGCGGCCAATGCGCTCGCGAGCATCGCCGGGCATCGGCGCGAGGCGTGGTGGGCCGTGACCGCGCAGCACGCGGTGCCCGCGCTATTGCGCGACGCGCCCGTGGCCGAGGCGCGGCTCGAACTGCCGCGCGCTTCGGAGGGCGCGGAGATCGTCGCCGATTACGCGAGCCTGCGCCTCACGCTCAACCGTCATCCACTCGAACTGCTGCGGCCGGGACTGGCGAAGCAGCGCTTTCGTAGCGCGGCGCAACTGGCGCAGTGCCGTCACGGCATGCTCGCGCGCGTGTGCGGCATCGTCACGGTGCGGCAGCGGCCCGGCACGGCGAAGGGCACGATCTTCGTCTCGCTCGAGGACGAGACCGGGTCGATCAACGTGATCGTGCACGCGGCGCTCGTGGAATCGCAGCGCAAGGAGCTGCTCGGGGCGTCGCTGCTGGCGGTGGCGGGCGTCGTGCAACGCGAGGGCGAGGTCGTGCATCTGGTCGCGCATCGGCTCGAGGATCACAGCCGGCTGCTCGGGCGGCTCGCGACCGAGAGCCGCGATTTTCATTGAGGCGGGGTGCGGGGCGATGGGTCCCGGCGTCACGCCACGCACCCGGCGGTTGCTGCTTGCCTGACCCTTACGGCGCCGCGCCGTCGCGCGCGAACGCGTCGAGCACCGCGAGAATGCCCGCGTCGAAGGGCGTGCGCCGGCCGATCCCCAGCGCCTCGAGCCGCCCCGAGTCGAGGTGGCAATCGCGCGGACGCGGCGTCGCGTCCGCGGGCGCCGTCTGCGCGACGAGTTGCGCCTCGATACCGAGCGCGCGCGCAATGCGCTGCGCGATGTCGTACTTGGTCATCGGCTCGTCGCCGGACCACTGCGCGATGCCGCGCACCGCGTTGCCGTCCGCGCAGCGCGTGAGCAGCTCGCGGATCACGAACGCGACGTCGGGCGTGAAGGTGGGGTAGCGCGTCGCCCAGGCGTCCATGACCGCGGGCGCGGCGCCCGCCTGCGCCGAAGCGCGGATCGCCGGCACGAGACTCGTCACCGCCGACTCCTGCCAGTCGACGATCGGCCCATACAGCAGCGGCAGGCGCAGCACGAGCGCGTCGTCGGTGGCGTCGAGCAGCGCGCGCTCGCCTTCCAGCTTGCTGCGGCCATAGGCGTTGAGCGGGTTCGGCGCGGCGTCGGGCAAATAGGGCGGATGCGTGCCGTCGAACACGTAGTCGGTGGAGATCGACAGCACCCACGCGCCGCGCGCCTTCGCCGCGGCGGCAACGCTGCGCACGGCATCGACATTGAGCGCGCGCGCCGCGGCCGGATCGTGCTCGCACACGTCGGGGCGGCGCTCGGCGGCGGCGATCACGATGGCGTCGGGCGCCTCGCTGGCAACGAATGCCTCGACCGCGCGCGCGTCTCGTATGTCGAGCGCCACTTGCCCGGCGGCCACACGGCTAAATCCGGTAGGCACCACCTGCCAGCCCGTCTCGACCGCAAGCTCACGCACGAGCGCGCGCCCGAGCAGCCCGGAAGCGCCTGCTACGGCAACCTTGAACATGGCGCGCCTCGCGTCAGGCGCTGGCCGTGCCCGTGACGGTATAGCCCGCCTCGTCGATGGCGGCCTTGAGCACTTCTGCGCTCTGCCGGGATTCGACGCTCACGCGGCCCGCGGCCAGATCGATCTCGACCTTCGCGGCGGCGTCGTGCTCGTGGATCGCGCGCGTGACGGCGCCGACGCAGTGCTGGCAGCTCATGCCTTCGACGTTGAACTGGATCATGGTGGTTTCCTTTTTAAAGAGAACGAAGAGGACGAATAAGGAGCAGATGAGGCCGTGGCCGGATTATGCCAGTGGGCATGCGGCGAGGGCGCTGGACCTTCCCATCATGGGAAGGTGTAGCATCAGACAATCGAGTGCAAAGCAGGGGAGCAGCATGAATATCGGCGATGCGGCGCGCGAATCGGGCGTCACGGCGAAAATGATCCGCTACTACGAGAGCGTCGGCCTGCTCGCGCCGAAGGGGCGCACCGAGTCCGGCTACCGCGTCTACGGCATGGAGGAGGTGCACGCGCTGCGCTTTATCCGCCAGGCGCGGCGCCTGGGCTTTCTCGTCGACGATATCCGGCGCCTGCTCGCGCTCTGGCACGACCGCTCGCGCGCCAGCGCCGAAGTCAAGGCCATTGCGCTCGAGCACGTAGCCGAACTCGACCAGCGCATTGCCGAGCTCACGCAGATGCGCGACACGCTCGGGCATCTGGCGGCCCACTGCCACGGGGACGAGCGGCCGGACTGCCCGATCATCGAGCGCCTCGCCGACCCGCAGCCGCTTGCACACGACGCTCGAGCCTGAGCTTGAGCCTGCCGACGGCGCGAACCCCGCGCGGAGCGAGGCAGGGCGGTGCAACCCGCGCTGGCAAATTGTCGCAACTTTTGCGAAGAACTGCACAATCCTGGTGCATCGTGACGCATGATGCACGCAGATTTGCCGAGGTTGCAGCGAAATATGCCAATAAATCATGATGTTGCCCGAAGCATCGACGATGCACCATTCCAGAATGGAATGCACACCATTCGATCAATTCGCTAGCAAAGTTGGGTGCAACCGTTATAATGCGGGTTATCCCTTACGGGGGTAATCCCTGATGCAAATCCACCGGGGATACATCTGATCCTTGGAGAACAACATCATGTTTGCATACCTTCTTGAAAAGCTGAGCAACTGGTTCGAAACTGCAGAGCGTCGCCGCCGCGAAGCGTACCTCGCGACGTCGGCAGACCTCGTGCAACTCGAACAGCGTATCCGCACGATCGAATCGAACGGCTACTCGCGATAAGCGGTCCGCAGCTCTCTGCACTGCCTCAAGCCCCGCATCTGGCGGGGCTTTGTTATTTCTGGGCCGGTTTCGAGCTGCCCGCGATGCGCACGCCATGCAGTCTGAACCTTGCCATCGCGGTAAGGTAAAGTCTTTTTTGCGACAAGCCGATATCAGACTGGAGTCGCATTGATCGGGGGCCGTTCATGAAGTCAGATCGCTTATTCCGCCGCGCTGGTGCCGGATGGAGGCGTCACGCGGTGCTGGCTGGCAGCGTCATGGCGTTGGCGCTGGCGAGCGCCGGCGCGCACGCGTCCGGGCAGCCATTGATTCTGGATACGCAGCGAGGCATCAGCGATGGACAGTCAGGCACGGTGCTGCAAAACGCACCGCTTTCGCCTGAGCCGATGGTGCAGATGAAGTCGTTGCCCACGCTGAACGGAACGGGCACGGACGGCTCGCAGGTGCCGATCATCGTCGAGCCGTATGTGCAAGTGCCCGGTGGGGGTGGACGCCCGCCGCGGCCAAAGCCGAGGCCTTCGCCGCAACCGCTGCAACAATCCGCGCCGCCGCAGTAATTGCGGCACCTGCGCGCCGCGGCCACGCTTGAGACGGCGCCGTCAGGGCGGCGCGGTTAATGTGGCGCCGATAAGGTGGCGCTCATAAGGTGGCGCTCATAAGGTGGCGCGGCTAAGGCCGCGTTGCGCGGCCGCCGCGCGCTTCAGTCGCCGCGCGATTCGATCTTGAACTGCGCGCCCTCGTCCTGGCCGAGCGTCTTGACGAGCCACGGCATGACTTCCTTGAGGGTGGCCGCGAGCGTATAGGGCGGATTCAGGATGAACATGCCGCTGCCATACAGGCCGAAGCCGTCTTCCGGCGGCCGGCTGACCGAGAGCGTGACGTGCAGCCAGTTCTTTTCCTGGAGGCGCTTCAACTGCTCGGGAAAACGCTGCGACTCGGGCCGCGTGACCTGCGGATACCAGACCGCGTAAGTGCCGGTGGCGAAGCGCTCGAGACCTTCCTGCACGCACGCGAGGGTGCGTGCGTAGTCGCGCTTGTCTTCGAACGACGGGTCGATCAGCACGAGCGCGCGGCGCGGCGGCGGGGGCAGGAGCGCCTTGACGCCGTCGAAGCCGTCGCCCGCATAGATCATCACGCGGCGGCCCGCATCGCGAAAACGGTGGCGCAGCACGTCGATTTCCGTGCTGTGCAGCTCAAAGAGTCGCATGCGGTCCTGCTCGCGCATCAGCCGCCAGGCGAGATAGGGCGAGCCGGGATAAAAGCGCAGCTCGCCGTCGGGATTGAGCGCCGCGACTTCGTCGACGTACTCGGCGAGCATCGCCGGCAGGTCGGTGCGTCCCCACAGCTTGCCGATGCCGGTGTCGAACTCGGCGTTCTTCGTGGCGTAGCCTTCGCGCAGCGCGTAGGCCCCCGCGCCCGCATGGGTGTCGATGTACCAGTACGCCTTGTCCTTCTTGCCGAGGTAGTTCAGCAGTTGCACGGTGACGGCGTGCTTGAGGACATCGGCGTGATTGCCGGCGTGGAAGGCGTGACGGTAGCTCAGCATGATGGGGCGGACGCGAGGTCGGTGGCGATCGAAAATGCGGACAATGCGGGCAGGCGCGTATGAACGGGCACGAGCATGCCGCGCGATTGCAGATGATACGAAAACGGCGGCGCGCCGAACTATTCGCGCGCCGCGTGCGAATCGCGCGGACGGCCCGATAAAGCATGCGGCGCGCCGGCGAGGCCGCGTATTGTACAGCGCCCCGGCGCCTGGGCTTCGCGCTCAGTCGTAGTTCTCGCCGACAATCGCCTCGATCTGCTCCTTCACCTCCGGCGTGATTTTTTCCGCCACGTCGCGCGCCACCATGTTTTCGCCGATCTGCTCGACGCGCGACGCGCCGGTGATCACCGTGCTCACATGTGGATTCTTGAGAATCCACGCGAGGGCGAGCTGGCCCACCGTGCAGTCCAGCTCCTTGGCGAATTCCGCGAGCTTGCCGACGATCGCGTTCTTGTCCGCGTCGGTGACTTCCTTGCGCAGCCAGTCATAACCCTGCAACTGGGCGCGGCTGTCGGCCGGCACGCCGCCGCGGTATTTGCCCGTGAGCAGCCCCGAGGCGAGCGGGCTCCACGTCGTGAGGCCGAGGCCGATGTCCTCGTAGAGCCGCCGGTATTCGTCTTCCACGCGGCGGCGGTGGAACAGGTTGTACTGCGGCTGCTCCATCACGGGCTTGTGCAGATGATGGCGCTCCGCGATTTCCCATGCGGCGCGAATTTCGTCCGCGCTCCACTCCGAGGTGCCCCAATAGAGCGCCTTGCCGCGCGAGATCATGTCGCTCATCGCCCAGACGGTTTCCTCGACGGGCGTGTTCGGATCGGGACGATGGCAGAACACGAGGTCGACGTAATCGAGCTGCAGCCGCTTGAGCGAGCCGTCGATGGCGTTCATGAGGTATTTGCGGTTGAGCGTGTGATACTGGTTGGGCGCCTCGTTCAAGCCCCAGAAGAACTTGGTGGACACCACATAGCTCACGCGCGGCCAGGCAAGCTCCTTGAGCGCCTGGCCCATGATCTCCTCCGACTTGCCGCCCGCATAGGCTTCCGCGTTGTCGAAGAAGTTGACGCCCGCGTCGCGCGCCGCGGCGAGCGATTCACGCGCGAGATTGCGATCGACCTGATTGCCATAGGTGACCCACGAGCCGATGGACAGTTCGCTGACTTGCAGGCCCGAGCGGCCCAGTCGCCGATAATTCATGAACGCCTCCTTGTAGAGCGGCCAAACTTAGCATGATCCGCGCGCGTGCGCCGAGCACTTGCGGCGCCGTACAAGCGGTTGTACAGCGGGTCTTACCGTGCGCGCCGGTGCGTTGCGGCAATGGCGTGGCAGCGGCGTGGCACCAGCGTGGAATCTGGGCGCCGCAGTGCCCGGCTCGATGTCCGTGGCGCGCGGCTTCATGCACAATAGCGCGGTTGGCCGCGGCGCAACATCCGGCCGAATGGCGTAGGCGAAGTCCTAAGCCAATCGACAGGTTTGACGGCGCCTGCGCGTCGAGGTCTCATCCCGTCTACTACCTGGAGGTGCTCGATGTCGTCTCTCACTCTGAATACGAAGCTCGATGGCAAGGTTGCAGTCGTTACCGGCGCGGCCAGCGGCATCGGCAAGCAGATCGCACTCACGCTCGCGCAGGCGGGCGCGGCAGTCGCCATCGCCGATCTCAACCAGAGCGGCGCCGACGCCGTGGCCGAGGAGATCAAGGGCGCGGGCGGCAAGGCCATCGGCGTGGCCATGGACGTCACCAGCGAAGAGGCCGTGAATCAGGGCATCGACCGCGTGGCGGCCGAGCTCGGCCCGGTCGACATCCTCGTCTCGAACGCCGGCATCCAGATCGTCAATCCGATCGAAAACTACGCGTTCTCCGACTGGAAGAAGATGCAGGCCATTCACGTGGACGGCGCCTTCCTCACCACCAAGGCGGTCCTCAAGCACATGTACAAGGACGATCGCGGCGGCGTCGTGATCTATATGGGCTCGGTGCACTCGCACGAGGCTTCGCCGCTGAAGTCGGCGTATGTCGCGGCCAAGCATGCACTGCTCGGTCTCGCGCGCGTGCTCGCCAAGGAAGGCGGCAAGCACAACGTGCGCTCGCACGTGGTCTGTCCGGGCTTCGTGCGCACGCCGCTGGTGGAGAAGCAGATTCCCGAGCAGGCGAAGGAGCTGGGCATCCCGGAAGAGGAAGTGGTCAAGAAAGTGATGCTGGGCGGCACCGTCGACGGCATTTTCACGACGGTCGAAGACGTGGCGCAGACGGTGCTGTTCCTCTCCGCCTTCCCGAGCGCGGCCTTTACCGGCCAGTCGTTCGTGGTCAGCCACGGCTGGTTCATGCAATAACGCGGAGGGCCGGCCATGGCACAACGCAAGAAGGGGCGGGTGGAGTCGAGCGCAGTGGGCGAAGAGGCCGGCGCGCGCACCGGAGCCGGGTTGCCGTCCCCCGGCTCGCAGTCCGCCGGGGGGCAGTCCGCCGGGGTGCAGTCCGACGAGCAGCCGTTTGTCTCGAACTGCGCAAGCGAGTCCGCGCAGTGGGAGACCGTCGCGCTCACGCTGCAGGGCGGCGGCGCGCTGGGCGCCTATCAGGCGGGCGTGTATGAAGGCCTCTTCGAGGCCGGCATCGCGCCCAACTGGATCGCGGGCATCTCGATCGGCGCGCTCAATACGGCGCTGATCGCGGGCAATGCGCCCGAGCATCGCGTGGCGCGCCTGCGCGAGTTCTGGGAGACGATCTGCCAGCCTGCTTATACGCCGCCGTTGCCGGCCTTCATCGAGCACGCGCTGTTCAACTCCGGCGAAGCCATCCGCAAGACCTTCACGGCGCTGCAGGCGGCGAGCGCAGTGGTCGAAGGGCAGCGGGGCTTCTTCGTGCCGCGCGTCCCGCCACCGCTGCCGCAGGGGGCCGGGCAGCCGGAGAAAGCGAGCTACTACGACACGAAGCCGCTCAAGGCCACGCTCGAGCGCTTGTGCGACTTCGATCGCATCAATTCGGGCGAGACCCGCGTGTCGCTTGGCGCCGTGAACGTGGCCAACGGCAACTTCGCGTACTTCGACAACACCACCACGAAGCTGCGGCCCGAGCACTTCATCGCCTCGGGGGCGTTGCCGCCCGGTTTCGCGGCGGTGGAGATCGACGGCGAGTACTACTGGGACGGCGGCCTGATGTCGAATACGCCGCTCTACGAGGTGATCCAGACCACGCCGCGGCGCGACACGCTCGCGTTCCAGGTGGATCTCTGGAGCGCGCGCGGGCCGGTGCCCGACAACATCGCCGACGTCCAGGGCCGCATGAAGGACATCCAGTATTCGAGCCGCACGCGTCTCGTTACCGACATGTTGCAGCGCTCGCAGCGTTACCGGCACGTGTTGCGCGAGGTGCTGGACCGCGTGGCGCCCGAGCATCGGGAAGACAAGTGGGTCAAGCTGGCGGACGAGCTTTCATGCTCGAAGAAGTACAACGTGATCCATCTGATTTACCGGCAGAAGGAGTACGAGGGCCAGTTCAAGGACTACCAGTTCGGCATCTCGACGATGCGCGAGCACTGGGCGAGCGGTCTGCAGGACATTCGCGCGTCGCTCGCGCAGCCGGGTTGGCTCGACAAGCCCGAGAACGACTCCGGCTTCGTCACGCACGATATCCATCGCGACAGCCGTGGCCACGACAATGGAGAGCGCGGCACGTAGGGCTGGGTGCTGGCACGGCGCGCGCCGCAGCCGGTGCGCGGCTAAATGGCCGTGCCTGAAAACAAAAAGCGTCCGTTCTTTCGAACGGACGCTTTTTTTCGCCCTGTCTTCCGTTGCGGGAGGGCGCGCCGTCTTGAGGCAGCGCGTTCCGCTAACGAAGAACGAAGGCGAATTACTTCAGCACTTGCGCCACGGCAGCGGCCACGGCGTCGAGGTTGCGCGTGTTCAGCGCGGCCACGCAGATGCGGCCCGTGCTCACGGCATAGATGCCGAACTCTTCGCGCAGGCGATCGACTTGCGCCGCGGTCAGGCCCGAGTACGAGAACATGCCGCGCTGCACGTTGATGAAGTTGAAGTCGCGGTCCACGCCGGCAGCCGCGAGGCGCTCGACGAGGCCCGTGCGCATTGCGCGGATGCGGTTGCGCATTTCGCCGAGCTCGGCTTCCCACATTGCGCGCAGTTCGGCCGAGCCGAGCACCGCTGCGACCACCGAGCCGCCGTGCGTCGGCGGGTTCGAGTAGTTCGTGCGGATCACGCGCTTGAGCTGCGAGAGCACGCGCGCCGACTCTTCCTTGCTGTTGGTGATGATCGACAGCGCGCCCACGCGCTCGCCGTACAGCGAGAACGACTTCGAGAACGACGACGAGACGAACACGTTGAGTTCCGAAGCGGCGAACAGACGCACGACTTCGCCGTCTTCGGCGATGCCGTCGCCGAAGCCCTGGTAGGCGATGTCGAGGAACGGCACGAGATTGCGCGCCTTCACGGCCTCGATCACCTGCTTCCACTGGTCGATCGTGAGGTCCACGCCGGTCGGGTTGTGGCAGCACGCGTGCAGCACGACGACGGTGCCCGCGGCGTAGCTGTTGAGCGCGCTCAGCATGCCTTCGAAGTTCACGCCGTTGGTCTGCGCGTCGTAGTACGGGTAGGCGATCACTTCGAAGCCGGCGCTTTCGAAGAGAGCACGGTGGTTTTCCCAGCTCGGGTCGCTGATCGCGACCTTGGCAGCCGGGTTCACGCGCTTGAGGAAGTCCGCGCCGATCTTCAGCGCGCCCGTGCCGCCCAGCGCTTGCGCCGTGACGACGCGGCCCGCTGCGATCAGCGGCGAGTCGTCGCCGAGCAGCAGCTTCTGCACGGCGGCGTCATAGGCGGCGAGACCTTCGATGGGCAGGTAGCCACGCGGCAGACCGGCTTCCACGCGGGCCTTTTCCGCCTCGCGCACTGCGCGCAGCAGCGGAATCTTGCCTTCTTCGTTGGTGTACACGCCCACGCCGAGGTTCACCTTCGTCGCGCGCGCATCGGCGTTATAGGCTTCGTTCAGACCCAGGATCGGGTCGCGGGGGGCGAGTTCGACAGCGGAAAAGAGGGACATGATGGTTCGGCAATAGTGAAGGAAGAAGCTCGTTGGGCCGCGTGCTGAGGTGTTTCTGGTTGCTTCTGGTTCGCACCGTCCCTGATCGGAAGGCGCCGGGCAGCCGGCCACGGAACTCGCTATTGTAACGAATCCTCAGGCCAGTTTTTCGCCGACTGCGACGCCAGCGGGGCCATTTTTCCGGCACGAACGGACGATTCCGGGCGCACGGCCATGCGGCGTGCGTTGTTTGCGCGCCGCGCGGGCCCTTGCAGCGCCGGCCGTCACGCCCCATCTACGGCAAAAGCCCACTGCGGCTCGCCCAGGCTTGCCCGGTCTCGCCAATCGGCAAGACGCTAGAATAGTTGTTTGCTCCGCGCTCAGGATGTCACCCATGTCCGACCACACCGTCGCCGACGCGCCCGCGCTCGACGAGTCGAAGTTCGTCCAGTACGACGGCTCGCCATTCCAGCTCTACCAGCCGTACCTGCCGGCCGGCGATCAGCCGACCGCCATCGAAACGCTCATCGAGGGCGTGGAGGACGGTCTCTCGTTTCAGACCCTGCTGGGCGTGACGGGCTCGGGCAAGACCTACACGATGGCCAACACCATCGCGCGGCTGGGCCGCCCGGCCATCGTGTTCGCGCCGAACAAGACGCTCGCCGCGCAGCTCTATGCGGAATTCCGCGAGTTTTTTCCGCGCAACGCGGTTGAGTACTTCGTCTCGTACTACGACTACTACCAGCCGGAAGCCTATGTGCCGCAGCGCGATCTTTTCATCGAGAAGGATTCGTCGATCAACGAGCACATCGAGCAGATGCGGCTTTCGGCCACCAAGAGCCTGATGGAGCGCCGCGACGTGGTGATCGTCGCGACCGTTTCGGCGATCTACGGTATCGGCAATCCGTCCGAGTACCACCAGATGATCCTGACGCTGCGCCAGGGCGATCGCATCGGGCAGCGCGATGTCATCGCGCGCCTGATCGCGATGCAGTACACGCGCAACGAGCAGGATTTCCAGCGCGGCACCTTCCGCGTGCGCGGCGACACCATCGACATCTTCCCGGCCGAGCACGCCGAAATGGCCGTGCGCCTCGAGCTCTTCGACGACGAAATCGAGACGCTGCAGCTCTTCGACCCGCTCACGGGCCGCGTGCGCCAGAAGATTCCGCGCTTCACGGTCTATCCGTCCTCGCACTACGTGACGCCGCGCGAGACCGTGCTGCGCGCCGTCGAGACGATCAAGTCCGAATTGCGCGAGCGCCTCGAGTTCTTCCACACCGAGGGCAAGCTCGTCGAAGCGCAGCGTCTGGAGCAGCGCACCCGCTTCGACCTGGAAATGCTCCAGGAACTGGGCTTCTGCAAGGGTATCGAGAACTACTCGCGGCACTTCTCGGGCGCGCTGCCCGGCGAGCCGCCGCCCACGCTCGTCGACTACCTGCCCACCGACGCCATGATGTTCCTCGACGAATCGCACGTGCTGATCGGTCAGCTCAACGGCATGTACAACGGCGACCGCGCGCGCAAGGAAAACCTCGTCGACTACGGCTTCCGCCTGCCTTCCGCGCTCGATAACCGGCCGCTCAAGTTCAACGAGTTCGAGCGCAAGATGCGCCAGGTGGTGTTCGTCTCGGCCACGCCCGCCGACTACGAGAAAAAGGTCACGGGCCAGATCGCCGAGCAGGTGGTGCGTCCCACGGGCCTCGTCGATCCGGTGATCGAGGTCCGTCCGGCCGCCACCCAGGTCGACGACGTGCTCGGCGAGATCAACGAGCGCGTGGCCGCGGGCGAGCGCGTGCTGGTGACCACGCTCACCAAGCGCATGGCCGAGCAGCTCACCGAGTTCCTCGCCGACCACGGCGTGAAGGTGCGCTATCTGCATAGCGACATCGATACGGTCGAGCGCGTGGAGATCATCCGCGACCTGCGTCTTGGCACCTTCGACGTGCTCGTGGGCATCAACCTGCTGCGCGAGGGCCTCGACATTCCCGAGGTCTCGCTCGTGGCGATCCTCGACGCCGACAAGGAAGGCTTCCTGCGCGCCGAGCGCTCGCTG
The DNA here is from genome assembly GCF_000685075.1 of Paraburkholderia oxyphila NBRC 105797. GTDB lineage: Bacteria > Pseudomonadota > Gammaproteobacteria > Burkholderiales > Burkholderiaceae > Paraburkholderia > Paraburkholderia oxyphila. Next base: position 18,292 of record NZ_BAYD01000104.1, read on the forward strand.
ATTCAGACGATCGGCCGCGCGGCGCGCAACGTGAACGGCAAGGCGATTCTCTACGGCGACCGCATCACCGACTCGATGCGCAAGGCCATCGACGAAACCGAGCGCCGCCGCGCCAAGCAGATGGCGTTCAACGAGGAGCACGGCATCGTGCCGCGCGGCGTGGTCAAGCGCATCAAGGACATCATCGACGGTGTCTACAACGTGGACGATGCGCGCGCCGAGCTGCGCGAGGAGCAGGAGCGCGCGAAGTTCGAGGACATGTCCGAGAAGCAGATCGCCAGGGAGATCAAGAAACTCGAGAAGCAGATGATGGATTACGCGAAGAACCTCGAATTCGAGAAGGCCGCGCAGACGCGCGACCAGCTCGCGGTGCTGCGTCAGCGCGTGTTCGGGGCGAATGTGGGCGATCATCCGGCCTGAGGACGGGCGCGCGGCTCGTGTACGGTGCGGGCGCGGCGAACGCGCAAGGGCGTGCGGTTGTGGTTCAACCGCACGCCCTTTTTTGTTGCTCCATCACGCCGCTCGCAGGGCCAGACGCTCATATGGTCAGCTTTCGTTTCAGTGCACGCTGAAGAAAAATTCGAGGCTCTGCGTAAGCAAGCGTCAGGAATGGCGCGGCAACACCCTGTCTGGCGTGGGGTTTTCCTTACACTCCAGTTTGTTCCCTTACAGCATCAGTGTTAAACTCCGCCATTATTGAGAATTGTTCGCATTAACATTATTGCGTTCATATGCCGGCCAGTTCGATTGTCATCTCATAAAAAAACAGGAGTTTCGATGCGGATCCAGTCTCTCATGCGCGGCGCTATCGTCGTGGCGGCCTCGAGCGCGGCGTTCGCGGCCCAGGCGGCCGAATACCCGATCGGCAAGCAGCAAATCCAGGGCGGCATGGAGATCGGCGCGGTCTATCTGCAGCCGATCACGATGGAGCCGGAAGGCATGATGCGCAAGGCGTCGGATTCCGATATCCACCTGGAGTCGGACATCCACGCGGTCAAGAACAACCCGACGGGCTTCGCCGAAGGCGACTGGATGCCGTATCTGCAGGTCCGCTACGAGCTGACCAAGCCGGGTTCGAGCTACGTGCAAAAGGGCGACCTGATGCCGATGGTGGCCAACGACGGCCCGCACTACGGCGACAACGTCAAGCTGGCCGGTCCGGGCAAGTACCACCTGAAGCTGATCGTCGATGCGCCAATGCAGACGGGCCATATGGCGTTCGGCCGTCACGTCGACAAGGAAACGGGCGTGGGTCCGTGGTTCAAGCCCATCACGCTCGAATACGACTTCCCGTTCGCGGGCATCGGCAAGAAGGGCGGCTACTGATCGTAGCGGCCAATCGCAGGACACCAGGGAGCAGGGAAGACCGATGACTGGAATCCGGAAGTTTGCGGCGCTCGCGCTCAGCGCGTCTTTTGCAGCGTCGCTCGCGGGCGTGGCCAACGTGGCGCGCGCCGACGATCTGCCGACGTTCAAGCTGGAAATGGCCGACGGCAAGCTCAATCCCGCGCGCATCGAGGTGCCGGCGGGCAAGCGCATCAAGATCGAGGTGCGCAACACGGGCAAGGGCGCGGCCGAGTTCGAGAGCGTCCAGTTGCGCAAGGAGAAGGTGCTGGCGCCGGGCGCGGACTCGTTCGTCGTGATCGCGCCGCTGGATCCGGGCGAGTACAAGTTCTTCGACGATTTCCATCAGCAGGCGCAGGGCGTGATTGTTGCCAAATGAGCGTTGCCAAATGAGTGGCGCCAGATCAGCGTTGCCGCATAAGCATGACGCGCGGCGCTCGTGGCGAAGCAGGGAACGCGGCCGGCGCGTGAGCCGGCGGCAGGAGGTGTGTCTATGGGTCAGGTTTTGTTCATCGTCTGGCGGGAGAGCGTCGAGGCGCTGCTCGTCGTCGGCATTCTGTATGCGTGGCTGAAGAACGGCGACGCCGATGCAAGGCGCGGCCTGCCGTATCTGTGGGCCGGCGTGGGTGCCGGCGTGCTGGCGGCCGTCGCGCTGGGCGCGGCGCTCGTGGGCTTCACGGAGGTGCTCTCCGGCGACGCGCAGGACTACTTCCAGACCGGCATGGTGCTGGTCGCGTGCGTGCTGATCGTGCAGATGGTGCTGTGGATGAAGCAGCACGGGCGCACGCTCAAGCGCGAGATGGAGCAGTCGCTCGAGCAGACCACGCGTGACGCGAACTGGTGGGGCATCACGGTGCTCGTCGCGCTCGCCATCGCGCGCGAGGGCAGCGAGACGGTGATCTTCCTGTACGGCCTCGGTTTCGGCCAGTCGGGTCACGTGGATGCGAGCCAGTACCTGGCCGTGCTGCTGGGCCTCGGCCTCGCGTTCCTCACGTTCTACCTGCTGCAGCTGGGCGGCAAGGTGTTCTCGTGGCGCCACTTCTTCCGCGTCACCGAGATCATGCTGCTGTTCCTCGGCGCGGGCCTGTTCCAGACCGGCGTCGACAAGCTCATCGACAAGGAAGTCCTGCCGACCCTCGTCGACCAGGTATGGAACTCGTCGGCACTCCTCGACGATTCGAGCACCTTTGGCTCGCTCGTCGCGACGCTCACGGGCTACCGCGCCCATCCGGCGCTCATGAACCTGATCGCCTATGCGGCGTACTGGCTCGTGGTGTGGTGGCTCGCGCGCCGCGTGAGCGGCCGCGCCGCCGCCGTGACCAGGGGGAAGGCAGCATGAGTTGCGCTTCGGGCCAGGCACGGGCCCCACGCGCGCAGCGGCAGGGCTGGCTCGCCCAGGCGGGCCAATGGATGCAGCGGCACGGCGCGGCCATTCGCGCCGTGCAGTGGGTGGTCGTGGCGGTCTATGCGTTCCTGATCCTCGTGCCCGCGGTCATGCCGCTGCCCGACGACACGGCGCATCTGTGGAACAACCTCACGCTCGCGGCGCAGTTCGTGTTCTGGGGCATCTGGTGGCCGTTCGTGCTGCTCTCGATGGTGCTGCTCGGGCGCGTGTGGTGCGGCGTGCTCTGCCCCGAAGGCGCGCTCAGCGAATTCGCGAGCAAGTTCGGGCGCGGCCGGGCCATCCCGCGCTGGATGCGCTGGGGCGGCTGGCCGTTCGTGGCGTTCGGCCTCACCACCCTCTACGGACAGATGGTGAGCGTCTATCAGTACCCGAAGGCCGTGCTGCTCGTGCTGGGCGGCTCGACGCTCGGCGCGATGGTGATCGGCTTCCTGTACGGGCGCGAAAAGCGCGTCTGGTGCAAGTATCTGTGCCCCGTGAACGGGGTTTTTTCGCTTCTGGCGCGTCTCGCGCCGTTCCACTTCAAAGTCGATGAAGACGCGTGGCGCAACTCGTACACGCACGGCGAGCACGGCGGCCAGCGCGTGATTCCCGTGAATTGCGCGCCGCTCGTGCCGCTGCGCAATATGAAGGGTGCGGCACCTTGTCACATGTGCGGGCGCTGCAGCGGCCATCGCGACGCGATCACGCTCACGTGGCGCTCGCCCTCGGAAGAAGTGGTCGAGCTCGGCGACAAGCAGGCGAGCGGCTGGGACACCGCGCTCATTCTCTATGGACTGCTCGGCATTGCGATCGGCGCGTTCCACTGGACCGGTTCGCCGTGGTTCATCGACCTCAAGCAGTCGATCGCGGGCTGGCTCATCGATCAGGACATCACCTGGCCGCTCGAGACCAATGCGCCGTGGTTCCTGCTCACGCACTATCCGGCGCAAAACGACGTGTTCTCCTGGCTCGACGGCACCATGATCGTCGGCTACATCGTCGCGACGGGGCTCGTCTACGGCACCGCACTGTTCGCGCTGCTCGCGCTTTCGAGTGCGCTGCTGGGGCGCATCGGACGCTTCGAGATGCGCCGGCTCCATCACTTCGCCCAGTCGCTGATTCCGCTCGCGGGGGCGGGCGTGTTCCTCGGCCTCTCGGCCACGACGCTCTCGCTGCTGCGCGCCGAGCACGTGCCGCTCGACTGGGCCGCGGACCTGCGCATCGCCATCCTCGTGATCACCAACGTCTGGAGCGCGTGGCTCGCGTGGCGCGTCACGGGCCGCTACAGCACACGCTTCTTGCAGCGCGCGCTCGCGCTGGCGGGCTTTTGCGCGGCGCTCGCCGTGGTCGACAGCGCCTGGTGGCTCATGTTCTGGGGCTGGGCGCATTGAGCGCGCGGTGTTTGAAGCACATGCTGGAAACCGCGCGCAGCGACCTCTGATTTGTCAATACCGAATGGCGGGTATACGCAGAGGGGGAGCGCAAAGGCGCGAGCGTGAGTGTTAATCTGAAACAACCGGGTCGGCAGGGGCGCCACCCGGTTTTTGACTTTTCGGAGAGACGTATGCGAACGCGAGCAGTACTGACCGACGAAGACGTGACGAAAGTGGCCGATGCGGCCATCGCGCACGCCCGTGCGAACGAGTGGAATGTGACGATCGCGATCGTCGACGACGGCGGGCACCTACTGTATCTGCGCCGCCTCGACGGCGCGCCGGCCATCAGCAGCGAGGTGGCGCCGGGCAAGGCCCGTACGGCCGCGCTGGGACGCCGCGAAAGCCGCGTCTACGAAGAGGTGATCCGCCAGGGCCGCACGGCGTTCCTGAGCGTGCCGCTCACGGCCATGCTCGAAGGCGGCGTGCCGATCGTCGTGAACGGCGATGTCGTTGGCGCGGTGGGCGTCTCGGGCGTGAAGTCCGATCAGGATGCGGCCATCGCCCAGGCGGGCATCAAGGCGCTCAACCTCGACTAGGCGTCGGCGCTCACGGCACGCATCGGCGCGCCGTGACGCACGCAGTGGCAGGCAGCAAAGCAAAAAGCCGCGGACGGTGCCGCGGCTTTTTGCTGTTTGCTTCGTCCGTCAGGCGCTTCGCGCGACGCGACGATGTTCAAGCGTGAGAACAAAAAAGTGGCCTGGCTGGCTGTGACGGCTGCTTGAAGGAATGTGTGCACGAAGGGGTCTAGACTCGCGTGCAAACCGTCGTTGCTGGCTAATGCCCAACGCCTCTCTGGGAGGCGGTCCCCACAATACCCGGTACGACCTACTTGGTCAGAATCAGCTTGCCGAGCCGCGTCGCGCGCAGCTGGTAAGTCTCCCCGTTGTGCACGATGCTCACGTGGCTGCGGCCTTGCAGCAGCGCCGTGCTGTCGAGCGTGCGTTCGCTGGCCGCTTGCGCGCCGCCCGCTGTGCCACCCGTGGTGCCGGCCGGGCCGACGCTCTTGCGCGTGACGGCGGGCGCGGCGGGTTTCGACGGATGCGAGCCGGTCAACGCGGAGCCGGTGCGGCGCAAGCTGAGTGTCGGTGAGCGGTTGAAATCGGTCATGAGCGTGACGGGGTTGGATCTCGATTCGATGGGTTGATATTAAATGATAATCGTTCCCATTTGCAATTACTCGAAATTGATCGGAATCGAATAGCGATAGCCTGACCCAAAAACGACGACGCCCGGCATCGAGCCGGGCGCACGAGAGGAGCGGCCGCGCGAAGCGGCTCAGTGCAACGGCGCTTCGGGCTCGCCCGGACCTTGCACGTACTGGCGGATGAGCCGCACGGTGTCGATATCCGACTCGCGATACGCCGACTTCACGATCTCCGAAGTCTGGCGGTCGTCTTCGGTATCGGCCGTCGGCAGCGTGGTGCGGTACTCGAAGCGCAGGAACAGCTGAAGCTCGTCGGGCTGCTCGATCGTCATCGTGAGCGAGCCGCCCACGTACTCGGCGGTCGCCAGGATGTCGTAGCGCACGTTCTCGTTGGGCGTGAGCGTGACGCGGTCGCGCACCGTGGCGTGGCCGTAGTGCAGTTCGCGCTCGAGCGTGTTGCCCTCGCGCGACAGGATCGTGCAGTCGTCGAGACCGATCACGAAAAGCTGCGGCTGCTCCGCCCGCAGCACGAGGCCTTCCCAAAGCTGCTCGCGCGTCATGGGCAGGACGAGCGGGTTCAGCGGGTCGTTGATCTGGATGAGATGTTCGAAATTCAAGGCGGCGCCTTCCTGTGTCTGTTTCCGTCCGCCGCTGCTTACGCAGCGACGAGCCCCGAGCGGATCGTGATCGCGTTCGTCAAGACTTTGTGGACCGGGCAGGCGTTGGCGATCTGCAGCAGGCGTTCGCGCTGCTCGTCCGAGAGCGCGCCTTCGAGCACGATCTGGCGATCGATCGTCGTGCCTGCATTGCCGGTTTCCATCGAGAGCTTCACGCGCACGCCGTCGAGCGGCCACTCCTTGCGCTGGGCATACATCTTCAGCGTGATCGACGTGCAGGCGCCGAGGCTCGAGAGCAGCAGCGAATAGGGCGCGGGGCCGGTGTCGCCGCCGCCAAGGCTGGCCGGTTCGTCGGCGAACCAGGTGTGGGTGCCGTCGTCGAACTGGACCTGGTAGTGGGTCGAGCCAATGTGTGCGGTGACTGCGGTTGCGGCCATGCGCTCCTCGCGGGCGGAACGGTTGAAAGGGAACACGCCGCGGCCGGTCGGGCAGGCCCGTCGGGCGCGCGGCATGCAAAGCCTTATTGTGACGGAAAGCGGGTCAAGCTGCGGAGGTGTCGATGGGGCGCGACACGCCAACGCGGCTGGCTCGTGCGCCGGTGCGTGGAAGGCGCGCCGCCGGCGCCGCGCGCGTCAGTGCGCGCGGTGCATTCAAGCGCGCTCAGTGCGTGATGCGCCCCATGCGCCCGGCCTGATAGTCGAGCACGGCCTCGCGAATCTCCTGCTCGGTGTTCATCACAAACGGGCCGTAGCGCACGACCGGCTCGTTCAGCGGCACGCCGCCGATCAGGAGGACTTCGACGGGCTCAGTCGCATCGGTGGGCGCGGAAATCGTGACGGTGTCGCCATCGCCCGCGAACGCCACCATCTGCTGCGCCGCGATGGCCTCGTCGTTCTCGCCATATTGCGCCGTGCCGGAAAGGCCGTAGGCGAACACATTCCAGTTGGCGGCCACCGTCTGCTCCACGCGTGCGCCGGGGGCCAGCGTGAAGTGCAGGTAGAGGATGGGCGTGCGCGTCTCGATGGCCGCCTTCACGCCGAGCGACTCGCCCGCGATCACCTTGACCGTGGCCTTGCGGTCGGCCGAATGCCCCTGCGGGATGCGCGTGTGCGAGATCTCCTGATAGCGCGGCGCGATCATCTTGTCGCGCGCCGGCAGGTTCACCCACAGCTGCAGGCCGTGCACGCGGCCGCCCGTGCGCGCGAATTCGGGGTCGGGCATCTCGCTGTGGACCACGCCGGCGCCGGCCGTCATCCACTGCACGTCGCCGGGGCCGAGCGTGCCCGAGTGGCCTGCCGAGTCCTTGTGGCCGAAGCGGCCCTCGAGCGCATAGGTGACTGTCTCGAAGCCGCGGTGCGGATGGTCGGGCGCACCCATGGCCGCGCCGGGCGCGTAGTCTACGGGCCCCATCTCGTCGAGCAGCAGGAACGGGTCGAAATCCATCAGCTGGCGCGTGGGGAAGGGGCGATGGACGATGAATCCACCGCCTTCGGTGGTGCGAACCGCGGGAAAAACGTGGGCGATCGAACGGACGGCCGTCATGGATATCACCTCGGAAAAATGGGAATTACGCGATATGCGAAACAAACCGCTATTATAGGTAGCCGATTTGGCCTGTTTGACCGCCTGATCGCAATGGATTGTCCCATCGCTGGAACGACGACATGAAAATCGATTCGCACAACCTGAACGACCTGATGTACTTCTCGCAGGTGGTGGAGCACGGCGGCTTCTCGGCGGCCGAACGCGTGCTCGGCATTTCGAAGTCGCGGCTCTCGCGGCGGGTGAGCGAGCTGGAGGCATCGCTCGGCGTGCGTCTGTTGCAGCGCTCCACGCGCAAGCTCGCGCTCACCGAGGCCGGCGAGCTCTTCTACCAGCATTGCCGCGCAATGCTCTCGGAGGCCCAGGCCGCGGTGAACGTCGTTCAGTCCTTGCGTTCGTCGCCGCGCGGCACGGTGCGCGTGAGCGTGCCGGTCACGCTTTCGCAGACCATCTTTGCGCAGATCATTCCCGAATTCATGCATCGCTTCCCCGAGGTGCGGGTGGTGGTGCGCGTGACGAACCGCGTGATCGACCTCTTCGAGGATTCGGTCGATATCGCCTTGCGCGTGCGCTCGGAGCCGCCGGAGAACGCCAACATCGTGGTGCGGCCGCTGTGGCGCACCGAGCAGATGCTGGTGGGCGCGCCGAGCCTGCTCGCGCAGAATGCGCCGCCGCTCACGCCCGAAGATCTCACGCGTTTCGAGACGCTCGACACCCCCACGAGCGACGGGCGTCACGTGTTCCATCTGATCGCGCCGGACGGCAAACATCACGCGCACGAGCACGAGCCGCGCCTGATCACCGCCGACCTCACGATGATTCGCGAGGCCGCGCTGCAGGGCCTCGGCATCGCCGCGCTGCCGGAAATGATGTATGGCGCCGCGCTGCGCTCGGGCAAGCTCTCGCCGGTGATGCCGGGCTGGACGCTGCCGGTGCCGCAGCTCTATGCGGTGTTCCTTTCGCGCCAGGGCATGGTTCCCGCGGTGCGCGCGTTCGTCGACTATCTGGTCGAGGTGCTCGATGCGGACAAGAGCCTGCAGCAGGAATGCCCGCTCAGGAGCGATGTCGCGGCGCTGATGGGCGAGGGCGGCGGGAAAGCTGCGCCAGGTGCCGAGAGCGGCCTGTCGCAAACGAAGAGCGTGCGCAACATCGAAACGGCTTGAAGCGTGCGTGACGCATCACAGGTAAAAGCTTTGCGAACGTGTACGGGCGTGCGCTTGTATGAAACTTGAGCCCATGCACATCGCGCGCAATGCGCCATTTGCATTTAGGCATTCAAGCGTCGTCGGCAATCGTTACTTTCAATGGCCGAAGTATTGAACGTGTGCAGCGAGAGGAATATATTGAAGTCCTTCTCGCCAAGCACCGGTCTTGAGCGGGAATTGATGGCCGCTATCATAGTGGGCCTTCAGGGCTGAAAGCGCGGTCCGTGTAGAACACGGCAAGTCGCATGTGCCGACGTGAACCGAGCGATTGTCGGGGAGTGTCGCCACCGCCCGAATGCGCTGCGTGCGCTCGAAAAAAGGCCCTCATCTGACGATGAGGGCCTTTTACTTGGTACTTCGAAAAGCGTCGGACCGCTAACGCACGCTCAGTGACGTACCCTCAATGACGGGCCGGATCGGTGACGAAGCCGAGCTTCGTGAGGCCGCCACTCTGCGCCGCGGACATCACCTGCGCAACCTTCTCATAGGCGACCTTGCGGTCCGCGTTCAGATGCAGCTCGGGCTGCGGTTGCTGCTGCGCCGCTGCGGCGATCTTCGTTTTGAGCGCGTCGTCGTTGACGGCCGTGCCGTCCCACAGCACCGTGCCGTCCGCTTCGATCGCGATGTTGATCTGCGCGGGCTTGGTGTCTTCCTTCTGGCTGCTCGCATGCGGCAGATCGATCTTCACGGCGTGACGGATCACGGGAATCGTCACCATGAAGACGATCAGGAGAACCAACATGACGTCGACGAGCGGCGTCATGTTGATCTCGTTCATGAGGCCATCGTCGTCGTCGCTGGCAAAGGGGCTCATCGCCATGTTGTTTGCCTCCGCTCGTTAATGGTTGCGTGCGGCGACGCGCAGATTGCCGTTCTTCGCCGTCGACGAGATATGCGCGCCCGTCACGAAGAACGCATGCAGGCCGTGCGCAAAGCGGTTGAGCTTCGTGACGACCGCCTTGTTGCCGCGCGTGAGCGCGTTGTAGCCGAGCACCGCCGGAATCGCGACGAAGAGGCCGAACGCCGTCATGATCAGCGCCTCGCCCACCGGACCCGCAACGGCGTCGATCGAGGTCTGGCCCGTTGCGCCGATGGTAAGCAGAGCGTGATAGATGCCCCACACCGTGCCGAACAGGCCGACGAACGGCGCCGTGCTGCCGATCGAGGCGAGGATCGCGAGGCCCGACTGCATCTTCGCGACGGAGTCGTCCATGGTGTCCTTCAGGCAGCGCGTGACCCAGTCCGACACGTCCATGCGGTCGTGCAGATGCGGCTGCGTCTGGTGATGGTGGTCGGCGGCTTCCTGGCCCGAGAGGGCGAGGGCGAGGAACGGGTTGTCCTCGCGCGTGCCGCTGCCGAGCTTCTTCACGCCGTCGGCGAAGTCGTCCGAATGCCAGAACGCGGTCTCGGCGTTCTTCGTGAGGCGCTTCAGGCGCGCGACGTTCCAGCCCTTCACGACGATCACGCACCACGACAGCACCGACATGATCAACAGCGCGAGCGCGATGCCGCGCGTCACGAAATCCCCTTGCGCCCAGACGTGGGCGATACCGTAGTTCTGCATGGTTTTTCCTTTATTTCAATTCGTCTGAACGGTGTAATTCTCGGGCTGCCGCATCGCATGCGCGCGGCAGCAGCAAGCCGGCAAGACTCAATCCTGCAGGCTGAAATCGAACGGCTGGGTGTAGGCCGCGCGCACGGGCTGGCCGTCTTCCATGTACGGCTTGCACGCGCTGCTGCGCATGGCGGCGAGTGCGGCGTCGTCGAGGCGGCTGAAACCGCTGCTCTTCTTCAGCTCGATGTTCTCGAGCTTGCCGGTGAGCCCCACCACGAAGTGCACGTAGGCGACGCCGGTCTCGCCGCGGCGCTTCGAGAGCATCGGGTAATCGGGCTGAACGATGTTGCAGTCGAGATGCGAGACGTTCTTCGGCGCGCTGAGCGCCATCGTCGGCTTGCCCTGCGCGGGCGCGGCGGCCTGCGCCGGCGCCGCAGTGGGCGGCGTGGGTGCGGGCGGCGCCGGCTCGGCGGGCGCGGGTGCCTCGGCCACGTGCTGCGAGGGCGCCTCGGCCACCGGCAGCGGCGTGGGTGTAGGCTTCGGTTTGGGCTGAACCTTGGGTTTTTCGCGGCTCACGTGCGGCACCGGCTTGGGCGGCGGCGTGGGTATCGACTGGATTGCGGCCGGCGCGGCCACCGGGTCCGGCTGGAGCAGCTCGGCCGTGATCGTGCGCGATTCGAGCGCAACGGGCGCCGCGACGTTGCGTTGGGTCAGGACGACGGCAATGAGCGTGACGTGCAGCGCGATGACGATCGCGACCGCGGTCACGGCGCGGCGATGCGTGCCTGACGTAAGAAAAGCGGGAAGCGCTGGCGCGTTGGCGGTGATTTGGGAAGCCTGCATGTTAGCGTGGCCGTCCGAAAGACGACGGCGCGCTGGCAGGGCAACGCGTCGCGACGGGCGGCTTTATTTGCGAAAGATCAACAGCGAGATGCACACGGTGGTCACGAATCCGATCAGCAATTCCATCCCGGCAAACTCCTCTTGAGAAGGAAACGGGGGGCTAGCTGGCTGGTCGTGAAACTGGCTTGCTGTCGGCAGTAAAGCGCCCGGGCGTAAAAGCGTGCGAGCGGTGCAGCAAAGGCGCGCGCCGCAATGGGCGAGACGCGCCTTGGGGTTCTCAGGCGGCCTTGCGCTCGTAGAACGTGAGGGGCACGGCCTGCGGCACGGCGACCGGGTGCGCATGGTGCACGCCGCAGCGGGTTGCGCAGGCGCCGCTTTGCGCCATCACTTCGCGAACGGATTCCTCGCACTTGCCGCAGCAGGTCGCGACGCCGAGTTCGAACTGCAGCTCGTCGAAAGAGTCCATGCCCTCCGCGATGGAGGCACGGATCGTCCGGTCGGAGACGGATTTGCACACGCAGACAATCATGATGGACCGCAATAGATAGGGTTAATGCGAATTATTATCATTATGTTTGTTCGCTTTGGCAAGGGTGCAGACGGATTTTTTGTAACAAAACCGGACCCTTAGCAGGGATTTTGCTGTGGATCAAAGCGGGCGGGGGATCCGGTGTGGTGGGGATAAAGCAGGGCCCGAAGGCGGAGTCCCGCCGGGCGCGGGAAGGGGCGTTTGGGGCGGGAGGCTGGGCGGCGAGCGGAAAACGGGGGCCGAATGCGGCCCGGGTCGCCGCTGGCGCAGAGGCCGTTGTGCGCGAACGACTCAGGCGGCGTCGGCTTCGAGCTCGCGCGTGCGTCGCGACGGAATGCTCACGCATTCGACTTGCGCTTCGATACCGAGCAGCGCCGCCGCGAGCGTGCGCAAGTGGGCGCCGTCGCTCGTCGAGCAGAAGCGCGCCGGCGCGCCCTCGGCCATGCTGCCATCGGCATGGCTGGCCGGTTGGGCGCGCAAGCCATGCTGATCGAGCACGCGCTCGAGCTGGCGCGCGATGGCCACGCTCGTATCCACGAGCGTCATGCGCTCGCCCACGATCGAGCGGATGGCGGTATCGAGAAAGGGATAGTGCGTGCAGCCGAGCACGAGGGTGTCCGCGCCGGCGTCGAGCATCGGCTCCACATAGCCGCGCAGCAGCTCGACGAGCGCCGGTGAGCTCACGTCGCAGCGCTCGACCGCCTCCACGAGGCCGTGGCCCGGCTGGCACAGCACGCGCAAGTCCGCGGCGTGACGCTCGACGAGCGCCTGAAAGCGCGCGCTGCGCAGCGTCACCTGGGTGGCGAGCACGCCGGCCACGCGCGACTTCGAGATCAACGCGGCGGGCTTGATGCCGGGCTCCACGCCCACGAGCGGGATGGAGAGCCGCTCGCGCACGAGCGCGATGGACTGCGCGGTGGCGGTATTGCAGGCCACGACCAGCGCTTTGGCGCCCTGCGCGACGAGCCATTCGCAGATGGCGAGCGTGCGGTCGGCGATGAAGTCGTCATCGCGCTGCCCGTAGGGCGCATAGCGCGAGTCCGCCGCATAGACGATCTGCTCGGCGGGCAAGTGCGCGCGCACGGCGCGCAGCACCGAGAGGCCGCCGAGCCCCGAATCGAAGATGCCGATGGGCGCGGCGCAGGGGGAGGCCGTTGGGTTCAAGTGAGTCTGAATAGGGGAGTGACAGCGGCGAGGGCCGCAAGCGCGGTCAAGCGCACCGCGAGCGCACACGTTTTCAGGGGACGCACCCGCATTCGCTGCGGCGGCCGGTGCGTCCTGGCGCGTGCGCGAGCGCGATCAGGATTCTACCGAACCCATGGCCGATTGCTGGTAGTTCTGGATGCCGATCTTGTCGATGAGGTCGATCTGGGTTTCGAGCCAGTCGATGTGCTCTTCAGTGTCGTCGAGGATCTTCACGAAAATCTCGCGCGAGATGAAGTCGCGCACGGACTCGCAATAGACGATGGCTTCCTTGCAGGTGGACTGCGAAATCTGCTCGAGCTTCAGATCGCATTCGAGGATTTCCTTGGTCTCTTCGCCGATCAGCAGCTTGTGCAGGTCTTGCAGATTGGGCAGGCCGTCGAGCATGAAAATACGCTCGATGAGCCAGTCGGCGTGCTTCATTTCGCCAATCGATTCGTCGTACTCGTGCTTGCCGAGCTTCTCGAGGCCCCAGTGCTTGTACATGCGGGCATGCAGGAAATACTGATTGATGGCGGTCAGCTCGTTCTTGAGCTGTGCGTTCAGATATTCGATGACTTTTTTATCGCCTTGCATGATTTTGTTCCTTTCTTGGTGTGGCGTGCAGAGTAGTTCAAAGACTGGTTTCAAACAATAAACGCTCGATCAGCAAAAGCCAAGGCCGAATCTGCATTGAAATCCGGTTTGAATCAGGCATTAGTGCCGTCTTGCGAATTAATCTCAGTCCGTTTCGCGTTAATCAAAAAAAACCGGGGCGCTGGGCCCCGGTCTTTACATCGGCTGGATCGACGACTCGCCGATCAACAGGCATCCGTTGCGCATCAGGCGGTTGCGACCGGAATCTTGCCGATCTTCGCCTGCCATTCGGCGGGGCCGGTCTTGTGGACCGAGGTGCCCGACGAGTCGACCGCGACCGTCACCGGCATGTCCTGCACGTCGAACTCGTAGATGGCTTCCATGCCGAGGTCTTCGAACGCGAGGACCTTCGAGCCGCGGATTGCCTTCGACACGAGGTAGGCCGCGCCGCCCACTGCCATCAGGTAGGCCGCCTTGTGCTTCTTGATCGCCTCGATGGCGACCGGGCCGCGCTCGGCCTTGCCCACCATCGAGATGAGGCCCGTTTGCGAGAGCATCAGCTCCGTGAACTTGTCCATGCGCGTGGCCGTGGTGGGGCCGGCCGGGCCAACCACTTCGTCGCGCACCGGATCGACCGGGCCGACGTAGTAAATCACGCGGTTCTTGAAGTCCACCGGCAGCTTCTCGCCCTTGGCGAGCATGTCGGCGATGCGCTTGTGCGCCGCGTCGCGGCCCGTGAGCATCTTGCCCGAGAGCAGCAGCGTCTGGCCCGGCTTCCACGAAGCGACTTCTTCGGGCGTGAGCGTGTTCAGGTCGACGCGCTTGCTGGTTTCCGTGTTCGGCTCCCAGTTGACCTTCGGCCATGCGTCGAGCGACGGCGCTTCGAGCTTCGCCGGGCCCGAGCCGTCGAGCACGAAGTGCGCGTGGCGCGTGGCGGCGCAGTTCGGGATCATCGCGACGGGCTTCGAAGCCGCGTGCGTCGGAGCCGCCATGATCTTCACATCGAGCACGGTAGCGAGACCGCCCAGACCCTGTGCGCCGATGCCGAGCGCGTTGACCTTCTCGTGCAGCTCGACGCGCAGCTCTTCGACCCAGTCCTTCGGGCCGCGCTTGATGATCTCCTGGATGTCGATGGATTCCATCAACGATTCCTTCGCCATCAGCATCGCCTTCTCAGCGGTGCCGCCGATGCCGATGCCGAGCATGCCCGGCGGGCACCAGCCGGCGCCCATCGTCGGCACGGTCTTGAGCACCCAGTCGACGATCGAGTCGGACGGGTTGAGCATCACGAACTTCGACTTGTTCTCCGAGCCGCCGCCCTTGGCCGCCACCTGAACGTCGACCTTGTCGCCCGGCACGATTTCGTAGTGGATCACGGCCGGCGTGTTGTCCTTCGTGTTCTTGCGGCCGCCTTCGGGCGGGCTCACGATCGAGGCGCGCAGCACGTTGTCCGGGTTCAGGTAACCGCGGCGCACGCCTTCGTTGATCATGTCGGTGACGCCCATCGTGGCGCCGTCCCAGCGCACGTCCATGCCGACCTTCACGAAGATCGTGACGATGCCGGTGTCCTGGCAGATCGGGCGCTTGCCTTCCGCGCACATGCGGCTGTTCGTGAGGATCTGCGCGATCGCGTCCTTCGCGGCCGGGCTCTCCTCGAGCTCGTACGCGCGGCCGAGCGCCTCGATGTAGTCCTGCGGATGGTAGTAGCTGATGTATTGCAGCGAATCCGCAATGCTCTGGATCAGGTCTTCCTGTTTGATGACGGTCATGGCTAGCTTCTGTGGGGACAGGGGTGTTTTAAATCGTGTGGGCGGTGTGCCGCCTTTACTCCGACGTTGCCGTGTCGCGCACGGCGGCGCTTGTCGGCACCGGATGGCGCGCGGCAAGGTCGTGGTAGTGCTCGGGGTGCGTATGCGTGGTGAGGCGGTCGATCCACGCCATCACCAGCGCGGAGAGCAGGAAGGCAACGTGAATGGCCACTTGCCAGATCACCGTGCGCTCGGAAACCGCGTCGGGATTGATGAAGGTTTTCAGCAGATGAATCGACGAAATGCTGATGAGCGCCATCGCGAGCTTCACCTTGAGCACGCCGGCGTTCACGTGGTCGAGCCATTCGGGCTCGTCGGGGTGGCCTTCGAGTCCCATGCGCGAGACGAAGGTTTCATAGCCGCCCACGATCACCATGATGAGCAGATTCGAGATCATCACCACGTCGATCAGGCCGAGCACGGCGAGCATGATGCTCGTCTCGTCGAGCGACATGGCGTGGGTGACGAGGTGCCAGACTTCCTTCAGGAACAGCACGCAGTAGACGGTCTGCCCGACGATCAGCCCCAGATAGAGCGGTACCTGGAGCCAGCGGCTCATGAAGATGATGCTGGGCAGCAAGCGCATGCGGCGAGGGCGAGCGGCGGACGGCGGCTGGGGACGTGCAGCGGACATGGGCGTTTCACGAGTGACGGAAATCGGGCGCGAACCTGGGCACGGGCGGCATGGTGCGCGGTAAGAAGGGTCTGCTCGAGCCTCTTGGCGAGTCTCGAGCCCCGGTCGCGCTGCGCACGCCGCCGGGCCGCGAGGGCCGGGCGGGCGCTATTGTAACGCGTCGGCGCGCCGCTTCGCCGGGACGCCGACAGGTGGAAATTACAAAATAATTACGAAGCCACGGGCGGCAGCCGTCTGGTCTTCAGGCTCGCGAGGGCGATGCCGCCGACCACGCAGGCGAGCGCGATGCCATGCGCGGGCGTGGGCCGCTCGCCGAGGAAGGCGATGCCGTACAGCGCGGCGGCCACCGGCAGCACGGCCGTGAAGACCCCCGCGATGCTGCCCGGCACGTGGCGGATGCCCATCATCCAGAGGCAGAACGAGAACACGCTGGCCGAGAGCCCGTACCAGAGCACGAGCGCCCAGACGCTCGCGGGCACGCTCGCATAGTCAGGCGACAGCACGAACGACAGCGCGCCCGGCAACCCGACCGGCAGCATCAGCAGAAAGCCGAACAGGTGGGTATATGCACAGATCTCGAGCGGCGCGAGCGTTTGCGTGAGCCGGCGCGAGAGGATCACATAGAACGATTCGCAGCACACCGCGCCCAGCACCATGAGGTTGCCTACGAACGACCCCGGATCCGCCTGTCCGCCATCGACATGCGCAAGATTGATGACGGCGATGCCCACGATGGCGAGCGCGATCGACGCGAACGCCCGCGCGTCGGGCCGTTCGCGCAGGAACAGCCACGAGAACAGCGCAACCACGGCCGGGATCGTGCTCGTGATGACGCCCGCTGCGACGGCGCTCGTGCGATGCACGCCGCCGAGCATCAGCAGCGTAAACCCGAATGTACCGAAGAGGGCCTGAAGGAACAGATTGATCCATTCGCCGCGCTTCACGCGCCGCATGCGCGCGACGCGCAGCAGCGGCCAAAGCACGGCAAGGGCGATGACGAAGCGCAGCAGCGCGAACAGTGGAACGGGTAAAAACGCAACGATCGTTTTGCCGATGCCGACATTGCTGCCCACCAGCAGCATGGCGGCGACGAGGAAAAGGGAATAGCGGTTCAAGCTGGAATCCGGACACACAGATCAGTTAGCATTCTAAATGGCCGCTTAACTGACTGTCACCGCATGGTGGTTTGCGCACGCGGGTTGCATAGGGAATTGGCACGCTCGTTCGACGAAACGCCGTGCGCGAAGTTGTGCGCCGCGTAAGTAGCGGGTAAGTTGCTGCGCTTAATCTTGCGCGTGTGGGTCCGCGCGCGACCCCATACGAGCGCGATTGCGACTTGATGCAACGAGTTGCAACGCGAGGCGGGCCAGGCGGCCCGGCCGCAGGACTGAAAAATGCCGCATTCGCGCCGGGGCATCGGAATACCGAGGGCCAGGGCGTGGCGGCGCAAGGAGACGGCGTGCGCAGGGATCGAAGATCCTGTGCACGTCCACGAGTTTGACGTTTCATCTTCACCAAGGGGTTGTCGATGTCTGCGA
>NZ_BAYD01000103.1 GCF_000685075.1 Paraburkholderia oxyphila NBRC 105797
TGCTGGTGTGGTTGCAAAGATCATCGAGTAAGTTTTTGCCAGTCTCGTTGATCGACTAGTGGTTTCGGGGTTGGCTTAGCCGCCAACCCCAAAATGGTTTAGGGGTATAGCTCAACTGGCAGAGCGTCGGTCTCCAAAACCGAAGGTTGGGGGTTCGATTCCCTCTGCCCCTGCCAACTTCTCGCGCCTGTGGCGCGTTGTTCTTTAAGGTGTTATGGCGAATCCTTCCGTCGAAACTGTTAATACTTCCAGCGACAAGCTGATGCTTGCGGCGGGCGTATTGTTGGTTGTGGCCGGGTTCGTAGGGTTCTACTGGCTCGGTAGCCAGGAGTGGTATGTCCGCGGTGCGGCGCTCGCAGTGGGCGTGATCGCGGGGGTGGTAGTCGGTCTTCTTTCGGCGCCCGGCAAGAGCTTCATCGCGTTTGCCAAAGACTCGTACAAGGAAGTTCGCAAGGTCGTCTGGCCGACTCGCAAAGAGGCCACGCAAACGACTCTGGTGGTCTTCGGTTTTGTGCTGGTAATGGCCATCTTTCTCTGGGTTTGTGACAAATCCATTGAGTGGGTGATTTTCTCGGCGATTCTGGGTTGGAAATGATATGAGCGATACACCGGCATCCCCGAGCGGAAAACGTTGGTACGTGGTGCACGCCTACTCTGGTATGGAGAAGAGCGTGCAACGTGCGCTTCAGGAGCGCATCGAACGTGCTGGCATGCAGGACAAGTTTGGCCAGATCCTCGTTCCGACTGAAGAAGTGGTCGAGGTGAAGGGCGGTCACAAATCGGTGACCGAACGTCGTTTCTTCCCGGGCTATGTCCTGGTCGAGATGGAAATGACGGATGAAACGTGGCACCTCGTGAAGAACACGGCAAAGGTGACGGGTTTCGTCGGCGGGGCGCGTAATCGCCCGAGCCCGATTTCGCCGCGCGAAGTCGAAAAGATCATGTCGCAGATGCAGGAAGGCGTTGAGAAGCCGCGCCCCAAGACCCTGTTCGAAGTCGGCGAGATGGTCCGCGTGAAGGAAGGTCCGTTCACGGACTTCAACGGCAGCGTCGAAGAAGTCAACTACGAAAAATCGCGCGTTCGGGTCTCCGTCACCATTTTTGGTCGCGCCACGCCGGTCGAACTCGAATTCGGCCAGGTCGAAAAGCTGTAAATCGAATACGACGGATCGCATCTTTGGTGCGGTCCGTTTTTCCGCGCTTACGGTCCGCGTTATGGCCGTAGAGGAGCGCCAGTAGTCCAGTCGGCTGAGCCTGTCGGCATAGCGAAGATTGCGGCGAAAGCGCGCTACCACTCACCTGAACGCTCACGCGTTCCAATGAGGTTTTCAACATGGCAAAGAAAATCATTGGCTTTATCAAGCTGCAGATTCCTGCAGGTAAAGCCAACCCGTCGCCGCCGGTCGGTCCGGCACTGGGTCAGCGCGGCCTGAACATCATGGAGTTCTGCAAGGCGTTCAACGCGCAGACTCAAGGGATGGAGCCGGGTCTGCCGACGCCGGTCGTGATCACGGCTTTCGCGGACAAGAGCTTCACGTTCATCCTGAAGACGCCGCCGGCCACGATTCTGATCAAGAAGGCTGCGAAGGTCGACAAGGGTTCGGCCAAGCCGCACACCGACAAGGTCGCCACGATCACGCGTGCTCAGGCTGAAGAAATCGCCAAGACCAAGATGCCGGACCTCACGGCAGCGGATATGGACGCAGCGGTCCGCACGATCGCTGGTAGCGCCCGTTCGATGGGCATCGTCGTGGAGGGCGTGTAAATGGCTAAGGTTTCGAAGCGTCAAAAGGCACTCGCTGCCAAGGTCGACAGCCAGAAGCTGTACCCGATCGTCGACGCACTGTCGCTCGTGAAGGAATGCGCCACGGCGAAGTTCGACGAGTCGATCGACGTCGCAGTCCAGCTCGGCATCGATGCGAAGAAGTCGGACCAGGTCGTTCGCGGCTCGGTCGTGCTGCCCGCAGGCACCGGCAAGTCGGTCCGCGTTGCAGTGTTCGCGCAAGGTGAAAAGGCTGAGCAAGCCAAGGCAGCAGGCGCTGAGATCGTCGGCATGGAAGACCTTGCTGAGCAGATCAAGGGCGGCAACCTGAATTTCGACATCGTGATCGCTTCGCCGGACACGATGCGTATCGTCGGTACGCTCGGCCAGATCCTCGGCCCGCGCGGCCTGATGCCGAACCCGAAGGTCGGCACCGTGACGCCGGACGTCGCCACCGCGGTCAAGAACGCGAAGGCGGGTCAGGTGCAATTCCGTGTCGACAAGGCCGGTATCATTCACGCGACCATCGGCCGTGCATCGTTCGAGCCGACCGCGCTGCGCAGCAACCTGGACGCGCTCCTCGAAGCGCTGACCAAGGCGAAGCCGGCGACGAGCAAGGGCGTGTACCTGCGCAAGATCGCTGTGTCGAGCACGATGGGCGTTGGCGTTCGCGTCGACCAGACGTCGCTCGCAGCGTAAGCGTCGCAATAGTTTTGCCGCGCTGAGGTTCGAAACGAAGTTGGGTCGGATCGCAGCGTGGATTTAAAGGGCTTTGGGCGGTTGGGCGGTGGCAGTCGAGCATCGCGCAACCGGTTGTCAAAGACCGTTGGCGGAAGTGCAGCAGTTGGGTGCTTCCTTAATGTGAAGCCAACGCAGATGGCGAACCCGAAAAGGTTTTGAAGTGCGAAAGCGAGTGAAAGAGGGCGGAAACGCTCCCGATTGCAAGCTGAGTTGCTCCAGACTGGTCGGTCGCCGTTGTTGAACGCGGCACACGTAGCGAAAGTGAAGTGTGTCGAATCTGGAGGTTAACCGTGCCACTGAACAAAGAAGGTAAGCAGGCCGTCGTGGCTGAAGTCTCCGCGCAAGTCGCGAAGGCTCAGACCGTGGTGTTGGCCGAGTATCGTGGAATCGCGGTTGGCGATCTGACCAAGCTGCGCGCGAAAGCGCGCGAGCAACAGGTGTACCTGCGCGTGTTGAAGAACACGCTGGCGCGTCGCGCTGTCGAAGGTACCCCGTTTGCTCCGCTGGCAGAGCAGATGACTGGCCCCCTGATCTACGGCATCTCGGAAGATGCCATTGCTGCTGCGAAGGTCGTCAACGACTTCGCGAAGGGCAATGACAAGTTGGTCATCAAGGCTGGTTCCTACGAAGGCAAGGTGATGGACAAGGCAGGCGTGCAAGCGCTGGCCAGCATCCCGAGCCGCGAAGAACTGCTCTCGAAGCTGCTGTTCGTTATGCAAGCTCCTGTTTCCGGTATGGCGCGCGCTCTGGCCGCGCTGGCGGAAAAGAAGCAAGCAGAAGCGGCCTGATTTCAGGCTAGCGAACGAACACAGGCGAGCGAGAAGGATCGCTAGCTGTTTCCGAATTCAAATCTGGAGTAATTTCAAATGGCAATCGCAAAAGAAGACATCCTCGAAGCCGTTGGCTCGATGTCGGTTCTCGAACTGAACGAACTGGTCAAGGCATTCGAAGAGAAGTTTGGCGTGTCGGCAGCTGCTGTGGCAGTCGCTGGCCCGGCAGGCGGCGGCGCTGCTGCTGCTGCTGAAGAGCAGACCGAATTCACGGTCAACCTGCTCGAAGCCGGCGCGAACAAGGTTTCGGTCATTAAGGCCGTTCGTGAACTGACGGGTCTCGGCCTGAAGGAAGCGAAGGACCTGGTTGACGGTGCACCGAAGCCCGTGAAGGAAGCGGTGCCCAAGGCTGCTGCTGAAGAAGCGAAGAAGAAGCTGGAAGAAGCCGGCGCGAAGGCTGAAATCAAGTAAGTTTCAGCGCGCTGTGCGAAGGCTGGCGGTTTTTACACCGCCGGCCTTTTTGTGCTTTGTGGGTTCTGCGTTTTTGTGTTCGATTTTTTGAAGATCGGAGGCGGGATGCGGGACCCAGAAGCCAAAGAAAAACGTCTTTCGTCGGGTGAAAACCTCAAGACGCACGACGCTTCTCTTTGTCTTCTGAAGCGACTGCAGAAGGCAAGTTTGGTCGGGCAGCGGGCAAGTTATGACAAGCCGGTATCCGCTGCCGTCAGCCAGCGGTTGGTAGAGGCCAACCACCAAGCTTCCAGGGCTCGCGCAGCCATCGGGTCTCAGTCGGTGAACACTCGGGTCGTCCTACCCGCCGTGATTCGGAGATCGTATGCAATATTCCTTCACCGAGAAGAAGCGTATTCGCAAGAGTTTCGCGAAACGCCCCATCGTTCACCAAGTTCCTTTCCTGCTGGCTACCCAGCTTGAATCATTCAGCACGTTTCTGCAAGCAGAAACGGCGAGCGCACAACGCAAACCGGAAGGTCTGCAGGCTGCGTTCACGTCCGTTTTTCCTATTGTTTCCCATAACGGCTTTGCTCGTCTAGAGTTCGTGAGCTACATGCTCTCGTCGCCGGCATTCAACATCAAGGAATGCCAGCAACGGGGCCTGACGTACTGTTCGGCGCTTCGCGCCAAGGTGCGTCTCGTGCTGCTCGACAAAGAATCGCCGAGCAAGCCGGTCGTGAAGGAAGTGAAGGAGCAGGAAGTGTACATGGGCGAAATTCCGCTCATGACGCCGACGGGCTCGTTCGTCATCAACGGCACCGAGCGTGTCATCGTCTCGCAGCTGCACCGCTCGCCTGGCGTGTTCTTCGAACACGACAAGGGCAAGACGCACAGCTCGGGCAAGCTGCTCTTCTCGGCACGTATCATTCCTTACCGCGGTTCGTGGCTCGACTTCGAGTTCGACCCGAAGGACGTGCTGTACTTCCGCGTCGACCGTCGCCGCAAGATGCCGGTCACGATCCTGCTGAAGGCCATCGGCCTCACGCCGGAACAGATCCTCGCGAACTTCTTCGTGTTCGACAACTTCTCGCTGATGCCGGAAGGCGCGCAGATGGAGTTCGTGCCGGAGCGTCTGCGTGGTGAAGTCGCGCGCTTCGACATTACCGATCGTGACGGCAAGGTCATCGTCCAGAAGGACAAGCGGATCAACGCGAAGCACATCCGCGACCTCGAAAACGCGAAGACCACGTTTATTTCGGTCCCCGAAGATTATCTGCTCGGCCGCGTTCTCGCGAAGAACGTCGTCGACGGCGATACGGGCGAAGTGATCGCGAACGCGAACGACGAAATCACCGAAACCGTGCTCGACAAGCTGCGCGAGGCGAAGATCAAGGACATCCAGACGCTCTATACGAACGATCTGGACCAGGGTCCGTACATCTCGTCGACGCTGCGTATCGACGAAACGGCCGACAAGATGGCTGCGCGCATCGCGATCTATCGCATGATGCGTCCGGGCGAGCCGCCGACCGAAGAAGCGGTCGAGGCTCTCTTCAATCGTCTGTTCTACAGCGAAGAAGCGTACGACCTCTCGAAGGTGGGTCGTATGAAGTTCAATCGCCGCGTCGGCCGTGACGAAATCACGGGCCCGATGACGCTGCAGGACGACGACATCCTCGCGACGATCAAGATCCTCGTCGAGCTGCGCAACGGCAAGGGCGAAGTGGACGACATCGACCACTTGGGCAATCGTCGCGTGCGTTGCGTGGGCGAACTCGCGGAGAACCAGTTCCGCGCCGGTCTCGTGCGTGTCGAACGTGCAGTGAAGGAACGCCTCGGCCAGGCCGAAAGCGAAAACCTGATGCCGCACGACCTGATCAACTCGAAGCCGATTTCGTCGGCGATTCGCGAGTTCTTCGGTTCGTCGCAGCTGTCGCAGTTCATGGACCAGACCAACCCGCTCTCGGAAATCACGCACAAGCGTCGTGTTTCCGCACTGGGCCCGGGCGGTCTGACGCGTGAGCGCGCAGGCTTCGAAGTCCGCGACGTGCACCCGACCCACTATGGCCGCGTGTGCCCGATTGAGACGCCGGAAGGTCCGAACATCGGTCTGATCAACTCGCTCGCACTGTACGCGCACCTGAACGAATACGGCTTCCTCGAAACGCCGTATCGCAAGGTCGTGGACAGCAAGGTGACCGACCAGATCGACTACCTCTCGGCGATCGAAGAAGGCCGTTACGTGATCGCTCAGGCGAACGCGGCAGTGGCCGAAGACGGCACGCTGACCGACGAACTCGTGTCGTCGCGTGAAGCGGGCGAAACGCTGATGGTCACGCCGGACCGCATCCAGTACATGGACGTGGCGCCGTCGCAGATCGTCTCGGTTGCAGCTTCGCTGATTCCGTTCCTCGAGCACGACGACGCGAACCGTGCACTGATGGGTTCGAACATGCAGCGTCAGGCCGTGCCTTGCCTGCGTCCGGAAAAGCCGGTCGTCGGTACGGGTATCGAGCGCACGGTTGCGGTCGACTCGGGCACGACGGTTCAGGCGCTGCGTGGCGGCGTGGTGGACTACGTCGACGCGGGCCGTATCGTGATTCGTGTGAACGACGACGAAGCGGTTGCTGGTGAAGTTGGTGTGGACATCTACAACCTCATCAAGTACACGCGTTCGAACCAGAACACGAACATCAACCAGCGTCCGATCGTGAAGATGGGCGACAAGGTTGCGCGCGGCGACGTGCTGGCTGACGGCGCATCGACGGATCTGGGCGAGCTCGCGCTCGGCCAGAACATGCTGATCGCGTTCATGCCGTGGAACGGCTACAACTTCGAAGACTCGATCCTGATCTCGGAGAAGGTGGTTGCGGACGACCGTTACACGTCGATCCACATCGAAGAACTGAATGTCGTTGCACGCGACACGAAGCTCGGACCGGAAGAAATCACGCGCGACATTTCGAACCTCGCGGAAGTGCAGCTTGGCCGTCTCGACGAGTCGGGCATCGTGTACATCGGCGCGGAAGTCGAAGCGGGCGACGTGCTCGTGGGCAAGGTCACGCCGAAGGGCGAAACCCAGCTCACGCCGGAAGAAAAGCTGCTGCGCGCGATCTTCGGCGAGAAGGCTTCGGACGTGAAGGATACGTCGCTGCGCGTGCCCTCGGGCATGAGCGGCACGGTTATCGACGTGCAGGTGTTCACGCGCGAAGGCATTACGCGTGACAAGCGCGCGCAACAGATCATCGACGATGAACTGAAGCGCTATCGCCTCGACCTGAACGACCAGCTGCGTATCGTGGAAGGCGACGCGTTCCAGCGTCTC
Organism: Paraburkholderia oxyphila NBRC 105797; assembly: GCF_000685075.1. Taxonomy (GTDB): domain Bacteria; phylum Pseudomonadota; class Gammaproteobacteria; order Burkholderiales; family Burkholderiaceae; genus Paraburkholderia; species Paraburkholderia oxyphila. Next base: position 7,052 of record NZ_BAYD01000103.1, read on the forward strand.
GCGCGCATGCTCGACGGCAAGGTCGCGAACGGCGGTCCGAAGAAGCTCGCGAAGGGCACGAAGATCGACCAGGCTTACCTGGAAGACCTCGACCACTACCACTGGTTCGACATCCGCCTCGCGGACGAAGAAGCAGCGGCGCAGCTCGAAGCCATCAAGAACTCGATCGAAGAAAAGCGTCACCAGTTCGATCTGGCGTTCGAAGAGAAGCGCAAGAAGCTCACGCAAGGCGACGAACTGCCGCCGGGCGTGCTGAAGATGGTCAAGGTGTACCTCGCGGTGAAGCGCCGTCTGCAGCCTGGCGACAAGATGGCAGGCCGTCACGGTAACAAGGGTGTCGTGTCGAAGATCGTCCCGATCGAAGACATGCCGTACATGGCCGATGGCCGTCCGGCAGACGTCGTGCTGAACCCGCTGGGCGTGCCGTCACGGATGAACGTGGGTCAGGTTCTCGAAGTGCATCTGGGTTGGGCCGCGAAGGGTCTGGGCTGGCGTATTGGCGAAATGCTCGCGCGTCAGACGAAGGTTGCGGAGCTGCGTGAGTTCCTCACGAAGATCTACAACGAATCGGGCCACAAGGAAGACCTCGACAGCTTCAACGACGACGAGATCCTCGAGCTCGCGAAGAACCTGCGCGAAGGCGTGCCGTTCGCCACGCCGGTGTTCGACGGTGCGACCGAAGAGGAAATGGGCAAGATGCTCGATCTGGCGTTCCCGGACGACATCGCGCACAACCTCGGCATGACGCCGTCGAAGAACCAGGTGCGTCTGTACGACGGCCGCACGGGCGAAATGTTCGAGCGTACGGTGACCGTGGGCTACATGCACTACCTGAAGCTGCACCACCTTGTCGACGACAAGATGCACGCGCGTTCGACGGGTCCGTACTCGCTCGTCACGCAGCAGCCGCTGGGTGGTAAGGCGCAGTTCGGTGGCCAGCGTTTCGGTGAGATGGAAGTGTGGGCGCTCGAAGCGTATGGCGCTTCGTATGTGCTGCAGGAAATGTTGACGGTGAAGTCGGACGACGTGACGGGCCGTACGAAGGTGTATGAGAACCTCGTCAAGGGCGATCACGTCATCGATGCAGGCATGCCGGAATCCTTCAATGTGCTGGTGAAGGAAATCCGCTCGCTCGGTATCGACATCGACCTCGACCGCAACTAATCGGACTACGGAGAGAAGGCAATGAAAGCTCTGCTCGATCTATTCAAGCAAGTCCAACAAGAAGAAGTTTTTGACGCGATCAAGATCGGTCTGGCCTCGCCGGACAAGATCCGCTCGTGGTCGTTCGGTGAAGTGAAGAAGCCGGAGACCATCAACTACCGTACCTTCAAGCCGGAACGGGATGGCCTGTTCTGCGCGAAGATCTTCGGGCCGATCAAGGACTACGAGTGCCTGTGCGGCAAGTACAAGCGCCTGAAGCACCGTGGCGTGATCTGCGAGAAGTGCGGCGTGGAAGTCACGCTGGCGAAGGTGCGCCGCGAGCGTATGGGCCACATCGAGCTGGCCTCGCCGGTCGCGCACATCTGGTTCCTGAAGTCGCTGCCGTCGCGTCTGGGCATGGTGCTCGACATGACGCTGCGCGACATCGAGCGCGTGCTGTACTTCGAAGCCTACGTGGTGATCGAACCGGGCATGACGCCGCTGAAGGCGCGGCAGATCATGACCGAAGAGGATTACTACAACAAGGTCGAAGAGTACGGTGACGAATTCCGCGCCGAGATGGGCGCGGAAGGCGTGCGCGAGCTGCTGCGTGCGATCAATATCGACGAACAGGTCGAGACGCTGCGCACCGAGCTCAAGAACACCGGCTCGGAAGCGAAGATCAAGAAGTACGCGAAGCGCCTGAAGGTGCTCGAGGCCTTCCAGCGTTCGGGCATCAAGCCCGAATGGATGGTGCTCGAAGTGCTGCCGGTGCTGCCGCCCGAACTGCGTCCGCTGGTGCCGCTGGACGGCGGCCGCTTCGCGACCTCGGACCTGAACGACCTGTATCGCCGCGTCATCAACCGTAACAACCGCCTGAAGCGTCTGCTCGAGCTGAAGGCGCCGGAGATCATCGTCCGCAACGAAAAGCGGATGCTCCAGGAAGCGGTTGACTCGCTGCTCGACAACGGCCGTCGCGGCAAGGCGATGACGGGCGCGAACAAGCGTCCGCTGAAGTCGCTCGCCGACATGATCAAGGGTAAGGGCGGTCGCTTCCGTCAGAACCTGCTGGGCAAGCGCGTGGACTACTCGGGCCGTTCGGTCATCGTGGTGGGTCCGACGCTCAAGCTGCACCAGTGCGGTCTGCCGAAGCTGATGGCGCTCGAACTGTTCAAGCCGTTCATCTTCAACAAGCTGGAAACGATGGGCGTTGCCACGACCATCAAGGCTGCGAAGAAGGAAGTCGAGAACCAGACGCCGGTGGTGTGGGACATCCTCGAAGAGGTGATCCGCGAGCATCCGGTCATGCTGAACCGTGCGCCTACGCTGCACCGTCTTGGCATTCAGGCTTTCGAGCCGGTGCTGATCGAAGGTAAGGCAATCCAGCTGCACCCGCTCGTTTGCGCGGCGTTCAACGCCGACTTCGACGGTGACCAGATGGCCGTTCACGTTCCGCTGTCGCTCGAAGCGCAGATGGAAGCGCGTACGCTCATGCTCGCGTCGAACAACGTCCTGTTCCCGGCCAACGGCGATCCGTCGATCGTGCCGTCGCAGGATATCGTGCTGGGCCTGTACTACGCCACGCGTGAAGCGATCAACGGCAAGGGCGAAGGCATGACGTTCACGGGCGTGTCGGAAGTGATCCGCGCGTACGAGAACAAGGAAGTCGAGCTGGCCTCGCGTGTGAACGTGCGTATTACCGAAATGGTCCACAACGAGGACAAGTCGGAAGGCGCACCGGCATTCGTGCCGAAGATCACGCTGTACGCCACGACTGTCGGCCGTTCGATCCTCTCGGAAATTCTGCCGCCGGGCCTGCCGTTCTCGGTGCTGAACAAGCCGCTGAAGAAGAAGGAAATTTCGCGTCTGATCAACACCGCGTTCCGCAAGTGCGGTCTGCGTGAGACGGTGATCTTCGCTGACCAGCTGATGCAGTCGGGCTTCCGCCTTGCAACGCGCGCCGGTATTTCGATCTGCGTGGACGACATGCTCGTGCCGCCGCAGAAGGAAACCATCGTCGGCGACGCCGCGAAGAAGGTGAAGGAGTACGACCGTCAGTACATGTCGGGTCTCGTCACTGCGCAAGAACGCTACAACAACGTGGTCGACATCTGGTCGGCAACGTCGGAAGCGGTCGGCAAGGCGATGATGGAGCAGCTCGCGACGGAACCGGTCGTCGACCGTGACGGCAACGAAACGCGTCAGGAATCGTTCAACTCGATCTACATGATGGCCGACTCGGGCGCGCGGGGTTCCGCGGTCCAGATCCGTCAGCTGGCGGGGATGCGCGGCCTGATGGCGAAGCCGGACGGCTCGATTATCGAAACGCCGATTACCGCGAACTTCCGCGAAGGTCTGAACGTGTTGCAGTACTTCATCTCGACCCACGGTGCACGTAAGGGTCTGGCTGATACGGCACTGAAGACCGCGAACTCGGGTTACCTGACGCGTCGTCTCGTCGACGTCACGCAGGATCTCGTGGTCGTCGAGGACGATTGCGGCACGTCGAACGGCGTGGCGATGAAGGCCCTCGTGGAAGGCGGTGAAGTCGTCGAAGCGCTGCGCGACCGTATTCTCGGCCGTGTGGCGGTGGCGGACGTCGTCAATCCGGAAACGCAGGAAACGATCTACGCTTCGGGCGACCTGCTCGACGAAGACGCGGTCGAAACGATCGAGAGCCTCGGCATCGACGAAGTGCGCGTGCGCACGCCGCTCACCTGCGAAACGCGTTATGGCCTGTGCGCCGCCTGCTATGGCCGCGACCTGGGCCGTGGCTCGCGCGTGAACGTCGGCGAAGCCGTTGGCGTGATCGCGGCGCAGTCGATCGGCGAACCGGGCACGCAGCTCACGATGCGTACGTTCCACATCGGTGGTGCGGCATCGCGTGCGGCAGTGGCCTCGTCGGTGGAAGCCAAGTCGAACGGTACCGTGCGCTTCACGGCGACGATGCGTTACGTCACGAGCGCGAAGGGCGAGCAGATCGTCATCTCGCGTTCGGGCGAAGCCATCATCGCCGACGATCACGGCCGCGAGCGCGAGCGTCACAAGGTGCCGTACGGCGCGACGCTGCTGCAGCTCGACGGCGCGCAGATCAAGGCCGGCACGCAGCTCGCGACGTGGGACCCGCTCACGCGCCCGATCATCACCGAGTACGGCGGTACGGTGAAGTTCGAGAACGTCGAGGAAGGCGTGACCGTGGCCAAGCAGATCGACGACGTCACGGGTCTGTCGACCCTCGTCGTGATCGACGCGAAGCGCCGCGGCTCGCAGGCTTCGAAGAGCGTGCGTCCGCAGGTCAAGCTGATCGACGCGAACGGCGACGAAGTGAAGATTCCGGGTACGGAGCACTCGGTGCAGATCGGCTTCCAGGTCGGCGCGCTGATCACCGTGAAGGACGGTCAGCAAGTGCAGGTGGGTGAAGTGCTCGCACGTATCCCGACCGAAGCGCAGAAGACGCGTGACATTACCGGTGGTCTGCCGCGTGTGGCGGAACTGTTCGAAGCACGTTCGCCGAAGGACGCAGGTATCCTGGCGGAAGTCACGGGTACGACGTCGTTCGGTAAGGACACGAAGGGCAAGCAGCGTCTCGTTATCACGGACCTCGAGGGCAACCAGCACGAGTTCCTGATCGCGAAGGAAAAGCAGGTGCTGGTCCACGACGGTCAGGTCGTCAACAAGGGCGAAATGATCGTGGACGGCCCGGCCGATCCGCACGACATCCTGCGTCTGCAGGGTATCGAGGCACTGTCGCGCTACATCGTGGACGAAGTGCAGGACGTGTACCGTCTGCAGGGCGTGAAGATCAACGACAAGCACATCGAAGTGATCGTGCGTCAGATGCTGCGCCGCGTGCAGATCACCGACAACGGCGATACGCGTTTCATCCCTGGCGAACAAGTCGAGCGTTCGGACATGCTCGACGAGAACGACAAGATGATCGCGGAAGACAAGCGTCCGGCGACGTACGAGAACGTGCTGCTCGGTATCACGAAGGCATCGCTCTCGACCGACTCGTTCATCTCGGCGGCATCGTTCCAGGAAACGACCCGCGTGCTGACCGAAGCGGCGATCATGGGCAAGCGCGACGATCTGCGTGGCCTCAAGGAAAACGTGATCGTCGGCCGTCTGATTCCGGCCGGTACGGGTCTCGCGTTCCACAAGGCGCGCAAGGCGAAGGAATCGTCGGATCGCGAGCGTTTCGACCAGATCGCAGCGGAAGAAGCGTTCGAGTTCGGCACGCCGGAAACCCCGGCTGCAGAGCCGCAGCCGCAGCAGCCGCACACGACGGACGAGTAAGCTTCTGGCGAACCTCGTTCGCCATCGGCTGAAATGTCGGATGAAATCCGCCCGGGGCGACCGGGCGGATTTTTTTTTGCCCGTGCCAACCGAGGCGCGGCATTTTGTCATGGTGAACATTCGTACACGCAACTTCCCTGCACGGGGTAGCCGCCCATGCTAATGTGGCGCCTCGCGCGGCCCGCGCGTCTGTCGGACGGGCTTTGTCGTGTAACCTTTACCCATTCCGGAGGCGTGAATCATGTGGGTTGTTGGAGTCGGTCTGATTTTGAATCTGGTGGCGTCGGTCGGGATCTTCTCGTATCTGCTGCATCACGTCGGCATCCAGCCTGCCGCGATGTTCTTCGCGACTTTCCTGGTCGTGTGGGCCCTCATCATCATTGGCTTCATCATGCAGCTCGCGGGGAAAACGCGTATTGGCGCGCTGCTGATTTCGATCGGGTCACTGGTCTTTGTGCCGGTCGGGCTCGTCGCGATCATCGGCAGCATTCGGGTCGCACGCAGGCAAAGCAAGCTGGCGGCTGGCGGCCGTACCGTCTGAATTGATCATTCGCACCCGATGCCACGCTCGTGGCATCGGGTATTTTCCGGAAGTTGGTGCGCCCAATATAAGTCGCTATCCTAACTAAAAGAATAATTACTACTTAAGCGTTGCTGCTTCTGACGCATCTTGATTAAAGGTGTAACCCAACCAATTGGTTTGGCTTCTTATAATTTCTTTCTTTCTCACCGGTCTTGCGGTGAATTCCTCGATTCATATGCTGCGTGGCTCGATCGATATGCCCGAAACCGCGCTGAATTCTGCGATTAAAAAAATCCAACCAAGAGAAATTCCTAAGAGACGGTTGTTTTTTACGGACACTTTTGTGTTGAGGTAAATCAAGTCGCAGATCGAATCGCAGAAAATTTACAATTCCCTATTCTCTAACTTTCCTCCAGCGACTAAAGTTGCGAAGCGCTGTAGTTCACACCAGATGAAAAGCGCATGCTTCCAGATAACGGCTCGTTGAGCCACAAATCGAGAAGCGTTTCGCGATAGCGGCACAACAAAGACCAAACAATGCTGGCGGCAGCAGCGGCTTCAAATCAAATAAAGTGTACGGGGTATATCGTTAGATATGCGAATTGGTATAGATATCGTTGAAACGGAGCGGATCGCGCAAGCCATGGCGCGCAGCGGCGATGCATTCGTCGGGCGCCTGGTCTCCGCAGAAGAAATGCAGGCGCACGATCAACCTGCGAATGTCGAGCGCGTCGCTGGCATCTGGGCCGCCAAGGAAGCCGCGGTGAAAGCACTCGGAACTGGCTTTCGCAACGGCATCACCTTTCACGATATCAAGATCCTTCATGACCCGCTTGGAAAGCCGTATTTCGAGTTTTCGGGTGAGTTCGACAGGGTAATGCGACTCGAAAATCTGAAGACATCTATTTTGACAATCTCGCATTGCAAAACGCATGCGGTCGCGGCTGTCGTGCTCAATTAATAAACTCGAAACATAAACAGATTATGGCCATCTATCCAGAACTCGAAGGTAAGACCGTCGTGGTGACCGGCGCCAGCGGCGATCTCGGTTTGGCGATTTGCCGAAAATATCTCGCGCTCGGCAGTAAAGTGATCGCGCTCTACAACAATACCAAGACCAGTCTCGACGCGCTCGCGGCCGAGTCCGACTACGCAAGCCGGCTGACGATCACGCAATGCGACGTTGCAAACCGCGACGATGTCGAGCGCTTGCGCGGCGAACTGGAGCAGCGCATCGAGGCCGTCGACGTGCTCGTCAATAACGCGGGCATCAACAAGGACAACTTGATCTCCACCATGACGTTCGAAGAGTTCGACGACGTGGTGCGCGTCAATCTCCATGGGACGTTCAACATGACTCAGGGGATGTTGCGGCTGATGCGGCACGCGGCACAAGCCAGTGTCGTGAATGTGACTTCCGTTGCCGGGGTGACGGCGAGTTTCGGCCAGTCCAACTACAGCGCATCTAAAGCGGGCATCTCCGGCTTTACGCGCTCGATTGCGAAAGAGCTCGCATCAAAAGGGGTCCGGGTCAATGCCATTGCGCCCGGCTTGATCGAATCGCGAATGGTCAAGAAGGTGCCGCGCCACATCGCACGGACCATCTTCGACGCCATTCCGCTGAACCGCTTTGGGCGTCCTGAAGAGATTGCCGAGGTGGTCGCGTTTCTCAGTTCCAACGCCGCAAGCTACATCGTCGGGCAGACGCTGGTGGCCGACGGTGGTCTTGTAATGCGTTAATTTGCGGAAATTTTCATGTCCAAGCTAGAACGAAGTCTTCTGCCTGCGCAGCAGTTGTTTGAGATCGGTGTGTGGCGATCCCCGATATTCATGGTGGACCGCATTGCCGATATCGTGACCGGCTCCAAGCCCAGTATCACCGTCGTCAAACACGTCACATTCAACGAGTCGTATATCGCCGGCCACTTTACCGACAATCCGGTCATGCCCGGCGTGATGATCGCCGAGATTTTTGGCCAGGGCGGCGAGTATTGCACGTTCTTCAGGGATGTCTGCGAGCAATACGCGCAGGAAACGGGGCGCGTTGCCAAGCGATTCGAAGACGTGGCGGAAATTCTCAGTACGCCTGACGGAAAGCGCATCATCAGTGAAATGCGCGCCAAGGCGATCGGGTTCCTCGCCGCCCAGAACATCAAGTTCAAGAAGGTCGTCTATCCGGGCGACACGATCTACGTCGACTGCCGGTTAGCGTTTTCCGATGCCCAGGGGTTCAATCACTTCAACGTCGAGGCGCGGGTCGGCCGTCACGTTGCCGCCGAGGGCACCATCATCAATTTCCGGACCGACCGGGACAAGATCGGTGGCAATGTTGCTGCCGGAATCTCACGATAAAGAGCGAAAAAATGACCAACACTACGATACTGGACGACGTAGAGCGACGCAAAGCCGTGCTCGAGAAGCTCAAGGCGGGGCTGATTCAGCGTCTCAATCTGCCCCAGACCGTCGAGCAGATCGACGATGACACGCCGCTGTTCGGCAGCGGTCTGCGCCTGGACTCCGTCGACGCAACCGAAGTCTTCGTGCTCCTCGACGAAACCTTTGGAATTCGCGTGTCGGAAGGCGACGAGCCTTCCTATCTGCGAAGCATCAATACGCTTGCCTCGTTCATTCTCGAACGCACGAAAGACGCGCAAGCGACCGCAGCCTGACGAAAGTCCGACCCAAACTCGACGCAAAGAGACGAGCAAGCTATGACGAGCCTGAAAGACATGCATATCAGCCACGGCGCAAAGATGGGCGTGCGCAATGGTGTTGAAATTCCGCTGAGCTATGGCGATACCGCGCGCGAAATCGCCGCCGCCCGCAAGCATATTCTGCTGACCGACTATTCCCATATGGGCCTCGCCGAAATCGCCGGCGAAGACGCCTATGAAGTGCTCAACACGATCGTGGGCGGCGACGTTTCCGCGCTGCGCGACGAGCAGGGCATGTACACGGTGCTGCTGGACGAAGAAGGGAAGATCATCACCGACGTCTACATCCTGTGTGACGAAGAGCGCTTCATCGTCATGACGGAATGGCTGAAGGGGGACGAGCTGCGCGACCTGATGCAGGCCGCTGTCGATCGCTGCAAGGATGAATTCAGCGAAATCGACGGCGTGAAATCGCTGGATGGCGAACGCGGCGTGCTGCATTTCGAAGGCCCCTACGCATGGGAGCTGATGGCCGAGATGTTTGGCATGGACGTGATCGGCTTGCCGTTCCATGAATACATGTTTGTCGAGCAGGACGAGATCCTCTTCCGCGCAGGCAAGCACGGCGAATTCTCGTACAAGCTGGTCGTGCCGACCGCACGATTCGCCGAGATCTGGCAACAGGCGGTGGAAGCCGGCAAGAAGTACGACATGGTCATCGGTGGCCTCGACTACCAGCGCCAGGTGCGCATCGAGAATCCGTGCTGGGATCCCTCGGCGCTCGCCGCATTTTCGCGCTGCCCGGTCGAACTGCAGATGCAGTGGGCACTGCGCTACACGAAGGACGATTTCGTCGGCAAGCGCGCGATCGAGCAGCGCCTTGCCCAGGGCGTGACCCGTCGCGCAGTGGGTTTCGTGGCTCACGGCGAGCACGCGGCGGCCGCGGCGCCTGGCGACGCCGTCTATTTCGGCGACAAGAAGATCGGCGAAGTGATGGTGTGCGGCACGATTGCTGAAGACGGCCGCCATGTGGGCCGCGCGATGTCGAGCGAAGCGCTGGCCTATGCGGATGTTGGCCCGCTGCGTCTAGTGACGGCAAAGGGCGACGCCCAGCTCAGGACCACGGCGATTCCGTTCCTGCGCAACTTCAGCTTCATGGTCAATCCGTCCGAGCACAGCTACGTCGATCCGGCGAAGCCGAAGCATCTGATCGAGCAAATCGAGCGCAAGAAGCAGGCTCAGGCCGCAGCGAACTGAGCGTCGAGCGGTGTAGCTCACGCAAGCAACTGGCAGTCGTAAAGACTGCCTGATCGAGACCGCCCGCCGGGAAGCGCGGGCGGTTCGATACGCAGTCCCGGTGAGCGACGGTCAAGCGATTTTGCATCGGACTACATATTAATTGATGCCAGATCGGAAAGCCCAGGAATATCGGGTCCGGGTAGAGATAAAGTGGAAAAAAACATGCAAACGCAGCGTAAGCGGGTCGTAGTCACGGGGATGGGGCTGATGTCGTCCATCGCCGATAACGTGGACGAATTCAAGGAAGCGCTTTTCAACAAGGTCTGTGGCATTCGCCCGAGCGAACACTATCAGCCCTGGTTCGACGGCGCGAATGCGTCGGAAGTCTTGCGGGAGGTCGTCTACGAGGACCTGCCGGCCGAGCGCGCGGAATTGCTCGACAAGGCGGCGCTCTGGGCCTACAAGGTCGGTCACGAAGCGCTCAAGCGTGCGAATGCGTCCTCCGCGGAATTGCGCGAGAAGACGGGTCTCGTCATCGGCATCTCGTCCGCGGGCACCGAAGCCTATATGCCCATTCTTGAAGAGAATTACGAAATCTTCTCGCTCAAGAAGATCGTCGTCTCCGGCAGCTTCGCTTCGCCCAGCGCGATTGTCTCGGCACTGCTCGGCCTGAAGGGCGGCTTCGAAATGGTGGCCACCGCCTGCACCGCGAGCACCAACGCTATCGGCATGGCATTCGACCAGATCCAGAACGGCAAGAATCCGGCCGTGCTCGTGATCGGCACAGAACCGCTCTACCTGCCTACCTTCGCTGGCTTCTACGCGCTGCACGCGATGAAGCGCGGCCCTGCGAGCCCATTCTCGGGCGAACCCGGCATGTCGATCGGCGAAGGCGCTGGCGCGCTCATGCTCGAAGAGTACGAGCATGCGGTAGCCCGTGGCGCGAAAATTTATGCCGAGATAGTTGCGTATGCAACGTCTGGAGACGCGTTCCACGAAACCGCACCCGATCCGCGTGCGGAAGGCGCAGTCCAGGTGATGCGCTCGGCGCTGAACAATGCGGGCCTTCAGCCGCATGACATCCAGTACATCAACGCCCACGGCACAGGAACGGACGCCAACGACCGCTCCGAAACGCTGGCGATGAAGAAGGTGTTTTCCACCATCGCAGATATTCCTGTGAGCTCGACGAAGGCCTATGTGGGGCACAACATCGGCTCAGCCGGCATCATCGAACTGATTGCCTGCTATCTCACCTTGCCCGAAAAGAAGATTCTGCCGACGCTGAACTTCACCGTGCCGCGCCCCAACTGCGACCTGAACTACGTGCCCAACGAGTTTCAGTCCGCGGACGTCGGCGTGTTCATGAAGAACAACTACGCGTTCGGCGGCAACAACTGCTGCGTCATCTCCAGCACGCGTGCGGGTATCGTGCCGGCAACGTCGTACGAACCGAAGCGGGTTGGCATCACGGGCATGGGCGCCGTGGCCTCGGCGGGCCACGACCTCGACGAAATCTTCGACGTCGTGTGGAGCGGCAAGCCGTCCGGCCGCAAGGTCAAGCTTACCGGCGAGGTCAAGGAGAGCCACTCGTTCGCGGGCCTCGTGGACCACCCGTCCGTGCGCGAGAAGGTGAAGCAGTATTTGCTCAATATTTTCAGCCCGGAGATCGTCAACTCGCTCGGCGAACGGTACATCTGGGTGCACACGGTCGACAATCTCGACCCGCGCAAGTATCTGCGACGTTTCGACGAGCGCAAGGCCGATCCCATTTGCACCTTCGCGCTGCTCGCCTTGACTCAGGCGCTCAAGGGCGCGAGCCGGAAGATCCGCCGTGACGGTCACGATCTGGGGCTGGTGCTGGGCATGTCCAAGGGCCCGCGCACGAGCGTTGAAACCTACATGCGCAGCATGATTCCCGAGCCTACGAAGGTTCGCACCTCGGAATTCCCTGGCGCGCTGATGAACGCGATTGCGACCTTCTGCTCGATCACCGAAGGTATCAAGGGCTACAACACCACGCTGGCGACGGGCAACAACGCAGCCTTCGGCGCCCTCGGTTATGCCTATGAGCTGGTTCGCCAGAACCTTCAGCCCCAGGTGATCGCCGGTGGCGCCGATGAGCGGCCCATGCAGTTCTGGTCATACCTGCAAACGCTCAACGACGGCATGCAACTGGAGGACCATCCCGAGGCGTATGAAGTCTACGGCGAGAACGGCAAGGGCTACTTGCTGGGCGAAGGCGCGGGCATGCTCTTCCTGGAAGACGTCGAGCACGCCAGGGCGCGCGGCGTAGAGGTGCTCGCGGAGATCCTCGGCTACGGCAGGGCCTGTGACGCCGCCTATTTCGACCGCGACGCAATCGAGCCGCGATGCGCGTCGATCACGACCTCGATCCGTCATGCGCTCGACGAGGCCGGAATCGGCATCGACGAGATCGACCTCGTTTGCGGCAACAGCGACGGCACGGCGACCAACAACGCCGCCGAACTGGGCGCGATTCGCGCGGTCCTGGGCGAGCGCGTGGGGCAGGTGCCGGTCGTCAACTACAACGGCTACTTCGGCAACGTCGAGTCGTGTAGCGCGATGCTGAACATGATTGTCGTCCTCGAAATCATGCGCCGCGGCGAAATTCCGCCGATTCCCTATACCACGACGTTCAGCGCCGACGACATTCAGTTCGTCACGTCGCTCCAGCGCAAGCAGGTGCGCACGGCGCTCGTGCTGGGCGCAACGGAAGGCGGCAACCACTACGCGTACGTGATCCGGGCGGGTGCCTGATGGCCTTGCGCAACGTCCCGGTGACGATTCGCGGCGCCGGACTCGAATGCGCTTACGCGGGCAGCCCCGGCGAACTCGTTCGTCGGCTGGCTGCTGGCGAGAGCGTGGCTACGCGCCCATGGTTCGCGAGCGAACGCGAGGCCGCCGACCTGCGCCTTCCCGGCAACCCGCATCACGCGGCGTTTTTCGTCGGGGAGGCCGCGCAGCTGTCCGTGATGGAGCGCGCGCAGCAAGTGCTGGAGCGCGTCATCGCGCAGGCGCTGCAAGACGCGAGCCTCGACGAGTCCGCCCTTGGCGGTCCGGATGTGCGCGTCTATGTGGCCGGGCACGGCATGCGCCCCGACATTGGCGACTTCGCCGGCTACGAAAACCGCAACGATGACGAAGATCTGCTGTATTTCCCGAAGCTCAAGGGATTGAGCGTCGCGAGCTACGCGCAGGACGAGCTTGCTCACCGGCTCGCTGTCCGGTACCGGCTGGCGGCACCGCCGGTTCCGATCTATACGGCCAGCTGCTCCGCCATGTCGTCGCTCTACCTTGCCTGGCAGGCGATACGCGCGGGTTTCGCGCGCAGGGCACTCGTGGTCGGGTGGATGCAATACACGCTGCAGGACATCGTGTTCATGGGCGGCCAGGGCGTATTGGGCGTCGGCAATTCGCAGCCGTTTTCGGCGCAGAGCGGCGGCATGTTGCCGGCGGACGGTGCATGCGCACTCCTGCTCGAGGCCGCCGACGACGCACCCGCGGCGGCGCCGACATCGCAGATACAGATCGCCAGCTGTGTGGCGTATCAAAGCAGCGGAGAAGCGCGCAGCGCAATCACAGCGGATTTTCGCGCGATTGCCGCCACCATGGAGCGCGCACTCGAGGGCGCCGCGCTCAAGCCCGAGGACATCGCATGCGTCGTTCCGCATGCCAATGGCACCCCGGCCAGCGACAAGTCCGAGGCCATGGCGATCCTGAAGATCTGGGGAAAAAAAGGCGTGCCGGTCGTGACGTACAAGGGGCAAACGGGCTACATGTCGGTCTGCAGCGGGCTGCTCGATCTGTTTGCGATTGGCGACGCGCTCGTGAAGCAGCAGGTGCTTCCGGCGCAAACGCGGCTGCCTTTGGACGACACGTTGCAGATCGATTTTCACGTCAATCGCGCTGCGCTGCCGCTTGCCGGCGGCGCGATCTTGAAGAGCACACTCGGTCTAGACGGCTCCATTGTCGCGTGTGTCTTGACGCAGGGGCCATTGCCCGGAGGTTTGCATGAAGTGCGCAGTTCCTGATAGCGCGATCGGCGTGATCGGGATAAGCACGGTGGAAAGCGGTCATGCCTTCGTCCCCTTCGAGCCGAGCTGGTTCAACGCCACCGAGGCGCGTTTTTTCAAACAGGCGCAGCGGCGCCAGGCACAGCAGGAATGGCTCTTTAGCCGCTTCGGCATGTCGGGTGACGGTGTGGACAGCGAGCAGATGCGCCGGGCGGCGTATCGCGATGCGTTCAATGCGCTGGCGAAGGTTTGCCGAAATGCTTTCGATCAGGTCGGCCGGAAACTGGAAACCCAGATTCGCAAGCAGCGGTCCGCATTCGTTTATTTCGACGCTTGGGGAGAGACGGCCACGTTCGAAGGGACGAACAGCTGGCGGGACGTCATCAGTCTCGACATGCTTCCCAAGCCGATTCTTCGCGACTACGGAATCCGGAACTTCTCGTGCAAGGTGCGCGGGGAGCGCAACGGTTTCATCCACGCGATTCGTTTGGCGTCCGATCTGCTGAATTCCGATGAGATGGACACGGTCGTGGTCGCCGGTCTGTTTCGCAGCCTGCCCATCATGGTGCTGTCTTCGGCGGCGGAGCGTGTGGCATTGCACGGCGCAGCGCGATCGAAGCTGGCCAGTCCGTGCCCGAGTGTCGAGCGCGCCGGTTGTGTCGTTCTGCGCAAGCATCCTGCGCAGGGCATGTCGCTCGCCATCACGTCATACAGCCAGTTGCCGGAGAGCCCGCAGCGTGCGCGCGACGAGCTCGCCCGAACGTGGGCCGCGCGTTGCAACGACCGCACCGCATACGTCATGGCCGGCCTGCATCCGAGTGCCGCCATGCGTGAGCTGGAGCGCGATGCCTATGCGGCCTCCGCGGCTACCGCGGCCTCTGCGCCCGGCAAGCGCTATCTCTCGGTTTGCGATGTCTACGGCGACAGCGGCTGCATGAACCCCATGCTCGCGCTGACCCATTTGAGCAACGCAGCGGACTGGAGGGCGGGCCGCCACGCGCTGATCAGCGCGGACGACGGCCGCGGCGGCGTATGGGCCATGGAATGCTGGAACGTCCCGCATGGGGCGGAGGAGCTTGAATGAACACCCCTTGCGATTTCGCGTTTGAACTCGCGCGCAGTCCACGTAGCGCCGCCATGCGCGGCCGGCCGGCGGCATTGGAGAAGCGCTCATGACCATTGACGTACAACCCCTGCCTATCGTCCAGATGCAGGGCGCCGGCAAGCGCTACGGAAGCGGCGCAGGCGCGGTGCACGCGCTGCAGGGCATCGACCTGACGATCCGGCCCGGCGAGTTCGTCGCGTTGTGCGGGCCGTCGGGCAGCGGCAAGAGCACGCTGCTCAATCTGATGGCCGGCATCGATGCGCCAACCGAAGGGCGCGCGTTGCTCCTCAATCACGATTTCGGGAGCTTGAGCGACGTTGCGGCTGCCCAGCTGCGCGCGAAGACGATTGGCTTCGTGTTCCAGTTCTTCAACCTGCTGCCGGTCCTCAGCATATTCGACAACGTCTACTACCCGTTGATGCTCAACGGGCACAGTCGTGCGGATGCGCGCGACGAGGTGATGTCGATGCTCGAGCGCGTGGGTCTGATCGCGCATTACAAGCGCAGGCCGGGCGAGCTCTCCGGGGGGCAGCAGCAGCGTGCCGCGATTGCGCGTGCGCTCGTGAAGCGCCCGGCACTGGTGGTCGCGGACGAGCCGACGGGCAATCTGGATACGCACACGGGCGAAGAAATCGTCGACTTGCTGCTCGACATGAACAAAGAACTGCAGACCACGTTCGTCATCTCCACCCATTCGCTGCAATTGAAGGACAGGGCGCGACGTGTCATTGAGATCGAGGACGGGAGGCTCAAACGAGATGGGCAGCAGAACTAAGGCGCTTTGGCGCGGAGCCCTCTGCGTGGCGTTCTTCGCGAGCGCGCAGGCGATGGCGGATAACGCAGCAAGCGACGCGTCGCGCAGTGCGGCGATGCTGGCCACGCTGAGTACGCAGACAGCAGGCAATGCCCGCGCGCAGGCGATGCTCACGATCGCGCAGCGCAAGACGGGCTCGGACCTGGACCACGCCGTGTCGGCCCTCAGGACGACGCTCATGCGCGATCCGGCGGACCTCGACGCGAAGATGTACTACGGCTATGGCCAGTTGCGTCTGGCCCTGCAGTACCTGGCCAACAAGAACTTCATGCAGGCCGCCGAGCGTGCGAAGCAGGGCTTCTTCTACGTCGACGAGGCCGCGGAGAGTGCGCCGGACAACTGGCGGCTGCGCTACCAGCGCACGCGCGTGGACGCGTTCTCGCCGCCCTCGAATGGACGCTGCGTGATTGCGCTCAAGGACACGGCCTTCCTCGAGTCGGATGCGGAGGTGCCGCGCGAGCTGATGCCAATGATCGGCGTCATGCGGGGGCGTGCACAGGACGCATGCCGCAAGGGCTCGTCGCTGGCGGGCGGCAATCCGGAGCAGGCGTCCACTGTCGCGCCCGCGCCGCCGTTGACGCCGGCCGAGATCGCCAACGTGCTGGAACCCATCGTGAAGGAGCAGCGGTGAGCACTGCATTGTTCTATCTTTCGAACGCCGTGATGCTCTATGCCCTCGCGGTTGCGCTCGGTGCCTGCCTGTGGCGCCGCACCGATCTTCAGTATGTCTTTCTGAATCTGTTTCGCCAGCGCCGGCGCTCGGGCATGACACTGCTCGCCATCGTTCTCGGTGGTGTCGCGGTCTTTCTGTTCGGCGGCTTTGTCGACTATTCCTTCTGGGCTTTGCGCGAGCAGACGATCCGCACGAACGTCGGTCACATCCAGCTCTATGAAAAGGGTTATCTCGAGAGCGGTGCCGCGGTCGGAACCATGACACATAGTATTGCCAACTATGACGAGATCGCGCGCATTCTGCGCACCGATCCCGTGCTCGGGCCGCATATCAAGACCGTGACCGGGCGCATCGAGTTTTCGGGAATCATTTCCCGCTATGAGAGCGGTGTGTCGACGTTCTTCTCGGGCGTGGGCGTAGAGCCTGAAACGTCGCTCGAACTCGGTGCACTCGATCGTGTGGTCTCCGGCAGCGACCTCTCGCGTATCCAGTCGAAGGGCGTGACGATTGGCTCCGGTGTCGCCGCCGCCCTGAAGGCAGGCTATGACGACTACACCGACATGCTCGTCGTCACGCCGGGCGGCGGGCAGAACGCGATGTCGGTCCAGGTGCGCGGCGTGTTCGCCTCGGGCATCAAGGAGTATGACGACACCACCATCAAGCTGCCGCTGAAGACGGTGCAGCAGTTGCTGCAGACCTCCAACGTGAGCCGCATGATCATCCTGCTCGACAACACGGACTATACCGACGCCGCCATGCGGCGCATCGACGAGATCATCAAGGCGCGCAACCTGCCGCTCGAAGCGCGCCCGTGGACCGATCTTGCCGTGTTCTATCACCAGGTCGTCAATCTGTTCGAAGGCATCTTCTTCTTCATCAAGGCGCTCGTCAGCGTGATCGTCGTCTTCATGATCGGCAACACCTTGATGATGAGCGTCGTCGAGCGCACGCGGGAGATCGCGACGCTGCGCGCGCTTGGCCTCACGAAGCGCCACGTGGGCCGGCTCTTCATGCTCGAGGGCATCGTGATCGGTTTGCTTGGCGCCGCGATCAGCGTCGTGCTCGGGATCGGCATTGCCGAGCTCATCAACATCAACGGTGTGCCCATGCCGCCGTCGCCGGGCTACACCCAGGGTTATCTGGCGTTTGTCATGTGGACGGGCGATTACCGGCTGTTCTGGTTCGCGTGCGCGCTGCCGCTGGTCACCGCGGTGATTGCCTCGATCATGCCGGCGCGGCGCGCGGCGAATCTCGTCATTGCCGAAGCATTCAGGTTCGTTTGAACCACATATCAACGTTTATCAACGACAAAAGGAAATACAGATGAAAAAGCAGCAACGGGTTCTGATTACGGGCGCGGGCCGCGGGATTGGCTTCGCAATTGCTCGATTGCTGGCCGCCGAGGGCTACGACCTCGTGCTGAACTATCGATCGGAGCAGGGCAAGTCGATTGCGAATCTGCAGCGATTCCTGCAAAGCGAGGAGGCCAAGGGTGTCGATATCCGGCTCGCCAAGGGCGACATTGCGGAGACCCGCGATATCGAGAACATGATGAAGGCGCTGCGCGCCGAGGGCGTCGAGCAGATCGATCACCTCGTGCTCAATGCCGCGAGCTCGCCCTTCAAGCCGTTCCTCGACATGAACAAGTTCGACTGGAAACTGCTGCTCAACAGCAATCTGGTCGGCAACGTCGCCTGCGTGAACGAAGTGGTGCCGATGATGAAGGACGGCGGCACGATCTGCATTCTCTCGAGCATGGGCAGCCGCGTCGTGATGCCGAAGTATCCGCTCGGCATCATGAAGTCGGCGCTCGAGAATCTCGTGCGCTACCTCGAAGTCGAACTCTACGACCGCAATGTGCGCGTCAACGGCGTCTGTGCCGGTCTCGTCAACACCGACATGGGGCCGATTCTGAAGGAAATGTGGCCGGAAGCCGTTGCGCGCTTCGAGGCGGGCCATCGCCGCTGGTCGATCGAACCCGAGGAAGTCGCGGAAATCGTGTCGTTCCTGATTTCGCCGAAGTCCTCGGCGATCCGCGGCGCGACGGTGCTGGCCGATCTGGGCGGCGGGCTGTCAGCCTGAGGAGGCGCCGATGAAACACAGGAAAGTAGCGCTTGTAGCGGCGTTGCTGGTGGGTGCGGCATCGGTCGCGTCGGCAGACGAAGCGGTGCCGCTCGCGCTGCCTGCGTCCGCCGCCGCGGCAGCAGCGCCGGCGAGCGAAAACGGTGCCCCCGTGCAGCAGGACGCCCAGGCCCAGCACATCATTCGCATGGCCGATCGCGTGCGCGCGCCCGATCAGCCGTTCCGCTATACGGTGAAGCTCAACGAGTTTCAGGCCGGCAAGAGCGTGAACCAGCAGACGCTCGATATCTCGATGCGCTTCTACAAATTCTCGGAACGTGCGCTGAAGGGCGACGCACGTGCGCTCGTGCGCTTTGTCGAGCCGGTCCGGGACAAGGGCAAGGCGATGCTCTCGGACTACGAGAAGATGTGGTACTACGCGCCGGACCTGCGCCGGCCGATCCCGATCTCGAAACAGCAGCGGCTCATCGGGCAGATCTCGAACGGCGACGTTGTCGCGGCGGATTTCGACTATTCGTACGTCTCGCAACTGCAGGGCGAGGAGCCTTGCGGCAAGGCGGTGTGCTATCGCCTCACGTTGCAGCGGCGCTGGCCGTTCGTGACCTACCCGAAGATCATGTACTGGGTCGAGAAAGACACGTTCTATCCGTACCGAGCCGACTTCATGTCCGATTCCGGCGTGGTCATCAAGCGCTCGTACTACAGCGACTATCGTCCGGAGCTTGGGCAGATGCGTCCGCATCGTATCGTCGTTGAGGATTCACTCCGTAAGGATTACTACACGACCATGGATTATTCCGATCTGCGCTACGAGTCGCTGCCGGAAAGCTATTTCCAGATCGACTATCTCATGCGGATGAACTGATTCGCTCGAATCTGCGAGGTTCGGGTGGCGCGCGGATTGGCCGATAAAGGCGTCATCGTTTGACATGACAGGACAGGGATAGTGAAGAACCGGTTAGCACTAACGTGTTTTGCCGCGCTGGGGGCGCAGTGGGTCGCGACGCCAGCGCACGCGTTCGACTGCGCTTCCGCGCGCGGCTATGTGGGCCTCGAGGGCGACGACGCGCTCTCGCGCGACAGCTTGTGGGGCAGCGATTCGTCGCCCAGCAATTTCACCGTGAATGGCTATGCCAGCGGGACCATTTCGTGTCAGCTCTCCGAGCAGATCAGCGTGAAGGCGTCTGGGGCCGCGCAATATGCAATGGACACGGAAGATCCCGGCACGCTCGACGGCAAGAAGGACAGCGGCGTTGCCATCCTGAACGAGGGGTACGTCACCTGGAAACCCTCGGAGCAGATCTTCCTCGACGTCGGCAAGATCGAGCGCAATAACGGCAATCTGTTTTCGCAGAATCCGCTCGACGTGGTGCGCAATACGTCGGGCAATCTGCGCTCCACGCTCGTCAGCAACGGCGACACCAACCGCTACGGGTTCTACCGCGAAGGGTCGGTGGGGGTGGGCGTGAGTGCCTACAACGACCATGGCACGATCGACCTCGCCTATTTGCCAAAGCTTGCGAGCAACAGCGACCAGGCCCAATCCGCGGAAAGATGGAGCACGCTCGAGCGCACCAACTCCAACAACCGCTTTTACGCGGCATTCACGTCTTCGGTGCTGAGCAATTTCAATCCGACTGTCGCGGCGGTGGTGGGCGACTACAACGTGCTCGGCGTGGGGACCAGCGGCTATTTGATGGACAACCTGATGCTGGGCGTGCAGGCGTCGGTCAGCAAGGGGCAGCGCTGGCGCCATCTGGACATGGCCAAGGCGGAGGCCATCCGCGCGTATCAGAACGTGGGCGATCCCTTTGCGATCGACCGGGACGGCGCGCTCACCGATATCGCCGTCGGCCTGCGCTACACCGATTCCGAGCGCAGGGAATATGGCATCGAATATTACGGCCAGAGCCAGGGGTACAGCCGCAACGAATGGAAGGGCTACTTCGATACGGTCACGTTCATCAATGGCGGCTATGCGAAAGGCTTGCCGAGCGCCGTCGCCTCAAATCTTGCTTCGGGCTACGACCAATACTCGAGTCTCTTCGCATCGGAGACGGACAACGCGAACCGGGCGAACAACCTGCTCGGCAAGCACTATCTCACCGTGTTCGTCAGTTCAAAGAAGCAGGCGCTTCGCAAGCTCGACTGGACGGCTTCGGTGACGACGAATCTGGTCGACGGCAGTGCGTATGCCAACGCACGCCTGAGCACCTTCGCGAGCAATCACGTCGAGCTTTACACGGGGGCGTCGATGAGTTTCGGATCGAGCCGTTCTGAATTCGGTCAATTCGGCAGGAGGGGGTATGTTTATGCAGGAACGCGAATCATCGTTTGAGCGCGTGATCTCGGATCACGTCTTTCTGTTTCCCGGGCAGGGCAATCCGGCGATCGGCATGGGCGCCGAGGTGTGCGACGTGTCGCCCGCCACGACGGCTGTCTGGGACTGCGCGAGCGACTTCTCGGGTGTCGACGTGCGCAAGCTGTGCCGCCGCGGGCCGATGACGCGGCTCACGCGCACGCGCTTTCAGCAGCTGGCGGTGACCACGGTCAGCGTCGCGATGTTCGAGCGTCTGCGCGAGTTCGCGGCGATCGAGCGGCCGGTGTTCGCCGGGCACAGCGCGGGCGAATACGCCGCGCTCTATGCCGCGGGCGCCTTCGATATGCCGACGCTCTTCAAGGCAATCACCGCGCGTGCCAATCTGATGGAGGAAATGGCCGAGGCGAGCGACGGCGCGATGTACGTGGTGAAGGGCATCGACCGCGCCACGCTGCAGGGCCTGCTCGACGAGTCGGGCGCGGGCCCTGGCGTGCAGATCGCCAACGACAACTCGCCGCGTCAGCAAGTGCTCTCGGGAACGGCGTCGGACGTCAAGGCGACGGTCGCGGCGGTGCAGCGTCGCGGTTACGACGTCGTGAAGCTGCCTGTCAACGGCGCATGGCACAGCGTGCTGATGGCGCCGGCCGTGCCTCGTTTGCGCGAGGCGCTTCGCGCGCTGGCGGTGCGCAAGCCGGTGCATCCGGTGTACATGAACCTGAGCGCCCGCGTTGAAACGGACGTGGACGTGATCGTCGAGAACCTCTGCGACCATCTGACCCATACGGTGCGCTGGCGGGAAACGATGGAGACGATGCTGGCGGGCGGCCGCACGCACTTCGCCGAGATGGGCGCGAAAAGGATGCTCACGCATATGCTCGCGTCGCATTACCCCGTCGGCGCGCAGCTCGACGTCTCCTGCTTCGACGACTGGTCCGCGCAGCGCGAGCCAGCCGAGTCCGTCTGCTAAGCGAGGTCGCGATGGTGCCGAGTTCCTCTGACTACATCAGGCGCCGCGTGATGGCGATCATCGTCGTGACCGGCGTGATTGCCACCGTCCTGGTGTCCTCGCTGACGCGCAACGCGCCCGGCCTTTCGGTTGCGCAGGCGATCGCGGGGCTCGGCATGATTACCGCGTCGATTTTCTTCGCCATTGCCCGGGACAGTGGCGGCTACTGGTTTTACGCGATCCGTGCGGGCAAGGTGTTCGATCCGAATCCGGTCTTCCCGGGCGATGCGCAAGACAGGACCTGGCAGGGCGCGCTGATCCGGAATCCCTGGATGGCCGCCGTCGTGGGGTTCGAGTTCGCCGCGCTCATTTGCCTGCTCGCGCACGCGCTGGTTCCCCGGCATCTCATTGTGTTTGCGTGGTGCGACACGATCGTGCTGCTGCCCGCGGCGACGGTAGGCTTTTCGCTGCTGGCTGCACGCGCGGGCGCGCAGGATGCGTTGAGAATCTTGAGCGGCAAGCACGCCTTCGCCCGGCCGCAGCATCGTGCGGCTCAACTGGTGGCCGCCGACGTTTTGATCGCCATCGCCACCAATTTCGCGCTCGTGCTGCCGGTTCGGCACAAGGCGGCGTATTCACTGGACCACGGGTACGGTTACCCGCCGTTTGTCGTTGCCTTTGTCATTTTGCTGCTGATCGTGTGCGCGTTCATGCTCGCCTTCGCCGCGCGCTCGCGGCGCGCCACGCTGGTGGGCGAGTTGCTGATGGGCAAGGCGGATGGCCAGTTCGTCTCGCTCGCGGGGATGCCGTCACGGTGGCTCGCCATGCCCAGGTTCCGCCGCTACGCGTTCTACCTCGCTTCGATCGTCGTCTGGGCGGTGCTCGTATGCGCGGCATTTGCGAAGTGGGCGCCTTCGCTGGGCTTTGTTCCGCTTTATTGCGTCGCCCTGGTGCCGCTGTTGCTCATGTATGCGCTCGAGCGATGCGCGGCGATGCGCCGCGATCTGGCCGAGGCGCAGGACGCCGAGCGTCGTGTGCTGATGACGTTCAGCTACGAGAAGCTGCCGGGGCTGATCGAGGAACGCATGACGTAACGTGTCGCGTTGCGCCGCGCCGCGTCGGGCGCTGCGTGGGGCGGTCGGCAGCCCGCCCCACTGCCGTTCGGCCAACGTCACGGAGATTGGCGGTCGCGGCGGGTGCGGGTTGGTAAAATGCGGCAACCCCGCCTTGTCACGTGTGCCGCCTTCATGTCCCGCTCCCTCGAAATTCTCAACGAAGTCTTCGGTTATCCCGCCTTTAGAGGGCAGCAGGCCGAGATCGTGGAGCATGTCGCGACGGGCGGCGATTCCCTGGTGCTGATGCCCACGGGCGGCGGCAAGTCGCTCTGCTATCAGATCCCCGCGCTCGTGCGCCACGAAGCGGGCCATGGCGCCGGCATCGTCGTGTCGCCGCTCATTGCGCTGATGCAGGATCAGGTGGCCGCGCTCACCGAAGTCGGCGTGCGCGCCGCCTACCTGAATTCCACGCTCACCGGCGCCGAGGCCGCCGCCACCGAGCGCGCGCTGCGCGAGGGCGACATCGACCTGCTCTATGTCGCGCCCGAGCGTCTCATGACGCCGCGCTTTCTCGATCTGCTCGAGCGCGCGCGCATTGGCCTCTTTGCGATCGACGAGGCGCATTGCGTGTCGCAATGGGGGCACGATTTCCGGCCCGAGTACATTCAGCTCTCGGTGCTGCACGAGCGCTTTCCGGACGTGCCGCGCATCGCGCTCACCGCCACGGCGGACGCCATCACGCGCGACGAGATCGTGCACCGTCTCGCGCTCGATGACGCGCGCATCTTCGTGTCGAGCTTCGACCGCCCGAACATCCGCTACCGGATCGTGGAGAAGGACAATGCGCGCACGCAGCTGCTCGACTTCATCCGCGCGGAGCACACGCGCGCCGACGGCACGACCGATGCGGGCGTCGTCTACTGCCTCTCGCGCCGCAAGGTGGAAGAGACCGCGGAGTGGCTGAAGGGGCAGGGCGTGCGGGCGTTGCCCTATCACGCCGGCATGGAGTTCGAAGTGCGCCAGAAGCACCAGGAGATGTTCCAGCGCGAGGAAGGCGTGGTCATGTGCGCGACCATCGCGTTCGGCATGGGCATCGACAAGCCGGACGTGCGCTTCGTCGCGCACCTCGACTTGCCCAAGAGCGTGGAAGGCTACTACCAGGAGACCGGCCGCGCGGGCCGCGACGGGCTGGCGGCCAATGCGTGGATGGCCTATGGCCTCGGCGACGTCGTGCAACAGCGCAAGATGATCGACGAGTCCGACGCCGACGAGCAGCACAAGCGCGTCCAGACGGGCAAGCTCGACGCGCTGCTCGGCCTGTGCGAGACGGCCACGTGCCGGCGCGTGCGCCTGCTCGCGTACTTCGGCGAAGAGAGCAAGCCGTGCGGCAACTGCGACACCTGCATCGAGCCCCCGGCCACGTGGGACGCCACGCGCGAGGCGCAGATGGCGCTGTCCTGCGTGTTCCGCGCGCAGCGCGCGAGCGGTTTCAACTTCGGCGCTGGCCACCTGATCGACATTCTGCGCGGCAACCGCACCGAGAAGATCATGCAGCGCGGGCACGAGAAGATCTCGACCTTCGGCATCGGCTCGGCGCTTTCCGAGGCGGAATGGCGCGGCATCTTCCGCCAACTGGTGGCGTTCGGCTACCTCACGGTCGATCACGACGGCTTCGGCGCGCTCGTGCTCACCGAGGCGAGCAAGACCGTGCTCAAGGGCGAGCAGAAGGTCACGATGCGCCGCTATGTGAAGCCCACGCGCACGCGGGCCTCGTCGAGCCGCACCAGCGAACGGGCCGATCCGACCCTCGGCATGAGCCCGCGCCAGCGCGCGCGCTGGGAGCGCCTGCGGATGTGGCGCACCGAAACCGCGAAGAGCGAGGGCGTGCCCGCCTACGTCATCTTCCACGACGCCACGCTGGCGGAGATCGCGCGCAACGGCCCCGAGTCGGTCGACGAATTGCGCGATATCCCCGGCATGGGCGTGCGCAAGCTCGAGCGCTTTGGCGAGGAGCTGGTCGAGGTCGTCGGCGACGACTGAGCGCAGCGGTTCTCCATCGCCGCCACATCGGCATGGCAGCGCGTCACGCCGCGCCACATCCTCCGTCGTCCGAAATGCCGCAAGCCGTTGACTTGCTTGGTATTTTCGGAATATCATGCTGGGTTCCGGTTTCTGGGATGCTTGCGCACGTCGGTTAGTTTGACTAATTCGTCGGCTGATCGGCGCGATAAAAAGCCAGTTTTTTCAGTTTCCGGAGTTCGACACGCAGGTTTTTCCGCTTTGCCCGGAAATAAATGCGTCGATTTTGTTCAATTTCAGGAATAAACAATGCCAACCATCAATCAACTGGTTCGCAAAGGCCGCGCTTCGGAAGCTACGAAGAGCAAGAGCCCGGCCCTGCAGGACTGCCCGCAGCGTCGCGGCGTGTGCACCCGTGTGTACACGACGACGCCGAAGAAGCCGAACTCGGCACTCCGTAAGGTCGCCAAGGTTCGTCTGACGAACGGCTTCGAAGTGATTTCGTACATCGGCGGTGAAGGCCACAACCTGCAGGAACACTCGGTTGTGCTGATCCGCGGCGGCCGTGTGAAGGACTTGCCGGGTGTGCGTTACCACATGGTTCGCGGCTCGCTGGATACCCAGGGCGTCAAGGATCGTAAGCAGGCTCGTTCGAAGTACGGCGCGAAGCGCGCGAAGGCTGCGAAGTAAGAGTCAGGTGTCGTCGTGCTCGCGAGAGTGCCGGCGATAAAAGCGACAGGTGCCGGATTCGCCGGTGCTGTCGAGTAAGTGGTCACCCGACCAGGCTGGTAAGTCGTGAGATGAATCGGGTTAGTTGGTGGCCGCGGAGCGCAAGGAATCATCCCGCGCTTCAACTGAAAAGTTAAAGGAAGAAACATGCCGCGTCGTCGCGAAGTCCCCAAGCGGGAAGTGTTGCCGGATCCGAAGTTCGGTAACGTTGATGTAGCCAAGTTCATGAACGTGCTGATGCTCTCCGGCAAGAAGTCGGTTGCCGAGCGCATCGTGTACGGCGCTTTCGAACAGATCCAGACCAAGGGTGGCAAGGACCCGCTGGAAGTGTTCACTGTCGCGCTCAACAACGTGAAGCCGGTGGTCGAAGTGAAGAGCCGTCGCGTTGGTGGTGCGAACTATCAGGTTCCGGTCGAAGTGCGTCCGTCGCGTCGTATGGCATTGGCGATGCGTTGGCTGCGTGAAGCCGCGAAGAAGCGCAGCGAGAAGTCGATGGCCCTGCGTCTGGCAGGTGAACTTTCGGAAGCGGCTGAAGGCCGTGGTGGCGCAATGAAGAAGCGCGACGAAGTTCACCGGATGGCAGAAGCGAACAAGGCGTTCTCGCACTTCCGCTTCTAAGAGAAAACCCCTACCGGGGTTTGCTCAAAAAGCGGAAAAAAATTCCGGGCGGGTGCGCTTATCAGGCGCCTCGCCCGTTTGTGTTCAGGCACGTTGGGATCGACCTGGTCAGGATAGACCCGGTCGGGATAGACCCGGTCAGGTTGACCCGGTCAGGTTGACCCCGGCGCGCACCTCCCCATAGAGGATCAAAGTGGCTCGCAAGACTCCTATCGAGCGCTACCGCAATATCGGTATTAGCGCTCACATCGACGCCGGCAAGACGACGACGACCGAGCGCATTCTGTTTTACACCGGCGTGAACCACAAGATTGGTGAAGTTCACGACGGCGCTGCGACCATGGACTGGATGGAGCAGGAGCAGGAGCGTGGCATCACGATTACCTCGGCTGCTACCACCGCGTTCTGGAAGGGCATGGGCGGCAACTATCCCGAGCACCGCATCAACATCATCGACACCCCGGGCCACGTGGACTTCACGATTGAAGTCGAGCGCTCGATGCGCGTGCTCGACGGCGCGTGCATGGTCTACTGCGCAGTGGGCGGCGTGCAGCCCCAGTCGGAAACGGTGTGGCGCCAGGCGAACAAGTACAAGGTTCCCCGTCTCGCGTTCGTCAACAAGATGGACCGTACCGGCGCGAACTTCTTCAAGGTCTACGACCAGCTGAAGAACCGCCTGAAGGCAAACCCGGTTCCGGTCGTGGTGCCGATCGGCGCTGAAGAAAACTTCAAGGGCGTCGTCGACCTCCTGAAGATGAAGGCGATCATTTGGGACGAGGCCTCGCAAGGCACGAAGTTCGACTACGTCGACATCCCGGCTGAACTCGTTGACACGTGCAACGAGTGGCGCGAAAAGATGATCGAGTCGGCTGCTGAAGCCAGCGAAGAGCTGATGGAAAAGTACCTCGGCGGCGAAGAGCTGTCGGAAGCCGAAGTCGTCAAGGCGCTGCGTGACCGTACGATCGCGTGCGAAATCCAGCCGATGCTGTGCGGCACCGCGTTCAAGAACAAGGGCGTGCAGCGCATGCTCGACGCGGTCATCGACTTCCTGCCGTCGCCGGTGGACATCCCCCCGGTCACGGGCGAACTCGAAAACGGCGAGAAGGCCGAGCGCCGCGCCGCCGACGACGAGAAGTTCTCGTCGCTCGCGTTCAAGATCATGACCGACCCGTTCGTCGGCCAGCTGATCTTCTTCCGTGCGTACTCGGGCGTCGTCAACTCGGGCGACACGGTGCTGAACTCGACCAAGGGCAAGAAGGAACGCCTCGGCCGTATTCTGCAGATGCACGCGAACAACCGTGAAGAAATCAAGGAAGTTCGCGCAGGCGACATCGCTGCTGCCGTCGGCCTGAAGGAAGCGACCACGGGCGACACGCTGTGCGACCCGGCACACCCGATCGTTCTCGAACGCATGGTGTTCCCGGAGCCGGTGATTTCGCAGGCCGTCGAGCCGAAGACCAAGGCTGACCAGGAAAAGATGGGCCTCGCCCTGAACCGCCTGGCACAGGAAGACCCGTCGTTCCGCGTCCAGACGGACGAAGAATCGGGCCAGACCATCATTTCGGGTATGGGCGAGCTCCACCTCGAAATTCTGGTCGACCGTATGAAGCGTGAATTCAACGTGGAAGCGACCGTCGGCAAGCCGCAGGTTGCCTACCGCGAAACGATTCGCGCCACGGCGAAGGACGTCGAAGGCAAGTTCGTCAAGCAGTCGGGTGGTCGCGGCCAGTTCGGTCATGCGGTCATCACGCTCGAGCCGAACGAGCAGGGCAAGGGCTACGAGTTCCTCGACGAGATCAAGGGCGGTGTGATTCCTCGCGAATTCATCCCCGCGGTCGACAAGGGTATCCAGGAAACGCTGAAGGCAGGCGTGCTGGCGGGCTTCCCGGTCGTCGACGTCAAGGTCCACCTGACGTTCGGTTCGTACCACGACGTTGACTCGAACGAAAACGCGTTCCGCATGGCCGGTTCGATGGCGTTCAAGGAAGCGATGCGCAAGGCGCAGCCGGTCATCCTCGAACCGATGATGGCCGTCGAAGTCGAAACGCCGGAAGACTACATGGGCAACGTGATGGGCGACCTGTCGGGCCGTCGCGGTATCGTCCAGGGCATGGAAGACATGATTGGCGGCGGCAAGATCGTTCGCGCCGAAGTCCCGCTGTCGGAAATGTTCGGCTACTCGACGTCGCTGCGCTCGCTGTCGCAAGGCCGCGCAACGTACACGATGGAATTCAAGCACTACGCAGAAGCACCGCGTAACGTGGCCGACGCGATCATCAGCGCGAAGGCGAAGTAAGCATCGGCGCAAAAGCGAATCGGGCATGAGCCCGGTTCGCATCGCACAACGACACCGATTCACCACTTTTTTGAAAGAAGAGAAACATGGCAAAGGGTAAATTCGAACGGACCAAGCCGCACGTGAACGTGGGCACGATCGGTCACGTTGACCACGGCAAGACCACGCTGACGGCAGCGATCACGACGGTTCTGACCGCGAAGTTCGGCGGCGAAGCGAAGGCG
>NZ_BAYD01000102.1 GCF_000685075.1 Paraburkholderia oxyphila NBRC 105797
CAGATAGTGCGCGGCGCCTTCCACTTCGAGGAACACCGAGGTCTTCAGGCCGCTGAACTTGCCGAGGCCCGGAATATTGAGCGGCGCGCTGGCGGGAATTTCATCGAACTGCACCTTCTGCTTGAGGCGGTAGCCCGGCACGTACGCATGCACTTTCGCGACGGTCTCCTCGATCGACTGCTCGATCTTCGCGCGGTCCTCGAGATCGGAAAGCGTATAGACGGTGTCGCGCATCATCACCGGCGGCTCAGCGGGATTGAGCACGATGATCGCCTTGCCTTTTGCCGCACCACCTACCACTTCAATCGCCTTCGAGGTGGTCTCGGTGAACTCGTCGATGTTCGCGCGCGTGCCCGGTCCCGCCGACTTGCTGCTGATGGACGCGACGATCTCCGCGTAATGCACCTTCGCCACGCGTGACACCGCGGCAACGATGGGGATGGTCGCCTGGCCGCCGCACGTGACCATGTTCACGTTGGGCGCATCGATATGCGAATCGAGATTCACCACGGGCACGCAATACGGGCCGATCGCGGCGGGCGTGAGGTCGATCATGCGAATCGATGGCTTGAGCTTGCGCAGCAGCGCGTCGTTCTTCACGTGCGCGCCGGCCGAGGTCGCGTCGAACACGAAGTCGATGTCGTCGAACACGGGCAGGCGCGTGAGGCCTTCCGCGCCTTCATGCGTGGTGGCCACGCCCAGACGCGCGGCGCGCGCGAGGCCGTCCGATGCCGGGTCGATGCCGACCATCGCCGCCATCTCCAGATGCTGGCCATGACGCAGGATCTTGATCATCAGATCCGTGCCGATGTTGCCAGAGCCGATGATCGCGGCCTTGAGTTTTTCCGAAGCCATTTGAGTTCCTCAATCAGGCGGTAAAGGTCGCGCGAACGGTGCCGAGGCCTTCGATCAGCGCGGTGTAGGTGCCGGGTTCCTTCACGGCCACCATGGGCCCGAGCGCACCCGTGAGCACGACGTCTCCGGCACGCAGCGGCGTGCCGAGCTGCACCATGCGATCGGCGAGCCAGACGGCCGCGTTCAGCGGATTGCCGAGACACGCGGCGCCGTTGCCGCGCGAAAGCACGTCGCCATCGCGCGAAAGTTCCATCGCGCAGGCGCTCAGGTCGAGCTGGGAAAGCGGCACGGGACGGCTGCCCACCACGAAACGCGCGCTCGACGCGTTGTCGGCCACCGTATCGACGAAGCGGATGTCCCAGTTCTGGATGCGGCTATCCACCACTTCGATGGCCGCGAGTGCATATGCAGTGGCGTTCAGGATGTCGACGAACGTGTGTTTCTCCCGCGTGAGATCGCGTTCGAGCACAAGTGCGATTTCCGCCTCGACTTTCGGCTGAATAAGTTGCGAAAGCGGAATCGGTTCGCCGTCGCCATACGCCATCGAAGCGAACAGGGCGCCGAAGTCGGGCTGATCAACGCCCAGTTGCTTCTGCACCGCGAGCGACGTGAGGCCGATCTTGCGGCCCACGATGCGCTCGCCGTTCGCCACGCGCAGATCGACGTTGGCTTGCTGCACGGCGTAGGCGGTTGCCATGTCGTCCAGCGGAACGCCGCCCTTCACGATCTCGCCACGCACGGGCTCGATCGTTTCACGCGATGCTTCGGCTTCGCGCAGCCGCGCGGCGAGCGCCGCGACGAGTTTCGGATCGGTCATACCGTTCTCCCAGACAGGTTCAGTCAGGCCACCAACGCAAGCGCATCGGCGGCTTGCGCGGGTGTGGCGTGCATGGTGGCGAAGCCGGCGATCCACTCGGGAATCGCGCGGTAGTAATCAAGCGACGCACGGTACGGGCCATAAGCCGCCAGCGCGCCGAATGCAGCAACCCACGTGCGAATCTCATGCGCCGACTTGCCGCCGTCGCGCGTGATGGCCGCGTTGGTCATGCCGTCCACTTCAGTGAGCTCGCCCGAAGCCAGGCGCTCGAGAAACGCGCGATCCCACTCGGGATTGAGCGGATGCAGCGGGCTGTCGCCGTTCGTGAAGGCCTGCGCGGCCGCCACGGTGCGCGCCTGGCGCGCGGCGCGCGACTCGGGCGTGGGATTGCGGCCCGCGATCAGGCGCTCGGCCACTTCGGGCGTCGCGCCAATGAGCTCGGGCACGGGCGGCTCGTGCGAAATGCCGCCCGAGCCCACCATGAGCACGCGCCGGTTCGTGCGCGAGAAGAAGCGGCCGATCGCGTCGCCTAGCAGACGCGCGCGGCGCAGCGTGGCCATGGGCGGCGCAACCGAATTGATGAACACCGGAATCACCGGATAACGATCGAGGCCGCCCGTGAGCACTTCGAGCGCCTGCGCACAACCGTGATCGACTTGCATGCGGTACGAAAGGGCCACGTCGATGTCGGCTGCGAGCACGTTCTCCGCGAGCGCATGCGCCAAATCTCCGGGCACGGGCAGCGTGCCGGCCATGCTCTTGAAATCGCCGATCGCCTGCGCCTTCGCGCCGATGCAGAACGGCGGCATCACGT
Organism: Paraburkholderia oxyphila NBRC 105797; assembly: GCF_000685075.1. Taxonomy (GTDB): domain Bacteria; phylum Pseudomonadota; class Gammaproteobacteria; order Burkholderiales; family Burkholderiaceae; genus Paraburkholderia; species Paraburkholderia oxyphila. Next base: position 2,487 of record NZ_BAYD01000102.1, read on the forward strand.
CGTAGAAGAAGCCGTTGAAGTGATCGGGTGCGAACACAACGATCAGGTCAGGCTCGAAGGCCTCGACGCGCTCGCGTGCGGCACGGCCCGCGCGCTCGACTTCGGCCACCACGTCCGGCGGCGGATCGAAGTAGCCGTGCAGCGGCGTGTGCGAAAGACATTCCAGATGAATGGGCATATGCGTGCTCTTCCTGATGATGCTGCTCATGCTTCTGCTGCCCGCGCAACGGCAACGTTGCCGCGCGAGGGACGGTTGTGCGGGACTGCAACGGCGCCCGGCTCGCGCGCGGCCACGCCGGTCACACCGAGCTTGCCCGCAAGCTCGACGATCGCGTCCGAGACTTGCTGGGGCGTGCACACGCCCGCCACGAAACGGTCCGGGCGCAGCAGCACGACCGACTCCGGCAGGCGGCTAAACCAGTCTTTGAGCCGGCCCTGCACGTCGCCGAGGGCTAGCACGCCCTCGGGCACGTCGTCGGCGTAATCGAGCTGGACGTCGGGCTTCGCGAACACGAAGCGCGCCCCAAGCCGCTCCCACAGCGCACGCGCCTCCGGCGTCAGGCCGAACGTCGGGTCCGCGCCCCAGGCCAGCACGGCGAAGCCGTTGCCGATCGCATCGTCGAGCCGCACGACGCGGCCGTCTTCCATGCGCACGCGCGGCTGAATGAACATGCGCCCCACCGGCGACGCCGCATGCGGATCGCGGCCATACGCGAGACGGCCGAGCAGCGAATCGCGCTTCTGGCTCATCAGGCCCAGCATGCGGCCCGGTGCGGAATTGCCCGAGCGTTCGAGCCCGCGCGCGAGCCAGCCGCCCGTCGATTGCGACGGCGGCAGCAGCACCACGCCCGCTTCGTAACGCGGCATCGGCTTGAAGCGCATTTCCACGAAGTAGCGTTTCACCGCGGGAAACAGGTTCATCGAGCGCACGAAACGGTCGCGAAAGCGCGCACCGAAGCGCGTGGTCGGCGCGAAGATATCGCCGGCCACCTCAGAGAGATGGATCATCGAGCGCGCATGGGCGCGGCGCTCCACCGTGTAGGTATCGAGCAATCGACCGTCGGCCTGGCCCTTCGCGACCATCGCGAGCTTCCAGCCGAGGTTGTTCGCGTCGCGAATGCCGCTGTTGTAGCCCTGGCCCTGCCACACCGGCATGATGTGCGCCGCGTCGCCCGCGAGCAGCACGCGGTCCACGCGAAACGTCTCCGCCAGACGTGCGTTGTGTGTATAGACACGCTTGCGGATGTAGTCGACCTTCTCCGGGTCCGCAACCACTTTGCGGATCAGCGCGGCCATGTTCTCGGGCTTCGAGAGTTCCTCTTCGGTCTCGCCCGGCATCACCATGAATTCGAAGCGGCGAATGCCATGCGGCAGCGCCGCGGACACATAGGGCCGCTCGTGATCGCAGTGCATGTAGATGTGCGGCGAGCCGATCGGATCGTTGCGCACGTCCACCACGATCCACTGGTTGGGCTTCGTGCGGCCTTCGAAAGGCACGTTCAGGGCGCGGCGCACGAGGCTGTTGCCACCGTCCGCGCCCACCATCCAGGCTGCGCGGATCGTGCGGCGCACACCGCTTGCGTCGCTCACGTCGATCGACACGCCCTGCGCATCCTGCACGAACGCGTTGACGCTATGGCCGAGCAGCACCTCCACATGCTCGAAGCGCGCGAGGCCGTCATAGAGCACGCGGTCGGCGAGCGGCTGGATGAACGCATTGCGGCGCGGCCAGCCGAACTCGTCGGTGCGCGGCTCGATCGACGCGAAGCAGTGGCCGTCCTTCGTGACGAAGCGCATCCAGTGATCGGGCGTGGTGTGCGGCAGCAGCGCGTCGGCAAGGCCGACCGCCTGGAACACGCGCAATGCTTCGTCATCCAAACCAATTGCGCGCGGATAGTCGATAATCTGGTCGAGCTTTTCGATGAGCGTGACGCGCACGCCCTGCAGGCCGAGAATGTTGGCGATCATGAGGCCCACGGGGCCCGCGCCGATGATGGCGACGTCGGTCGAACGCGGACCGGAGCGGACGGGGTCCGCCGCTATGGGAGTGGTGTGCATGGTGTCTCCTTCCCGCGCGACTCATCGGCCGCTGCGGATGCTGACAGGGGGTGCCTGAAATCGGATCACCGGGTTGGAAGCGGTGTCGCCAACGGGTGAATGCAAGCGAGTCTAGGGGCGCGCCGGAGCCCTCTCAACATTTTTCGAGAAATGTGCATAGAATGCACAGGGTTGATTTAAAAGCGATTTTTCATGACCAAGTATGCAAACGTGCGGGGCCTGGCGCGCGGTCTGGAGGTGCTCCGGGCGCTCAACGCGATGGAGAACGGGCGAGCGACGAGCCAGCAATTGAGCGAGGCCACGGGCCTGCATCGCACGACGGTGCGGCGTTTGCTGGAGACGCTGGTAGAGGAGAATTTCGTGCGCCGCAGCGCATCGGACGACAGTTTCCGCCTCACGATCGACGTGCGCGCGTTGAGCGAAGGCTTCACCGATGACGAAAGCATCGCGACCGTCGCGCCGCCGATCATGGGCCAACTGCTGCAACGGATCGTCTGGCCATCGGACCTCACGACGCCCGACGGCGACGCAATGATCATCCGCGAGACCACGCACCGTTTCAGCCCGCTCTCGTTTCACCGCGCAATGGTGGGTCGCCGCCTGCCGATGCTGCTCACGGCGGCGGGCCGCGCCTACTTTGCCGCCTGCCCGGAGGCGGAACGCGAGGACATACTGGATTTGCTGCGCGCGGGTGCGGGCGGCGAGCAGCAACAGAAGCTCGCCTCGGACCCGGCGTTCATTCGCAATCTCGTGCGGCAAACGCGTGCCGATGGATTCGGCTCGAATCACGGCGACTGGGCGGACCAGCGCAAGATCGGCGCGCTCGCGGTGGCCATCTGCTCGCATGAGCGCGTGATCGCGAGCCTCAACGTCATCTACCTGGAACAGGCGATCCAGCCCGCGGAGGCGGTGCGCCGCTTCGTGCCCGAATTGCAGCGCGCGGCACAGGAGATGGAGAAGGCGCTGGAAGCGCAGGAAGACGGCGCGGGCGCCACCAAAGACTAAACGGTCAGTCGCACGGGAATACGCGCTACGTCACGACGCTTGCAGACCATCACGTACATTCGCGCGCACGAGCTCGAATAGCGCTTCGAGCTCCGCGCCATGCGGCTCCCTGCGCGTCACCATCAGCAGATCGATACGCGGCGGCTCGCCCGCCAGCGGCCGCGTGCAAATCGCGGCGCTCGTGAGCGATTCGACATACGCAGGCAGCAGCGCATAGCCAAGCCCCATGCCCACGAGATTCAGATTCAGCAGAATATTGGTGGCCACCTGCGCGACGTTGCGTTCGACCGCGTGCGCGGCGAACCACGCATCGGCCACGTCGTACACCTGCCCCGAAAACTGCGGATGCGTGCTGATGAACGGCTCGCCACCCAGCATGCGCGGTTCAATGCGCTCGTGCTGCGCGAGCGGATGCGCACTCGGCAGCACCACCACGAGCGGCTCGGTCAGCACCACTTCGCTCGCCAGAGCACTGCTCTGCACGGGCCGCCGCATGAAGGCCACGTCGATCTCGCCGCGCAGCAGCGCCTCTTCCTGATCGGCGGTCGGCAGACTGCGCAGCTCCACGTTCACTTCGGGAAAGCGCAGGCGCAGGCGCGGCAGGATTGCCGGGAAAACCCGAATCTCGGCGGCGGGCACGAAGCCGATTGTGACCGTGGCGCGGCCCTGCCCCACCTGACGCGCGCGCGTCACCGCACGATCGGCTTGTGCCACCACGAGCCGCGCTTCGGCGAGAAAGACCTTGCCCGCCTCGGTCAGCTCGACCTTGCGGCGCGTGCGCTCGAACAGTGGCGTCCCCACTTCGTCTTCGAGATTGCGGATCTGCTGGCTCAAGGAGGGCTGCGCCGTGTGCAGGCGCTCGGCCGCGCGCGTGAAGCTCAGCTCGTCGGCAACGGCAATGAAATAGCGCAGGTGTCTCAGTTCCATGCTGAAAGCGTCGTCGGGTTATCGTTCAAAAGTCTAACCGACTACAAACAAAATATTTCACAACGATAAAGCGAACGACGAAGATCCGTCTGCATTCCCGCAAAAAAGGCAATGCTGCCACGGAGGAGACCCGCATGTCCGCAACCATCGACATCGATGCACTCGTCGACGCGCGCAACGGCCGCGTCACGTCGTCGATCTATACCGACCCCGACATCTATGCGCTCGAACTCGAGCGCATTTTCGGCCGCTGCTGGCTGTTCCTTGCTCACGTCAGTCAAATACCGAAAGCCGGCGACTTTTTCAATACCTACATGGGCGAAGATCCCGTGGTGGTGGTGCGCCAGAAAGACGGCTCGATCAAGGCGTTTCTCAATCAATGCCGCCATCGCTCGATGCGCGTGAGCTTCGCCGATTGCGGCAACACCCGCGCGTTCACCTGCCCCTATCACGGCTGGTCGTATGGCGTGGATGGCGCGTTGATCGACGTGCCGCTCGAACCGCGCGCCTACCCGCAGGGCCTGTGCAAGGAGAAATGGGGCTTGCAGGAAGTCACGCGCGTGGCCGTCTATAAGGGGCTCGTGTTCGGCAACTGGGACGCGAGCGCGCCCGAGCTCGAAACCTATATGGGCGATATTGCGTGGTATCTCGACGGTGTGCTCGACCGCCGCGAGGGCGGCACCGAGATTGTCGGCGGCGTGCACAAATGGGTCATCGACTGCAACTGGAAATTCCCCGCCGAGCAGTTCGCGAGCGACCAGTATCACGCCTTGTTCACACACGCATCCGCAGTGGAAGTGCTGGGCGCGAAACCCAGCGCAGAGGGAAGCCAAAGCGGCGCGCTGGGCGCGGGCCAGACCGCGCGCCCCGTATGGGAAACCGCGAAAGACGCGTTGCAGTACGGGCAGGCGGGCCACGGCAGCGGCTTCTTCTTCACCGAGCAGCCCGACGCGAACGTATGGGTGGACGGCGAAGTTTCGCAGTACTTCCGCGACACCTACGCCGAAGCCGAAGCGCGCCTCGGCAAGGTGCGCGCGATGCGGCTTGCAGGCCACAACAACATGTTCCCGACGCTGTCCTGGCTCAACGGAACGGCGACGCTACGCGTGTGGCATCCGCGCGGGCCGAATCAGGTCGAAGTGTGGGCCTTCTGCATCGCCGACAAGGCGGCATCGGACGACGTGAAAGCCGCCTTCGAGCGCAGTGCGACGCGCGCCTTCGGCCCAGCCGGTTTCCTCGAACAGGACGACTCGGAGAACTGGGCGGAAGTGCAAAAGGTGCTGCGCGGCAACCGCGCGCGCAAGACGAAGCTATGCCTGGAGATGGGTCTTGGGGGCGAGCGCGTTCGAGAGGACGGCATTCCTGGCATGACCAATTACATCTTCTCGGAGACGGCCGCGCGTGGCATGTACCAGCGGTGGGCCGATCTTTTGATGTCCGGGTCGTGGGACGAAGTGAACGCGCGCACGGCGCAGTACGAAGCGGAGGTGCTCAAATGAGCGAAATCGCCGAGATGCAAACGGCGCCTGCACCGGCCTGCGTGCCGCACGCCCTCCATCACGAGATCGAGCAATTCCTCTTTCACGAAGCCGCGCTGCTCGACGAATGGCGCTTTCGCGACTGGCTCGAATTGATGGCGCAGGACATTCACTACACCATGCGCACGACCGTCAATGCGCAGACGCGCGATCGGCGGCGCGGTGTGCAGCCGCCCACCACGTGGATTTTCAACGACACGCACTTTCAGCTCGAACGCCGCGTGGCGCGTCTGGAAACGGGCATGGCGTGGGCCGAGGAGCCGCCCTCGCGCACGCGCCACCTCGTGACGAACTTGCGCGTGCGCCCCTCCGGATCACCCGTCGAATACGAGGCGCACGTGAACTATCTGCTCTATCGCGCGCAGAAAGAGCGCGATGAAACCATTTATGTGGGCCGCCGCATCGACCGTGTGCGCCGCATGGCCGACGCCGGCTGCGCGCACGGCTGGCAAATCTGCCGCCGCGAGATCACGCTCGATCAGGCGGTGCTGTCCTCCCATAACCTGAGTGTGCTTTTCTGATCATGGCCCATATCTTTGTCTGCCAGGACGACGCATTGTCCGATGGCGAAGCCATCAAGGTCGATGCTCCGACCGCCGCCATCGCCGTTTTCAAGGTGAACGGCGAGCTCTACGCGCTGAACGACCGCTGCACGCACGGCAACGCTTCGATGTCCGAAGGGTATATCGAGGACGACGGCACGGTGGAATGCCCGCTGCACGCCGCGCGCTTTTGCCTGAAGACCGGCACGGCGCTGTGCCAGCCCGCCACCGAGGCGCTCAAGACCTTCCCGGTCGCATTGGTCGACGGTGCTATTTACATTGACGTGCCGGAGGCCGCGTGATGACTCCGTCCAAGGGCTGGCTCGACAATGAAGTGGCATTGATCACGGGCGGCGGCTCGGGCCTCGGCCTCGCGCTCGTCGAGCGTTTCGTCGAAGAAGGCGCACGCGTGGCCGTGCTCGAACGCTCGGCGCAGAAGGTCGCGGTGCTGCGCGAGCGCTTCGACGCGCACACGCTCGTCGCCGTGCAAGGCGACGTCACGGCCTATGCCGACAACGAACGCGCCGTGCAAGCCGCCGTCGACACGTTCGGCAAGCTCGACGTCTTCATCGGCAACGCGGCGATCTGGGATCACGCGTCGAGCCTCGTCGACCTCTCGCCGGAACAACTCGAAAGCGGCTTTCAAGAACTCTTCTCGATCAACGTGAAGGGCTATCTGCTCGGTGCGAAGGCCGCCTCGCACGCGCTCATCGCGAGCGAGGGCAGCATGATCTTCACGCTCTCGAATTCGGCGCTCTATCCGGGCGGCGGCGGACCGCTCTACACGGCGAGCAAGCATGCCGCCGTGGGCATCATCCGCCAGCTCGCCTACGAGCTCGCACCAAAAATCCGCGTCAACGGCGTGGGCCCGTGCGGCATGGCAAGCGATCTGCGCGGCCCCGTTTCGCTCGGCCAGCAGGACCTGCGCATCATGGACTCGCGCACGCCCGCAGCCATCGCCGGCATTCTGCCGCTGCAGTTCTTTCCGCAGCCCGCCGACTTCACCGGCCCCTACGTGATGCTCGCCTCGCGTGCGAACAACCGGGTGCTCAGTGGCGTGATGATCAATGCGGACGCCGGGCTTGGGATTCGTGGCATCCGCCACGCCGCGGGCGGCCTGCATCTCTGATGGACACGCCAATGACGAATGCCTCGACCATTGCGATCGTGGGCGCGGGACAAGCGGGCGCGATCGCCGCTGCGGAACTGCGCCAGCAGGGCTACGCGGGCCGCGTCGTGTTGATTGGCGACGAAACGCACGCGCCCTACGAGCGGCCACCGCTGTCGAAAGACGTGCTGCTGCAGCCGGAGAGCGCACGCTGCGCGATCTACGCGGACGACTTCTACGCGCAGCACGCCATCGAGCTCAGGCTCGGCATGCCGGCCGTCGCGCTCGACGCCGACGCACAAACCATCACGCTGCAAGACGGCGCCTCGATCGCCTTCGATCACTTGCTCCTTGCCACCGGTGCACGCGCACGCCGCCTGCCGATGCTCGATGCGCTGGGCGGGCTGGGCTTGGACGTCCACACCTTGCGCACGCTCGACGACGCGCGGCGCCTGCGCACGGCCCTTCAGCCAGGCAAGCGCGTGCTGCTGGTGGGTGCGGGCGTGATCGGCCTCGAACTCGCCTCTAGCGCGATCGATCTCGGCGCACAGGTCAGTGTGATCGAGCAGGCGCCGCTCGCGATGGCGCGCTGCGCTCCGGCCGTGCTGAGCCACCATCTCTGCGAGACGCATCGCGCACGCGGCGTTGCGCTGCATCTGGGCGTGCCGCTCGCATCGGCCGCACGCGAGCACGACGAAATCGTGCTCACGCTCGAAGATGGCACGCGCCTCGCAGGCAATGCCGTGATCTATGGTATCGGTGTGGAACCCGAAACGGCGCTCGCAAGCATGGCTGGCCTCGAGGTCGAGAACGGCATCGTGATCGACGCACAATGCCGCACATCGCATCCGCGCATTTATGCGGCGGGCGATGCCGCCGGCCAGCGCAGCGTTGCAAATGCAGGCATCGCCCGCCAGGAAACATGGGAGAACGCGAAGCATCAGGCTGTGACAGCCGCGCGCGCGATGCTGGGCATCGCGCCCGAAGCGCTGGACGCGCCCTGGTTCTGGACCGATCAGTGCGGCCTGAACGTGCAATTCGCGGGCGACATGCGCGCCGCCGAATGGATCGGCCGCGGTTCGCTCTCGGCGCCGCCGTGCGTATTGTTCGGTCTCGACGCCGATGGCGTACTGGTGGGCGCCATCACCGTGAACCTGGGCCGCGAGATGCGCAACGCGAAAGCGCTGATCGCGAGGCGCGCCCGGATCGCGCGCGATGTGCTCGCCGATCCGGCGCACTCCCTGCGTGATCTGGCCCGCGCCGCATCCTGAACCCGCTCGTCAGGTCGGCGAGAAGCGCCTTTTCAACAATTTGCGAAAAGCGCTTGCAAGCCCGCGCGAGTCTCTCTATAATTCGCGCTCTCAACAGGCTCGTAGCTCAGTTGGTTAGAGCACCACCTTGACATGGTGGGGGTCGTTGGTTCGAATCCAATCGAGCCTACCAACGAATATGCAGTAGCGCGTGCGCACGCAGTTCAGCACCACGCAATGACAATGACGCACTCCCTCACGGGACTGCGTCATTTTCTTTTGGCTCTTTCAAAAAGTGCAGGCGCGTCGAACACGCCTGCACTTGCCAATCAGCCGTGAACCCGCATCAATCGAGCGCCTTGTCGTTCGGATGCGCGAACAGTTCCTTCATCTGCTGCGAAAGCGGATAGTCGAGATTCATGCCGTTGGGCGGGATCGGCTGCGTGAACCACTTCGTGTAGAGCTTCGCCATTTCGCCCGAGGTCTGCATCTTCGCGACCGTCTCGTCCACGAGCGCCTTGAATTGCGGATCGTCGCGCCGCAGCATGCACGCGTAGTTCTCCGAAACAGGCGGCGTGCCCACGACGACATAATCCTGCGGGTTCTTCGTCTTCGCGCGCTCGCCGTAGAGCAGCGGCTCGTCCATGACGAACGCCACGGCGCGCCCCGTCGTCACGTTGAGGAACGATTCGGCGTGGTCTTTCGCGCTGATGATCGTCATGTTCATATGCTTCTCTTCATTCATCTTGCGCAACAGGCGCTCGTCCGACGTGCCCGCCGTGGTCACGACAGTCTTGCCCGCGAGGTCGGGGAAGTCCTTCACGCCGGAGTCCTTGCGCGTAATGAAGCGAATGCCGTAGAGGAAGATGCTGTTCGAGAACGCGGCCTGATTCTGGCGCTCGAACGTATTCGTGGTGGAGCCGCATTCGATGTCGATGGTGCCGTTCTGCACGAGCGGAATGCGGTTTTGCGAGGTGATCGGAATCGTCTTCACCTTCAGGTTCGGCGTATTGGTCTTCTGCTTGACCGCATCGACGATCTTCAGCGCGATCTCCTGCGAATAGCCAATCACGTTCTGGTTCTGGTCGTAGTAAGAGAACGGAATCGACGACTCGCGCGTGCCGAGCACGATCACGCCGCTGTCGTGAACCTTCTTGAGCGTGCCCGTGAGCTCGTCCGCGTGCGCGATGCCCGAGAGCACCGTGAATGCCAGCGCCATCGCCGCGATCAGTTTCGTTTTGTTCATCGTGCTCTTCTCCCAACTCGTCAAAGTGAAGATGTTGCCTCGCAGTGAATGCGCGGTTCGTGGTGCCCCGTTTTGATGCCCCGTTGATGCCTGGATCTGATGCGTGATGCCGTATGCGTGTTGCCTGATGCCTGCTGCTCGCCGTGGTTCAGCGACCGGGCGCGAACGGACCGCCGTCGAGCGCCAGCTCGCGCCCGGTGAGCAGATCGGCCATCAGTTGCGCGCTCCCGCACGCCAGCGTGAAGCCTAGCGCGCCGTGCCCCGTATTCATCCACAGATTGCGGAAATGCGTCGCGCCGATCAGCGGCTTGCTGTCCGGGGTGGCCGGGCGCATGCCGGTCCACGTCTGGATCGCACCAAAGTCGCCGGCCTCGGGAAACGTCTCGCGCGCCTGGCGCGTGAGCAACGCAATGCGCTCGTTGTCCGCATGCGCGCTCATACCCGTGAGATCGACCATGCCCGCAATGCGCAGCCGCTCGCCAAGCGGCGCGTAGACCACCTTGTGATGCGCATCCGTGACCGAGACGCGCGGCGCGCCCTGCGTGCTCGCATTGGGCAGCGTGAGACTGTATCCCTTGAGCGGATACATGGGCACGCTCACGCCGAGCGAAGCCAGCATGGGCTGGCTCTGAAAGCCCAGGCACACCACGAACGCATCCGCTTCGATTTCGCCTGCCGACGTCACGGCCGCCTGCACACTTTGTCCTTTCGTACGGAGTCCAGATAATTCGGTGGCGAGACGCAAATCCACGCCGTCGCGCTGCGCCGCGCGCGCAAGACCGCGCGTAAAGCGGTCGCAATCGCCGGCTTCTTCACCCGGCGTGTGAATGCCGCCCGCCAGCTCGCCGCCGATGTGTGCGAGCGCAGGCTCGAGCGCGACGCACGCCGCGCCATCGAGCGCGTGCTGCTCGCAGCCGAACTGCGCCTGATAGCCGGCTTGGCTGCGCGCGCCCTCGAAGGCCTCGCGGTCGCGATACACCACGAGTTTGCCGTTGCGCACGTAGTCGAACGCGAGCGCCTCGCGCTCGACGAGTTCGTGCATGAGGCGCTGGCTCAAAAAGCCGAGACCGAGCAGCTCCGCCGTGGTTGCGCGGCTGCGCGCGCGCGTGCAGGCGCGCAGAAACGCGACGCACCAGCGCCATTGGCGCGGGTCCAGACGCGGCACGAAACGCAGTGCCGCCTCGCGCGAGAACAGCCATTGGGGCAGCTTCGGCAGCACCGAAGGATCCGCGAGCGGCGCCACGTAGCTATAGCTCAGCTGGCCGCCATTGGCGTGGCTGGTCTCCTGTGCCACGTCCGCGTGGCGCTCGACCAGCGTTACCTGATGTCCATCGCGGGCAAGAAAATACGCGGTCGTCACACCGATCACGCCGCCGCCCAGCACACAAATTCGCATATCCCGCTGTTCTCGTTGGTTTTCGTGTTCTATGGCCGCCCCGGCGGCCCATGACACCAGTTTCGCGAGACAAAATCACAAACTCAATTGCGAATTGAGCTAGGGGTATAACCTCAGGTTAAGGAAAGCGCCTCGCGGGTGCGGGATGCCACAAACGACGTACGCCAATTACGCGGTGTTGGGCGAATTTCTGCGCACAACGGCAGACAGGCAAGGCCTTGCGCCTTGCCTTTTTCCCATGGCCCGGCGCGAGCGCGCCGGCCATGGCGAGGCGCCCTAGATATTCAGCCGCGTGACCTTGGTGCCCGCAAGCGAGACGTCGGCCATGAGGCCCGCGTTGGTCAGGACGAACACTTCGACCGGATGGGTGGCCGTGTTGGTGTCGACGGCGCCGTTCGCGCCCACCGTCACGAGCGCGACCGAGGCGTCGGCGCCCGCGGCCCAGCCATCCGTGCTGCGGAATTTGGTTAGCGCGTCCTGGGTCATGAAGCAGAAGATGATGGCCTTCGACTGAGCGCCCGCTTGCAGGCCCAACGAGCCCGATGCCGTGCTGTAGTAGCCCGTCGTGGCGCCGCCCACGCGCAGCGCGCCCTCGCCGTACTGGGCGCCGACGATGAAGCCGGCCTGCAGCACCGAAGGGAACACCAGCACGCCGCGCGACTTCGCGACGAGCTCACGCGAGCCTTGCACGGTCGAATAGAGCTTCGCCAAGGCATTGTCGACGCTTGCGTCGATCGACTGGCGCTTTGACATATCGGTCGCCGCGTTCGAAGTGTTGCCTGGCGTAGTGGTACAGCCCGCGAGCGCCAGACCGCCGGAGGCAAGCGCGACGGCCGCCGAAAGCATGAAGTTGCGTCGTTGCATGTCGTTGTCTCCACACAATAGAGGGTGTGTGGAGGGGTGCCGCAAGGCGTGTGCCCGGGCATGCGATTGCACCCGATTTATGGCATACCGACGCTCAGGTGCTCAAATGTTGCAATAGCGTCGAAGCGAAACCGGCCGATGCAGGCCCATCTGCCTGCATCGGCCGGCGACATGCTCACGTGCCCATCCGGCTCAAGGCGTGGTGGCCTGCCAGGACGAATCGGGATCGAAGCTCTTGAGCGCGGCGGCGGTGCGCGCGCCGTTGGGCCCGAGATTCTTCTGGTAGAGCTTGCCGTCCTGATTGACGATGAAGCTCATCACGCCCGTCTTGCCATACTGCGCCGGCCATGCCACGAGCGCGAAGCCGTTGGCCAGCTGGCCGTTCTCCATGTAGCTGCGCGCGCCGCCGTCCGCATGTGCCCCCTGCGCGGTGAGGATGCGGAAGTGGTAGCCGTGATACCCCTCCTGCGGCGTGACTTTTGCGTTGTGCGGCATGGTTTCGGCAAGCGGGCCGAGCGGGCTCTCGGCCTCACCGGGCTCGACCGGCCAGTATAGGCCGTCGTGCGTGCCGGGCGTGCTCACGATGCGCTGTGCGTAGTGCTGCATCAGCTTGCGGTAGTCGTTCTGCGCGTCGACATAGGCGAGCGAGCTGAGCATGGCCGCGCGCTCGTTGCGGCCGATGCGCCGCGTGAGCACTTCGCTTGCGCCCTCGCGCGGATCGAAGCGCCAGCCGCTGGCGTTCTGCACGATCGGGATGGGCAGCGTCCAGCCACTGTCGCCCACGGCCAGGTGGGCGCTCGCCTTGCCCGCCACGGGCGTTTCGTCGGCCACGATCTGATGGCCCTTCGCCCATGCGCCGAGGAAGTCGTAAATGTCTTCCTGGCCGATGTCCCTGGTGGGGATGAAGTGCTGGAAGTCGTTGCCGAGCACGTGCTTCATCGCATCGTGGTCGTTGGTGGCAAGCGCATTGGTGAATGCGTCGGCCGCGGCTTCGGGCGTGGCGTAGACCGCCTGCGCCGAGGCCACGCCCGCGCCGGGCATGGCGAGCAGCGCAGGCGCGGCGAACAGCGAGAACGCCAATACTGAAGTGAGCCGGGCGAACCCGGCAGGCCGCGCGCTGCGCGATGCGCGTTGCGACAGACGGCGTGCGTGTTTGCGGATCATCGCAAGACTCCTATAGAGATTCAACGACGACCGAAGTGGCGTTCGCCACCACCGCCACCACCCAGCCGGCCACCGCCGCCACCACCGCCGAACGAACGTCCGCCGCCACCCGCACCGTTGAAGCCACCGCCGCCCTGGCGCTGCTGGAACGCGGTACGGCTCTGCTGACCGCGCTGCGCGTCGGCGCGCGCCGCGTTGCCGTCGCCGGCGCCACGCAGCGCGTTGTCGCGATTCGCGCTTTGCGAGCGGTTGCCGAGATCGTTCGGCCGATTGGCGCCCTGCGTGCGATTGTTGAGTTCATTGCCACGGTTGCCGTTTTGCGCGCGGTTGTTCAGCTCGTTGCCGCGATTGGCGTTCTGCGCGCCGTTCGCGTTGGGCCTGCCGCCCTGCTGGATGCCCTGGTAGCGCTGCTGGGCGTTGCCGCCCATGTTCTGCCCGGTGCGATTCTGCAAAGTCTGCGCGGCCTGCTGACGCGACTGGTCGTAGCCGCGGAACTGATTGCGCTCGCCGTTCAGATTCGCATTGTTGGCGCGTTGGCCGTTGAAGTTCTGGTTGCGGCGCTCGACATTGGCGTTGCGATTCCAGTTCGCCGTGCCGGTATTCGAGCTGATGCGGTTGTTGACGTTGATGTTGTTGTAGCGGTTCACGTTGATGTTGACGTCGTGGTTACCCCAGCCGAAGCCGCCCCACAACGAGTTCGCCACCGCGATGCCCGCGCCGAACGCGAGCCCGCTCACGAAGCCCGTGGCGAGCGCATAGCCCGGAGGCGGCGGCATGTAAACGGGCGGATAGGCCGGATACGGCCACGCGCCGTACACCACGGTCGGGTTATACGTAGGCACGTACACCACTTGCGGGTTGGCGGGCTCGATCACGATCGTTTGCGTGGTGGAGGTGCCCGTTGCCGGCTGCACCACGACTTTTTGCTGTTCGTTGGTCTTGAGGTTGCCTGCCTTCTGAGCCTGCGCGCGCAGGCGCTGCACGGAGTCCATGACGTCGTTGGGCTGGGCGAGGAACGCGTTGCCGATCTGCGAGACCCAGTCGGGCTTGGTGGACATGGTGGCAAGCACCTGCGGGAAGGCCACGAGCGACTGGACGCTCGGGTCCCACGGCTGCGAAGCGACGGCCTTCACGGCATCGTCGCCTTTCAGATTCGGATTGGCTTTCGACCACTCTGCGGCCGCCATCACGTCCTGCGGGAACGTGGCCGCCATGAGCACCTGCGCGAGCAGCGCGTCAGGATAGAGCGCGATGGGCGCGGTGAGCGCATCGAGTTGCTGGTTGGAAAGATGGGCCGCGTTCTGGGCAATGGCGGCGGTGGGCCCGGTCGGGCCGATGAAAAGCGGTGCGGCCGCGAGCGCGGCGCACATGAGCCAGGCAGCGCGCTGGCGTACACCGGACGATTTCACGAATCGTTCCTCCTCGTTGCGGATGGGTCATTCAGGTTCCCGAAGGAGACCTGCCTGCGGTACGGACTGAGATTCGAACAGCGGCACCGCGATGTGATGCGACGTCAAGCAACGTACTGCGGCAAAAATAAAGGGGTATGACTCAAGGTGTCAACAGCGATTTCGCTAAAATTTGCCCGTTTATAAAAACGCGTCAATTGCATTGAACAAACCCGAATTCGAAACAATCCGCACCGCATGTAATTCCGCTTTTCATTCAATGCTCTGCGCCTTCGGGCTGCTTGCGTCCCGGCGACAGGTGCATACGCACAAAGCCCACGTGTTCGCGCAGCACATAAAAGGCATCGGCATAGGCGAGCGGCATCCGCAGCGTATTGAGTGCGCTCTCGATCTCGTCGAGTTCCGCGACCAGCGCGCGCCGCTCTTCCTCGCTCGAATGCTTGAGCGCATCGCGCTCGATGGCGATGAGCGCGCCGTAATAGCGATAGATGCGTGAGCGCACGCGCCAGCGATACAGCGCGGGAATCGCGCGCAGCGACGGAAAGACCAGCACGGCAAGCGGCAGCAGCAGCACGAGCAGGCGGTCGGTCACGCTCGCGAGCCAGAACGGCAGCGTGCGGTAGAGAAAGCTCTTGCCCGACTTGTAGTAGCGCGTGGCGTCTTCGCTGATGCGGAAATCGTGCGCGACGGGACTCGGGAATTCGCCCGCGCGCTGCAGCAGTCCGGGTACGCCGTTCACCTCGCCGGCCGCCTCGATGATGAGGTCGGACACCGCCGGATGCAGCGTGTTGCGCGCGACGATCTCCACGGTCGGGCCGATCATATGCACGGTCTGCGGCGGCACGTGGCGGCTCAGGTCGAGCACGCCGGGCGGCAAGTCGATGCTCTCGAGATAGGGAAAGAGCCGCGTATAGGCGGCCTGCTCGTCGAAGCTCATCACCGAGATGCCGGGAATGCCGAGCAGCCGCTGCATGAGCTCGCGCGTGGTGGAGTCGCCGCTCAGCATGGCAACGTCCACGCGGTTCGAGACCAGCGCCGTGGCGGCCTCCATGCCGTCGAGCGGCAGGAAGGTGGAGTCGCCGCCCGGCTCCATGCCGTTGGCGTCGAGCAGCTTGAGCGAGAGCTCGCGTGTGCCGCTGCCCACGCGGCCGATGGCGATGCGCTTGCCGTCGAGCGCGGAAAGCTGCGTGAGCCCCGAGCCGCGATAGAACACCACGATGGGCAGATACGCGACGCTGCCGAGCGAGACGAGCGAGCGCGTGTCGAGTCCGTCGGCCACGCCGCCCTGCACGAACGCGAGATCGACCTTCGCCTTGGGATCGAGCAGGCGCTGCAGGTTCTGGACCGAGCCGTCCGACTCCAGGATCTTGAGCTTCACGCCATTGCGCGCGAGGATCTTGCGGTAGGCCTCGGCCATCTGCATGAACGAGCTGTCGCGCGGCCCCGCGCTAATGGTGATGCTGCGCGGCGGCGCCGGGTCGACGAGCCACACGAAGATCGCGACGACCGCGATGCAGAACAGCGCGATCGGCAGCGACGTGAGCGCGAGATCGCGCCACGCTGGGTGCGAGGGGTCGCGCATGAAATGCGGCAAAGGCTGTCGATGTCGTTTCATGAGAACCCGGCGGCCATGCGTCGAACTCAGGAAACCTCATCATGCCATTTTCGCGCCGGATCGGAACGCTGGTGTTTGCGAGAGTGTGCGTATGCGCAATCGCGCCGCGTTGCCGGCTCGACGGCGGCCCATCCAGGCGGCCCTCAACCAGGCGGCCACCCCTACGCGGCCCGCACCTCGGCGGCCCCCCTGAAAGCAACGTAAGCGCTCTATGCGCGACTCATCGCGGCATCAGTGCGCCGCCGCGCCGGTGAGCGCGAAGAGCTCGGCGCGCAGCGCCCTCGCGCGGTCGCGCTTCATGTACTGCTCGAATTCGGCCTGCGCGTCGAGCCACAGCGCATGCGCCTTCTCGTAGCGGCGCGCGCCGCTTGCCGAAAGACGGTAGACGAGCGTGCGCGTGTCGTGCTCGGCCGCGAACGCGAGCACGAGGCCATCGCGCTGCAAGGGCTTGAGCGCACGCACGAGCGTCGTGCGGTCCATCACGAGGTCGTCCGAGAGATCGGCCGCGGTGGCGTCCGGATGGCTGGCAAGACGCGAAAGAATCGTGAATTGCGCGGCCGTCAAGCCCACCTGCGAAAGATGTCGCTCATAGAGCTGTGTGACGAAGCGCGCCGCCTGCCGCAGCGCAAAACAGTTGCATTCCTCACGTGTCACTCGCTTGGCCATCGCTCCCCACCCTGGTTCGCTTCGTTCGTCATGCGCCGTGCTCGCCCTGCACACGCACGTGCAGGGCCATCATACTTTCTCGAGCGCAAGCGCGATACCCTGGCCGCCGCCGCTGCAAAGCGTCACGACGCCGCGGCGCGCGAAGCAGGCGTGCCCGCGCCGCCCGCGACCACGTCGCCGCTTTCGCTCCAGCCGCCGCCGAGCGACCGGTAGAGCGCCACCGCCGCAAGCGCGCGCTCGCGCTGCGCGTTGTTGAGCAGGTCGGCGTCGACAAGCCAGGTCTGTTGCGCGCTCAGCACGTCGAGAAAGTCGGCCGCGCCACCCTTGTAGAGCTGGTTCGCGAGCTTGAGCGCCTGCTCGGAAGACGTCACCGCGTTGCGCAACTGCTGCGTCTCAACCGCGGTGCTCACGAGGTCGCTGCGGCTGTCTTCCACCTCGCGCAAGGCCTGCAACATCGTCTGCTGCAAGTTCAGTTGCGACTCGCGCATGCGGCTCTCGCTCTGCTCGATATCGGCGGTGATGCGGCCCGCGTTGAAGATCGGGCTCGTCGCGCTGAGCGCCGCGCTGAAGAGGTTATCGGTGAGCGTAGGCAGGCCCAGGTACGACGATGCGAGCACGCCGTCCGTGAGATTGAGCGAGAACTTCGGATAGCGCTCCGCGCGCGCGACGCCCACTTCGGCCGCACGCTGCTGCACGGTCGCATACGCGGCCTGCACGTCGGGGCGGCGCAGCAGGGCCTCCGAGGGCAGCCATTGCGGCACGCCCGCGGGCGCCGCGGGAATGGGTGCAGCGGCCGCCAGCGCGAGCTGCGCGACCGACTCGGGCGTGCGCCCCGTGTACACCGCGATGAGGTTCAGTTGATGGTCGATGCTCGCCTGCGCGCGCGGAATGCGCGCCTGCAATTCGCTCAACTGCGTTTGCGCACGCGTGACGTCGAGCTGGGTCGACAGGCCGTACTTCAAGCGGTCTTGAGTCAACTGCAACGTGCGCTGCCTGATCGATACGTTGTCCTGCAGAATCTTCAGCTCGGCTTGCGCCCAGCGCAGATCCACGTAGGCCGATGCGGTATCCGCCGCCAGCGCGAGCCGCACCGCGTCGAGCGCATGTTGCTGGCCCACCAGGTTCGCCTGCGCCGCGAGCAGGTCCAGACGCTCGCCGCCGAACACGTCCGGTGCCCAGCTCAGCGCCACGCCGGCGCCCGCCTCTTTCACGTAGCCGAGCGGCGGCGGCGTGTTCTGCCGCTCGTAGGCGCCTTGCGCCGTGAAGTCCAGTTGCGGCAGCAGCACGGCGTGCTTCTGCGTCGTGATCGATTGCGCCTGCTTCACGCGCTCGGCCGCGGCCTGCAAGTCGAGATTGCCGCTCAGCACGCTCGAGAGCAGCGCATCGAGTGTCGGGTCGTCGAACTGGGCCCACCACGCGCGCGCATCGACGGCGTCCTGCGGCGCGTCGATGCGCCAGGCGGCGGGCGCCGTCGCCTGCACGGCGGCCGGCAGATCGGCGTGCTGCGCGGGCTGCACGGCGCAGGCGGCAAGCACGGCCGCGGCGAGCGCCGCGAGCCCCGCACGTGCGAAGCGCGCCGGCTTCGAGTGAGAATGGTCTCGCGATTGCATAGGAAACCTCAAGGACTCAATGGGCATCGGGCGGCGGTGCGCTGTGGATAGGCTGCGAGAACGCAATACAGACAATCGCGACCACGAAGCACAGCGAAAGCGCGAAGAACGTATCGGAGAACGTCATCACGAGCGCCTCGCGCAGCACGAGCGCATGCAGTTGCGAGAGGCCCGCTTGCGCCGCGTCGAGCGTGTTGCCTGCAATGGCGGACCAGTGGTCCGTGCTTCCGGCTAGCAAGCTCTCGACTTGCGGCGCGCCGTGCACGACGCGCTCATTCAGGCGCAGATAGTGGAAGTTGAGCCTGTCGTTGAGCATGGTCGCGCTCACGGCAATGCCGATCGCGCCGCCCAGATTGCGCATCAGGTTGAAGAGACCGCTTGCCGACTTCAGCCGCGAAGGCGGCAGCGAGCCGAGCGACATGGTGACGATGGGCGGAATCGCGAACTGCTGGCCCACGCCGCGCAGCGCCTGGGGCAGCAGGAATTGCTGCCAGCCCCAGTCGTGCGTGAGCGGCACGTACAGATAGCAGCCAAGGCCGAAGCAAACGAGGCCGAACAGCATCAACACCCGCATGCTGAAGAAGCGCGTGGCATACGCGTAGGCGCCTAGCGCGAGCATCTGGAACACGCCCACCGAGAGCAGCGAAAGCCCGATCTGCAGCGAACTGAAGCCACGCACCTCGGCGAGAAAGAGCGGCGTGAGGAACACCGCCACGAAGATGCCGATGCCCGTGACGAACGAGAGCACACTGCCGATGCCGAAGTTGCGCACCGCGAGCGCGCGCAGATCGACGATGGGCTCCTGCGCCGTGAGCGCATGCACGATGAACAGAAAGCCGCAGATCGCCGAGATCCACGCGCAGGCCACGATGGCGTCGTCGCCGAACCAGTTCTTGCGCGGCCCTTCTTCGAGCACGTATTCGAGGCAGCCGAGAAAGGCGCACATCAGCGCAATGCCGATATAGTCGCCGCGCTTGATGAGCGCGAGATCGGGCTCGTCGATATGCACGTACTTCGGCACGAGCGCGGCCACGGCGATGCCGGGCACGAGGTTCAGATAGAACAGCCAGTGCCACGACCATTGGTCGGTGATCCAGCCGCCTATCACGGGGCCGAGCGTGGGCGCGAGCGAGGCGAGCGCGCCGATGGTCGTGGAGGCCACGATCCGCTGCTTGCCCGGAAAGAGCACGAAGGCCGTAGTGAACACGGTGGGAATCATCGCCGCGCCCAGCGCGCCTTGCAGCGCCCGAAACATGATCATCGAGTCGATGTCCCAGGCGAGGCCGCACAGCATGCTCGTCACCGTGAAGCCCACTGCCGAGGCCACGAAGAGCCAGCGCGTGGAGAACACCTTCGAGAGCCAGCCGGACATGGGGATCACCATGATTTCGGCGATCAGGTAGGCGGTCTGCACCCAGGACAGCTCGTCCTGGCTCGCGGAAAGCCCGCCGCCGATGTCACGCAACGAGGAGGCGACGATCTGGATGTCGAGCGTGGCCATGAAAAAGCCGATGCACATCAGCGCGAAAGCAAAGGCGCGCTGCGCCATGGGCTGCTCGTGCGGCGCAAGCGTGCGGTGCGCGGCGTGTGCCTCGCGCGCCTCGTGCGGCTCGTGCCCGGCCCGCACAGGCCGTACATCTATGGCGGAAGTCGTATCGCTCATGGCGTGCCACCCTGTTTCAATGCACGGCGTCAATCGACGGCGGCAGCGGTTTGCCCGCCATCGCGCAGGTGCACCGTCACCGTGGCGGAGAGGCCGGGCCGCAGCACGCCCTCCATGCCGTGCGGCACCTCCACGCGAATGCGCACCGGCACGCGCTGCACGATCTTCGTGAAGTTGCCCGTCGCGTTCTCGGGCGGCAGCACGCTGAAGGTCGCGCCCGTGGCGGGCGCAAGGCTCTCCACCGTGCCATGCAGCGTGCCGCTTGCGGCGTCGAGCGTGACGTCGGCGCGATCTCCCGCGTGCATCTTCTTGAGCTGGTCTTCCTTGAAGTTCGCGTCCACCCACAGGTCGGTGGCGGGCACCACCGTGAAGAGCGGCGCGCCCACGTTCGCGAGCATGCCCACGCGCGCCGTGCGGTTGCCGATGTAGCCGTCCACCGGCGCGCGGATCGTCGTGTATTCCACGTTGAGCGCGGCGAGGCGCCGGTTCGCCTCGGCCGTCGCCACGCGCGCCTGCGCATCAGCGATCTGCGCGGCCAGCACGTCGAGCTGGCGCTGCGCGGCCACCACCGATGCGCCGCTCTGCGCGACCGACGCCTGCGCCTTCGCGTAGTCGGCATCGGCGCGCTCGACCAGCTGGTTCGACACCGCGTCGTCTTTCACGAGCGCGCGATAGCGTGTCTGATCCTGCGCGCTGCGCGTGAGCTCGGCGTCCGAGGCGCGCACTTCGGCCTGGTGCTGGCCGATCACCGCGGCCTGCAGCGTGCGCTGCGCCTCGAGCTCCGTCACCGCGGCGCGCGCGCTCGCGAGCTCGGCGTCGGCCTGGGCGAGCTTCGCGTCATAGTCGCGCGGGTCGAGCCGCATGAGCACCTGGTTCGCGCGCACGCGCTGGTTGTCCTGCACGAGGATCTCGGCGACGAAGCCGCTCACGCGCGGCGCCATCACCGTGACGTTGCCGCCCACGTACGCGTCGTCTGTGGTCTGTATGAAGCGCAGCACGAAAAACCAGTAGCCGCCCGCCACCGCCAGCACGAGCGCCACCGCGCCGAGCGCGAGCGGCATCCAGGGCAGGCCCGCGCGCTCGCGCCGCGCCGCAACCGCGGCGGGAGTGGAAGGACTCGACATGTCGATCACCTGTGCAT
Source organism: Paraburkholderia oxyphila NBRC 105797 (assembly GCF_000685075.1). Lineage (GTDB taxonomy): Bacteria > Pseudomonadota > Gammaproteobacteria > Burkholderiales > Burkholderiaceae > Paraburkholderia > Paraburkholderia oxyphila. The sequence continues at coordinate 23,689 of NZ_BAYD01000102.1, forward strand.
ATGCACTTTCGAAGTTGAAAAAGCCGCCGTGCGATTGAAGCGGGTCATCGAAGAACACCGGGGGAGCTTCAGACGGCGCGCGCTGCGCAGCAGCGGACGCACCGCACGTAAACGTGCATATGCACATACTAGACGACGCGGGGCGCCGAAACAACCGTCGCGCGCGGCATCAAATTATGACCGCGGCGACAATAATCGCCCCTGCCTGGGCCCCTTTGCCTTCAATTTCCTTTCTGCGCCAGCTGGGTTGCGCCGCCAAAAAACTCGGTGGCGTGGTCAATGAAGGCGCGCACCTTCGCGGGCAGCAGCGTGCGCGACGCGTAGGCGAGGCGAAGCTCGATCTGTGCGTCGATGATGGGAAACTCCTCGAGCAGCGTGACGAGCCGCCCCGTCTCCAGTTCGCGCTGCACGAGCGGGAGCGGCAGGATGCCGATCCCGAAGCCTTCGAGCACCATCGCGCAGTTGAAGTCGGGATTGTTCGAGGCGATGTCGTACCTCATGCGCACGGTCACGTCCTCGTCGCCGGCGCGGAATGTGAGCGACGGCTTGCGCAGCGAAGGCGGCATGGGCACGAACACGTGCGATTCGAGATCGGCGGGATGGCGCGGTGTGGAGGTTGCCGCGAGATACGCGGGCGTCGTGGCGAGCGCGAGCGGGATGCGGTCGAGCAACTTGGTGACCGTGCCGTCGTTGTTGAGCATGAACGGCAGCACGAGCCCCAGGTCGAAGCCGTCCGCGACCAGGTCGACGGGACGCTCGGTCAACGTCACGTCGAGCGTCACCTTGGGATACGCGCGCTTGAAGCTGGCAATGAGCGGCACGAGCCGGTTCACCGCCGCCGTCGTGTGCGCGACGAGACGCAGCACGCCGCTGGGCTCGCGCGTCTGCTCGGTCGCGCCGGCCTCCAGCGCGTCGAGGTCGTCGAGCACGCGGCAGCAGCCGTCGTAGAAGCGCTCGGCGGCTTCGGTGAGCGAGACCGCGCGCGTGGTGCGATGAAAGAGCCGGCTGCCAAGGCGCTTTTCGAGCCGTGCGATCGCGCGCGAGACGACGGGCGTGGCGAGCCCGTGCATGTCCGCGGCGCGCGTGAAGCTGCGCGCCTCGACCACGGAACGGAAGATCCGCAGGGTGTCGATATAGTCCATGTCGAATGGAAATAGATTCAGTGCAGTAGCTGGAAGCCGCCTGTGAAGATGGCAGGAGCCGGCCGCGTCAAGGCGCGGGCGCGCCGAAGACCTCCGCGCAGAATGCGCGGCCGTCCTCGGAAAGGCTTGCGCTGCCGGTGCCGTCCTCGGCGAGCGTCGTCACCGCGAGGCCGCCGTCCACGAGGCCGGTGAGATGGCGGCGCAGGCCGCTCATCGGCACACCGGCCTGTTTCGAGAGCTTTGCGAGCGACCATGCGCGCCCCGGTGTTTCGCATTGCGCGCGCCAGAGTTGCTCGAGGATGGCCACCAGCGCCGGATCGATTTCGTCGCCGCTTTCCTCGCCGTCTTGCCGGTCGTTTTCATTGTTCATCTGTGTCTCCTCAGGCCATTTTCGCGGCCAGTTCGCCGAGGGTCTTCAACGCCGCCTCGGTCTGCGCGGTCCACGCATAGCTGTAGTTCAGGCGGATGTAATGGTGGAAATGGTTGCGCATCGAAAACATGTAGCCCGGCCCGATCGTGATGCCCTGCGCGAGCGCAGCCCGGTAGAGTTGCATCGAATCCACGCGTGGCGGCAGCTCGACCCACAGCACGTAGCCGCCCTGCGGGTCGGACGTGCGCGTGCCCGCGGGAAAGAACCGTTCGATCATCGCACGCATCAGGCGCGCCTGCTGGCGATAAAAGCGGCGCAATCGACGCAGGTGGCGGTCGTAGCCGTCGTGGCGCAGATAGTCGGCGAGCGCCACCTGCGGCACCGAGGGCGTGGTCAGCGTATTGAGGAACTTGAGCTTCTCGACCTGCGCGCGATAGCGCCCCGGCAGCGCCCAGCCGATGCGGTACGACGCCGACAAACTCTTCGAGAACGACGCGCAATGCAGCACGAGCCCGCGCGTGTCGAACTGCTTGAGCGACGACGGCCGCGTCGGCCCGAAGTAGAGCTCCTGATAGACGTCGTTTTCGATCACCGGCAAATCGTGCGCCTCGGCCAGCGCCACGAGCCGCCTCAAGTGCGCATCGGGCATGCGAAAGCCCAGCGGGTTCTGGAAATTCGGCATCACCATGCACGCGGCCACCTTCTTGCGCGCGAGCACGCGTTCGAGCGCGTCGAGGTCGATGCCGGTTTCAGGGTGCGTGCTCACTTCGATCGCGCGCATGCCGAGACGCTCGATCGCGTGCAGCATCGCGTAGTAAGTGGGCGACTCGACCACCACGGTGTCGCCCGGCTTCGCCACCGCCTGCAGGCTCAGGTTGATGGCCTCGGTCGCGCCCACCGTGATGACGATTTCCTCGGGATCGATGTCGGCGCCGTTCTCCGCGTAGCGGCGCGCGATCTGGCGGATCAGCCCGGGGTTGCCGGGCGGCAGGTCGTCGATCAGGTTCCAGCTCGCGTGGCGCCGCGCGATCGCGTTCGCGTACTGGTTGATGCGCCGCCACGGAAAGAGCGCCGGGTCCGGATACGGCGAGCCGAGCGGCACCGCGTCCTGCGCGACGATGCTGCGCAAGGTGGAGAGCACGAGGCGGCTCACGTCCACCGAGGCGGGCGCCGCATTGTGCACGGGCTCCATCGGCGCCTTCGCCGCGCGGGCATGGCGCCCCTTGCCGCCCTGCGGCGCGGGCTCCGCGCGCGCATTTCGCCCCTCGAGCACCACAGGACGCGCCTTCACGAAAAACCCCGACTGCGGCCGCGACTCGATCACGCCGCGGCTCTCGAGCAGCGCGTAGGCATGCACCACCGTCTTGATGCTCACGCCATGCTGCCCGCTCGCGCGCCGCACCGAGGGAATGCGCTCGCCCGGCGCGAACACGCCGCGCCGCACGGCGGCCTCGATGTCGTCGGCGAGTTGTTCGTAGCGGGGCACAGTCGGCGGGACAGTCACGGGCGGCGGGCAAAGCGAATCGGGCGATCCCGTGAGTCTATGTCAAATCGCCGTAACTGTATCCCTTGCTTTTTCGTTTTTCTGTGATCACCGGGCCTGCAGGAACACAGTAGTCTTCGCACATCGGCCGGCGCATCCGCGCCGTCCCTGCCTGACCCGATCCGAACGCAACATGAAAAAGCCGCAGCCCCGCATCGAGCCCTATCACCATCCCGCCGCCGGCTGGGGGGCGCTCAAGCAAGTCGCCATCAACCTCATCAAGGAGAAGGTGACGGGCGGCAACTACCGGACGCTGCTCAAGCAGAACCAACCCGACGGCTTCGACTGCCCGGGCTGCGCCTGGCCCGACCGCGAGCACGCCTCCACTTTCGAGTTCTGCGAAAACGGCGTGAAGGCCGTGGCCGCCGAGGCCACCAGCAAGCGGGTGACGCCGCAGTTCTTCGCGGAGCACACCGTCACCGGGCTGATGGCGCAATCGGACTACGAGCTCGAGCAGCACGGCCGCCTGACCGACCCGCTCGTCTACGACGCGAAGCAGGACCGCTACGTGCCGATCGCCTGGGACGACGCGTTCAGGCTCATCGCGAAACACCTGAACGCACTCGACGACCCGAACCGCGCGGCCTTCTACACCTCGGGCCGCGCCAGCAACGAAGCCGCGTTCCTCTATCAGCTGTTCGTGCGCATGTATGGCACGAACAACTTCCCCGACTGCTCGAACATGTGCCACGAGGCCACCAGCCGCGGCCTGCCGGGCACGGTGGGCATCGGCAAGGGCACGGTCACGCTCGACGACTTCGAGCACGCCGACACGCTCTTGATCTTCGGCCAGAATCCCGCCACCAATCACCCGCGCATGCTGGGCGAGCTGCGCGATTGCGCGAAGCGCGGCGCGACCATCGTCTCGATCAACCCGCTCAAGGAGCGCGGCCTCGAGCGCTTCGCGAGCCCGCAGCACACGCTCGACATGCTCTCGCCTTCAGGAGTCCAGATCAGCTCGGTGTTCATCCGCCCGCGCGTGGGCGGCGACTTCGCGCTCATCAAGGGCGTGGCCAAGCGCACGCTCGAGCTCGACGACGCCGCGCGCGCCGACGGTGCCGAACGCGTGCTCGACGTGGATTTCATCGCGGATCATACGGTGGGCTTCGAGGCCTTCGCCGCCGACCTGCGCGCCGAGTCGTGGGACACCATTGTCGCCGAGGCGGGCGTGCCGCTCGAAGAGGTGCTCAAGCTCGCCGATATCTACGTGAAGGGCAAGGCCGTGATTGCGACGTGGGGCATGGGCATCACTCAGCACAAGAACTCGCTCGCCACCGTGCAGCTGCTCTCGAACCTCATGATGATGCGCGGCAACATCGGGCGGCGCGGCGCGGGCCTGTGCCCCGTGCGCGGGCACTCGAACGTGCAGGGCGACCGCACGGTGGGCATCGAGGAGAAGCCGACCCAGGCGTTCCTCGAGCGCCTCGGCAAGGCCTACGATTTCGAGCCGCCGCGCGAGCACGGCTACGACGTGGTCGAAACGATCCACGCGATGCTCGAAGGCCATGTGAAGGTGTTCATCGGCCTGGGCGGCAACTTCTCGATCGCCACGCCCGACACGCCGCGCACGTGGGAGGCGATGCGCTCGTGCGCGCTCACGGTGCACGTGACCACCAAGCTCAACCGCAGCCATCTGATCCACGGCGAAGACGCGCTCATTCTGCCCACGCTCGGCCGCACCGAGATCGACTTGCAGAACGGCGTGCCGCAAGGCGTGAGCGTGGAAGACTCGATGAGCATGGTGCACATCTCGTACGGCATGAACCGGCCGGCTTCGCAGAATCTGCTTTCGGAAATCGCCATCGTCGCGCGCATGGCGCACGCCACGCTCGGTAGCGAGAAGGTGGACTGGCTCGGACTTGCCGCCGACTACGCGAAGATCCGCGACGGCATCGAAAAGGTCTTCGACGGCTTCGAGAACTACAACGAGCGCCTGAAGCACCCGGGCGGCTTCCACCTGGGCGTGGCCTCGCGCGATCGCATCTGGAAGACGCCGAGCGGCAAAGCGCAGTACGTGGTGCACGCCATCGCGCTCGATACGCCGATCCATCGCGCACGCGCCGCGCATGGCCAGCAGTTGATGACGCTGATGACCACGCGCTCGCACGACCAGTACAACACCACGATCTATGGTCTCGACGACCGCTATCGCGGCGTCTATGGCCAGCGCCGCGTGCTGTTCGCGAACCGCGAGGACATCGCGATGCTCGGCTTCGCGCCTGGCCAGCGCGTGGACATCACGAGCGTGTGGGACGACGGCGTGGAGCGCCACGTCGAGGACTTCCTGCTCGTGGAGTACGACATTCCGCGCGGCTGCCTCGGCGCCTATTATCCGGAGACGAATCCGCTCGTGCCGCTTTCGTCGATTGCCGATGGCGCGGGCACGCCCACGTCGAAGTCGATTCCGGTGTTGCTGAGCCCCACCAAGGCGAATGCTCGCGACGAAGCCATCGCGGCCTGAGCGCGGCGCTCAGGCGCCTTCGGCCATCGTGAGCAGCCTTTGCGCGACCGGCACGACCGCTTTGACGCGCTCGTGATCGCCAGCGCCGAGCGCGATCGACACAAAGCCGGTCGCCCATAGCGCCGCATAGAACGCCGCCGCGCGCAAGCGCTCGCCTTGCACATGCCAGCAACGCATCAACGCCTCGCCATAGATTCGGCCCGCTTCGCCCACGTCGGCTTCCAGATGCGCGAGCGTGACGCCCACCACCATCATCGGATCGCCGTAGCAGACACTATCGAAATCGATCAAGCCGCTCAGCTCGCCGCCGTCCACGAGCACGTTTTTCACGGTCAGGTCGTGCAGGAAGCAAACCGGCTGTAGTGCGGCGAAGTAGTCTTCCAGCGACGCACGCACGAGGGCAAGGCGAGCGCGGCAGTGGTCGAGCGGCGTCACATCCGGGCGGTCGCGCATGGCCGCAAGCGCCTCCTGTGGCATTGGCGCGCCGAATACTTCGCTCCACGCAGCATATTGCGCGCGCTCGCCGATTCTGGGAGCCCAGCCGAAGCGGCCGGTTTGCGGCACCGTCACGTGCTCGGCCACGCGATGCTGAAACGCCGTGACCGTCGATGCAATGCGCTCGGCTTGGGCGCGGCTCAGTTCCGCCAGCACGTAGTAGAGATCGCGGCCAGGCAGCCAATCGAGCACCACATACGCACCGCCTTGAGGCGTCGCTCCCTCGGCCAGCACCGTCTGCACCGGCAACCCGAGTGCGCGCAGCGTGGCGAGATTCGCGCGGGTATGCGCGAACGCGCGAGCATGGGCGCTGATTCTGAGCACCCGCGAGCGCCCATCCGGCATGTGCGCCCGATACACCTCATTGCCGCTTTGTGAAAGCGCTTGTTGTTCAAGTGAAAGCGGGCGCGCACCGAGTGCGTGTTGCGCCCACTCCGGCACAGCCGCGCCGTCAGTCTCTCCGCAATCGCCCATTTCGCGCCGGCTCCGTTCATCGGGAGCGGGAGATTAGGGCAATGTGGACACCACCGGCAACACAGCAAATATTTAGCGCGCTTAACGCCGTAACATTTGCGGCCCTGTACACGCAGCCGCGCATGCACGGCTGTCATCTGACGTAACACGCTGAAATACCAGGGCGCATGCGCTGCGCATTTCCGATGCACGCCAGCGCGAGCGCCGGCGCTCGCCGGCACGCTTTCATTTGCGCTGCAGACGCTTACGTTTTAACCCGCGAGCTTGCGGAACGTCTCGAGCACCGCGTCGCCCTTGAAAGGTTTCACGATCCAGCCGCGCACCCCCGCCGCCTTGCCGCGCTCCTTCATGGCGGGACTGCTTTCGGTTGTGAGCATCACGACGTTGACCGCCGCGTTGCCCAGCTCGCCGCGGATCTTCTCGACCATCGTCAGGCCGTCCATGTTCGGCATGTTCACGTCGCTCACCACGAGCTTCACGCCCGGATTCGTGCGCAGCTTCGCGAGGCCGTCCCTGCCGTCCACCGCCGTGTCCACGTCCAGACCGTTCTTGCGCAGGAAGCCCGCGACTTCGTCGCGCACCGTGCTTGAATCGTCCACTACCAGAATTTTTGCCATCTCGTTCTTTTCCTTCGCGCCCAGAGTGGCGCGCTTTACGTCGATATCGTCAAAACAATTCGAGTTCGCCCGCGCTTTCGTGCGTCTCGGCCAACGCCTCAGCAACGAAATCGAGCGGCACGTGCGTGCAGATGCACAGCGTCGCCCCCAGCCGCACCGCGCCGTCGATCGTGAGCGCGTACGACTTCACATGGTCCGGCTTCAGCTCGCGCAGATACGGCAGGCATTGACTGCCTAGCGCGTACGGCGTGGACATCCCCAGGTCGGGGAAATGCTCGACCAGTTGCTGGTTCATCGCTCCGCAGCAGAGGTTGCCGAACTCCATGAACGCATCCACCACGGCACTTTCGGCTCCGCCCACGTAGTACGCGCGCGTGGCTTCGTCATCCGTGACATGCAGCAGGAGCAGCAGCCGAAACTGCGTCGACGAGATCGTCAGCAGGACCACATGCTCGCCCTGCGATGCCTCGCCCGGTACAGGCGCGATCTCACATACATGCTGCGGATCGGTCACGAGGCGCGTGCGCGCCGCCGCAAAGAAAATCCGCTCGAAGCTATCCTTCGCGTGCGTGCCGATCATGCGTGCGCCTCCATGGACGCCTCTTCGAGCTGCGCGCGCAACTGCTGCGTGAGCGAATCCACGCTCGCGAGCGAGGCCGCGATCATCTTGCCGCCCGCCTGAATGTCCTGGAACGTCGCGGCAGTGATGAGGTCGTTGCGATTCAGGCTGTCGCGGTAGCTCTTCGAGAGTTCCTGCGAGCGCGTGGCGAGCGCGCGCACCTCGCCCGCGACGATCGAGAAGCCGCGTCCCGCCGCGCCCGCGCGCGCCGCTTCGATGGACGCATTGAGCGACACGATCAGCACATGGCTCACGATCGACGAGAGCTCCTGATTCTTCAGGTGCATGTCGTGGTTCTGCGCCATCAGCGAGATCATCTGCTCATGCCAACGCTCGAAGGTGGCCGACATCTGCTTCAGACGCGCGGCCTCTCCTGCAATGCGTTCGGCGCGTTGCCGTGCCTCGGTACTGCGCGCGCGCTCGGCGCCTAACGCCGCTTCCATCGCTTCGCTCACCCACTTGCGTTGCGCCAGGTCCGCGCGCAACGACTCGATCTGCGCGGCCAGCGCCTCATGCTCCCGCGCGGCGCTCTCTTGTGCCGCCTGCACGCGGGCCTCGGCCTGCGCGAGCGCCTCTTCTTGCTGCGCGCGCTGCGCCTCTTGCGCCTCGCGCCAGTGCGCACGCGAGCGCCATGAGCGTCCCGCTGCGCACAACGCCGCCACCGCGACGCCTGCCGCCGCGCCCATCAAATACGGTAAAACCACAGCTCCCCCCGCTATTCCGCCAGCACGGCTTCGCGCAATGCCGAGTGCTCCCCGGCGTACGCAACGGCACATGTCTGCGGCAAGTACACGATCGTTTCGAAGTGCCGATAATCGGCGCCCTGCCGGCTATCGGTAAAGCGCAGCTCTATACGGCCGCCCTTGCGCTCGAGGAAGTCGCGGACCGCATCCATACCCACGCCGCGCCCGGACACCTCGGTGACGCTGTGCGCCGTGGAAAAGCCCGCGTGGAAGATGAACGCGGCAACCGTCTCGTCGCTTACGCTCTCGTGCGCGCCCAGCCAGCCGCGCTCCACCGCGACGGCGCGAATGCGCGCGAGCGCGAGGCCACGGCCATCGTCGGCGAGCGTGATGCGCAGCGCGTCGTCGGCCATGCCCAGTTTGATGCCGATGTGTCCCGCCTCGTCCAGGCCCCGCGCGCGGCGCTGCGCCGGCATCTCGATGCCATGGTCGAGCGAATTGCGCAGCAAATGCGTGAAGACGTCGCTCACGGTGACGGCCGCATCGCAGCGCAGGCGGTAGCCGCCATCGTCGATACGCACGTGCGGCGCGACCTTGCCAAGCTCCTGCGCGAGCGAAGGCAGCGATTCGAGCACGCCCTCGAGCGCCTGCTCCACACTTTCGGTGCCGATGCCGCTCAGCACGCGGCGCAACTCCGTGCGCATCGCGCGCAGCGAAGCGATGTCGTGTTCGTTCGCGCTTTCCAGCAGGCGCAGGCCCGCATCGATCTGCTCGCGCCCGACGCCGTCAACCGCGCCAACTGCGCCACCGTCGCCCTGCGCGCGCGCACCGCGCCCGAGGCTTACTTCATTGAGCGTCGCGTAGTGATCGACGGCTTCACGCACGCGCTGCAAGTCGTCGATCAGCGCCTGCTGGTCCCAGTTGTGGCTCGACGCTTCGCGGCGCAGCGCGTCGTATCGCTGCTCCACCTCATGCACGACGCCCGTGAGATGCTGGAGGCTGTACGTGCGCGCGTTGCCCTTCACCGTATGCATGTTGCGGAACAGCGCGGCAACGGCATCCATGTCCGCGCAATCGTGCTGGCGAATGATGCGCTCGTTCTCGTGGATGAAGCCCTTCGAGCTTTCCACGAAGCGATGGAACTTCTCTTCGCTGACCGCGAGAATCTCGCCGATCATCTGCAGGCGGCGCTTCTGCTCGCCCGCTTCCGCCGCAAGCTCGCGCAGCTCGGTCACGTCGCGCACGCACAGCATGAGGCGCACGACCACGTCGTTTTCGTCGGTGATGGCCGACCAGCTCAGGTCGAGCACCTTCTTGCGGCCATCGGGCATCGTGCGCGTGATCTCGTTCACGAGCAGATGCTGATTGAACGCGAAATTCACGTCGTCTTCGCCCAGGCACGCATGCACGGCGGCGTCGATCTGCGCGAGCGTGTCGGCGTCCAGCTCCGTGTGCGAGAACACGAGGTCCATGAGCGGGCGCCCCGCAATCTCGCGGGTTTCGAAGATCGCTTCGAGGTAGGCCGAATACTCGTTGTGCACGCTCGCGCCTTCCACGACCGTGAGAATGCCTTGCTGCATGTTCTGCAGCATCGCCTGAATATCGGCGGTCTTGCGCTTGAGCTGGGCGGAGCTATGCTGGATCTTCTCGATCATGCCGTTGAACGCGACGATCGAGCGTCCGATTTCGTCCATGCGGCCCACCGGCACGCGGCGCGTGAAGTCCTGGCTCGACGCGATCTCGCTCATCATTTCCTGCATGCGCGAGAGCGGCCGCGTGATCTGGCGATACAGCAGCGCGCCGATCAGCGTGAGCAGCAGCACCGCGCCGCCCGTCACGCCGGCGATGGCGCTCGTGGTGGTGTCGAGCATGCCGTTGAGCGCCTCGATGGCGGCGTCTTTCTGGCGGTTCTTCTCCACGCGCATCGTGGTGACGATGCCTTCGAGTTCGTCGCGATACTGGGCGACGTTGGCGAAGAGATAGGCCTGCGCGAGCGCGTTCTTGCCGGCGGCCTTCATGTTGGCCGTTTCTTCGATGGCGTTGAAGTAGTTCGCGATGCTTTCCCGCGCCTGCTCGACGAGCCCGTCCTGCGCGTGGCTCGCGGCGGCCTGGCGCTGCACGTCGAGCGCGGCGCGCAGCGCGGCTTCCTTCTTCTTGAGCTCGTCCTGCGCCAGTTGGGCCGTGGTCGCATCGGGCGCGTAGACGAGCGTCATCGTCGCGAGCTGCACGTCTTTCACGAGCGAAACGAGATCGGAGGAAGCCAGCGCGCTAGGCACGACGCCTTGCGTGACCTGATGGACGTCGGTGGCGCTGCGGCGTGTCTGATAGACCGCGTAGCCGCCAATGGCGGACAACGCGACGAACATCAGCACGATGAGTAGCGTGATGCGGTGGCGAATGGTCATGTCGAAATCCCCGGGCCTTCGCCGTGCCGGACGCGCTATGGTTGCGCGACTCGTGGCACGAAAGGCCAATTTATTCGGGGGGCATTATCGACGTTCATGTATGACGAAATGATGAACGGACTTGCTTCGTGCGCTGACGCACGGACGCTGCGTGCACGATATGCGCAGCGCTCAGTCGAGCATCAGGACCATGAGTTCTTCGTCGAAATATTCGCCGTCGATGCACAGGGCGCGCGGCTCGGTGCCGTAAACGGTGAAGCCGAGTGAGCGGTACAACGTTTGCGCACGCGGATTGCTTGCGCCCACGGACAAGTGGACCTGTTCGACGCCGCTCGTTCGCGCATGCTCGACGGCCCGCTCCATCAAGCGCCGCGCGACGCCTGCGCGCCGATACGCGGGCTCGACGAACACGCCCCAGATGAGCGACTTGTGCGCGAGCTTCTGGCGCGCCTCGCGCCGCCAGCCCACGATGCCCACCAGCGCCGCGCCGTCGATGGCGCCGAATACGGCTTGCTGATCGGTCTCGCGCACGCGCACGATGTTTTCTTCGCGCGACCAGCGCGCTTCTTCCTCTCGCGTGGGCACGATGCCAAAGGGGGTATCGACGGTGGCCTGCAGGCGCAGGGCGTGGAAAGCATCTATGTCGTCTTCGGTGAGTGTGCGGATCGTGAGCGCATTGGCATTCATGGGCGTTGCTGTGCGGGATAAAAGGGGATCGAAGCACGACGCTAACACGATTGCGGCATACGGCTTCGCATAGTGGCCTCGCCGGTCTGCGTTAATATGGCCATTCGATTCTTCGCGCTGTAACGCCACCGAGGCCCACCGTGCCGCAACCGACCGACTCCACGCCCGCTTTCTGGCGCGACAACGCTCTCCCGTTTATCGAAGTGCGCGCCATTGCCGATGGCCGCAAGCTGCGCTACGGGCGTCATGCGCACAGCACGTTCTCGATTGGCGCGGTAACGGGCGGGCGCAGCACTTATTCGAATGGCAATACGCTCGAGCATGTGCATGCGGGCGCCGTGGTCATTGTCAACCCGGACGTTGTGCATGCATGCAACCCTGCCGCCGACGAGGCTTGGGCCTATCGCATGTTCTATCTCGATGCGGACTGGCTTGCGGAGCTTCAGCGTGCGCAGGGCTTCGGCACGCAGGGGGGATTCGTTCCGTTCGGGCAGACGCTCACGTGGCGCGCCGATTTGTTTGCGGGGCTGAATGCGCTGTATGACGTGCTCGTGAATCCGGGCGAAGACGTGCTGCGCAAGGAAAGGGCCGTCGTGCAGTACTTTATGGCGCTTCAGCAGGCGCTCAATCCTGCGCCGGGTGCGAATGCGCCGCGTGAGCAGAACCAGCGGCTCGTGCGGGCCGCTGAATTTATCGATGGCAATTACACGCGCACGCTCAAGCTCGAAGAGATCTGCGCGGCAGCGGACCTGTCGCCTTCGTATCTGATTCGCGCGTTTCGTGAGCAATATGGCATGACTCCGCATGCTTATGTGGTGAACCGGCGTATTGAGTTTTCTCGTGCGCAGTTGCGGCGCGGTCATGCTATTGCGGACGTTGCCGTCGAGGCTGGGTTTGCTGATCAGGCGCATCTGCAGCGGGCATTCCGGCAGTTTGTGGCGGCTACGCCGGGGCAATATCGAGGGTAGGTTTTGGTGGGGTTTATGGCGATTTGTGCCTTAACTTGTTTTCGCGGCGGGCCGCAGGCGTTG
>NZ_BAYD01000101.1 GCF_000685075.1 Paraburkholderia oxyphila NBRC 105797
CCAGCAGAATTGCACCTCGCCCATGACCTCATCGGAGCACATGGCCCATTTGGAGGCGCCATATTGCACTGCACACTATCATGAGCGCTTGAACGCCCACCCCGAACACCGAATTTCAACTTCGAAGTCAGGTGCGCCATGGCCGAATTGCTGCTTGGAAACGTCGATGAAAGCGTGACCGACGACGAGATCAACGCTTTTTTGCAGAAGTATGGTTTCCCGCCGTACGACAACATTCAGCGCATAGCGGGTACGGGCTCGCATCCCGCCGCGCTGCTGCACTACGTCAACGTATCCGATGAAGTTTTGCGCGCGCTCCAGCCGCGCGTGCACAACATGTTCTGGAACGACCGCACGATTAGCGTATTAATACTGCCTGTGCGCGAAGCCGACTGAGTACATGGCTTCAGCACCGCGTGCGGGCGCCGACCCTGCGCGGCAGGCGTCTACGCCTGCTACGAAGCGCCTTGCGCAAACCAGGCGCCGTCCGCGTACTATCCGACAAGCGATGTGTTGTACGTCGTCCCGCCAATCACAACATTGCTCAGTGCAATGGCGTTCACGTTGTTGACGTAAATCGGCCCAGGATTCGTTGCCGATGCCGCGCCGCTGCAAACCGGTGTGCCGAGATTCCAGTTCGAGATCGTCACGCCACTGATAGGCAGCACCGTTGGTGTGGGCGCTGGCCCGTTATAGTCCGCGGCGACCGGCCCTTGGGCGGCGATCGCCTGAAAGCACGACGCCGTGGCACCGCCCGACGACACGTTGCTGGCCGTGACGTTGGAAATGTTGACGTTCTTCACGACAGGCGGACTGATACGCACCGCATCGCCGGCAGGACTGTAGTCGCAGTCGAAGGTGATGAGGCCGCCCTGCGAGGCTGCGGGATTCGAACCCGATGCACTTGTCGTGCCGACGGGAACCGATGCCGTGATCGGGCTCCCCGCGATCATGTTGCTCGCGCCATTCCCCTTGCCGACAGGTGTCACGCCGTTGGGCAGCGTGGCGCCATCGTTGATTGACGACATCAGCCTGGTCTCGGGCGGAATGTAGCAATAACGGCCCGAAAGACGCGCGCATCGCCTCAATTCGGCGCCTTGATCCGGGCCGTCGATAATGCGTTACGCAATATGCATAACGATAAAATGTTAAAAATTGCGAATATATCCCGTGGCCAGAATCATTCACGCCATTTAAATGGCTTTTAAGGTAGTATCCCTGCCAACTGGAAATAGCCGTTCTCAGAGAAAGAGTTCGTGCGCGGCAAACAAACGGCCATGCGCGCCTTTTAATCGGCGCAACGGTGCGAAAGAAAACCAATATTCCAATTCAGGGCGATTGATTCGATGAAGTTAACGCGCAAAAAGGCCGCGCTAACCGCCGCGGTTTTAATCGTTGCGCTAGTCGCCATTCAGGCGATTTGGCGTCCTTTCGGGGGGAGATCGGCGTTTGGATCTCACGAACTCGCTTTCGATATTCGCTATCCCGACGCAATTATCGACAGCGCGGCTCTTTCGCGTCTGCCGGGCGACATGATACGCGTGCCTTTGTTGCGCACACTGCTCACGCGCGATTTCGTCGACTATTACGAATCCAGTTCCACGCGTCTTTCCGCCGAAGGCGCCGTGCGGCGGCTCGCATTCGAGCACGATCTCGACTGGCGCGACGAACTCATCAAGCGTGTATTCGACGAACCCTCGCGCGTGCTGCTGTGGCGCTCGCCCGATGGCCGCCTCGGCTATTGGGTGATGACGATGCGCCGCAACGGCCTCGCGAAGCTGATGCAGGCCATGGGTAACGTGGCGGCCAGCGATAGCCAGCTGAGCCAGGCGGCCACGCTCTCGGGCGACGTGCCGGTCTACGCGCTCAAGCTCGCGGTTGGCCATACGCTGCTGTTCGCGGCGAAGGGCGAGCGGCTCATCATCATGTCGGAGCCCGGCATTCTGCTAGACGCCGACGGCAAGACGGTTGGCGAGCGCGCCAAGGCGCTCGCGAAGATGCTCGACGACGGCGGCGCAGATGCCCTGCGCACGTATCGCCTCGAGAACGCGCCCGCGGAAGTGAACGGGCATCGGCTGATTGTGTCGGTCAACTATCTTTCGTTTGGTTATCAAGCCTTTTTCTCGGGCGTCAATGCGCTGCGTTTCGACTTCGCCGCGTCGGGCAAGAACGATGTGCAGGCGAGCGGCACATGGAGCACGGCGGCGCTGATCGATCCCGCCCGTCTGCCGCAGCACTGGGACAGCGCCGATCTATGGCGCGCATTGCCCGCCAATGCAGCGGCCTGCGCGAGCCTGCCGGTCGACTGGAACGATGCGGCCGACTTGCTCGACAGGTTGGGAGACGGCGAGCAAGCCGCGTCGAAGGTCCTGCGCGAGCGCCTCGCAGGACCCGCGGGCGTGTGCTGGTATGCAAAATCCACGCTCGTGGCGCCTGTGTTCGTCGCGCGCCTCAAGCCGGAGGCGGCGCAGGATCCGGCGCAACTTGCGGCAATCAAGGGGGCGCTCGCGAGCGTCTTTGGCGACGCTATCGGCGCCTATGAAGCGAGGGCGGGCAACGAGGCCGGCTATCGGCGCTTGCCCGTCCAGACACGCGAGCCGTCCGCCGGCGTCACGCTCTGGACCCGCGCGGTGAGCGCGCGCTCGGGCACGGCGCAAAGTGCGGGCTCGCCCTACGCGGCACAGTTGTCCGAGCCGCGCTACTTCCCGGTGACGCTCGCGCTCGCGCATGGCTACGTGGTGTTCTCGCCCGACGGGCGTCTCGTGGACGACACGCTCGCTGTGCTGGACAAGCGCTATCCTGCCATCGCCGACACGCTCTCGCCGCAGCGCCTCTCGACCACGGTCGTCTCGGTCATGCCGTCCACCGCGGCGGCGCTCGTGGAGCGCGAGGCGGCCCGTGCGCTGCCGGCCGATCAGGAAGCGATCTTCCGCAATGCCGCGCGCACACATCTGTTGCCGAAGCTGCACGCAGTGGCGAGCTATCCGCCGCTGGCGTTGAGCCTGCCGGACTCGCTGCCTTCGTCGGCGGGCTGGGTGCCCGTGGAGTGGCATGTCGAGCCGCGCGCGAGCGTGGCGCCGCGCGGCGACGCGGCAGCAGGGCATCCGCTGGGCGCCGGCCCGAAAGATACGGACAACGATGCCGGCGACACGTCCCATGGCGACGCTGGCGCCGACACCGCGCAGAGCGCCGAAGACCGGCCGGCCCAGCCCGGCACGAGCGGCGACTGACCATGCGCCGCCGGTTTCTCCATCGATGCGCGGCGGCCGGCGTGGCCGCGCTCGGCGTGGCGCTTGCTGGCCCGGCGTGCGCGCTCATGCCCACGCAGGCTGCGCCCGACCCCGACGCGCTCACGCCCGAGCAATCGACGATATTTCGTGCGTGGTTCGTGCGCATCGTCGATCAGCAGATGCGTCGTGGCCCCACGCCACGCTGGACCCAGCGCGACTGCGCGGGCCTCGTGCGCTTTGCGGCCATGGAGGCGCTGCGCGAGCACGACGCGCGCTGGCTCAAGGCCAACGGCATGAACAGTGCCGGCGACGCGAGCCGGCTGCCCCCCGAGCTGCAACTGAGCCCACAGCAGCGCTCGCTTGCGAATCGCTGGACTCGCATCGACGGCAGCGTGGGCGCCTACGCCTCGGCCATCGCGCTCGTACAACGCAACAGCCGCTTCGTTTCGCGCGACGTCAATCAGGCGCTGCCGGGCGACCTGCTGTTCTTCGATCAAGGCGACGACCAGCATCTGATGATCTGGCTCGACCGCTACATCGCCTATCACACGGGCACCGTCACGCCGACCGATAGCGGTCTGCGCGCCGTTGCCGTTTCCGACCTGATGCAATGGAAAGATTCCCGCTGGCAGCCGTTCGACGGCAATCCGAACTTCGTCGGTGTGTTTCGTTTCGCGTTCCTGACGCCATGAGTGCCGCCATGCAACGTCTGCTTCTCATACCGCGTTTCGCTGCGCTGTTTTTCTCGCGCGTTTCCAATGCGAAATTCTTCGCGCGAGCCCGGATTTCCGATGCGAAACGCAGCGCACATCGGCGTGCCTCGGCGCTGCTTGCAACGCTGATCGCACTGTTCTCGCTGTGCTTCTGTCTGGGCGCGGCGCCTGCCTGGGCCGACGATGGCGACAACGCCGTGCAGCAGAGCATCGACGCGAATCCCACGCTGGGAGCGCCGACGCCGAGCGGCTACGACAGCCAGGTCGTGCAGGGCCAGCCGTTCTTCCTGCTTTCCGATGCGAGCTTCGGCAGCAATCAGCTCGCGCAAGTGCGTCTGGAAGCGCCGGGCCGCGAATTCCAGTCGGAGCTCGAAGGCTATGGCGGCGCCGATATCGTCGTCTACAAGGTGCCGAACGCACTCGCGTTTCTCAAGGCGCAGAAGAACCTGCATCGCCTGAACATCAAGCCGAACTATCAGGGCGAGGGCCTCGCGAACACGCTGGCATACCTGTGGGACCGCTGGCTCAGCGATGCGCGCCGCGCCTGGCAACGCGTGCTTTCGTTCGCGACGCGCAGCAAGGTCACCGAGGCGAAGCCTGAATTCAAGCTCGGCGAGCAGCCGAACGCGCCCACGCATTTCGAGCCTCAATCGCGCTTCGCGCCGCTACGCGGCTACGAACTCGTCACGCGCTTTCGTTACCCGATCTGGAACGCGAAGACCATTCAGCCGCCCAAGGGCGTGAACCTCGAAGGCAGCAGCAGCAACTTCGTGGAGGCGTCTTCGGGCAATGTGATGATTCCCGTCGGCAAGCTGCCGCCGGGGCTCTATCTCGTCGAGGCGATGATCGGAAACTACCGCGCGCATACGCTGCTGTTCGTTTCCGATACGGTCGCGGTCGTGAAGGCCGCGTCGAGCGGCCTGCTCGTGTGGACTGCGCGGCGCGACAACGGCAAGCCGGTGCCCAACACCGAGGTGAACTGGACCGACGGCGTGGGTGTGCTGCAAAGCGGCGCCACGGGCGCGGATGGCGCGCTGGTGCTCCAGCACGTCTCGCCCGAGCGCAGCTACGTGATCGGCAGCGATCCGCAGGGTGGCGTTTTCGTATCGGAAAACTTCTACTACGACAGTGAGATCTACAACACCAAGATCTACGCGGTGACCGACAGGCCGCTGTATCGTCCCGGTGACGCCGTCCACGTGAAGTTCGTCGGCCGCACGTTCCAGAGCGCGAATCAGTCGACGCCCGCCGCGCCCGCGCAGTTCAAGCTCGACGTGCTCGATCCGAACGGCGCACCGATTGCGACGCGCAACGTGGATTTCGCATCGGAAAGCGGCGGCGAGGCGACCTTCACGCTGCCGGCGAGCGCCCAGGGCGGCGGCTATACGCTGCGCTTCGACTACAACGGCGACAGCTATGGCGGTGCATTCCGCGTGGCGGAGTATGTGAAGCCGCACTTCGACGTGAACCTCACGATGGACAAGTCCGACTACGCGACCGGCGACACGCCCAAGGGCAAGATCGCGCTGCGCTATCCGGACGGCAAGCCCGTGAAGAATGGCAAGGTGTCGGTCACGCTGCGCGCGCAGAAGGTGGCGATCGTGGACGGCGAGTTGCGCTATTCGGGCCTCTTTCCCGTGAAGCTCGAGCAGCAGGAACTGCAGACCGATAGTGACGGTAATGCCACGCTCACGCTGCCCGCCGCGAAGGAGCCGAGCCGCTACGCGCTCACGCTGTTCGCGCAGGACGGCGCCGCGTATCGCGTGCGCGTGACGCGCGAGGTGCTGATCGCGCGCGGCGCGACGCCGTATCGCCTGAGCACGGCCAAGTCGTTCTCGCAGCCGCGCGAGCCCGTGACGTTCACGCTGGCGGCGCTCGCCAATGGCAATCTCAATCCTGGCGCCGACGCGGCCAGCCCGGGCGTGCACAAGCCGGCGAAGTGGGAGTGGGTGCGTCTCGAGTCGCAGACGAAGGCCGACGGCGCGCTGCCCGCCGCAGGCGCCGGCGGTGCCGTGAGTTTCCCGCTGCAATTCGACGAACCGGGTTCGTACATGCTCTCGGTGACGGACGATGCGGGCAACCTGCTCGCGGCAGCCAGCCACTGGGTAGCGGGAGACGGCCTGAAGGCCATTCCCGGCAGCGTCGAGATCGTGTTCGACCGCGATCGTTACCGGATTGGCGATACGGCCGAGGCGCTCATCACCTTCCCGTACGCCGTGGACGATGCGCTGCTCACGCTCGAACGCGACAGCGTGGAAGCGCGCGCACTGCTTTCGAAGGGCGCGGACTGGCTGAGCCTCACGCGCGTTGCACCCACTCAATGGAAGGCGCGCATCAAGGTCGGCCCCGAGTTCGCACCCAATATGACGTTCTCGGTGCTCTACGTGCACGATGGCGAATACGTATTCCAGAACGCGGGCATCGTGGTCGCGAAGCCGTCGATCGATCTCGCGGTGAAGAGCGACAAGCCTGTCTACGCGCCGGGTGAAACCGTCACGCTCGATCTCGGCAGCACGCTCGCCGGCAAGGCGCTGCCCGCGCATCTCACTGTGAGCGTGGTCGATGAAATGGTGTACGTGCTGCAGCCCGAGATTGCGCCCGACATCGTGGACTTCTTCTATCACCCGCGCCGCAACAACGTGCGCACGACGTCGAGCCTTTCGTTCATCACCTACGACCTCGCGCTGTCCGCCATGCGCGGCGCGCCGGGCGGTCCGCAACGCGGACAGTACAACGAGCGTGGCGTGAAGGTGCTGGAGCGTCCGCGCCGCGACGACATCGACACGGCGGCATGGCAGGCCGATCTGCAAACCGATGCAAGCGGCCATGCACGCATGACTTTCCGCATGCCCGACGCACTCGCGCGCTGGCGCATCACCGTGCGTGCGATTTCCGCGGACGGCACCGTGGGGCAGCGCACTGCGTACGTACGCTCGGACAAGCCGCTCTATCTGAAATGGAGCGGCCCCGCGAGTTTCCGCAGCGGCGACCAGCCGGCGATCGACATGCTTGCGTTCAACCAGGGCACGTCCGATGTGGATGCGCAGTGGACGGTCAATGGCGCAGGCCTCGCGCTCGATCGCAAGGTCACGCTCAAGCCGGGGGCCAACTATTTGTCGTTGCCGCGCGTCGCGCTCACACCGGGTCTTGTCGATGCGAGCCTGCGCGTGAACGGCAAGGAGATGGACCGTCTGCAGACATCGGTGAGCCTTGGCGCGCCGGGCTGGCTCGATCTGCGTGAAATGTCCGTCCCGCTCGACGCGAATCCGAAGCCGCTTGCGCTCGCACCCGATGCGCAGGACGTGCGCGTGCGTCTCGTCTCGAGCGGCACGAGCCAGTTCGCGCGCGTGGCCGACGATCTCATTGCGTACCCATACGGCTGCGCCGAGCAGACCTCGAGCCGGCTGATACCGCTCGCGCTCGCGCACGACGCGCTGGACCGCGGCGCAGACGGCGCAGCGCCAGGTGCCGCTGGGTCACAGAGCACGACGCAGGGCCTCGAGGCGCGTCTGCGCAACCAGCGCCAGCGGCTTGCGCTGCTTGCCGGTATCAACGGCGCATTCGGCTGGTGGGGCGACACCACGGGGGGCAGCGCGTTCATTACCGCGTACGCGTACTACGCGGACTGGCTCGCTAGCCGCAGCCTCGGCATCACGTTGCCGGACAGCAACTGGCAGCATGCGCTAGACATCTATCGCGACAACGGCGCGAAGGAGCCGCTGCTGCATCGTGCACTGGCGCTCTGGCTGTTGCAGCAGATGGGCCTGCCGGTGGCGACGCCCGTGTCGGGCGTGGCCGGGCAGCTCGCGCAACAGGCAGCATCGATGTTCGATCAGGATGCCAAAGCATTACGCGACGCATACGGCGTGGAAGACAGTCTCGTGTTCGCCGCGCCCGAATCGCCGCGCGGCCTGCAAGCGGCCGTGGTGCTGACCGCATACACGGCGCGGGCAACGAACGCGAGCCTGCCCGAAGGCTTCGATACGCTGGCCGCGCGCGCACGCGCGTCGCTCATGTCGAATCCCACGCCGCTGATCCAGAGCCTGCTGGCGATGGCCGGCGACGCGGGCACGCCCGTCGATGCCAACGCTGTGCTTGCACAGAGCAGCGCCACGTATCCGACTGTCGACCGTGCGCTCACGCTGCTGTGGCTGCGCAAAGCCATGGCCGGTTCACGCTCGGGCGATGCCGCGCAGCCGTTGCCCACGCTGCAAGGCAATGACTGGACGCGCACGGCGACGCCCACGGGCGCCACCCTGTGGAAGTGGACGGGCGCGGCGCTGCCGACCTCGCTCGACTTGGGCGGCGCACGCCAGGACGTCTCGGCGCTGGTGTCGTACCGCAGCCGCGCGGCCCAGGCGAGCCGCTTGCCCTTGAAGGTCGAGCGCACGCTTTATCGGCTCGATCCGATCGCGCCTTCCAGCGACGCCGAAAAGCAGGCGGGCCGCTTCACGTTCGAGGCGCATCGCATGAAGGCCGGCGACGCGATCGACAGCAACGCGCTCTATGTCGACGAAGTCACGCTCACACCGCAGGACAAATCGGCGCTGCATTACGGCTTGCTCGACGTGCCGCTGCCGCCGGGTGGCTCCGTGGAAGCGACGAGCTGGGGCGTGAGCATTGCGGGGCTGCCCGGCGCGGGCGAGGGCGGCAGCGGTCCGCAGCCGTTCGCGCGCGCGGCCAGCTACGAGATGGGCGAGCTCAGCTATCACCAGCCCGTGCCCTTGCTCGATCGTCCCGTGGCGCTGCGCCAGCTCGTGCGCTTCGCCTTGCCTGGCACGTTCACGATGCCGCCGGCGCGTTACTTCCGGATGTACCAGCCGGAGCAGAAGGCGTACGAAGGCGGCCGCAGCGACCGTATGGTCACGCTGCGCATCGAGTGAGGCTGGCGTGACGGTGCGTATGGTCAGGTGGAGCGCGATGTGCGTGCTCGCCATTGCGCTTGTGGGCAACGCGCCGCGCGATGCGCACGCCGCGGTGGGCGAACTCGCGGCGAGAACGCTGCCGGCTGCATCGACATTGGGCGGGGCAAGGGCGTCGTCGGCGCTGCGCTTCGCGTGGTTGCGTGACGGCGACGCGCGGCTGTGGACATTCGATGCCGCCGCCGAGCCTGGTGCGCCGGGCGCGGGCGCGCCCTTGCCGCCGACGCTCGATACGCAGCTGGGCAGCGTCTGGAAGCTGTTCGTCTACGCCTATCTCGTCGACCGGCGGATCCCCGCACCCGACTATCAGTGCGACGGCGGCGACCGCGAGGAGGTGTACTGCTGCATGACCGGCGGCCACATCGACCGCGACCGCGCATTGGTGCAGTCGTGCGGCCTCTTTTTCGAGCCGCACAGATTGCAGCTCGATCCTGCCGGGTGGCGCCAATACTGGCGCGCCCTGAAGGCGCCGGCGTGGCTGCAGGATCTCTACGCGCTGCGCCCGGAGCGCCGCGTGCGCGTGGACGACCTGCTCAAGGCCTTGCAGGCCGTGCCTGCACGCGCCCGCGACGACACGGCGAGCACGCTGGTGTCGGTCGTCACGAGCGGGCGCGGCGAGGGCACCGTATTGCTCTACGGCAGCCTGCTGCGGGCCAAGACGTGGACCATGCCCGATCCGTCGAACCCCGGCGGCTACGCAGGCGGCGCGGCGGGCTGGCTGGCCGATGGGACGCCGGTCTGGCTCGGCGGGCGCGGGGGCAGTGTGCGCGTGCTGGCCGCCGCGGCGCCGCGTATTGCCCCGCTGGTCGAGCAGAGCGCCGTGCCCGACGACCGCGCCTGCGTGATTGTCGACTTCTTTTCTCGTTATCCGATACGAAACGTAATCGAAACGCGCGCGGGCGGCCGGCCCGCGCAACCCGGCCTGCTCGACGGCAGCTTCAGCGTGGGATTCGAGAACGGCAACTGGCTGCCCATCGAAAGCCATGGCGAACTGCTGCTCGATCGCGACGAGTCGGGCAAGCCGCGCATCGTCGGGCGCTTCGGCATGAACGACTACGTCGCGCGCGTGGTCGAGCGCGAAGGCGACACGGCGCAGCCGCAGGCGGCGCGCGCGCTCGCGGTGGCGGCGCGCAGTTATCTCGTGCAGAACGCCGGCCGCGAGCGCGGCTGCTACCGTATCGACGACAGCAGCCGCACGCAGCGCGTCTTGCCACGCGCCCCACGAGCCGCTTCGCGCAACGCCGCAGATTTCACCGACGGCCTCGTGCTCGCAGGCGTGCCCGTGCAGTTTCATCACGACAAGGCCGCGACCGGCCAGATGAGCTGGCTCGACGCGAAGGCCGCGGCGCAACGGGGCCTCACGTTCGATGCGATTCTCGCGCGCACCTGGCCGCAGGCCACGCTGACCGCGTTCACGAGCCCGCTCGCGGGCGACTGCGAGCCGGTGGCCGGCGCGCGTGACTGGCTGGGCCGCGAGGCGCCGGTCTGGGCGCGGCGCCTCGCGGGGGAGGCGGGCTATGAAGAACCCGAGCTGCCGGCCGTCTGCGAGGTGACGACGGGCCGCCCCTATGCCGATGCTGGGCGCAACCGCGTCTATATCCGCCGCCTGCGCTCCGACGACGACCGCATTGCGCTCGCGCACGAGTATCTGCATCTCGCGTTCGCGCACCATCCGCGCGGGCAGGACGAGGCGTTTATCGAGCAGACCGCGCGCAAGCTGATCCTCACAGGAAGCTGAATGACCATGAAAGCGCTCGTGCAACAGCGATTGATGTCGATTGGCAAGCCCGGCGCCGCACGGCGGCGCATGGGCGCACGCGTGCTCGCAGTGGCGGCCGCCGCCGCGCTTGTGTGTGCATCTGCACACGCGGCCGGCGATGCCGCGGATTCCGACACACTCGCGCGCCTCACCGGCGCATTCAACGGCTGGCGTCACAGCGGTCTCACGAACGAGGGTGAGCAATACGTGGCGGCGTATCCGCGCCCGCCCGTCGATCGCGGCGCGCAGCGCTTTCGCACGCTGATCGAAGGCCAGCTCAAACATGTTGATCCACACGCGCGCCGTCCGCCCATGCTGGTCGTGAACGGCAAACCCACGCCGCTCTACACCGACGAGCAAGGTTTCTTCGCGAGGCCCTGGGCATTTGGCGCCGGCTCGAACAGCATCGAAATCATTTCGCCCGATGGCACGAAGCATCAACGCATGCAGTTCTACGAAGCGGATCGCAGCAAGCCGCAGGCCAAACTGCGGGCGATCGTGACGTGGGACGACCCGCACGCGCAAGTCGATTTGCACGTGATCACACCAGGCGGATTGCACGCCTTCTTTGCGAATCCGACGCTCGAGGACGGCAGCGGCTTCGACGTGGATTCCGTCGATGGCGCCGGGCCGGGCATATTCTCCTCGGCGGCGCCGGAGCATGGCACCTGGCTATTTTTCCTCAATTACTGGGGCAATTTCGATTCGACGGGCTACAACTTCGATCCCGCTGCGCATGATCGCGACGTGATCACCGCCACCCTCACGCTCGTGTTCAACGAGAACACGCCAAACGAGCGTCGCGAAACGCGCGTGGTGCCGTTGCGCAAGATCGGCGACCTCGTGCTCGTGAAGAGCGAGCGGCTTTGAGCTTCAATTTCGACAGGACAACCAGGCGAACCCGCATGAACGCGATCCGGCTCCATCGTTGTTTCTCGCACCACGTTCTCGTGGGCGTAGCGCTTGCGCTCGGCGCCTTCGCGAGCGCCGCGCACGCCGATACGGTCGACTTCACCGCGCCGCTGAACGGCTGGCGCAATTCGGCTGGGGATCAGGCGCGCTATACGCAGGACGTCCACTATCCCGCAGCGGCCGTGAGCACACCGGAAGGCCAATCGGTCAACGCGCTGATCGCGGGGCAGATCAAGGCGGCGCCCAAGGCGAAGCCGGGCACCTCGGTGGGCACGCTCGTGGTGAACGGCACGCCCATGCCACAGCGCATCGAGGAGGACGGCACGTTCTCGCGGCCGTTCGCGTTCGGTGCGGGCAGCAACAGCGTGGAACTGCGCACGGCGGACGGCACGCGCAAACGCGTGCAGTTCTACGATGCCTACACGGGCAAGACGCAGGCGCGCCTGCGCATCGTGCTCGCGTGGGACACCGACGGCACCGATCTCGACCTCCACGTGGTGTCGCCCGACGGCGTGCACACGTTCTACGCCGACCGCGTGGCGCCGAACGGCGGCGCGCTCGACGTGGACGTGACGACGGGCTATGGCCCGGAGATCTATTCAAGCGCCGCGCCGCTGCACGGCACCTATCTCGTCTACGTGAACTATTACGGCAACGGCAATAGCGGCAGCGACATGACGGTGGCGCAAGTGACCATCATCACCGACGAAGGCACGCCGAACGAAAAGAGCGAGACGGTACGCGCGCCCATGCGCAAGCCGGGCGAGCTGACACTCGTGAAGCGCTTCGTCATCCCTTGAGGACCGCTACCGGCACATGCCACACGCGGCATCGTCGAAAAAATCAGGAAGGATCCCTGAATAGATCGTTGAGCTGATTGCCGGGGGCTGCATTGACGAAGCCGTCGAAGCGGCCTTGCACGAGCGTCTCCACTGCGCGCATGAGGCCACCCCACGCCGAGCGCGCCAATGCGCCGCCCACGCTCACGCGCCGCACGCCCATTGCGGCGAGATCCTGCAGCGTGAATTCCGAGGCCGAGCTGATCAGCACGTTGACGGGCTTGGGTGCCACGGCCGTCACCACGGCAACGATCTGCTCGCGCGTGTGGATGCCGGGCATGTAGAGGCAGTCCGCGCCCGCCGCCGCATAGGCCTTGATGCGCGCAAGCGCATCGTCGAAATCGGGCTCGCCAGTGAAGAAGTTTTCCGCGCGCGCCACGAGCAGCGTGTCGCCGCCGCGTTCGTCGATCGCGCGGCGTGCGGCCTTCACGCGCTCGACCGCGACCTCCAGGGGGAACAGCGGCGCGGCTGGGTCGCCGGTCGAATCCTCGATCGAGAGCCCTGCCACGCCCGTGTCCACTGCGAGGCCCACGCTTTGCGCGACCCCGGCCGCATCGGTGCCGAAACCGTTTTCGAAGTCCGCGTTGATCGGCAAACCGGTGGCGGCGACCATCTCGCGCAGATGCGCGAGGATGGCCTCGCGGGGCAGCGAATTGTCCGCGTGGGCGCGCGACCATGCAAAGCCCGAGCTGGTCGTGGCAAGCGCCTTGAAGCCGACACCCTCGAGATAGCGGGCGCTGCCCGGGTCCCAGGGATTGGGCAAGAGGAAGCAGCCGGAAGCATGCAAGGCGCGGAACGCTGCGCGTTTTTCCGCGACGCTGCGTGGCGAAGAGGGCATGGCGTGTCTCCAGGGTTGGGCGAGCTGGCGGTGTGGCGCGATCGCGCTCGCGCCCGCGTCGAGCCGGGCATGGGAAGCGTGGGCATGGGCGGCAAGGCCGGTCAGCGTGCATTGTGCTCCTGCGCGCGCCGACGCGCTCTCGCGGTGCCGCGCCTGGCACGCGCGCCGCGCCCGCTATTATATGCACTGTCCCCAATCCGATGAATTTTCCCCGATGACCAGGCCCCCCGCTTCGAAACCCGCGCCGCCGCGCATGTCCGATGTAGCCAGCCTCGCGGGCGTGTCGAAGATGACGGTCTCGCGCGTGCTGGCGGGGCAGAGCGCCTCGGAAGCCACGCGTGAGCGCGTGCAGCGTGCGATCGACGAACTGGGCTACGTTGCCGATGCGGCGGCGGGCGCCCTGTCTTCGGGGCGCTCGTCGTTCGCCGCGGTGCTGGTGCCTTCGCTATCGAGCTCGAACTTCTCGGACACCGTGAGCGGGCTCACGGCCGTACTGGAGCCGCACGGGCTCGAGTTGCTGATCGGCGACACGGACTATCTGCCCGAGCGCGAGGAGCGCATCGTCCGCCAGATGCTGCGCCACCAGCCGCGCTGCATTGCGCTCACGGGCTCGCAGCACACCGCCGCGACGCGCGCGCTGCTCGAGCGCTCCGGTGTGCCGGTCGTCGAGATGTGGGAGCTGCCAGCGGCGCCGGTCGACATGGCGGTCGGGTTTTCCAACGTGAGCGCTGCGCGCGAAATGGTGCGCTATCTGGCGGAAAAGGGTCATCGGCGCATCGCGTTTCTCGGCGGCGCGAGTGAGCTGGATCGGCGCGGCATCGACCGGCTCAAGGGCTATCAGCTCGAAGTGAAGGCGCTCGGGCTCGGCGAGCCGCGCGTGGTGCGCCTGGGCGACTCGCCCATCACCATGAGCCACGGCGGTCCCGCCATGGCGGCGCTGCTCGAGCGCTGGCCCGACACACAGGC
Organism: Paraburkholderia oxyphila NBRC 105797; assembly: GCF_000685075.1. Classification (GTDB taxonomy): domain Bacteria; phylum Pseudomonadota; class Gammaproteobacteria; order Burkholderiales; family Burkholderiaceae; genus Paraburkholderia; species Paraburkholderia oxyphila. The sequence goes on from NZ_BAYD01000101.1 coordinate 14,180, forward strand.
GGCGATGTGCGTGAGCGACATGTCCGCGTTTGGCGCGATCATGGAGTGCCAGCGGCGCGGAATCACGGTGCCCGGCGATATCGCCGTGGCGGGCTTCGGCAACTTCGAGATCTCGACGTGCTGCCATCCGGCCATCACGACGGTCTCGGTGGACGCCTATGGGATCGGCCGCCGCGCGGGCGAGGCGCTGCTCGGCGCGCTCGCCGCCGACGCAGGCGAGCGTGGCGCACGCGCGCGCCGCACCGCAAGGACGCGCATTCACTACGCCGTGGTGCCGCGCGAAAGCGCCTGAAAGGGCCGCTTGCGTCCGCGGACGCGCGAACTTTCGATGTCCCTGCAAAAGCCCTCTGATAGCATAGTCTTCGTGACTTGAAGCGCCGGATGTCCGTGCTAACATTCGATTGTTACCGGTAACACCTATTGCGCCGATTGCATCAAAAGGGGAGCCGGGCAGGCCCCAGACAGGAGACACCGCATCATGAGCCAATCTCTCCCGCGCCGTCTGCGCAGCCAGGAATGGTTCGACGATCCCTCGCACGCGGACATGACCGCGATCTACGTCGAACGCTTCATGAACTACGGCCTCACGCGCGAAGAGCTGCAGTCGGGGCGGCCGATTATCGGCATCGCGCAGACGGGCAGCGACCTTGCGCCCTGCAATCGCCATCACATTGCGCTAGCGGAGCGCGTCAAGGCGGGCATTCGTGACGCCGGCGGGATTCCGATGGAATTCCCGGTGCACCCGCTCGCGGAGCAGAGCCGCCGCCCCACGGCCGCGCTCGACCGCAATCTCGCGTATCTGGGCCTCGTCGAAATCCTGCATGGCTTTCCTCTCGACGGCGTCGTGCTCACGACGGGCTGCGACAAGACCACGCCCGCGTGCCTGATGGCCGCGGCCACGGTCGACCTGCCGGCCATCGTGCTCTCGGGCGGCCCGATGCTCGACGGCTGGTATGAAGGCAAGCGCGTGGGCTCGGGCACGGTGATCTGGCACGCGCGCAATCTGCTGGCGGCAGGCGAGATCGACTACGAAGGCTTCATGGCGCTCACCACGGCTTCGTCGCCGTCCATCGGGCACTGCAACACGATGGGCACCGCGCTCTCGATGAATTGCCTTGCCGAAGCGCTCGGCATGTCGCTGCCCGGTTGCGCGAGCATTCCGGCCGCGTACCGCGAGCGCGGGCAGATGGCGTATGCCACGGGCAAGCGCGCCGTCGACCTCGTGCGCGACGACGTGCGCCCCTCGCGCATCATGACGCGCGAGGCGTTCGAGAATGCGATCGTGGTGGCTTCGGCGTTGGGCGCGTCGACCAACTGCCCGCCACATCTGATTGCTATTGCGCGGCATATGGGCGTCGACCTATCGCTCGAAGACTGGCAGCGTCATGGCGAGCAGGTACCGCTCCTCGCGAACACGATGCCGGCGGGCGAGTACCTGGGCGAGAGTTTCCACCGCGCGGGCGGCGTGCCGGCGGTATTGCACGAGCTCGATCGCGCGGGGCTCGTGCGGCGCGCCTGCCAGACCGTCTCGGGCCGCACGATCGGCGAGATTGCAGATACCGCTCCCGCGGCGGACCACGACGTGATCCGTTCCTGCGACGACCCGCTCAAGCACGGCGCGGGCTTCATCGTGCTTTCCGGCAACTTCTTCGACAGCGCCATCATGAAGATGTCGGTGGTGGGCGAGGCGTTTCGCAAGACGTATCTGAGCGAGCCGGGTGCGCCGAATGTGTTCGAAGCGCGCGCCGTCGTATTCGACGGCCCCGAGGACTATCGCGCGCGCATCAACGATCCGTCGCTGAAGATCGACGAGCGCTGCATGCTCGTGATTCGCGGTTGCGGCACGGTCGGCTATCCGGGCAGCGCCGAAGTCGTGAACATGGCGCCGCCGGCCGAACTGATCAAGCAGGGCGTGACCTCGCTGCCGTGCATGGGCGACGGACGCCAGAGCGGCACCTCGGCGAGCCCCTCGATTCTCAACATGTCGCCGGAAGCCGCGGTGGGCGGCGGTCTCGCGTTGCTGCGCACGGACGATCGCATCAAGGTCGATCTCAACGCGCGTCGCGTAGAAGTGCTGATCGATGCAGACGAACTCGAACGCCGCCGCGCGCAGGCCGATTTCCAGGCACCACCGTCCCAGACGCCATGGCAGGAGCTTTACCGCAAGACGGTCGGGCAGCTTTCGACGGGCGGCTGCCTCGAACCGGCCACACTCTATCTGCGTGTGATCGCGCAGCGCGGTGAGCCGCGCCATTCGCACTGAGCAAGCTTGCGCGCCAGACTGCGTGGGCGCGCCGCTACTCAGAGCGTCTTGCCGATGCGGTGCGCCATCTCCACGATGGCGATCGCCATGCGCTTTTCGCGGCGTGCGTCGAGCCGCTCGAGCGGCAGGCTCGTGCTGACCGCGACGCGCTTGCCGAGCACGGTCACGCCGACGAACGCCGCAAAACAGGCGAGGCCGGCGGTGACTTCTTCGCGCTCCTGGGCGAGCCCCGAGCGACGGATCGAGGCGAGCGCTTGCAGAAGATCCTGCCGCCGCGTCAGGGTACGGCCCGTGACGGCGGCAAGCTGCTTCGGCAATAGACCTGTTACTTCGTCATCCGAAAGACTGGCGAGCAATGCCTTGCCGAGCGCGCAGCAATGCGCGGGCAGGCGCGAGCCGAGATCGGAGACGAGCCGCACCGGCCGCGCGGCGTCTTCGCGAGCGATATAGACCACCTCGGCACCGTCGAGCACGGCGAGCTGCACCACCTCGTTGTGAATGGAAACGAAGGTTGCCGCTTCATGTCGGAACGCTTCCTGCAGCTGGTCATGGCGCACATAGGCACTGCCGAGCTCGAACAGCGTCACGCCGATGATATAGCCATCCGCGCGCTTTTCGATCCAGCGCCGGCGCTCCAGTGAGTCGAGTACCAGATAGAGCGTGCTGCGCGAAAGGCCGGTTTGCTCTGCAATGGCGGCGGCGCGTACCGGTGCCTGGGCGTGCGCCAGCACGTCGAGAATGTCATGGATGCGCTTGAGCGCGGGCACTTCATAGGCGGCAGGCATGGCTCGTGAACCGATTCGATCTCCAACAGGTTGGAAATACTAGCACCAGGTTGGACAGTGTGCTCGGGCGCTCCTACGATCGACATGCTTTATCCCATGTGACGTCGTCAACACCCGCAACGAAGCGGGTCCACCATCATGGCCAATTTGTCAGTTTCCCGATTCCTGCCCATCGATCTCGAAGAGGCGTTGCTCGTCGGCCGCGTCTGGCGGCGCGATAGCGCGCACGAGGGGCCGTGTGTGGTTGCCGTGCGCGGCGGCCAGGTGTTCGACATTACGCGTATTGTGGCAACCACGGCGGACCTGTTCGATCGCGACGATGCACTCGAGATCGCGCGCAACGCACCGGGCGACGCGCTGGGCACGGTGGCGGATCTGCTTGCTGCGAGCCTGCCTGGGGCGCCCGACGCAGCGGGTGCAGGACGTTCGGCCAAAGGGCCGGCGCGCCTGCTCGCGCCTTGCGACGTGCAGGCAATCAAGGCGTGCGGCGTGACCTTTGCGGTGAGCCTGATCGAGCGTGTGATCGAGGAGCAGGCGGGTGGCGACCGCGCGAAGGCAGCGGATGTGCGCGCGAGCATCACCGCGTTGATCGGCGCCGACCTCTCACAGATGGCGCCGGGCTCCGAAGCCGCGGCGCGCCTGAAGGAGGAGTTGCGGCGTCGTGGGGCGTGGTCGCAATATCTCGAAGTGGGAATTGGTCCAGATGCCGAAGTGTTTTCCAAGTCGCAACCGATGTCTGCGGTGGGCTTCGGCGCAGATGTCGGCTTGCTGCGTGCATCGGCATGGAACAACCCGGAGCCGGAGATCGTGCTGGCGGTGAATGCGCGCGGCGTGGCGATGGGCGCGACGCTCGGCAACGACGTGAACCTGCGCGATATCGAAGGCCGTTCGGCGTTGCTGCTCGGCAAATGCAAGGACAACAACGCGTCGTGTGCGATCGGTCCGTTCGTGCGCCTGTTCGATGGCCGCTTCACGCTCGATTCGGTGCGCGAGGCAAGCGTCTCGCTGCACGTCGCGGGCGCTGACGACGGCTTCGTGCTCGACGGCGTGAGCCATATGCGGGAAATCAGCCGCGACCCACTGCAGCTCGTCGAGCAGACCTGTGGCGCGCATCACCAATACCCGGACGGCTTCATGCTGTTTCTCGGCACGATGTTCTCGCCGATCCAGGACCGCGACGCGGCGGGCTCGGGCTTCACGCATCATATCGGCGACATCGTGACGATCTCGACACCGCAACTGGGCGCACTCGTCAACACGGTGAAGCTGTGCGATGAGATTGCGCCATGGACATTCGGCGTGCGCGCGCTCTACGCGAATCTTGCCGCGCGCGGGATCGCGCCCGCTGCGTGATTTTTTTCCGAACGGAAACCGGGAGCGGGGCGGGCGTTTCCGTTCGGAAATACCGGCACGCTATTTTTCCTTGAACGCGTTCCTTGGTATCGTTGTGTCCACGCCGTTCGGCGCTGCGATGTGCGCGTCGTGCGAATGCGCATCGGGCAATGAGCACGGATTGAACACGAACCGACGCAGGCGGCGTTTCATCGACGCCCGCCGTGCCGTCACAGGGAGTCGCGGACGATGAAATATTCGAATCTGGTGGAGCGCTTGCAGGGGCGGCGCACGTCGGCATGGGAGATCCATCACGCCGCGCAGCAGGCGGCGGGGCGTGGCGAGGACGTGATCGTCCTGAGCGTGGGCGACCCGGACTTCGCGACCCCCGAGCCTGTCGTCGAGCGCGCCATGGCGGCGTTGCGCGCGGGCGATACGCATTACACGGCCATCATGGGCCGCGAGCCTTTGCGCGAAGCCATTGCGCGGCAGCACGCGGCGGCGGGCGCGCGCGAAGTGACAGCGCAAAACGTGATTCTGTGCGCGGGTGCGCAGAACGGGCTGTTCGCCGCTTCGCTATGCCTGTGCGAAGCGGGCGACGAGGTGCTCGTGCCGGAGCCGATGTACCTGACCTACGAGGCCGCGATTCGCGCATCGGGCGCGACGCTCGTGCCGGTGCCCGTCGATCCGGACAACGGTTTTCATCTCGATTGCGACGCGCTCGAAGCGGCGGTCACGCCGCGCACGCGGGCGATTTTCTTCGCCACGCCGTGCAACCCGACCGGCGCGGTGATGCCGCGTGAGCACCTCGAGCGCATCGCGCAGCTCGCAAAGCGCCGCGATCTTTGGGTCGTTTCGGACGAGGTCTATGCCGATCTCACGTTCGAGCGCGAGCACGTGAGCATCGCGTTGCTCGACGGCATGGCGGAACGTACGGTCACGCTCGGCAGTCTTTCGAAATCGCATGCGATGCCGGGTTGGCGGATTGGCTGGGTGATTGCGCCGGAGACGTTGATCGGCCATCTGGGGCGGCTTGCGCTGTGCATGCTCTATGGCTTGCCCGGCTTCATCCAGGAGGCAGCGCTGACGGCACTGGAGCAGCGCGAGCAGATCGTGGCGCAAATGCGCGCGATCTACCGGCGCAGGCGCGATCTCGTCTATGCGCGCCTGAGCGGTGTGCCGGGGCTGCGTTGCCTGCTGCCGGAAGCGGGCATGTTCATGATGATCGACGTGCGCGGCACCGGCCTCGATCCGCACGCGTTCACATGGCAGCTGTTCGAGGCGCAAAAAGTGTCGCTGCTTGACGCGAGTGCGTTTGGCGAAACGGCAAGCGGCTTTGTGCGCTTCGGCTTCGTGGTCGATGACGCGCGGCTCGTCGAGGCCTGCGAGCGGATTGCGGCCTTCGTCCGGCAACTGCCCGGGACTCAGCGCTAGCTGGCTTCGAAGACCGAGCAGCCACGCGCCATTGCGCTCGATGACGACGCCGGCACCCAGGAAGGACCGTGACGGGCGGCTCAAGTGCCTCAGCGATTGCCATCGAACAGGTCGTTGAGCATTTCGTCGAAGGCCGCCTGGGCGTCCTCGAGCTCCTGCAGCGCGGCGTCGAATGTCTGCAGCGCGAACTGCGACGGCCGGCCTTCGCCCTGCGGCGGAAACTGCGTCTGCAAGGCGGCGAACGCCGTCTTGACGCGTTGCGTTGCGTTCAGCACGCGATCCATCGCGGCGGCTTCTTCGGCTCGTGCCTGTTCTGGGTTCATCGAAAGCTCCGGTTAGAAAAGAGGGTAAGGCGGGGCGGGGACCCTCACGGCAGAGGCAGTCGGCCCTCGGACTTCACGGCGCGCAGCGACAGCGCCGATTCGACCGCCGTGACGCCCGGCAGACTGCGCAATTCGTCGCGCATGAAGGTGCCGTAGTCGTCGAGGTCGCGCGCCACGACCATCAGAATATAGTCCGCTGTGCCGGCCACGTTGTGGCACGAGAGAATCCGCTCGATGGCACACACTTCACGTTCGAAGCGGTCTGCCAATGCCCGGTCGTGCACGGCGAAGCGCACCGAGACATAGGCGAGCACGCCGTAGCCGAGCGCACGCCGCGAGAGCATGGCCCGGTAGCGCTCGATATAGCCGTCCTGCTCGAGCCGCTTGAGGCGGCGCGCGCAAGGCGTTTCGCTCAAGCCGACGGTTTCGGCGAGCCGCGCGATCGGCATTCTGCCGTCCGCCTGCAATGCGCCGAGGATCGCACGGTCGAGTTTGTCGAGGTCGTTCATGTCGTGGAGTGGATTTCCGATTCCGATGAGGAAATTTTAGGGTATTCCGCTTCAAATTGAAGGGTTATCCACAAAAAACGTCAGAATTCGCTCCGGCATTGGCGGCAACATAGAGCCTCTTTCAAACGAGGCCATCATGATTTCCGCCCACCTGCTGTTGATGTTCATTGCCGCTCTGATCGTCGTCTCAGCATTGCCGGGCGCGGACATGGCGCTGGTGATGCAGACCAGCATGAGCCGCGGTGCGCGCCGCGGTTTCGCGGCGGCCTGCGGCCTTGCGCTCGCGCGCGCCACGCACGTCACGCTCTCGGCGTGCGGGCTCGCGGCACTGTTGCATAACGCGCCCTGGCTCTATGAGGTCGTGCGCTATGCGGGCGCTGTCTATCTGACATGGATCGCCGTGCAGATTTTCCGCGCGCCGGCTTTTGCGTTGCCGGATCAGGCGGGCGCCGCGGCCGAGCGTCCGCTGCGCGCGGACTTCTTCAAGGGCCTGCTGACCAACCTGCTCAATCCGAAGGCGCTGCTGTTCTGCTCGGTACTGCTGCCGCAGTTCATCCGCCCCGAGTTGGGCTCGGTCTGGTTGCAGGTCACCGAACTGGGCATCCTGCTCGTGATCGTGTGCGCACTCTTCGACGTGATCTATGTGCTGGGCGCGGCGCGCATCGCCGTGTGGCTGCGCCGGCATCCCCTCGCGCAGACCGTGCAGAAGTGGGCATTTTCGTCGGCGCTGATCGGTTTCGCGGTGCGGCTTTCACTCGATTGATGCGCTTGACCCGACCCAATCGCTAAATGGCCCGCCGCGCACATGCGGCGGGCTCCGTTGCATCACACGTTGCTCGTGCGGAGCTTGCGCCGGCCTCGCGAGCGAAGGCCGCGCACCCTGGCGTTTTACGCGCTCGGATTGCCGCCCAGATAGTCCAGCTTGCCCAGCTCGACGCCGTTGTGGCGCAGGATGTCGTACGCCGTCGTCACATGGAAGTAGAAGTTGGGCAGCACGAAAGCCAGCAGGTAGTTCTGGCCCGTGAACTCGATCGGGCCCGAACGCATCTTCAGCGTGATGCTCTTGCCTTCGGTGCCGTCGATCTGCTCGGGCTTGAACGTATTCAGATAATCGATCGTCTTCTGGATACGCGCATGCAGGTCGTCGAAGCTCACTTCCACATCTTCGAATTTCGGTGCATCCACGCCCGCGAGGCGCGCGGCGCAGCCCTTCGCCGTGTCCGTGGCAATGTGAATCTGGCGCGCGAGCGGCAGCATGTCGGGGAACAGCCGTGCTCCGGTCAGCACCGAGGGATCGATCTGCTTTTCAGCCGCGTGTGCCTGTGCCTTGCCGATGATGGTCTGCAGGTTGGCGAGGCCGCGCACGAGCACGGGCACCGAGGCTTGATACATGGTGATGGACATGGGAAATCCTCGTTTCTTTGAATGGGCACGCCGGCCTCCGGAGCGGAGATTGGCGGGCGGCTCATTATGCGCCATCGGTTTTGCCGCCGCCATTGCCTGAACGGCCGATCTTGCGGCGACGCCAGGATCTCTGCTCTCATCGGGGCATGTTTCCACGAAAGAACGCCAGTGCGCATCAACCCATCCAAGGCGCGGTTGCCCTGCCGAGAGCGTTCTTTGCCCTGAACGAGGAGAATCAAATTGAGACCTGCTCGATACGGCATAGGCCAATATGACGTGAGGTATCATGGCTGAAAGGAAAATCCATGACGCACGCCACATCATCGCGAAACGCCGTGGCAATGGCGAATTGCGACGCGAAGTGTGGGTGAACGAGAGAGGCCGGGTAACGCGCTACAACCTGGCCTATATCAATCACAACATCTATCAACGCGATAACGGCAGGGTCATTGGTTACGACAATGCGCACGGCTACCATCATCGACATTACTTTGGAAATGTCGAGGCGGTGGGCTTCGTGAGCTTTGAAGACATCGAAGATCAGTTCACGCGTGACTGGAGCGCATTGAGGCACACACCATGAGCAAACTGCATTTTGGGCACGGAACGGAAGCGGATTTTTTTGCAAGCGGCAAGCGCGTGGCGCGTAATGCCGATCGCGGAGAAGCCTTGGTCGAAACCCGGGCATTGACGTTCGAAGATCCCGCTGACGCAGTACATTGGGTGGCCGAAGCTCGCGTCGGTGTCTTTCGGGCGATCGAGGCTCATTGCGGTCGATCGCGCTAATCGTTGTTCGATCGCGCTGCGGCTGCAATGCGGTCAAGTGTGATATGAACGTGCGGCCAGCGGGGGTGTTGTTTCGGTCGAGCGCGCGCCGAATACCGATGGAATGCCAGTTGCGGGTTGCACAAATGTGTTCGGGCGCTTGTGGCCAGGATGTCCCAAGCGCCCTCGGCTGACTCAACGTCAACCGAACCCTCTTTTTTCCCCCATTCGCATGCATGTTTCCTCATGCATGCGCAATTCGGTGACGCCCGAGTTCGCCTGTTAATCTGCATAACGAAATAAAATATTCCTTACGACTCGCGGGGTTAGGCATGGATGTCTGTCGCCGTTCCAGAAGGAGCGGGTAGCCGCGCGATGGCGAAGAGGGATGTTTCGGGAAATGCGTGCCGGTTGAGGCAACGCCAAAAGTGCGAAGAACCGGCCCGGCGCGGCGAGCCGCGGGTTGCCGTAACGTGCAGTTGTTGGCGCAGCAGATTCACCACTTAGAATTTGAATGTGTTTTAATTACCCGGCATTGACCATCTATTTCGTGTCGTACGGCAGCGTACGGTGCGTCGACCCATGAACGCAGAATTGGCAGAAGGACGTCGAGCCGGGCGTCGCATGGCTGAAGGCAGGACATGCCGGGAGCCTCTGCGCGGCCCGCGCTCGCTCGGTTACGCGCTGCACGGCGCGCTGTTGGCACTCGCCGTTGGCGGTGCCGTGCGCAGCGCGCCCGTCATGGCGCAGGACGCGCAACTGCTCGATGCGCGCGTCACCCAGGAGTCGGTGGCGGAGACGATTTGCCGGCCGGGCTACGCCGATACCGTGGCGCCACCGTTCGACGAAGCGATGGCGCAGAAGGATCGTCTGCTTGCCGCGCGCGGCATCGACTCCGGCGACGGTGTTGCCTACGCGCTCGATCGGCGCGTGCCGATCCTGCTCGGCGGCTCGCCGGATGCCGCCGCGAATTTCGACCTGCTCCCGTGGGGCGGTCATGCCGGCGAACGGCGCAAGTCGCTCCTCACCGTGCGGCTCAAGCGTTGCGTATGTGCGGGGCGGATATCGCTCGCTCATGCTCAGGCGGCCATCACCGGCAATTGGGCGCACCAGTACGATCAGCTCACGCGCATGCAATGCGGCACCGATGTGGGCGATACCACCTCGGCGAGCAGCGACGAAGGTCCCTGACGCGCACAATCGCCCTCCCAAGGCAGACCCACGCCCCGATTCCAGCGCACCGATGTGCCCCTGCCAGGCACGATGATTGCACGCACGGAATCGGCTCATCCGACCGGCTGCCGTCCGACAATATGACGCAGCGCGCAGGCTGGAGATTGAGACTATCCTGCCTATGATCAACAAAAGAGGAGAAAGCGAAATGCTATCGTCGAGTCTTGTCCTGCTTGCAGCCGCAGCCCTGCTCGGACAGGCGGTTTGGGCTCGCGCAAAGGCGCGCGCGAGTCTGCAACCCGTGCGGGTGCGAGCCGACCGACCGCGCCGCTACTGGTAGTTCAACATGCACCTGACCGTCTGGAACGTCCCCGAAACCTGTAGCGAAGAAGAAGTGCACGATTTCATCAAACGTGAGCTTGGGCATTACGCCAAGGGCGTCACGGTGTACGACGTGGGCACGCCGAACGCGCATGCGGACATCGAACTCGATTCCGAAGTGCCTTACGTGGGCGAATCGGTCGCGCGCGAGTTGCAGAGCCGGCGCCTTGCCGGCGTCGCACTGCGTGTGAGCGCCGCGCCGTTCGACTGCGAGGGCCCGCAGGATGCGCGCCCAGCGGCAATGCGCTGATTTTTCGTGAATTTTCGCGATTTTTCGCGTTTTTTCGTAGTGTCACACTGATCGCGCCCTGCTTGCAGTGGCGCGATGGCTTTCCAGCTTCGCTCCCTCGTCGCGCGCCGCCAGATTCAACTTCCCGCCCCGCCTATGCGCTGTTGCTCGCCTGCTTTGGCTGGCACGGGATTGCATGGCGTGCAGGGCAGGGCGCGCTTGTGCCGTGTCGTATCGTAAAAGCGCAGGATCGTCGAATAGGCGAAGTCGCTGAGCGGCTTGCCCTCCAGAAAATCGTCGATTTCCTCGTAACTGACGCCATAAGCGTCTTCGTCGGATCGCAGCGGGCGCAACGTTTCGAGGTCGGCGGGCGGGGCGACGTCTGCGCTCAAGGTCTCGTCGGGGGCGATGAAGGCGAGCGCCTCGGCGGCATCGGCTTCGTCTCGCTGCGTGCCGTACGGCAGGCGCATCGCAATGAAGCGCGCCTCGTAGCCCTCGGCGCGCAATGCCGTGACTGCCAACTGTGCGAGCCGGCCCGCCGTAGCGGAATCGATCCCGCCGCTGATCCCGAGCACCAGCGTGCGCAACCCGCTCGCGCGCAGGCAGCCGGCGAGAAAGGCAATGCGGCGCTCGCGCTCCTCGGGTGCGGAAAATGCTGTGGTGACGTTCAGCTCGGCGGCAATTTCGCGCTGGCGGTGTTGCCAGGCCTCGCGCATGGGGGCGGCGTTCATGCTGGGCTCCTTGGGCGGTCTATCGTTTTGTGCTGTGCGCGTCGTACTGCGACTCGCGTGCGTTGTCTGGTGTAATGGCGGACGGTCCTGCCGCGGCGCTGGCCGGGTGTGGGCGTCGTGGGGAGTACGTTCTCAGCCGGGCGCGCGGCAATCGTTTCCAGACAAAACGCAAAATTTGCCGGATTCACAATGAATAAAAGCTTCTCGCGCGGCGCTCTTGCGCGCGTGAATGATGGTGTTCGGGGCGACTTTACGAAGGCCCATTATCGCGGAGCGCGGCGTGCGCCGCTGCGGATTTGCCGCGTGCTGTGCGCGGCTGCCTGCGCGTGGTTGGCCGCTAGCGCATGGGCGGCGGATGCCGGGCCCGCTTCGTCCGCGCAAGGCGTTGCCCCGGCATCCGTTGCTTCGGCTGCATCGTCGGCCGCTTCGGCGTCTTCGGCCTCGAGTGCAGTGCCCGCATCGTCGGCTTCGGCGGCATCGTCCACTGCCGCGCCGGCAACGCCGGCTTCCGCTCCCGGGCCGGCGCCGCTCACGTTGCCCGAGCATCCCAGGCTCACCGCCGCGCAGGCGGCCGCGCAAACACACCAGGCGCTGGCCATGCGCCAGACCTTCGCGCGTGACGTGAAGCGCCGCTTGCGCGTGCCGCTTGCCGATCAGCGTGCGTACGGCCAGCGCCTGCAGGCCGCGCTCGACGAAAAGAACCTCGGCGCGCTGGCGGGCGAGTTCGTCATCCTCGTTGACCGCGCCGCCACGGTCCAGACGCTCTTCATTTACTTCCGTGCGATGCCGGGCGAGCCGTGGCAGATGATCGGCGCCTCGCCCGTCGCGACGGGCCGGCCGGGTGAGTTCGACCATTTCCTCACGCCGCTCGGCGTGTTCGAGCACACGCCCTCGAACATGGACTTCCGTGCGGAAGGCACGATGAACGATAACGGCATCCGTGGCTACGGCGCGCGCGACATGCGTATCTACGATCTCGGCTGGGTCGATGGCGAGCGCGGCTGGGGCAAGGGCGGCCGCTCGCCGATGCGCTTCCAGATGCACGCCACGGACCCCGACCGGCTCGAACCGCTGCTCGGCATTCGCCATTCGAAGGGCTGCGTGCGCATCCCCGCGTCGCTAAATGCGTTCATCGATCACTACGGGATCATCGACGCCGAGTACCAGGCGCTCGTCGATTCGGGCAAGTCGCTCTGGGTCCTGCACCCGAACCGCGAGGTCACGCCGTGGGCGGGGCGCTTCATTGCCGTAATCGATTCCGAGCGCAAGACGCGGCCGGCATGGGCGCCCGCGCCGGGCAGCAAGGCGCGCGCAAAGGTGCCCAAGGGTGGCGACACGGCCGATTGACGACCGATTGAGCGCCGATTGACGGCCGCCGGGAGCGATGCGCGGCGGGACCATGCGTCCGCCGCGCTTCTGTGAAGGGGTATTCAGGCAGTCAGCCGCGTCGCGCGATCAGCACGCCCGCGAGCGCGACGCCGAAGCCGGCCATCTGGATCGGCGCGAGCGTTTCGCCGAATAGCAGCCAGCTTTCGAGCGCGGCGAGCGGCGGCGCGAGAAAGAGCAGCGCCGTGGCGCGGGCCGCATCGCCGTGGCGCACCATCCAGACGAGCAAGGTCACGCCCACGCCCGAGAGCATCGCGACGCCCCATGCGAGCGAGATCCAGAGCGTCGTCGATGCAATCCAGCGATGTTCGCCAAGCGCGAGCGCCAGCAGCGCTGCGACCACCGCAGCGCCCGCATTCTGCACTGCGCTCGCGCTGCGGATATCGGCTTTGGCGAGCGAGGTCTTCTGATAGAGCGTGCCAGCGGTGATTGCGCCGACCGCGAGCACCGCGACGAGCACGACCACGAGCGCGTTCGCATGCGTGCCCGAGGCACCGACCGTCGCGTTAGCGGAGACGCCTGCTGCCGCCGCACGTAGCTTCGGCATCAGCACGAGCACGACACCGGCAAGGCCGAGCGACAGGCCTTGCCAGCGCCGCGTCGTGAGGCGCTCGCCGAACAGCGGCGCGGCGAGCACGGAAGTCAGGAGCGGCTGCAGTGCGCCGAGCAGCGCCATCACGCCCGCGCTCAGGCCCTGCGCGATGGCCCAGTAGCTCGCCCCCAGATACACGCCCTGCAGCAGTGCGCCGGCGAACAGGTGCTTGCCGAACTCCCATCCGCGCGGCCATGGCGCACGCTGGGCGAGCGCAACGCACGCGAACAGCGCCGCGGTCCCGCCGAAGCGCGCAAGCAGGAACAGGTTGGGATCGGCGTAAGGCGCGATGGCGCGGGCGACGACGAAGCCCGTCGACCAGAGGATGACGAAGAGGGCGGGAGCGAGCGAGGCGAGCATTTTATGGTTATGGCGAGCAAGAGCGGCGCACGGGGTTGGGACGGCGTCGCGCGGCCGGCGCGCAATGCCGGCCCAACCCCGTGCGCCGCTACGCGAATAATTCGCGACCCATTTTGCAGACAGTTTGCGAAAGACCCGAAGTATCGCCCGGGCGGGCCGGGCCGGTCTTGTTCAGGACTGCACTGGTCCGGCGGGTTGGGGATGCACGGCGTGCGGCGCGCCCTCGCGGCTCGCCTGGTTGACGGGGACAGCCGCGAAAACCGTCGCGGCCACGCCGACCAGCACGCCGCTCACTGCGCATGCGATCAACAGAGTGCGCGTGCGCCGGTGCTCGCGGCGCAGCGCCTCGAGCACCGCGGCCTGGGCTTGCGCGGCGCCCGGGCCATGCGCGGTGCGGGTGTGATGCTGCATGAAGTGGTAGATGAGTTGCGGCACGCGTGGCGCGATCTGTGCGAGATGCGGCAGCTCCTGGGAGAGCCGCTTGATCCAGCCTTGCGGGCCGAGATCGCGCCTTGCGATGTCCGCGAGCGTCGCGCTCGCGATACCCCACGCATCGACGCCCGGATGAATCGTGCGCGCGAGCGCCTCGGCGCTGCCGAACGCGCGCTGCGCGGCGGCGAGCCGTGGCGACACCTCTCCGCCGAACGGCTGGACCGAGTGCAGCAGATGATGAAGCACTGCACTCGCGCTGCGCGTGCTGGTATCGCTCGCGAAATGCGCTTCGCTGCGCGTGCGCAGCTCGGCTTCGATCTGCTCGGTGCGCGCGTGCGCGGGCACGTGGCCCGCAACGTGGTGCAGCGCAGCGAGCCGCCCGTAATCCTGCTCGAACAGCGCCGTCGCGCCATGCACGAAGAATTCGCGCTCGGGCGATGAGAGGCTCGTCATGAGCGCCGCGCTCGCGAACACGAGGCGGCCGCGCGTCTGCGGCTCGACACTGACGGCCACGCGCCCAGCGTCGAAGGCGGCGTGGAAGAACCCATGCTCGAAGGCCTGTTGTGTGACCACCTCGATCAGATGCGCGGCCACGCGCGTCACGTTGATGTGATGTTCGGCTAGTCCGGCGATGTCGGTTACGCGCACCGTGTCGATGTGCTCGACCGTGAGCGTCTGCGCCGTGCAGAAGTCCCAGATCACGTCGGGCACCACGACGCGCGCGTCGTTCGCGAGGTGGTGTCCCGTCTGGCTCAGATTCGCGGCCTGCGCACGCAGATCGAAACGGCGTTGCAGATCCTCGCGCAGCGTCTGCGCGAGCGCGCGCAGGCCCAGCTTGCGCGCGGCGCCCGAGAAGCGCTCGAGCCAGCGCGCAACGGTGCAGAGCAGCGCGGCGTCGTCGTCGACTTCCTGAACCTGCTTTGCGCGCAGCACGCGCACTGTCACCATCTGATGGCCGCTGGCCGGCAGCGAAAGGCGCGCGACGTGGGTCTGCTCGCACCAGCCGTTCTGGCAAGGCGTGGGGTCGATCCACGAGAAGAGCGTCTGTGGCGGCTTGCCGAGCGCCGTGTGCAGGGCGGCATCGAGCTGCTGCGGCGTGAGCGGGTCTTCGAAATGCTCGACGGCGTCGATGGCGTCGTGCAGCGTCGTGGCGGCGAGCTCGGGCTTCGTGGCGAGCGTCTGCGCAAAAGCGCCCGCGAGCGGTGCGAGGCGCGGCAGCGCGCTCGACAGATGCGTGGCGAGGCGCTCGTCCTCGCGCATGCGCGCGGCGAGCGAGACGATCCAGTGCAGCTTGTGATGCTCGGGCGCTGCGAGCCAGATCAGCCGGATGCCATAGCGCAGCGCGCAGAACAGCAGATGCAGTTGGCGAAGTCGTGAATGCATGGGGGCGGCAGTCGACGGAACGACAAATCGACAAAATGGAGGGCCGTCCGGTTCCCGGGCGGCCAACACGAGATTAGCAGGGATGGCCGCGCGATGGCAGGGCCGTTTGGTTCGTTTCGGCCCATTTCGCGCCGGCCCGCCGCGCGCCGGGCCGGTCGTGCGAGGCACAGGGCGTGCCGCCAATCGGCGCTGCTCCCGATCACGCGTAATACAATACGGCGGCCTTTCCGATTTCACGCGCAAGCGCGCCCACCGAGATGCTCGCAGAACAACGTCACCAGTACATCCTTTCTGAAGTGAACCGGACCGGCGCGCTTTCGGTAGCGGATCTCGTGCGCGAATTGCGGGTCTCGCGCGAGACGATCCGGCGCGACCTCAACACGCTCGCCGGGCGCGGGCTGCTCGTGACGACGCATGGCGGCGCGCTTTCCAGCGACCGCAGCGAGCCGGACCTCGATGTGCGCGAGGCCGCCAATGCGAGCGCCAAGCGCGCCATCGGCGAGCGGGCAGCAGAGTTCGTGCCCGACGGCGCGTCCATCATCATCGATTCGGGCAGTACGACGCACGCGCTCGCGCGCGCGCTCATCGACCGCCATCGCCTCACGGTCTACACCAACGACTGGCGCATCGCGCTCCTGCTCGGGCGGCGCAACGAGAACCGCGTGACGCTGCTGGGCGGCGAGCTGTCCGATCAGGAAGAGGCCACCTTCGGCCTCGATACGGTGCAGCAGCTCGCGCAATATCACGTCGATTACGCGTTCGTCGGCGCGGGCGGCATCACCGCCGACGGCTGGCTGACCGACTACACGCGCATGGTCGCCGAGGTGCGCAGCCGCATGCTCTCGGCCGCCGCCTGCGCGGTCGTCGTGGCGGACCACTCGAAGTTCGGCCGCGTCACGCCGGTGCGCATCAACGGCTTCGAGCGCGCCCGTTACGTGATCACCGAGCTCGCGCCCGAAAAAAGCATTGCCCGCGCCATTGCCGCGCGCGGGCCCGAGCTCCTCGTCGCCTGACTTTCTTCTCCTGAGGCACTCGCCAGCGCGGCGCGCGCACGCGCCGCGCGCCTTGTCCTGCCCGCCGCTCCGGGCGACTCCCTGATCGCCGCTCGCGCATCGCCCTTGGGGTTTTCGCGCACGGTGTCATATGCTTATTTTTGGCGAATTGTGGAATTTTCTGACATTCGCCACAATCGTCATTGCCCTGTCACGAAAACCTGTGATTCTTGCCGGGCCCGTTCAGACGGGGCCGGCGCGCGGGACGGGGCGGCTCCTGGTGTGCCATGCGGCACGGCGGTTTTAGGGTGGCAACGGCGGATTGCAGACAATCTGCAATCCGTGCGCCGCACCGGACGGGCATAACAGGCGGCGCAGTCCGCCGACGTTCGACATTCGACTAAACACGCATCGGGTATCCCCGAGCACAAGGTTTTTGCCTTCGGAGAGCGACATGAACCACAGGAATTCCCATCGCGCAGGTTTTGCGCGCAAGGTGCTGCCCATGGTGGCCGCCGCCACGCTGCTGCAATGCGCGGCGATGAGTGCCCACGCCGCCGACGCCGTCGTGCTGTACACGGCCGACGGCCTCGAAAATCTCTACAAGGACGTCCTGCCTGCTTTCGAGAAGAAGGAAGGCGTCAAGGTCAATATCGTGACGGCCGGCAGTGGCGAAGTTGTGAACCGCGCCAATGTCGAAAAGGATTCGCCCAAGGGCGACGTGATCGTCACGCTGCCGCCGTTCATCCAGCAGGCGCAGCAAGGCGGCCTGCTGCAGCCGTACCAGAGCGTGAACTACAAGAACGTGCCGGCGATCGCGAAGGCCCCGGACGGCTCGTGGGCGACGTTCGTGAACAACTACTTCTCGTTCGCGATCAACCCCGAAGTCGTGAAGAACCAGCCGAAGACGTTCGCCGACCTCCTGCATCCGGACTATTCGGGCAAGGTCGCGTACTCGAACCCGGCCACGGCGGGTGACGGCATGGCCGTGATCATCCTCACGACCTCGCTGATGGGCGAAGACAAGGCGTTCGACTATCTGAAGAAGCTCGAGCAAAGCGCCAAGTTCCACACCAAGGGCACGGGCTATCTCGACGTGCTGCTCTCGCGCAACGAAATCTCGGTGGCCAACGGCGACCTGCAGATGGATCTCGACGACGCGGCCAACGGCGGTCTCTCGCTCAAGCCGATCTTCCTCGCCGCCGACGCGGGCGGCCATCCGACGACGTTCCAGCTGCCGTACGCGATCGGCCTGATCAAGAATGGTCCGAACCAGGCGGAAGGCAAGAAGCTGATCGATTATCTGATGTCGACGGAAGTGCAGTCGAAGGTGCCGGATATCTTCGGCATTCCGGGCCGCACGGACGTGGCGCTCACGGGCAAGAACGGCGAAGCGGTCAAGCAGGCGATCCAGGGCGTCAAGCTGATTCCGGTGGACTGGAACCAGGTGATGGCGAAGAAGGCCGACTGGACCGCGCGCTGGAAGAACGAGGTGATCGGCTCGTCGGGCAAGCAGCTTGAAGTCGTGAAGCCGCAGTAAGGCATTTGAGCAATATCTGAGTACTTTGTATGGGACCAGAGCCGGTGCTTCTTGAGCGCGGGTTCTGGTCGACCGTTTTGCAGGAGAAGAACCGGTGAATACCGCAAGCCTTGCGTCGGCCCAGATGGCCCGCGCACTGCCGGATGTGTCCGGCCTGACCGATACCTCCGATGCGTCCAGCTTCGGCGGCGCAGCGGGCGTGCAGATCGACCGCCTGAGCGTGCGCTTCGGCACGCGCACGGTGCTCGATGATCTGTCGCTCACTATCCGCCGCGGCGAATTGCTGACCGTGCTGGGCCGCAGCGGTTGCGGCAAGACTACCCTGCTGCGTTTCATCGCCGGGTTCATCGAAGCCGATGCGCTCGCGGGTTCGCTCACCGTCGCGGGCCGCGACCTGACCCACGTGCCGCCGCATCAGCGCAACCTGGGGCTGCTGTTCCAGAGCTACGCGCTCTTTCCACATCTCTCGGTGTTCGAGAACGTCGCGTTCGGGCTCAAGGCGCGGCGCGTGCCGTCGCGCGACATCGCGCGGCGCGTGGCGGACGCGCTCAAGCTCGTGCAGCTCGGCGACTCGGGCCACGTCATGCCCGCCCAGCTCTCGGGCGGCATGCAGCAGCGTGTGGCGCTCGCGCGCGCGCTCGTGATCGAGCCGGACGTGCTGCTGCTCGACGAGCCGCTTTCGGCACTCGACGCCAATCTGCGCGCCTCGGTGCGCTCCGAGCTCAAGGCGCTGCACGAGCGGCTGCCTGACCTCACGATCGTCTGCGTGACGCACGATCAGGACGACGCGCTGGTGCTCTCCGACCGCACGCTGCTGATGCGCGACGGCCATATCGCGCAGCTCGGCACGCCGCAGCAGCTCTACGACACGCCCAACGACGCCTACGTCGCGCGCTATCTGGGCGCGGCGAACCTCTTGCCGCCGAGCGTGGCGTTCCCGGTGGGCGACGCGCGTCACGACGTGCGCGACAAGCTCGCCTGCCTGCGTCCCGAAAGCCTGCGCATCGCGCCGCTGGGCGAAGGCAGCCTGCACGGCACGATCGAGTCCGTCGAATGGTATGGCTCGGTGCTCTCGGTGCCGGTGCTGCTCGATGCGATGCCCAACGATCCGGTGCTCGTCACCATGCAACGCGGCCACGGCATGACGCCGGAAAAAGGCATGCGTGTTTCCCTGCGCTACGAGGCTGACGATGTCGTCCTTATCAACCCCTGATTCCGCTTTCCCGGGTGCTCCGCTGCCAGGCGCGGAGGCGCACGCGGCCGCCGTGCGTCGCCGCGAGCGGCGCGCGCAATGGCATATCGCCTTTCTGCTCGTGTTCGTGCTGGGGCCGCTCGTCGTCTATCCGCTCGTGCGGCTCGTGCTGCTCAGCCTGACCGGCGCGCATGGCCTGAGCTTGCACGCCTATGAGGCGTTCTTCGGCAATCCCGATTCGCGTGGCGTGATCGGCACGACGTTGTGGATCCTGTTCCTCAGTGCGGGCCTGGCCTCCGTGCTCGGCGTGGCGATCGCCGCGATCCTGTTCTTCAAGCCGTTTCCGGGCGCGCAGCTCGTGACGCGCTTTCTCGAACTGTTCGTGGCGTTTCCGTCGTTCCTCGTCGCCTTCACGCTGATCTTTCTGTACGGCTCGCAGGGCTCGGTGAGCATCGGCCTGCAGCGGCTCTTTCATCTGCAGGCGCCGCCGCTCGATTTCCTGTTCGGCATCGGCGGGGTCGTGCTCGCGGAAGTGGTGTTCTATGCGCCCTTCGTCGTGCGCCCGACGCTCGCCGCGTTCTCGCTGCTCGACATGCGCCTGATCGAGGCCGCGCGCAGCCTGGGCGCGAACAACCGCATGGTCGCCGCACGCGTGATCCTGCCGCTCGCGTGGCCGGGCATCGCCGCGGGCACGATCCTGTGTTTTCTGCTGACGTTCAACGAGTTCGGCATTCTGCTCGTGCTCGGCAGCGCGCATCTGGTCACGCTGCCGGTGGCCATCTATAGCTCCGCGACCGTCGATCTCGATCTGCCGACCGCCGCCGCAGGCGCGGTCGTGATGCTCGCAATGTCGCTTTCCCTGTATGCGCTGTATCGGCGCGTGAATCGCCGCAGTCATGGAGGCGCGCGCAATGGCAAATAATCCTGCAACCAATCCCGTGGCGGCGGCTTCGGACCACATCGCCCTGCCGCCGAAGCACCTGCGTGCGCGGCCCGTCGAGCGCAGCGTCCTCGCGCGCGTTGCCAGCGGCGTGCTGCTCGCGCTCGCTGCACTGCTGTGCTTCTGGCTCTTCGTGCTGCCGGTGATCGTCGTTGCGCTTTCGAGCGTGGCCTCGCACTGGTCGGGGACGATACTCCCCGACGGCTTCAGCATGCGCTGGTTCGAGCGCCTCGGCTCGAGTGACTTCGACGCGCTCACCACGAGCCTCGAGGTCGGCTTCGGCGTGGCGGTGCTTGGCACCGCGCTCGGCCTGTGGCTTGCGCTGGCGCTCGAAGGGCGCGACCGGCGCGGCCTTGGCGCCATCGCCGACGCGCTCGCGATGGTGCCCAACGGCGTGCCGAGCGTGGTGCTCGGGCTTGCGGTGCTGATCGCCTATCACAAGGCGCCGGTGGATCTGTCGAGCTCGGCGGCGATCGTCGTGTTCGTGCAGCTCGCGCTGGTGCTGCCGTTTTGCTATCGCTGCGCGGCGGCGGGGCTGCGCCCCGAGCTGACCGTGCTGCGCGAAGCGGCCGCGAGCCTCGGCGCGCCGCCCGCGATGGTGCTGCGCCGCGTGGTGCTCCCGCAGCTGGTGCCGGCGATCCGCGCGAGCCTCGCGCTGGGCTTCGCGATCTCGCTCGGCGAGCTCGGCGCGACGCTCACCGTGTATCCGCCGGGATTCGCAACGGTGCCGATCGTCGTAGTCGGCGCGGTCGAGCGCGGGTATTACCTGCCGGCGTCGGCGCTTTCGCTGATCCTGCTGATCGTGTCGCTGGCGGCGTTGTCGCTGATTGCTGCGCGCGTGCCGCGCCGGCGTGCGGATTGAAACGATGGACGGCATGCGCACCGTTGCGTTGCACCGTCTCGCAGGGCGGGCCGGGGACGATGCGGAGCCGGCAGACGAGCCGGATCGCGGCCTGAGCGCTGTGCCCCCACCGGCCATGACGCGCGATGCCGATCTGCGAAGCGCGTCGCGCGCCGAAATGGCGACGCCGCTCGCGCTGGTGCGTCAGCATTCGCTGGCCGACCTCGTGCGCGACGAGATCGAGCGCTGCATCGCGCGCGGCCAGCTCGCGCCGGGCGCGAAGCTCGTCGAGACCGAATGGGCCGCGCGGCTGCAGGTCTCGCGCGGGCCAGTGCGTGAAGCGTTTCGCGCACTCGAGCAGGCGGGGCTCGTGCGCAACGAGAAGCATCGCGGCGTGTTTGTGCGCAGTGTGTCTGGCGTGGAGGCGGATGAGCTTGCCTCGCTGTGCTCGATCCTCGAAGAGGCGGCGTGCCGGATGCTGGCGGCGCGTATCGACGCGGCGCAGGTTGCCGCGCTGCACGAGCGGCTCGAGGCAATGCGCACCGGGCTCGCCGACGAGGATGCGTTTGCGCGCGCGTGCGAAGCCTTTAGCGACGCACTGGTCGAGGCGGCCGGCAACGGCAAGCTGTCCGAGGCCTGGCGGCGCGCTGTCAACGAGCGGCGGCTGTCGCCGCGCGAGCAGCAGAGCGAGGCAGCGCGGCAGGCGTCCTATGCGCGGCATCGGGCGGTCTTGAACGCACTCGCCTCGCGCGACGCCGACGAAGCGGTCGCCCAGATGCGCACGCAGGAGAAACACGATGAACGGGACGTCGGTGACGTCCGTTGACTGACGGAGTAATTGCGCGCCGGCGCGATCGACAAAAGGAGGATGGGCAGAATGGCACTGAGTCTGGAAGATATTCGCGGCTTGTTCGAGCAGCATGGCGGGCAGGCCTATAGTGGCGAGCCGGTGACGCAGCTCGAACACGCGCTGCAAAGCGGCGCACTGGCCGAGGAGGAAGGGGCGAGCGAGGAACTCGTGGCGGCGGCTTTCCTGCACGATCTCGGGCATCTGCTCAATCGCCAGGGCGAAACGCCGACCGAGCGCGGTATCGACGACCTGCACCAGTACTATGCGTTGCCGTTCCTGCGGCCGATTCTGCCGGCGAGCGTATTGGAGCCGATCCGGCTGCACGTCGATGCGAAGCGCTATCTATGCGCAACCGATGAAGCATACTTCGGCCGCCTGTCACCTGATTCGGTACGCAGCCTCCAGCTGCAAGGCGGCATTTTCGACGCCGATGGCGCGCGCGAATTTGCCGAGCGCCCCTATGCCGACGACGCGGTGCGCCTGCGCCGCTGGGACGACCTCGCGAAGATCGAGGGCAAGCAAACGCCGGGTCTCGACCACTACCTGCAGATCGTCGATCGCGTGATGCAACGCCACGCGTGAGCCGGTTTCGCGTCTCTTTCGAGGGGGCTC
>NZ_BAYD01000100.1 GCF_000685075.1 Paraburkholderia oxyphila NBRC 105797
TCCCATAACTCACAAAAAATTAGAATTCCAAAATAAAAAATAAAATTTGAAAATTTCTTCACCCGAACCATAATCCCGCCGCATCTTGCGGCCCCCTAACAACAATCATGGAGCACCCAGGCATGTCCAAACAATCCCGCCCATACATTGCCCTCGTAACTGGCGCTTCGCGCGGCGCAGGCAAAGGCATTGCCCTCGCACTAGGCGCCGCTGGCGCCACCGTCTACGTGACAGGCCGCTCCCAGCATGAAGGCGACGCGCCCCTCCCCGGCACCATCCACGCGACAGCTGCAGAAATCACCCGCCTGGGCGGCCGAGGCATCGCCCTCGCCTGCGACCACGCCGACGACACCCAGGTCGAAGCCGCCTTCGCACGCATCCGCGACGATGAAGGCCGCCTCGACGTGCTAGTCAACAACGCAACCGTCCTCCACGACGAACTCATCCGCCCCGCACCATTCTGGGAAAAGCCAATGGAAATGGTCAACATCCTGAACGTAGGCCTGCGCTCAGCCTACATCGCGAGCTGGCACGCAGCACGCTTGATGTCCGCGCAACGCGACGGCCTGATCGCCTTCACCTCGTCGTTCGGTGCAAGCTGCTACATGCACGGCGCGGCCTACGGCGCACAAAAAGCCGGCGTGGATAAATTCGCGAAAGATATGGCAGTGGACCTGCGCCCCTTCAACGTGGCAGCAGTGTCGATCTGGATGGGCATGCTCCAGACCGAGCGCACCGCACGCGTGATCGCCGCGCATCCCGAGCAGTACGCCGGTTTCAGCGAGCTAGCGGAAAGCCCGCAATTCACCGGACGCCTGGTCGATGCACTCTATCGCGATCCGCAACGCGAGCAGAAGTCGGGCCTCGTGCTCGTGGGCGCCGAGCTCGCGCGCGAATATGGCATTACCGATATCGACGGTCGACAGCCCCCTTCGCATCGCGAGCAACTGGGCGGCCCAGTGCAGGCGCATCCAGCCATCGTTGCGTGAGGCCAGCGCTTCACGCTATGGCAAACGGGCGGATGGCGCGTCGCGCACATCCGCACACCACGCCTCCCACATGTGCCGATAAGCGGCCTCCACGTTGCGCGCGAAACGCGCGCCGTCCATGAGCGGCGAAGCCTCCATGCGCGCGCGCAGTTCCGCGCGCAGTGCGGCGAGCCGAGGCAGATCGCGCGCAAGCGCCGTCACGATGGCAACGTAGTCCGCTTCGTTGTCCGCCGCCAGCTCCCGCAAACCCAGATTGGCCAGCAGGCAAAGCCCGGCGCGGCTCAGCGCCGTGCGGCCATAACGGGTGGGAACCGGCACGCCCATCCACAAGGCGTCGAGACTCGTGGTGTGGCCATTGGCTGGAAACGTGTCGAGCGCGATGTCGATCTGGTGGTAAGTCCGAAGATAGTCGGCGCGCAATTGAAATCCCACGAAGCTCACGCGCGCCGGATCGACGCCGTGCGCGGCCAGACGCTCGGCAAGCTGCTCACGGGCCCCGCCGGGAGGCGCCAGCAGCACAAGCCGCGCATCGGGCAGCGCCGCAAACACGCCGGACCAGAGCGACAGTGTGGCATCGGTCAGCTTGGATGGATTGTTCAGGCATCCGAATGTAATATGCCCGGCCGAAAGTGCCGGCAACGCGTTCCCCTCCACGCCAGGCGCGAGTGCGTCGTAGCACCAGAAGGCGTCCGGCAAGCGCAGCGAGCGCTCCGTGTACTGGTCGTCCACGCGCGGGTCATCAGGCGGATCGATCCACGGGTCGGTCAGGCGCCAGCCAATCGACGGGCTGCCCGTCGTGCCCGGGTATGCGAGCCACGCCACCTGCACAGGCGCGGGCCGCCGCGCGAACAACAGGCGCCGCGCGCCGTCCATGTGCATCGTGAGGTCGACGAGAATGTCGATGCCGTCGTCGCGAATTTGCTGCGCAAGGCGTGCGTCGTCGAACTCCCACACGTCACGCCAGACGTCCGCGTAGCTCGCGAGGCGCGCGGTGACGTCGTCGCGCTGTGCGCTCAGCGCATAGCAGACGATCTCGAAGGCCGCGTGATTGTGGTGGCCAAAGAGCGGCGTCGTGAACAGCGACTGGCAATGGTTGCGAAAGTCCGGCGAGACATAGCCGATGCGCAGGCGCCGCGCGGTGTCGGGCGTGTTCGCATGGCGCGCGCCCGCGCTCGTGGCCAGCAGCGCCGCCTCGTGCCGCGCGGAGAACTGCTCGGCCTCGACGCGGATCGCATGACCGTCGTCCACGGCGAACATCAGCGAGAACAGCAGATTGCTGTTTGCGCCGATGTGGGCGGGATCGCAGGCCATCGCCCGACGATAGCAGGCGATGGCCTCGTCGATCCGGCCGGCCTTGCTGCACGCGTTGCCGAGATTGATATGCGCATCGGCAAAGTCCGGCTTCAGTTCGACGGCGCGTGTAAGCGCGGCGCGCCTCGTCGTGCCGGGCGAGCTTGAGCAGCACGTTGCCCAGGTTGCTCCACGCGGAGACCCGTTGCGGATCGAGTTCGATCGCGCGCTCGAGCGCAACCCTGGCTTCGTCGATGCGCGTCCCACCGCTCAGGATCGCGCCGATATTCGTGAGGATCTCGACCGAGTCCGGCGCGAGCGTGCGCGCGTGTTCGAGCACGGCCAGCGCTTGCGTGACGCGCTTGCCCGCCAGCATCACCTTCGCGAGATTGTTCCAGGCGTTCGCGTGGCCCGGCGCGAGGGCCACCGTGCGACGCAGCATGGTTTCCGCGCGGTCGAGCTCGTTGGCGTTCAACAGCATGGTCCCGTAGTTGAAGTGGATCGCGGCATGCTGCGGCGCCAGCGCGAGCGCGCGTTCGAACAATTCCGACGCCCGCGCGGCGTCGCCCGCTTCGCCGTACAGGTGGCCGAGGTTGTTCAGCGCGATGGGTGAGCCCGGCCGCAGTTCGAGGGCGCGCTTCAACGCGTAGATGGCCATGTCCCGCTCGGCGGCACCAGCGCAGGTCATGGCGAAGCCCACCAGAAACACCGGGTCCTCGCGCGCCACAAGCGCGCGGCCGATCAGCGCCCTTGCGGCCAGGCGGTCGCGCCCGATCTCGAGGAGGCCCGCGAGATGCAGTGCATCGGCGTCGTGCGGGCCGGCGGCAATGAGACGCTCGCACATGGCGCGCGCGGTTTCGGTCTCGCCGCGTTGCCAGGCGGCTTCGGCGGCGGCGAACGTATCGCCGCTGACTTCGGGGGTTGGAGGCGTGGACATGGTCGCGGAATCTTCCATCAGGGCCAGCAAGTTCAGTCGCGCGTTCGGCTGCGACTGCGGGCGCCGATGTTAAGCAAACTGCGATCTCAAAGCATTCAGAACGCGCTTAAGCAACGAGCAGCGTTCTGAAATTTCGATGGCGTTTGCCGTGAGTCAAATTCCATGAAGGCGCAGGCGCGGCAATGGGTGCCTTTCCGGGCCAGCCCGGTGGCCATCAACACGACCAGGTCGCCAAGGACATGATCGCGGTGCGCATCGGGTCCGATCTGAAAATCGCATCGTGGCCTCCCCCGCTTACCTCGTGAAGCACAAGGCGCCGATGCGCCGCACCGCAAGCGCTCGTAGTCGTTCACGGCCGGGTTTGACCCGGCCGCGCTCAGCCAGCCTTGCGGCCCTCGACCGGATAGCCGGGATCGGTATAGCCCGGCGTCGACGCATGGCCCGGCGGCACGAGGCTGTCAATGAACTGCTCGTCCTCAGGACTCAATTGAAGCGCCAGCGCTTCGACGTAGCTGTCCCAATGCGCCTCGGTGCGCGGCCCCGCGATCGTCGAGCTCACGAGCCGGTTGTTGAGCACCCACGCGAGCGCGAACGCAACCGAAGTCGTGCCGCGCTGAGCCGCGTGCTCCGCAATCCGCTGCGCGATGTGCAACGACTCGGCACGCCACTCCGTCTGCTGGATGCGCCGGTCGCCGCGCCCCGCGCGGCTGTCCGCGGGCGGCGGCGCGTCCACCACATATTTCCCGGTCAGCACACCGCGCGCGAGCGGGCTGTACGGGACCACGCCCAGGCCGAAATGCGCGGCGGCGGGCAGCTGCTCGACTTCGGCGCTGCGGTCCACGATGTTGTAGAGCGGCTCGCTCGCAACGGGCCGCTCGATGCCGAGCTGGTCCGCGATGCGCACCACTTCAGCGATGCGCCAGCCGCGGAAATTGGAAAGCCCGAAATAGCGCACCTTGCCCTGGCGGATCAGATCGCCCACCGCCCGCACGCCCTCTTCGAGCGGCAGATCGGGCAAGGCGCGATGGAAATAGAGCACGTCGATATAGTCGGTGTTCAGACGCTTCAGGCTCGCCTCGACCGACTGGAAGATCCATTTGCGCGACTGCCCCTGCTGGTTGGGGCCCTGCGCGGGGCCCGCGGGATAGCCGAACTTCGTTGCCACGACCCAGTCGTCGCGGCGCGCCGCGATGGCGCGACCCACGATCTCTTCGGAGCGGCCAGCGTGGTAAACGTCGGCGGTATCGATGAAGTTGACGCCCTGCTCGAAGGCCTTGTCGATGATGCGCCTCGCCGTCGCCTCATCGGTTTCGCCGCCGAACATCATGGCGCCGAGACACAACGGCGAAACCTTCAGGCCGCTGCGGCCCAGATAGCGATAATCCATAACCCCAAACTCCAAAGTGGCTGCACGTCGGATCGACGGCCAGAACGCTCATTAGAAACCAGCGCGCCCATCGGATAAAGGTGGATAAACCGCATGCGTTCATGAATGGCGTTCATCAATCCCCATGCAGGCGCGCACTGAGTGACGAGGAGCCTCGCCTGCAATCGCCGCCAGCCTCAGCGCCCCACGCCAACCGCGCCTTCCGCTTCGAGTGCGTGAATCCGCGTTTCGTCGTAGCCATATTCGCGCAGCACCTCGACGGTGTGCTCGCCGTACAGCGGTGCGGGACGCGCGTGCGTTGTCGGACCCTCCGAAAAGTGGATCGGCAAGCCTATGCCCTTGAACTGCCCGCTCACCGGATGCCCGGTCTGCACGATCATCCCGCGCGCGATGGCCTGCTCGTGCGAGGCCGCCTCGGGCACGCTGAGCACCGGGCCGCACGGCAAGCCGATCTCGTCGAAGAGCGCAAGCCACTGCGCCGTGGTGCGCTCGCGCAGGCGCACACTCAGGATCTCCACGAGCGCAGCGCGATGCGCGAGACGCCCCGCGTTGGTGGCAAAGCGCGCGTCGTCCGCGAGCCCGGGGATGGCGAGCGCCGCAACCAGCCGCTCGTAATTGCTCTGATTCGCCGCGCCCACGTTGACCCAGCCGTCGCGCGTTTCGAACGCCTGATAAGGCGCGCTCGTGGGATTGGCCGAGCCGGCTTTTTCGAGCACAGTGCCATCGGCGAAGTAGTTGGCGAACGCCCAGTACATCTGCTGCAGACCTGCTTCGAACAACGAAGTATCCACCATCTGCCCGCGGCCCGTGCGCTGCCGGCCCGCCCAGGCGGCGCAGATGCCGAGCGCCGCCAGAATGCCCGCGTTGATGTCCGTGACCGGCGAGCCCGCCTTGATCGGCGCCTGCCCCGGCTCGCCTGTCATGCTCATCAGGCCACTCATGCCCTGTGCGATGAGGTCGAAGCCGCCCTTGTCCGCGTACGGCCCGCTGCGTCCGTAGCCGGAGATCGCGCAATAGATGAGCCCCGGGTTCTCGGCCTTCAGCGTTTCGTAGCCCATGCCGAGCTTTTCCATCGTGCCGCGCCGGTAGTTCTCGGTCACGACGTCGGCGCTCGCGAGCAGACGCCGCAGCACGGCGCGGCCGCCCTCGGTCTTCAGGTCGAGCGCGATGCCGCGCTTGCCGCGATTGACCATCATGAACGAGGCGGACTCGCCGCTCGCGAGGATTGGCGCGAAACGGCGGCAGTCGTCGCCGCCCGGCATCTTCTCCACCTTGATGACCTCGGCGCCCATGTCGGCGAGCATCATGCCGCAGACCGGCCCCGACATGATGTGCGCAAGCTCGATCACCTTCATGCCCGCGAGCGGCCCCGTACGTGCGTGCGCGTTTGATTCGCTGCGTCGCGTGTCTTCCATCTCTCAGCGTCCCTTGAATTGTGGCGTCTCTTTCGCGAGAAACGCCTGATAGCCGATGCGGAAATCCTCGCTGCCGTAGCACGCGAAACCCTCGTCGCGCTCGGCCTGCGTGAGCGGCGCGGGGTTGCGCGCGCGGCGCACGAACTGCTTGTGCCAGCGCGCGACGAGCGGCGCGCCCGCCGCAATGCGCTGTGCCGCCGCGAGCGCCTCCGCACTCACCTCGGCGTCGGGCACCACGCGCGTGACGAGGCCTTTGGCAAACGCTTCGCGCGCGTCGAGAATGCGGCCTTCGAGCAGGATCTCCAGCGCCACGGCCTCGCCTGCGAGGCGCAGCAGCGCTTCGAGTTCGGCATGCGCCATCACGAGCCCGAGGTTCTTGATGGGCGCGCCGAAGCGGCTGGACTCGCCGCAGATGCGCAAATCGCACAGCGCCGCCAGCTCCAGCCCGCCGCCCACGCAAATGCCGTGAATCATCGCGACCACGGGCACCGGGCACGCGTCGATCAGCCCGAGCGTGCGATGCATGAGCGCGCCGTATGCACGCGCCTGCTCGACGTTCGAGCGGTCGGTGGCGAACTCGCCGATGTCGTTGCCGGGCGAAAACGCCTTTTCGCCCGCGCCGCGCAGCACGATGCAGCGCAAGCTGTCATCGGCGGCAAGCGCCTCGAAGGTGTCGCCAAGCGCGCGCCAGAGCGTGCGCGTGAGCGCATTGAGCTTTGCGGGGCGATCGATCGTCACGATGGCGATCGCGCCGTCGCTTCCGGTGCGCTCAGTTTGAATGGCGCCGTAGGTGGCGGTATCGTCGTTCATGCGCGTTCCTCGCAGAGGGATCGTTTCCTGGAACGGCGCGCCCACCTCCGCGCGCCACGTTTGACCACCCCGCCCGCAGGCTCAGGCCGTCGTGTGTGCATGTGCACCGTCGACCGAACCCTCCGCGCTGTCGAGCGCGCGGTCCGGGCGCATCGTGAACGAGAGCACGATGCCCAGCGCCATGATCGCCATCGACACGGTGAACGGCAGGTTCCAGTTGCCGGTGCGGTCGATCAGCCAGCCGCCCACCACGGGGCTCACGATGGCCGCCGCGGCCGAGCCCGTGTTCATGATCCCGCTCGCGGTGCCAGCGTGCCTGGGCGCGATGTCCATGGGCACGGCCCACATCGGCCCGATGGTCATCTCGTTGAAGAAGAAGCCCGCGCTCAGGCATAGCGCGGCCAGCGTCACCGTCACGTTCTGCACGAGCAGGATAGGCGCGAGCGAAAGCAGCGTGAGCAGCATGCACACGCCCACCATCACGTTGCGCGCGAGGCGCAGGTTGCGGCTCTTCTTGAGGATGCGGTCGGTGACCGAGCCGCCGAGCCAGTCGCCCAGCACGCCCGCGAAGAACACGCCCGAGGCGAACAGCGCCGACTGGGCCAGGTGCATGTGGTAGTTGTGCAGGAAGTACTGCGGAATCCAGCCGAGGAACAGCCACAGCACCCAGCCATAGCAGAAGTACACGGCCGTGACCGGTGACATGCGCGCGACGAGCCGCCGCCACGGCACAGGTGCGCGCTCCTTCGCGCCGGAAAAGCGCTCGAGCCCTTCGCATTCGGCGGCGGTGATGCGCGGATGCGCGCGCGGATCGTCGCGGAAGTACCAGATCCACAGCATGGCCCAGATGAAGCTCGCGACGCCCGTGACGATGAACGCACCGCGCCAGCCCGACATCAGCATGAGCCAGACGATGAGCGGCGGCGCGATGGCATTGCCGATGCGCGAGGCGGCGTGCGTCGTGCCCTGCGCGAAGCCGCGCCGGTTCGCCGGCATCCAGTTCGACATCGCGCGCGTGGCGGTGGGGAACGTCGCGCCTTCGCCGAGGCCGAGCAGCAAGCGCGCCACGATCATGGAGGCGAAACCGCTCGCGAGACCGGTGAGCACGGTGGCGCCGGCCCAGATCACGGCGCAGACGGCCAGCGTGCGGCGCGGGCCGAAGCGGTCGCCCACCCAGCCGCCGATGATCTGGAACAGCAGATACGGATACGCGAAGGCGGAAAACACGATGCCGACCTCGGTATGCGAGAGATGAAGCTCGGCCGCGAACTGGCTTGCAGCCGTGCTCACGTTGACGCGATCGACATAGGTGATGAGGTACATCGCGCACAGCAATAGCAGCACGCGTGTGGTGGCTCGGCGCAACATCATCGTCTCCTTGCTGGAAGTGTTCTGGCGCGGCGCGAGACGTGCGCTCGCAGCCCGCTTCGCCTCGCGGCGGGTACTTCAGGACTCCGGATGTTTCGACTTCTGTTTCGGGCGCAGTGGCTGCCACCCTGTGCCGCTCGCAGGCGATTCAGCGCGGTGGACTGAGTGCGCGCTCCAGCACCTGGGCAACGTGCAGTGCGCGCGCACTGGCGCCATCGGCGATCTGATGGCGGCAGCTCGTGCCGTCTGCGACCACCAGCGCGTCGCCCGCTGCCTGCGCGGCGCGCACCGCGGGCAAGAGCGCCAGCTCCGCCATCGCGAGCGAGGTTGCGTAATGCTCGCGCTCGTAGCCGAAGCTGCCCGCCATGCCGCAACACGACGATTCGACCGGCGCGAGCGCGAGCCCCGGGATCCAGCCGAGCACCGTCTGCACCGGCGTGAACGCGTCGAACGCTTTCTGGTGGCAATGGCCGTGGACGACGGCGCGTGCCTCAGGCAGCGCATGGAGCTTGAGGTCGAGGCGCCCCGCCGCGTGCTCGCGTACGAGGAATTCCTCGAAGAGCAGCGCGTGGCGCGCGAGCTTCGTGGCGGCCTCGCCGAAACCGTAGGCAGTCCATTCGTCGCGCAGCGTGAGCAGGCACGAGGGCTCCAGCCCCACGATGGGCACGCCGCGCTCGACCCAGGGCATGAGCGCATCGAGCGAGCGGCGCGCCTCGGCCTTGGCCTCGTCGACGAGACCCGCCGCTAGAAACGTGCGTCCGCAGCAGAGCGGGCGCTCGCCCGCCACGGTGTTCAGGCGCACCGTGTAGCCCGCCGCCTCCAGCACCCGCTTGGCGGCGCGCGCGATGCCGGGCTCGATGTAGTTGCTAAACGTGTCGACGAAGAGCAGCACCTCGCCTGCTGTCGAAGCCTTCGCCGCGTCATTCGCCATCGCCTCGGCCGTCCCGGTGAACGGGCGCACGATGCGCGGGAACGCGCGCTCCGGCGCGAAGCCGATACGGCGCTTGAGCCATGCCGCCAGGCGCGGCAAGCGCTCGATTGCAGGCAGCGCGCCGGGCACGCGGCTCGCGAGCGGCGCATAGCGCGGCAGGTACGCAACGAGCCGCTCGCGCAGGTCCAGGCCGTGCGCGCGCTGCCATGCCGCGCGCGCCTCGATCTTCAGGCGCGCCATATCCACGCCGGTCGGGCAATCGCGCTTGCAGCCCTTGCACGACACGCACAGGTCGAGCACGTCCTTGACGGCGCGGCTCGCCAGACCGCCTTCAGCCTCTCCACTCGTGGGGCCGCCAGCGCTCTCCATGGATTCCAGCTGCCCCGACAAGGCAAGCCGCAACGTATTCGCACGCCCGCGCGTGACATGCTGCTCGTCGCGCGTGACGCGATAGCTCGGGCACATCGTGCCCGCGTCGAACTTGCGGCAATGGCCATTGTTGTTGCACATCTCGACGGCCTTCGCCAGCCCCTCGCTCGCGTCGCCGCCCGAACCCGGCGCGCCCTCGGCGCCCGTCAGCGGATCGCGCGTGACATTCCACGCCGACCAGTCCAGCGCGGGCCGCCACGCGCGCTCGCGGTAGCCGGGCGCGAAGCGGAAGTTCGCGGCCTCGTCCATCTTCGGCGGATGGACGATGCGGTCCGGGCTCATGCGGTTCGCGGGATCGAAGAGCGCCTTGATTTCGGCGAACGCCGCATTGATGCGTGGTCCGTACTGCCAGGCAACCCATTCGCCACGGCACAGGCCATCGCCGTGCTCGCCCGAGAACGCGCCCTTGTACTCGCGCACCATCTCAGCGGCCTCTTCGGCAATCGCGCGCATCTTCTGCGCGCCGTCGCGACGCATGTCGAGTATCGGGCGCACGTGCAGCGTCCCCACGCTCGCATGCGCGTACCACGTGCCTTCCGTGCCGTGGCGATGGAACACCTCGGTCAGGCGGCTCGTGTAATCGGCCAGATGCTCGAGTGGCACCGCGCAATCCTCGATGAACGAGACCGGCTTGCCGTCGCCCTTCATGCTCATCATGATGTTCAGGCCCGCCTTGCGCACGTCCCAGAGCGCTTTCTGCGCGGCCGCGTCGGGCATCTCGACCACGCTGCCGGGCAGGCCCAGATCGCCCATCAGCTCCACGAGCTGCGCGAGGCGCGCAAGCTGGACCTCGCGATCGTCGCCCGCGAATTCCACCAGCAGCACCGCCTGCGGCGCGCCCACCAGCGCACGTTCGATCACGGGCCGGAACGCGGGATTGTCGAGCGCAAGGTCGATCATCGTGCGATCGACGAGTTCGACCGCGCTCGGCCCGAGCTTGACGATGTGCTGCGTGAGATCCATCGCCCCATAGAAGCTGGGGAAGTTCACCACGCCCAGCGCCTTGTGGCGCGGCAGTGGCGCGAGGCGCAGCGTCAACTGGCGGCTGAACGCCAGCGTGCCCTCGGAACCCACCAGCAGGTTCGCGAGATTCGGCTCGCCGTCGCGCTCGAACGCGAGCGGGTTCTGGCAATCGAACAGATCGAGGTTGTAGCCGGCCACGCGGCGCAGCACCTTCGGCACACGCTCGCGCAGTTCGTCGCGCTCGCGTTCGGCAATGGCGCGCACGCCCCAGACGAGCGCGCGTGTGTGCGCATCGCCCGACATTTCGGACAACTTTCCGAAAACGGTCTCGTGGCCGTCTGCGAGCACCGCATCGATGGCGGCTACGTTGTGCACCATGATGCCGTACTCGATCGAGCGCGAGCCGCACGAGTTGTTGCCGGCCATGCCGCCTATCGTGCATTGCGCGCCCGTGGAGACGTCCACCGGAAACCACAGGCCGTGCGGCTTGAGCCATGCATTGAGATGGTCGAGCACGACGCCCGGCTCGACCGTCACGGTGCGCGCCTCGGCGTCGAAGGCCACGATGCGGTTGAGCCACTTGCTCGTGTCGATCACGAGCGCCTCGCCCACGGTCTGCCCGCACTGGCTCGTGCCGGCGCCGCGCGCCAGCACCGGCGCAGCCGTATCGCGGGCGATGTCGAGCGCAACGCGCAGATCGTCCTGATCGCGCGGCACCGCCACGCCAATGGGCATGATCTGGTAGATCGACGCATCGGTGGCGTAGCGGCCGCGCGAGGCGCGGTCGAACAGCACGTCGCCGCGCAATTCGCGCGTGAGCCGCGCGGCGAGCGGGGTGAGCGCCGCACGCGCGGATGCGGGCATGAGCCGGATGGGCTGAACGAGCGGTTTGGGTGTGGACGTGAGCATCGGATAGTCGGTCGAAACGTCGGGCGTTCAAACGTCGTGCATCGGATCGTCGCGGTTTGCGTGCATAGGCACACTAGCGAGGCGTGAACTCACGCCACCGCCTTCAGCCGAGGCGCGCTCTCATGCTGCGCGAGGTAGTCCATCGCCGCGCCCACGCCGCTCGCGCGCAGCGTCACGCCCGCGAGCCGCAGCCCCATCTCGCAGCCCGCGAGCGCCGCCATCAGCGCGAGGTCGTTGCAGTCGCCGAGATGGCCGATGCGGAACATGCGCCCCTTCACCTTGCCGAGCCCCGTGCCCAGCGACAGATCGAAGCGTTCGTAGATGAGCTTGCGCACCGCGTCTGCATCCACGCCTTCCGGCATGACCACGCCCGTGAGCACCGGCGAATACACGGCCGGGTCCACGCATTGAATTTCGAGCCCCCATGCCGTTACCGCCGCGCGGCACGCGGCCGCCAGCCGCCGATGGCGCGCGAACACGTTGTCGAGCCCCTCGCCCAGAATCATCTCGAGCGCTTCCGAGAGGCCGTACAGCAGGTTCGTATTGGGCGTATAGGGCCAGTAGCCGTCCTTGTTCATTTCAACGATCTCGGCCCAGCTCCAGAACGCGCGCGGCAGCTTCGCTTCGCGGCTCGCCTCCAGCGCCTTCTGCGAAAGCGCGTTGAAGCTGATGCCAGGCGGCAGCATCAAGCCCTTCTGCGAGCCCGACACGGTCACGTCAACGCCCCACTCGTCGTGCCGGTAGTCGGCGCAGGCGAGGCCCGAGATCGTGTCCACCATGAAGAGCGCCGGGTGCCCCGCCGCATCGATGGCGCGGCGCACGGCGGCGATATCGGAGGTCACGCCCGTCGAGGTCTCGTTGTGCACGACGCAGACTGCCTTGATCGCATGGCCCGTGTCCGCGCGCAGACGCGCCTCGATCATGTCCGCCTGCACGCCACGCCGCCACCCCTCCACGCCGGGCAGGCCGAGAAACTCGGGCTTCAGGCCCAGGCTCTCCGCCATCTTCTTCCACAGCGTCGCGAAGTGGCCGGTTTCGTACATCAGCACTGCGTCGCCGGGCGAGAGCGTGTTGGTGAGCGCCGCCTCCCACGCGCCGGTGCCCGAAGCGGGATAGATCACCACGGGCTGCGTGGTCTTGAAGATTTTCTTGATGCCGTCCAGCACCGAAAGCCCCAGCGCGCCGAACTCGGGCCCGCGGTGGTCGATGGTCGGATAGCTCATCGCGCGCAGGATGCGATCGGGCACGGGGCTCGGGCCGGGAATCTGCAGGAAATGGCGGCCGGCGGGATGGAAGTCGAGTTTCAGCATGAAGAGGTCCCACGTTCAAGGAAGGTCGGAAGTACTTCAGTCGATGCCACCCGATTCAGCTGAAATGGCATTTTGCATGCAAAATACTTTAGTGCACCGTTGAGCAGATGCAAGGTGAAATTGGCCGGAATCGGCCCAGGGGAAACCCGGCAGTGCGGCGCAACCAGGCGCCGGCGGCAGCCAGGCTAGAATGAGGGCAAGTTGGACGATGGGGTCTCGTATGCAAAATGCAGACATTCCGGACGCGCAACTCGCGTCCGCACAACCTGACGCGCCGGAGCTCGCGCTGCCGAAGCTCGCTCGCCAGCGCCTGCACGACACGGTGGTCGACCACCTGCGCGAATTCATCGTCGAGGGGCAGCTCGCGCCCGGCGTGAAGCTCAACGAGCGCAAGCTGTGCGAAGTGCTGGGCATTTCGCGCACGCCGCTGCGCGAGGCCCTCAAGGTGCTCGCCGCAGAAGGGCTCATCGAGATCTCGCCAAACCGTGGCGCGACCGTTGCGCAGCTGAGCGAAGCCGAGATACGCGACATGTTCGAGCTCATGAGCGGGCTCGAGGCATTCGCGGGCGAACTCGCCTGCGAGCGCATCAGCGAAACGGAGCTCGCGCAAATCAAGGCGCTGCACGCGGCGATGTTGCTGTGCCGCACGCAGAACGACCTGTCCGGCTACTACTCGCGCAATCACGCGATTCACGACCTCATCAACGTTGCGGCGCGCAACGCGGCGCTGCGCCAGACCTACGTGACGCTGAACCGGCGCCTGCAGGCGCTGCGCTTTCGCTCCAACTTCCAGACTGCGAAGTGGGACAGCGCAATACGCGACCACGAAGGCATGATTGCCGCGCTCGAGGCGCGCAACGGGCCTGCACTCTCGAAGATCCTGCGCGGCCACCTGCTCGCCAAACGCGATGCCGTGCTGGCCGAGCGCACGCTCAGCGTCGCGGGGATGAAGCGCGAGAAGTAGCGCGCGTGCGCGAGGCAACGTTCATTGGCTCGCGCCCCCTCATCGACAATTGGCCGCGAAAAGCAGGGCTCGATTCAATCGGGAATTGATACCCATCCGATTTATTTCGTCATCCAGATTATTTACCCGATATGACACGTTCAGGCACATTTGCAGCGATCGTTGACCACGATGTCAATCATATCGATCGATCCCCAAGGTAGACGCGCTCAATCGATTGCCCTATACTCAGCCTTCATTCACAAAAAGCATGATCTCGTGCGAGACGTGATGTAACTGCGGTAGTGCAACTTCGCACTTCGTTGCGTACGCATCCGTTTTGCCACATCAAAGGGGCCACCGGCCCCAGCGGCTTGGGCCTCTGCCCTCCGCATCCATGCCGTCCTCGCAGGACGGTGCCCTGCTTCAGCGCGCACGTGCCGTTTCATTGCGTCGCTGGGCTGAACATGACAATCAGACGAACGCACTAGCGCGTTCACTCGACTGCCCGTCGCACATCGTTGCGGCCGGCAAGGACTGTTTCCGTCAGTTCAATCGCGGCCATGCCGGGATTACGAACTTCCATCGCGGCGCCATCTGGCGTCTTCGCGGCGTGTGCGCTTGTGCGCGCCGCACCGAGATCGAGGGGGCGTATCTTCATGACTCGACGCACTGTCCAACTGCTGGGCAGCCTGATAGCCATAGCCGTCATCGCATGGGCGCTCGCCCGCGGAATCGGCGCCGAAACGTTTCGCAGCCATGCGGGCGATCTCGCTTATTACGCGTGCCGGCACATGCTGCTGGTTGCCTGGTCCATGGCGCTCGCCATCGTCGTGGGCGTGCCTGCCGGCGTGATGCTGAGCCGGCCGCGGTTTCAGCGCCAGGCCGAGCGCTTCATGCAGATCTTCAACATCGGCAACACGATTCCGTCGCTCGCCGTGCTCGCCATCGCGCTCGGCATTTTCGGCATCGGCGATGTGCCCGCCATCGTCGCGCTATTCCTCGCCTCGCTGCTGCCCATCACGCGCAACACCTACGAAGGCGTTAAAAACGTGCCCGCGGCGCTGCGCGAGGCCGCCAAAGGCATCGGCATGACCGGCTGGCAGTCGCTCACCCGCGTGGAGTTGCCCAACGCGCTGCCGATCATCGTCGGCGGCGTGCGCACGGCGCTCGCCATCAACGTGGGCACGGCGCCGCTCGCCTACCTGATTGGCGCGGACAGCCTCGGCTCGCTGATCTTCCCCGGCATCTATCTCGACAACCAGCCCTTGCTGCTGCTGGGCGCCTCGCTCACCGCAATACTCGCGCTCGTGCTCGACGGCATCGTCGCGGCCGGCAGCCGCCAGTGGATCGTGCGCCGCGGAGGTGCCGCATGATCGCCTTTCCCACCGCTTTGTTCACATTTCGCAGTACGATGCGATCGATCGCGCGTCTGTGTGCCGTGGGTACGCTGTGCGTGGCCGCAAGCTCTTCGGCGTTCGCCGCCAAACTCGTGCTGGGCGCGAAGAACTTCACCGAGCAATACGTGCTCGCGGAAGTGACGGCGCAATACCTGCGCTCGCGCGGCTACGACGTGGAAGTGCGCTCCGGGCTCGGCAGCACGCTCATGCGCAGCGCGCTGGAAAACGGCCAGTTCGATCTCGTGTGGGACTACACGGGCACGGCGGCGCTCGTCTACGACAAGCTCAAGGACAAGCTCTCGCCCGAGGATATGTACCAGCGCGTCAAGGCACTCGATGTGCCGCGCGGGCTCGTCTGGCTCGATGCCTCGCCGCTGAACGACACCTACGCAATCGGGCTGCCCAGCCAGTTCGCGCAGGCCTCCGGCATCAAGACGGTTTCGCAGCTCGCCGACTATCTGAAGACCCACCCCGACGCGAAGCACATCGTGTTCGGCATGGACGCGGAATTCGCGAACCGCCCCGATGGCCTCAAGCCGCTGCTGGAAACCTACGGCATGCAGTTCAGCCGCTCGCAGATGAAGCAGATGGACCCCGGGCTCGTCTACACGGCGCTGCACAACAACCAGTTGAAGATCGGCCTCGTCTACACGACCGATGGGCGCGTGAAGGGCTTCGGCATCGTGCCGCTCGATGACGACCGACACTTCTTCCCGCCGTACAACGCCACGCCCGTGGTGCGCAAGGAAGCGCTCGAGCACAACCCGAAGCTCGCGGCGCAACTCAACGCGCTTTCGGCGGCGCTCAACAACGACGTGATGCAGGACATGAACAAGGCCGTGGACCTCGACGGCAAGTCGCCGCGCGACGTGGCCGACGCCTTCCTGCGCACGCATCAGCTGCCTTGAAGGAGATCTCATGAGCGTATTCGACTATCTCGCTTCGAGCTGGCCCGAGCTGCTGCAGCTCACCTTGCAGCACATCTGGCTGGTAGGCATTGCCGTGGGCTGCGCAATCGTGGCGGGCGTGCCGCTCGGCATCGTCATCAACCGTCACGAGTGGCTCGCGGGCCCGCTGCTCGGGCTTGCCACCATCGTGCTCACGCTGCCGTCCATCGCGCTGTTCGGCCTCATGATTCCGTTCTTCTCGCGCTTCGGCCAGGGCATCGGCGCGGTGCCGGCGATCACGGCGGTATTCCTCTATTCGCTGCTGCCGATCATGCGCAACACCTGGCTCGCGCTGCGCAACGTGGACGCCGGCATCAAGGAGGCCGGCACGGGCATCGGCATGACCTCGTGGCAGCGCCTGCGCCTCGTGGACTTGCCGCTCGCGGTGCCCGTGATTCTCGCGGGCGTGCGCACCGCGGTCGTGATGAACATCGGCGTGATGACGATTGCCGCCGTGATTGGCGCGGGCGGCCTCGGCACGCTGATCCTGCGCGCCATCGGCCAGAGCAGCATGATGAAGCTGCTGGTGGGCGCGGTGCTCGTGAGCGTGCTCGCGATCGTCGCCGACCTGCTCCTGCAATGGCTGCAGCGCGCGTTGACACCGAAAGGAGTGCAAAAGACATGATCGAACTCGACAAACTGACCAAGACCTTCACCCAGAAGGACGGCCAGCCCGTGCGCGCCGTCGACTCCGTGAGCCTTGCGGTGGCAGAAGGCGAAATCTGCGTGTTCCTCGGCCCCTCGGGCTGCGGCAAGACCACCACGCTCAAGATGATCAACCGGCTCATCGCGCCCACTTCGGGCCGCGTGCTCATCGATGGCGAGGACACGTCCGGGCTCGACGAAGTCGACCTGCGCCGCCATATCGGCTATGTGATCCAGCAGATCGGCCTGTTCCCGAACATGACCATCGAGGAGAACATCACCGTGGTGCCGCGCCTGCTCGGCTGGGACAAGAAGCGCTGCGCCCAGCGCGCGCAAGAGCTCATGTCGATGGTCGCACTCGATCCGAAGCAGTATCTGAAGCGCTATCCGCGCGAGCTCTCGGGCGGCCAGCAGCAGCGCGTGGGCGTGATTCGCGCGCTCGCCGCCGACCCGCCCGTGCTGCTGATGGACGAGCCATTCGGCGCCGTGGACCCGATCAATCGCGAGTCCATCCAGAACGAGTTCTTCCAGATGCAGCGGCAACTGAAGAAGACCGTGATCATGGTGAGCCACGATATCGACGAGGCCATCAAGCTCGGCGACCGCATCGCCGTGTTCCGGCGCGGCCAGCTCGTGCAATACGATCACCCCGACACGCTGCTGGCGCGCCCGCGCGACGAATTCGTCGCGCAGTTCGTGGGCCAGGACAGCACGCTCAAGCGCCTGCTGCTCGTGAAGGCCGGCGACGCCGCCACGCAGCCTGAAACGGCGCGCGTGGACACGCCGCTCGCGCACGCCTTCGCGGTCATGGACGAAGCGGACTGCCGCTATCTGACCGTGCTCGACGAAGCGGGCCATGCGCTCGGCTATGTCACGCGCCGTGTGGCGCGCGGCGGCGACGGCGCGTGTGGCGAGCGCGTGACGCCCTTCGCGGCCAGCGTCTCGGTGGACGACAACCTGCGCATCGTACTCTCGAAGATGTATCAGTTCAGCGCTTCGTGGATGCCGGTGCTCGATGCCGACGGCGCCTGGATGGGCGAGATCACGCAGGACTCGATCGCGGCTTATTTGAGTTCGGGCCGCTCGCGCCAGCAAACGGGCCAGCCGCCCGGCGGCCCGGTCGGCGTGATCCAGGCCAGCGCGGTCGCATGAGCGCGGCCTGCGCGCTGCGGCTCGACGCAAACGGCACACCCCGCACGTCAGCGCCGAAACTGTCTGCCGCACCCAGGAAGGCGCCGACGCCGCGCTCGACCAGATCGCCCTGCTCCTGATTTCCTCGGATGAAAAGCTGCCGTTCGTCTCGCTGCGCATCGATCGCGCGGCGGGACGCGCTTAACGAAGCCCAACTGAAGAGAGTCTTAAGCGCCGTGTGCGGGATAGGCGCATAAGCGCGCGAACGACTTACGCTATAGCATGATGAAAGCCGTTCGTCAGCACAACGTTTTTATCCCGCAAGAAAGCGCTGCGCGAGCCGCACCCACGCCGCCGCGCCGAGCGGCAGCACCTGGTCGTTGAAGTCATAGCCGGGGTTGTGCACCATGCAGCCGCCGAACTCGCCTTCGCCATTGCCGAGCAACATATAGCAGCCCGGCACGGCCTTGAGCATCCACGCAAAATCCTCGCTGCCGTTCAGTCCCTTCGGCGCCTGCACGACGACGTTCTCCGCCCCCACCAGCTCCGTGCAAACCTGTTGCGCAAGCGACGTTTCATCGGGCGTGTTGACCATCGGCGGAGTGAGCTGGCGGTAATCGATATGGGCCTCCACCCCGTGAGCCTGCGCCGTGGCCGCCACGATCTCGCGCACGCGTTGCTCCACGAGTTCACGCGTCTCGGGGCGCGCCGCGCGAATGTTGACGCCTAGCGTCACCGTCTCCGGAATCACGTTGTGGGTGGCGCCGCCCTTGATGAAGCCCACCGAGACCACGGCGGTGTCGTCGGGCGCGACGTTGCGCGCGACGATCGTCTGCAGCGCCGTGATGAGCGCGGCCGCCGCCACGATGGGGTCCTTCACGCGGTGCGGCATGGCGCCGTGGCCGCCCACGCCCTTGAGCGTGACGTCGGCCACGTCGGAGGACAGGCTCACTGGCCCCTCGAGCACGCGGAACGTGCCGGCGGGCACGCCCGGCATGTTGTGCAGCGCGTAGACGGCGTCGCACGGGAAGCGCTCGAACAGGCCGTCGTCGATCATCGCCTTCGCGCCGCACAGGTTCTCTTCGTCGGGCTGGAAGATGAGGTTGAGCGTGCCGTCGAAGTCGCGCCGCTCCGCCAGCGTCTTTGCCGCCGCAAGGAGAATGGCCGTATGGCCGTCGTGGCCGCACGCGTGCATCTTGCCCGCATGCTGGCTCGCATACGGCAGGCCCGTGTTCTCGACGATGGGCAGCGCATCCATGTCGGCGCGGATGCCAAGGCGCCGCTTGCCCGTGCCCACCTTCAACTGCCCGACCACGCCACTGCGCCCGATGCCCGTGTGCACTTCATAGCCCCACTTCTCGAGCAGCATCGCCACGAGCTTCGCAGTGGCGCCCACTTCAAACCCCAGTTCGGGCTGCGAATGAATCTGGCGGCGGATGCCGATGAACGTTTCGGCATCGATTTCGATTTCAGGCAGCAGCGTGGGCAACAGTTGAAACGGCGTAAGCGTGGAATCGCGCTTCATGTCGGTGGCGTCCTTGTGATATTGGTTGGGTTCAGAAGGCGCAATGGCGCCTGCCGTGTGTTCAATCGACGCGGCGCTCCTCTATGCGCCAGACCGCGAGCAGCGTCACGAGCCCGCACGCGACCATGTAGAGCGCAGGCGAAAGCGGGTTGCCGGTCTTCGCAATGAGCCAGGTGACGATGAACTGCGAGCTGCCGCCGAACACCGTCACGCCCACGCTGTAGATCACCGAAAGGCCGCTCGCGCGCACCGAGGCGGGCAGCATCTCCATGAGCACGAGCAGCATGGGCGTCGAGCCGAGATTCGCCGCCGCCGTCAGCAGCACCGAAAGCGCGAGCACAAGCGGCACGCTGGGAAAGCGCGTCATGAGCCAGAACGCGGGCACCACCGCGATGAGGTTGAAAGCGAGCGAGGCCATGACGAGCGGCTTGCGCCGCGTGAGACGATCTGCGAGACGCCCCGAGACGAGCGAGGCGATCAGCATCGTGATGCCCGTGGCGCAGCCCGAGAGCAGCGAAAGCGAAGGCGGCATCTTCAGCACGCGAATCATGTAGGTGGGCATGAAGAAGACCACGAGATACATGCCCACCGTGCCTGCCGTCACCGCGAGGATGCCCTTGAGCACCTTGCCGCCGTGCTCGCGCATGAGCGTGCCGAGGGGGCTGGGCGCATCGGGCGCGGCCTCGTGCGTCTCGTCGAGCTTCGCGCGGATATAGAGGCCCACCGGCGCGATCGCGAGGCCGCCGAGGAACGGCAGACGCCAGCCCCAACTTTCGAGCGCATGCGGCGTGAGTGTGGCGTAGAGCATGGCGCCCGTGAGCGCGCCGATCAGCGCGGAGATGCCCTGGCTGCCCAGTTGCCAGCTCACGCGAAAGCCGCGCTGCCCCACCGAGCCCGACTCCATCAGCATGGACGTGGCCGCGCCGATCTCGCCGCCGAGCGAAAAGCCCTGCAGCAGGCGCCCCGCGAGCAGCACGAGCGAGCCGTAGACGCCGGCCTGCGCATAGGTGGGCGCCAGCGAGATGCACAGCGTGCCCGCCACCATCAGCGCGATGGTGAGCGTCATCGCGGCCTTGCGGCCGCGCCGGTCGGCGTAGCTGCCGATCACGAGGCCGCCGAGCGGACGCATCACGAAGCCGATGCCGAAAGTGGCCACCGCGAGCAGCAGCGAGCCAAAAGGACTGTCCGAGGGAAAGAAGAGCCGGCCTATCAGGAGCGCGAAGAAACTGTAGACCGTGAAGTCGTACATTTCCAGCGCATTGCCGATCGAGCAAGCGGCGATGAGGCGGAACTGGCTCTGGCGTGCCGGTGCGTGGCTGGAAGCGGCGGCGTGCGCGATGGCGCCCGTGTCGTCGGCGGCGCTGAGCGTAGCGTCATTCATGGCGGATCTCCGCAGGCAGGGTGGAACGTCGCGTTCGTGGCAGGCGCCGTGCGCCTTCGGCGTGCCTGGCATGCGCTCATGGCGCGCATGCGGCCGTGTTGACTTCCATGCAAACGGCAGGCGCCTGGTGATATTCAGGCAAGGTTCACTTTTGAAAAAAGTGAGAAATTTTCATCGTGATAACCAGATAGAATCGCCGTCATAACCAACGTGCAGCGGCCATCGGGATAAGTACCAACGCTCACCAGCCCGCTAAGCGCCCGGCGGGCGACGCTCTGGAGGAAATCATCGGATGAAACTGCACCAGTTGCGCGTCCTGCTCGCGCTCGCGCAGCACGGCAGCATGCATGAGGCATCGCGCAGCCTGCACGTCTCGCAGCCCGCGCTTTCCAAGGCGATCGCCGAGCTCGAGCGCGAGCTGGGCGTGACGCTCATCTCGCGCTCCGTGCGCGGCGTGAGCCTCACGAATTATGGGCGCGCGCTCGTCAAGCGGGCGAGCGTCGTCGAGCACGAGCTGCGACATGCGCTGGAAGACATCGAATCGATGCGCGGCCACGCCGAGGCGCAGCTCAATATCGGCTT
The DNA here is from genome assembly GCF_000685075.1 of Paraburkholderia oxyphila NBRC 105797. Classification (GTDB taxonomy): domain Bacteria; phylum Pseudomonadota; class Gammaproteobacteria; order Burkholderiales; family Burkholderiaceae; genus Paraburkholderia; species Paraburkholderia oxyphila. Next base: position 21,293 of record NZ_BAYD01000100.1, read on the forward strand.
CTCGGCGGTGGCCTCGAGCGGCCCCTTGCCGGAAGCCATCGCCGCGTTTCGCGCGCGCTTTCCCGCCGTGGCGATCCGCGCCTACGAACTGCGCCCGCAGCAGATCCTCGAAGGCCTGCGCGAAGGCCATCTCGATCTGGCGCTCATCTCCACGAATAGCGGCCCCGGCACCGGCGCGTTTCAGTGGGAGCCGCTCTTTTCGGTAGGCATGCTGGTGGCCGCGCGCCCCGGCCATCCCCTCGCGCGCACGACGCGCATCCGCTCGCTCGTCGATGCGGAATGGCTCACGCTCGACCCACTCGACGATCCCGGCAGCCCGCTCGCGAGCCTGATGCGCCTGCACCGGCTGGAGATGCCGCGCAATGTCGTGCAGAGCAGCTCGAACCTGCTGGGGCTTCAGCTCGCCACCTGCACGGACCTCATCAGCGTGTGGTCCGATTTCGTGTTCTATGGCCGCACCGGCCCGCTCGCGCTGAATCCCGATGCGCTCAAGCCCCTGCCGATCCGCGATGAATTACCGGACTATCACGTCTTCATGGTGTATCGCTCGCCCGATCTGATGACACAAACATGCCTCGAATTCAGCAAGGAAATTCGTCATCGCGGACGCAAGATGGTGTCGCCGCGTCTCGCGGCGCAAGCGGCGGCGCGCGGGCGCAAAGGGAGTGGCGCGCAGACGTAGTGAAGCCACTCGGGGCTGAAAATCAAGCACTCGGCCGTGCTATCGGACCAAGCTCCCGCGCACGCAAAGCCCCTCGATTCAGGCCTTGCGCTGGCCATTCAACACGAGCCGCGCTTCCAGCCCGCCGCCCGGGCGGTTGTGCAGCGAAAGCTGCGCCCCCATTGCGACGGCCAGTTGACGTGCAATCGCCAGGCCGAGCCCCGTGCCGCCCGTGCCGCGGTTGCGCGAGGTTTCGAGCCGGTAGAACGGCTCGAACACCGCTTCGAGCGAGGCCTCGGGAATGCCCGGCCCGCGGTCGAGCACCGAGATCGTGACCTGAGCATCGCCGGGCCCCTTGATGAGCGCAATCTCCGCCGCGCCCGCGAACTTCAGCGCATTGTCGACGAAATTGCCCACGATGCGCTTGAGCGCCTGGGCGCGCGTGACCATCGCGAGCGGCGCGCGCGTCTCGTAGCGCACGTCGCTGCCGGCATCGGTGTAATCGCACACGAGGCTGTCGAGCAGTGCGTCGAGATCCACGCGTATCGGCACCTCGGCCGCGCCGTGCAGCGTGCGCGCGTAGGCCACGCCCTCCTTCACGAGCTGCTCCATTTCCTGCAAATCCTGCCTGAGCTTCGTGCTCTGGGCATCGTCGTCCATGACGTCCACGCGCAGGCGCATGCGTGTGATGGGCGTTTGTAAGTCATGCGAAATAGCCGCGAGAATCTGCATGCGCTCGGCCATATAGCCCGCGATGCGCGCCTGCATCGCGTTGAACGCGCGCGCGGCGCGCGCCACCTCGGAGGGGCCGTCCTCTTCCAGATGCTCGGCCTTGAGGTCGGGGCCAAGCGCGTCGGCGGCGCGCGCGAGCGCATCGAGTGGACGCGTCGCGATGCGCACCGCGAGCCAGCAGCACACGGCCAGCACGACGAGCTGCACGAACAGCACGAACGGCAGCCAGCGCGAGAGCGGCAGCGACGTTTGCGGACGCACGTCGATGGTGAGCGGCGAGCCGTCGGTCAGACGCAGATGCACCTGCAGGTGCTCGCGCTCGCCGGGAATCGCATTGGCCGTGAGTGCATAGTGCTTGCCGATGCCCTTCTCGATGGCCGCCTCGTAGCGCCGCGAGAGCTGCGCGTCGGGCGCGACGCCGGGCACGCCCGCGCCGAGCACGAAGGTGTAGCTGCGCCGCGCGAGGCGCGGCAGCCACGCGGCACGCTCCGCCGGCGGCAGATTGTCGAGTAGCGCCACCGAGCTGGCCACTTCGCGCTCGACGTAATCCATCATCATGTTGGCCGTGGTTTCGTCGCGCTCGGTGAGCGTGAGCAAGACCGACAGCGTCTGCGCGAGCGCGAGGCCCACGCAGAGGATCAGCGCGAGCCGTGCGAACAGCGTGCGCGGCCAGCGCAGGAGATGGCGTCGCGCGCCAGCGGCAGCGGCGGTCTCGCCGCGCTGCGCATCATGGCTTGCCGTACTCATTGCGGCCCTTCGATCGCGCTCACGGCCGCCGAGAACACATAGCCCTCGTTGCGCAGCGTCTTGATGTAGCGAGGCTCGCGCGCGCCATCGCGCAGGCGCTGCCGCAAACGGCTCACGAGCAGGTCGATCGAGCGGTCGAACGCGTCCGCCTGGCGTCCTTGTGTGAGGTTCAGCAACTGGTCGCGCGTGAGGACGCGCTGCGGGTTATCGAGGAACACGCGCAGGAGCCGGTATTCGGCGCCGGAGAGCGCGACGAGCGTGCCCTCCTCGTCGAGCAGATGGCGCGCCGTGGTATCGAGCCGCCATTCGCCGAAGCCGAGCATCGACGCCGTTTCGCTCACCTGCATGCCGGGCGGCAGCATGCGCGCGCGGCGCAGCACCGAGCGGATGCGCGCGAGCAGCTCGCGCACGGCGAACGGCTTGGCGAGGTAGTCGTCGGCGCCCATTTCGAGGCCGACGATGCGGTCGGTCTCCTCGCCGCGCGCCGTGAGCATGAGCACCGGCACCGTGCGAAAGCGCCCCGCGCGCAGGTCGCGGCACAGCACGAGGCCGTCCTCGCCCGGCAGCATCAGATCGAGCACGATGAGGTCGGGCGCGCCGTTTTCGAGCGCGGCGCGCATCTCGCGTCCGTTCGCGGCCAGCGTCACGCGCATGCCGTTCTTTTCGAGGTAGTCGGCAATCAGCTCGCGAATGCCGCGATCGTCGTCGACGATCAGAATGTGGTCGGTCTTTTCCATGCGCCGATCATACTCCGCGCGCGGCGGCGCCTGTGCTGCTTCTTGTGCCGCCCGGGCCACGGCCAGGCGACCTGCGGCCGCCATTCGGCACGATCTTCTCGCGCCGCGTGAGCGTGGCGAGCGTGCACGAGAGCGGATGCACGGCCTCGGTCGCAAGACCGCCCGCCAGCAGCGCGAGCACCGCAAAGAGCCGCCTCATGCGTCCTCCACCACCGAAAGGCTCGCGCCGTCGTTCAGGCCGGCCTCCAGCGAGTAAACGTCCACGCCTTCGAGGCAGCCGAGATTCACGCGCCAGAGCGCGGGGTCCTTGCGCGTCTGATGAAAGGGATAGATGCCGCAATGGCGGCAGAAGTAGTGCTTCGCCACGCGCGTGTTGAACTGATAGAGCGTGAGGGCGTCTTTGCCGCTCACGATGGTCAGCTCGCCCGCGGCAAACAGCGGCGACATGAGCGCGCCCTTGCGGCGGCACAGGCTGCAGTTGCAGCGCGAGGCGGGCGTGAGCGCGGTGCGGACCTCGAAGCGCACGGCCCCGCAGTGACACGAACCGTGCTGGATCTCTGCATTCATGCTGCGTTCTCCTCGATGCGTCGATTGCGATGGATGCTTTATAGCGCAGCGCGCGCGGCGCCATGTATCCCAATGTATCTGTGCGTACGGCCGATACAAAACATTGCACGTTGGTGCCGATTCGCGGGTTTCCGCGTCGCGCAGGACGCACGGTATCAGATTCATCTGGCTTGCATGCCCAAGGTGGCATCGTCGAAAATGGCGCTTCTCCCACTCATTGCCATGCCATGAAAATCGCCGCACTCTCGGACATTCACGGCAACCTCCCCGCGCTGGACGCCGTACTGCGCCATATCCGCTCGCAGGGCGCCGACCTGATCGTCAATCTCGGCGACATCGTCTCCGGCTCGATCTCGCCAGCCGAGACCGCGGACCGCCTGATGGCGCTCGATCTGCCCACCATTCGCGGCAATCACGAGCGGCAACTGCTTGCCGGCGATTCCGCGGGCATGGGAGCGTCCGACCGCTTCGCACGCGCGGTGCTGCGCGCCGATCAGCTCGACTGGATCGCCCAGTTGCCGGCGACGCTGTGCATCGCGGACGACGTGCTCATGGTCCACGGCACGCCCGAGAACGATCTCGACTACTTTCTCGAGACCGTGACCGAAGCGGGATGCCGCGCCGCCACTCAGGCAGAAGTCGAGCGCCGCGCGGGCGACGGCCCCGAGCGGCTGATTCTCTGCGGCCACACGCATGTGCCGCGCAGCGCGACGCTCGGCGACGGGCGTCTCGTCGTCAATCCGGGCAGCGTGGGACTGCAGGCCTATCAGGACGACTTGCCGTGGCCGCACCGGATCGAAACGGGTTCGCCGCACGCGCGCTATGCAACCGTCACGCGCACGAAGTCAGGCTGGGATGCCGAATTCCATGCGGTCGAGTACGACTGGGACGCGACGGCGGATCTGGCGCGCTCCAATGGGCGGCCCGACTGGGTGATGGCGTTGCGTGAGGGGCGTTGTTGAGAGCACGAGGTGCGTGGGTTCTCGCATTACGGTGCAGGCCATGTCGCTAAGCCATATCGCGTTGACGTTGAAACGCTGCGATCCAGTCGGCATACCGGTCGCCTTGCTCGCCGTCGAACACGACCTCATCGCAGTCCGGGCAAAAATCGCCGGTCATAGACGGAACGCTGGTCGTTTCGCCCTTATACGAGTACGACAAATCACGCTGATCGCGAATCAGTTCCGCGGCACCGCAATTCGGACATCTCATAGTCAACGCTCCTTGAACGAAATCGCCAGCACGAGCTCGCGCATGATCAACTTCAGGTAAGCAACCTGACTGTACGCCGGCGTAGTGCGATACAGGTCTTGCCATTATTGCCAGCCTGCCTCGCTGATCGGCCACTTCCCTTGGGCACACCAGAAGCTGTTCTGCGCGAGAACAAATCTTCCTTTTGAGCTTGTGCGCCAGGCCTATAAGCCCTCGGTAATATCGACGCGCAACGACTCCCAATCTTCAAGCTTCGCCCCTTTCGCCATCGCCAATGCCGTCGAATACGTGCGGGAAGTTGGACGCCCGTCCATCCCGCCTTGTCGCACTACACGTGCTTGACGAATGGTGCCAATAATGACACCATGACAAACGAACGAAAAATCCCTGAGCAAATGCGGACTGAACCCGCGAACGTGCGATTCGGCGACCTGTACAAAGTCTGCGAGACGCATTTCGGGAAGCCTCGCCAATCTGGCTCCAGCCACTCGATCTTCAAAACCCCGTGGCCTGGCGATCCACGCGTGAACATCCAGAACGAGCGCGGCAAGGCCAAGGTGTATCAAGTGCGACAGGTTCTTGAAGCGCTCGACAAACTGAAGGAAGGGTAACGATGGCCCACGATCACTACACCTACCGCATCACGTGGTCCCCGGAGGATCGGGAGCATGTCGGGCTCTGTGCGGAGTTCCCGTCTCTTTCATGGCTCGACAAAACGCCGGAAGCGGCGCTAACGGGCATCCGCCGGGTCGTCGCCGAAGTCGTGCGCGATATGAACGCCAGCGGCGAGAAGGTCCCCGAACCCATCGCGGATCGTGCCTATAGCGGGGAGTTCAAGGTGCGGATTCCGCCGCAAGCGCATCGCGCACTCGTGATTCAGGCGGCCGAGCAGGGCGTCAGCCTGAATCGTCTTGCAAGCGCAAAGCTCTGCGCGTAACGCGCGTCACCGCCCCCGCTTCGCCACCGCCAGCGCCCGCACCGCCACCGCCGCCGCGGCAACACCGGACGCCGAGCCCACCACGAGCGCCCAGCGCGGCCCCCAGTGGTCGGCCACCCAGCCCACCATAGGCGCGCCGATGGGCGTGCCGCCCAGCGCCACGGCCAGCCGGATCGCCATTACGCGCCCGCGCATCGAAGGCTCGGTAGAGAGCTGCATCAGGCTATTGGTCTCGGTCATCAAGGTCAGCGCCGCAATGCCGATCAGCACCAGCGCCGCGCCGAACCAGCCGTAGCTCGGCGCAACCGCAGCCAGCCCACAGCCCACGCCGAACACAGCCGACGCGATCAACAGCGAGCCAAAGCGCGGGTTGCTGCGATGTGCGCCGAACAGCGCGCCCGTCACGGTCCCCACCGCCATCATCGACGAGAGCAGGCCATAGCCGCCCGCATCGGCATGAAAGACGCGCACGGCCATGGTGGAGATGAAGATCGGAAAATTGAGGCCGAACGTGCCGATCAGAAACAGCATCACCACGATCGCCTTGAGGTCCGGGCGCGCCCACACGTAGCGCAAGCCCGCCGCGAGGCTGCCCTTCGCGGGCTTCGCCCGTGCGCGCACGCGCAGCTCCTGTGTGCGCAGGCGCGTGAGCGACACGAGCACCGCCACGAACGACAGGCCGTTGAGCACGAACGCCCAGCCCACGCCCACCGAGGCGATCACCGCGCCCGCCACCGCCGGCCCGATCATGCGCGCGGCGTTGAACGACGTCGAATTGAGCGCGACCGCGTTGGCCAGATCGGCGTCGCCGACCAGCTCGGAGACGAAGGTCTGCCGCACCGGCGAATCGAATGCCGTCGTGCTGCCGAACAGGAACGCGAAGACGTACACATGCCAGAGCTGCACCACGCCGGTAATCGTGAGCACGCCCAACGCCAGGGCGAGCACGCCGAGCGTGGCCTGCGTGATCATCAGGAGGCGCCGCTGGTTCATGTGGTCGGCGGCATAGCCCGACCAGGGCAGAAAGAGCATCTGCGGCCCGAACTGCAGGCCCATGACCACGCCCACCGCCGCCGCGCTGTGGTGCGTGAGGCCGGTCAGCACGAGCCAGTCCTGCGCGGTGCGCTGCATCCAGGTGCCGATATTGGACACCAGCGCGCCCGCCGCCCACACCCGGTAGTTGAAGCTGCGCAGCGAGCGGAACATGCCGGAGGCGGAGTCGCTCATGGGCCGCGCCTTCGGTTGTGGACGCGCCGACCGAGCCGGCCGGCCAGCGCGCATAGCTCACCCGCGCGCGCGGGGTTCAATTCGGGGAAGGCATCGGCGTGTCGCTGGATCATGCACGCATTCTACGGAATATGACCTCGCCCTGAGAAGGCACGTGTCATATCCCGTCGCGGCGCGTCCTTGCACAACGGCGGTGGACCCTGCTCGATGGACGAAAAGCCGATGCCTCAAGCACCGCCGAGCGGCTAGCCCGCCTGGCGCCCGGCAAAGCGCACGCCCGGCGACGCCGGGTCGTAACTCCCGACGAGCGTAGACGTCACGACGCAACGCGTCGCGGCGATCTTCCACTTGCCGTCGATCTTGCGGTACTCGTCCTCGTAGTACGCCCCAAGCTGCGTGAAAGCGCGCTCGCGCGTGTCGAGCATCTGATAGTGCAGCCCCCACGTGCCGCGCGCATGCCGCTCGTCGAGCACCTCGATCTGCGGATTGACGCCGTGGTGCATCTCCACGATATGGGGATGGCAGCCCAGCCGCTCGAACACGGCGACCAGCGCGTCGCGGTCGTCGAATACGCCGATCGCACCATAGTCGATGCGCACCGGACCAGGCGCAAAGCACTCGCGCATGCCGTGCGGATCCTTCATGTCGCAACAGGCGAAATAGCGCGCTTTGAGGCTGCGAATCGCGTCGGCGTCTTCAAGCGCGCGCAAGCGCGCTTCCAGCGTATCCATCGGGTTCATACGGTCTCCTGAGTTCCGGACGCATCCGGATTCCGGAACCCCACGGTACAAGCGCCCACGCAAGCGCACATCGTCCAGCCGGACGATGCGCGGCGAAATCCGTCGACGGCTAATGTGGACAACGGCACAGCGGTGGAAAACGACACAGCGGCGCCCCGCTCGCCTAGCCGTCGATCCGCTTCATCGAGTGCAAGCAATCCTTGGCGAGTTGCTGATAGAGCCGCGTGCCCGCTGCCTTGCCCGCGATCTCCGCTTCGTCCAGTGGCCTCACGACGCGCCCCGGCACGCCCGCCACGAGCACGCCGGCAGGCACATCCCAGCCCGCCTTGACGAACGCGCAGGCCGCAACGATGGTTTGCCGGCCAATGATGGCGCCGTCCATGATGACGGCATTCATGCCGATCATCACGTCAGGCCCGAGATGCGCGCCGTGCACGACCGCGCCATGTCCGATATGGCTGTTGACGCCCAGCCGGCAGGTCTCGCGAATGCCGACGTGCAGTGTGCAGCTATCCTGCACATTGCTGCCTTCTTCAATGACGATCGCCCCGAAGTCGCCGCGCAAGCTGGCGTGCGGGCCGATATAGCAATGCGCGCCTATGCTCACGTCTCCAATCACGACCGCGGAAGGATGCACATACGCGGATGCGTCGACGCGAGGACGCATGCCGTTGAATTCGAAAAGCGCCATAGAGGACTCCGTTGCAGTTGAGGGCACCACCTTAACGGAGCCATCGATCAAATTCCAGCGTTCAATCGCTTCAGAGAGCGGTCGTCGCACTCGCTCAGGTCCGCGAACACCGCGCCTCAACCTGTTCATTAGACGAAACGACACCAGCCGGCCCGTGTGTATACTAAGTTCCGCGCCGGGCACTCGCACCGGCGTCCCGATCACTCAACGGCGCAGCGTCGGTCTATACGGATCAAAATGAAAGCCCCTTCCCAGCACAAGTCCAGACGCGCTCTTCCGGGGCTGGATGTCCGCCTGCGCGACGAGTTGAGTCGGAGCGACGGCCAAACGCGTGCAGCGCCGGCAGCCGGCAGCATTACCGATCTGCCATCGGACAGTGCTACCGCGCTGTATCGCCATGTGATCGAGCGGCTCGAGGCGCAAGTGGCCCACAACGACGGCCACCCGCCGATGCGCAAGGAAGAAGTCGACATGATGTGCAGGTGCCTCGTGACCTGCCGGACGCTCGACGAAGCGATCCGCTGCGCCGCCTCGTTTTGCCAGATGCTCTATCCCCGGGCCGGCGCGTTGCGGCTATCCGTGCAAGAGCACGAGTCGGTCTTCGAGATGGACTCGTTGCGCCGGACACGCAGCACCGGGGCGAGTCTTGTCGACGTAACGGGCCTGCTTTGCTATCTGCAGTTGTTCAGCTGGCTGATCGCACAACCGCTGCGTTTGACCCAGGTGTGGCTGGCTCACCCGAAACGCAGCGACGTCATGCCTTTGCTCGGTTTATTCAATGCGCCGGTCACGGTGGATGCCAAAACGTACGGGTTCGCTTTCGAGACTGCATTGCTCTCGCGCCCGGTCGTGCGGCAACCGGTGGAGCTCGAGGGCTTCCTTGCCCAATTCCCCTTTCAGATCGTCGATGCGGCACCCACAGTCGTTACGTGGGCACAGAAAGCGCGAGGGATTCTGGATGGCGCGCTCGAGCGCGGACACGCGCTACCCTCGTTGCAAGACCTCGCGGAATGGTTTGGACTCAGCGAGCCCACATTGCGCCGCCGGCTCGCTGCCGAGGGCGTCAGCTATCTGACCTTGCGCGAACGCTCGCTGCGCGAGGCCGCTGAGCGCTGCTTGCGCGATACGGACTGGCCGGTCTCGCGGATCGCCAGTCATCTTGGCTTCGGCGGAGAAGAAGCGTTCAGGCGGGCATTCGTGCGCTGGACCGGACGCGCACCCAGCCACTACCGGTCTCAAGTGCGCGCGCAGGCGTGAGTTCGCGGACACGGACGACGCTGGCACAGGCAATAATTCAACGCTGTGGACATGACCGCCTCCAACGTCAGTGGCGATAGCAGGCCGATGTATCATTCGCATGCGTACAATCACTCGGCCGGCTTTACGATGCCGGATCGCAACATGAGGGAGAGGAATGGATCATCGGCTCGTCTATCTGCTGAACGTGGGGCAGCGACGCCTCCATCGTTGGTCGCAGGCGCGCACGTGGGCGGGCGGTGTGACGGCGGCACAGGCGGGTTTACTTTTTTTTCTGGCGAAGAACGACGGAGCGCTGACCAATGAAGCCGCGGCCGCGCTCGACCTGAAGGCGCCAGGCATGAGCGGCCTCGTCGATCGCGCGGAACGGGCGGGGCTCATCGAGCGTCATGCCGACGCGTCCGACCGCCGCGTTTCACGCCTCTGGTTGACCAAAGAGGGACGAGCGGCGGTCAAGCGCTCGAAAGCCAGTCTCGCCGATTTGAACGCCCGGTTAACCGATGGGTTCACGGACGCCGAAATCGACATCGTGGCACGCTGGCTGACCAGCCTGCAGGACAAGTTCCCCGCTATCGACGAAGACGCCGCTTAAACAGTTGCAGGGCGCGACACGCGCCCTGCTTTACGCATTGACGCGTAGCCGTTTATTGTCGAGCTAGTTTCGTGAAGTCGGGCTTGCGCTTCTCTGCGAAAGCCGCGAAGGCTTCTCTCGCCTCTGCGCTCGCCAGCCGATCGGCAAAAACGGCCCTTTCGCTATCGATTTGCGCGACCAGTTGTGCCGCATCGCGCATCAATCGTTTCATTGCCGTGAGCGAGCCCGCCGGGCGCGCGGCGATCCTCGCGGCAATTTTCCTCGCTTCCGCGCGCAGTTCCGCCGCCGAGGTCTTCCTGTTCGCGAGACCCCATGCGACGGCCGCATCTGCGGAAACCGGATCGCCTAGTGCGAACATGTCGAACGCCCGCACATGTCCTATCCGCAATGGCAACAGCAGGCTCGACGCCGCTTCAGGCACCAGCGCGAGATTCACAAAGGGCGTGATCAATTGCGCGTCCTCGGAGAGCAGCACGTAGTCGCAATGAAGCAGCATCGTCGTGCCCACGCCAACGGCCTTGCCCTGGACTGCCGCGACGATGGGCACCGTCGCCGTCGCGAGTTCCCGCAGGAACCGCTCGACATGCCGCTCTTGCGGGCCATGGCCCGCCGACTGAGTCGCGAATTCTCCAATGTCGTTGCCCGCGGTGAACATGTCTCCATCGGCCTGAAACAATAGCGCCCGGATCTCGTCATCCGCGTTCGCCCGCGCAACGGCATCCGCGAGTGCGCCGTACATCTCATTCGTGAGCGCATTCTTCTTGTCCGGCCGCGACATCGTTACGGTCAGCACACCCTCTAAAAGCTCTGCCTTGATCTCCTGCATCATTACCTTTCTCCTGAAAGCCAAGCGGCGTTCTTTCGGAACATCATCTTCGCAGATGATTCGCATACGAAGTATATTTAAATTCGCATGCGAAGTAAACATGCACGAAATCGAAGCCGCCTGGATTGGTGCCAAGCAACCGCAAGCTCACGCGGAGCTATTCCGGGCGAGCTTGCGGTTGCGCTGGAGATTCTGCTGGCCAGCACGAGTGCGCATAAGCGGGTATCGTGTCGACTATCCAGAACCTGCACTCGCGCCCATGAATCCGGTCCAACGCCCTCTTGTCTCCACGCGTCTCGCACTGAAACGTACTGCTGCCATCGCCACGGCGTCTCTCGCGCTCTTCGCGGCGGGATGCGCGACGCCCACGAAGCAGGCCGGGCCCAGCACGCAGGCGCTACCGGCGGCCGCCACTTCACTCGATGCCGCGATCGCCGGTCCCCAGCGTAGCGAGCGGGCCAAAGCGCGCGACGTCTATCGACATCCGAAGGAGACGCTGCAGTTCTTCGGCGTCGAGCCCACTCAAACGGTGCTCGAAATTGCGCCAGGCGGCGGCTGGTACACCGATATCCTGGCGCCGTGGCTGCACGCGGGCGGCCATCTTTACGAGGCCCAATACGTCAGCACGTCAGCGGAACTGGCCGCCGAAGACCGCGACAGCGACGCCGCCTTTCTGCACAAGCTCGCAGCGAACCCGGCGCTTTATGGCAACGTCAAGGTAGGCACCTTGCACGCCGGCGAATTCACCGGCTTCGACGCGCAAGGCCAGTTCGACGCGGTGCTCACGTTCCGCAACATCCACAACTGGATCAAGGATGGCCAGATCGACGACAACCTGCGCGCGTTCTATGTCGCGCTGAAACCGGGTGGCGTGCTCGGCGTCGAGGAGCATCGCGCGCGGCGCGGCACGACCGTGCAACAGATGATCGATACCGGCTATGTGACCGAAGAGTATGTGATCGAGCATGCGCAGAGCGCGGGCTTCGTGCTGGCCGCGCGCAGCGAGATCAACGCGAATCCGAAGGACACCAAGGACTATCCGCACGGCGTCTGGTCGCTGCCGCCCAGCTACAAGGGCGGCGACGTGGACCGCGCGCGTTATGCCGCGATCGGCGAATCGGATCGCATGACGCTCAGGTTCATCAAGCCATGACGCAGTCGTTGTGCGCCGCGGGCGCGTGTCCGACTGCCACCAGGATTGTGGGCGAGCTTGGGACGGGGTGCGGAGGCCGATAAAGCGCGTCCGGCGTTGGCCGTCCGTCGGGACCGGGAAGACGGATCTGTTCCTCCGCCCGGCCGCGCTGCATCGATCGCGAAAAACATATGTAGAAGCGAAGCAGGTTTTCCGGCAGTACGTGCCCGCCGGTCGGCTCCGGTTTCGCCGATGCCAGCTCCGCAGCCTCGATGCGTGAAGCACTGCGCACGCGTAGGGAGCCATAAAAGCCGCACCTGCACCTCACCGAAAATCAACCACTTGCAAGTTGGCGCGCCACAAAGACCCTTCGACCCGTGTCTAACTTGGTGAGACTGGCCTACGTCAGCGCCACAGCTGAAGCATTGCCTGACGCGATTGGCCGTAGCCGACCCGAAGCGGTCCTTGCATGCCGCGTCGCCTCGATGTCGGATTCCGGAGTCAAACGGTCATCCGTCGCGCAGAATTGCAGGCAGTGGCCATTCGTGACAGAACGACGGTGAAAGCGAATGATGATCATGCAGGCGGCCTCCTCGCTGTGATTAAGCGGGCTCGGCGTCGGACCGGACGCGGCCGGTTCTGTCTCGAAGGGCTCCGGCTCAGCGACAATCAGGCTTTTCGCGCCGATACTGAATTGGCGACACGCCACGAGTCGATTTGAAGGCTCGACTGAAGGAAAATTCAGACTGGTATCCGACACGCGATGCGATCTCGCCAAGTCGCAGATCGGTCTGCTCGAGTAGTTGAGCGGCAAGGCCCATGCGCCAGCGCGTTAGATAGCTGTGCGGTGGTTCACCTACTGAATTGCTGAAGTTGCGGGCGAACGCAGCGCGCGACAACCCAGCTTCTTTGGCGAGTTCCTCCAGTGTCCACGCACGTTCGGGTTCTTCGTGTATGCGCGCGAGAACCCGTGTCATGTGCGGCGTGCGCAGAGCCGAAAACCAGTCGTTTGTTGCGGGAGAGGCAGCGTCGGCCCAATCGCGTATGAAGTAGACGAACATGGACGAGAGCAGGTTACGAACCACGATCTGATTCCCGAAGTTCGGCGCCTCCACTTCATTACGCAGCATGCGCAGCGTGTCGCTTAGAGGTGAGCATCCAGGTTCCGTTCCAGCGCGGAGCGACACGGCTCGTGGTAGCGCCCGCAGAGCGGGAAGCGCCAGGTGCTGGTCTATGTCGAACTGGCCGCAAATCAGCGTGGTGGCCTTTGGATCGCGGTCGACGACACCATCACGCATAGCCAGGAACCGGTCTAGCGGCATGGCTTTGCCTCGCCCGGAATGCGCCACTTCATGTGCGCTGCCACGCGGGAACAGGACCAGTTCACCAGCCTGCAATTCGATAGTTTCCATCTCAGGTTGGCGCACGAAAGCACGTCCTTCCGCCACGAAATGGAACACCGCGGCATCGCGAGGTTGCACCTCGAACCCCCATGGGCCTGCCACGCGTGTTCGCACCAGCACCAAGCCATCGGCACGGACCGCCTTTAACCAACCGTTCAACGCATCCATGACCGCATCGTACCAGAATGAGACGAATTGCTATGTTTTCGCGCTGCATGGGTATGGACCATCTTCCAGAGAGCCCTTCCAATGAGAGGGTACAACCCGGGAGGTGAAATCATGAATAGGGATCATGTCCTACAAGTGCTTAACACTATCTACGAGAAGATCTTCAACGAGGGCCAGGCAGACCTGTATCCGGGTTTTGTGAGCGGGCGATACATTCAACACAATCCGCTTTTCCCGGATGGCACCGATTTCATCGCCGGCTATATCAAGCAGGTCGGCAAGGTGCCGTGCGAGGTCAAACGCATCGCAATCGATGGCGACCTCGCTTTCGTTCACGTGCGCTATCTGGACTGGGGCGGCAAGGAGACCGCAGGCGTCGACATTTTCCGCTTCGACGAAAATGGAAAAATCGTTGAGCACTGGGATGTTCTGCAACCGGTCCCGGAGACGGCCAATAACAAGAACACGATGTTCTGAGCGAGCGAGGGGGGCGCACGAAACAACCTGTACGACGGTGGTTTGGCGCGCAATGCCAACACTTTCGTCGCCTTGTCGCCACTTTCTTTCATTGTGAGCGCACGGCCAAGGTGATTTCGCAGCGACTCGCAATGATCTATGGTGAGCGGCGCAAAACGTGGGGCGAGACGTTCTCGCGCTGCTGCCGCCTCGCCGCCTCGCCGATTCGCTTAAAAGCGGCCGCTTCGGCGCGTATGTCGACGAATTCGCCGTCACTGGCAGTAGCGCTCGCGACTGGTTCGTCGAGCACCTCCTGTCAACCTGAGTCAAAAGGAGCGGACGATGTCTGACTATGAAACCCTGCGAATCGATACATCACATTCGGTAATGACCGTCACGCTGTCCAATCCACCGATCAACCTTGAAACAGACGCGATGATGGCCGACCTCGATCGCCTGGTCACGTTTCTTGAAGGGGATCTTGAAACGAAAGTCGTCGTTTTCCGCAGCGATACGCCCGGCTACTTCATGGCGCATTTTGATATCGCACCGGGCCCTACACGCATACTGCCGCCGCTGGGCGCGCCGCCGATGCACGGGGTGCTGCACACGCGCATCAGTCACCTCGATCAGGTCACGATCGGCGAACTGCGCGGTCGCGCACGTGGTGGCGGCAGTGAATTGCTACTGGCGCTCGACATGCGGTTCGCTTCACGGGAGACGGCACTCATCGGGCAGCCCGAAATCATCCTCGGTTTGCATGCCGGCGCCGGCGGCACCGCGCGACTCGTCCAGTTAATGGGACGAGGGCGCGCGTTTGAAGCGGCCTTGAGCGGCCTCGACTATGACGCGGATACCGCGGAGCGGTACGGGTGGATCAATCGCGCATTGCCGGATACGGAGATCCGCGATTTTGTTGACCGCTTGGCGCGGCGCATCGCGAGCTTTCCAGCTTCGGGTATCGCCTCGGTCAAATCGATCATAAACCGGACCAGCTCGATCAGCTCAAGCGTGTTGAGCGAGGATTCGGTGCGATTCTGGAGGGAAATCCAGTTGCCTGAGGTGCAAGAACGCCTCGCTTGGATGCTCGCCAACGGCGGCCAGACAAGAGGGCCGATGGAGGACGACCTCGCAACGAATCTCGCGCGCTTTCCTGAAAAGCTTTGAGCTAGTCTGCCCCAGGTTGATCAACCGCGTCAGCCAATAACCAGCACGAAGAGCCGTTGTTAGAATCGGAGCAGCCGTTCAAATGGCCGTGTTGTGACGATGGAGAACGGCAGTTCAT
>NZ_BAYD01000099.1 GCF_000685075.1 Paraburkholderia oxyphila NBRC 105797
ACGCTTGCGGCCCGCCGCGAAAACAAGTTAAGGCCAACATCGAACCGAACCAAACCTCAAACATACAAAGAGCGCAATAGCGCGCGCAAAGACGCAATACCAACCCTCATTGCCCGTCGACTGTGATCATCAGTTGCCCGCCCACGGCCCTAATCGGCAAGAAATCCAGACACAATTTCCCCACTCCGGGCGAGCAGCCCGCATCCAGATCAAACCGCAACCCATGCGCCGGGCAAATAAGCACACTGCCATCAAGACGCCCATTGGCGAGCGACGCCCCGTTGTGCGGACAACTATTCTCAATCGCATGAAGACGGCCGGCCACGTTGAAGACCACCACACTGCGACCGCCGCCGATAAACACGAGCTTGCGCTGCCCCGCTTCCAGGCTGTCCGCATCGCCAATTGCGATTTCATGCGCCATGGGGCTGTGCCTCCATCAGATCCGCCGCGCGCAGCATCGCATCGAGCAACACACCATGCGGCTGTGCACCCGACACCGCGTAGCGCCCACCGAACACGAAGTAAGGCACGCCTTCGACTTGCACCGCAGTGCTATCCGGCCGCGGCGCGGGCGCCGCATCGCCAATACCACATGCAAGCGCGATCCGCGAGAGCGTGGTCAAATCACCGATATCTTCGCCCTCGCAAAAGTAGCCAGTGAAGAGGCGCTCGATCAGGGCAGCCTGCCGGCCGCTGTCGTGTCCGTCCGCGCGATAAGTTGCTCGCGCAACCAGTTCATGCGCCGCCGCGGTATTCGGAAACACGCGAATACGCTCGAACGCAATCTCCACGCCTGCGCTGCGCGCCGCCTGCATGACCTGCGCGCGCCGCTGCGCCACCGCCTGCGCGCTGCCCAGACGCGCCAGATAAAACGCCTCGTAAGGCACGCCGCCCACAGGCGTATGCGGCAGCAGCTCGACCGGCCGCCATACGATCTGCACGTTCACGCGAGGCTGGCGTGCCTCGAGCGCGCTAATCGCCGCTTCGAGGTTGCGCTTGCCGATCAGGCACCACGGGCATACGAAGTCGAAATAAAACTCGACGCGCAACTCCCGTGCGGGAGAAAGCGGGGTATTCATCGATGAATGCTCCACGGCTGGTTCATTGAAGCGCGGCCACCGGGTGGCGCTGGCGCATGCCCTGCAGCCCCGCGCCATAGCGGTGCTTGCCAAGCGCGAACGCGAAGGTCGCCACGAGCGCCACGAGCGGAGCGGCCTGCAACGCGCCGAGAAGGCCGATCCGGTCCGCGATAAAGCCCGTCACGAGCGGCCCCGGCGCGAGCCCGACCAGGTTGTTCACGAGCGTGAGCGTGGCGAACGCCGGCGAGTGAATCGACTCGGGCGTGAGATTGGCGACCATCGCGCCGGCCGGCCCCGACGTGCCGGCCACGACGAAAATGCCGCCGCCCAGCAACACAAGTTGCAGCGGGCCCGGGCTCGCGTAGAAGCCGCCGCCGAGCAATGCGAACGACAGCAGCGAGAAGACGATCGCCATCGTCCACTTGCGCTCGGGTGCGTCACGGCTCACGCGATCGGTCAGCGCGCCGCACACGATCATGCCGGTCCCGCCTAGCAGCACGAACACCGCCGCCGCCACCGCCGCGCGGTCGGGCGCCATGCCGTAGTAGCGGTTCAGGAAGCTCGGCATCCAGGCCACCACGGCGCCCATGATGAAGAGCTGCAGGCCACTGCCAAGATAGGCGCAGATCACCGAGACCGACGAGAACAGTCCCGCGAACACGTTGCGCAGGCCGGGGCGTCCGGCGTTATTCGCCACACCGCGCGCACGAGGGCGCGCGCCGCGGTCCTGCGCAATGCGCGCTTCGGTAACGACGAGGCGAAACGCGAGCACGAGCACGAAGCCAAGGCACGCCATCGCGCCAAACGCGGCACGCCAGCCCACGTGCACGGCGAGCATGCCGCCCGCCGCCATGCCCAGCACCGACCCGAACGCACCGCCAGCCATGAACGCGCCAGTGAGCGTCGCGCGCAGGCGCGCCGGGAAGATGCTGAGGATCAGCGCGACGCCGACGCTTCCGTACGCCGCCTCGCCCAGCCCCACGAAGGCGCGCGCGAGCAGCATCTCGCCATAGCTGGCCGCGGCGGCGCAGCCGAGCGTGGCGAGGCTCCAGAGCGCCGCCATGAGGACGATGCTGCGCACGCGGCCCCAGCGGTCGGCGAACACGGAAAGCGGAAACGTAAGCACGCCGACCATGAGCGCGACGATGCTGCTCAACGAGCCGAGCCGCGTGTCCGAGAGCCCCCATGTCGCCTTGAGGAGCGGGAAGACAGCATTGAGCACCTGGCGCGACATGTAGTCGGACAGCAATAGCGCGAACGTCAGCGCGAACACGACCCACGCATAGGCTCGCGGGGAAGAATCGACCGCGCCTTGCGCGTGCATGCCGGCCTCGATGGAATGCGTATGCAACTGTGTCTCCTCCGATATTCGTCTTTTCAGGCTCGCCGGCCCTGCGGCCCGCGAGTCGTCTCATTGGGCTGCAGCCTGCCTGTGCCGGCAAGCGTGGCGGCAGTGGCGAAAGCCGCCTCGATCTCGTGCCAGTCGTCCTCGCGCAGATAGCGCTGCGCGGCGGGCACGATCACGCCTTCCTTGCGCCCGAAATATTCCCAGACAAACTGCGCGTAGCCGCTCAACGCCTCTGCAACACGCTCGGGCGGCGCGACGCCGGCGGAGCTGGCGGCGGCGACACGCTCAAGCTCCTCGAAAAGGACCGTGCCGCGCTGATGCTGCCGCTCGAGCTCGCCAAGCTCGGCATCGACCACGCTCGTGCGCCCGCGCAGCAGTGACGAGAGCAGGCACCCGTCTGCGGTGCCGAAGCGCGGGATGCGCAAGGCGGCGAGTCCGGGATGGGTCAGCCCGTTATGGGCCAGCCCGTTATGGGCCAGCCGCTCGCACAGCGCGACGGCCGTGGCGCGATGGGCGCGGTAGAGCGTCGCCACCACACGCGCCGCAGCCGGGCTGCGCCGCACGGCGCAACTGAGCACCGGCACGTTGGCGGCCGCGAACGGCGCGGCAACCGAGCCTGCCGCGATGCCCGTGTCGGCGTCGGCATCGGCATCGGCGTCGGCGTCGGCGTCGGCGTCGGCGTCGGCGTCGGCATCGGCAGCCTCGCCCACGCCATCTCGCGCCACAACCGCCTGCGCCGCGACGCAAACGAGGTCGCAGCCGCGAGCGCCGGCATCGCTCGCTAGTGCACGCTGCGCAGTGGCACCAGTCACGCGCATCGACTCGCACGGCACGCCCAGCGCACGCGCCGCCGCCTCGGCCTTCGCGGCGACCATCTCGCGCACGCAATCGTCGAGCAGGCGCCCGGACGCCGCCCGCGCCCCCTCCCGCGGTTCGCGCACCCAGTGCATGAACGTCACGCGCGCGCCAACCGAGCGCGCCAACGCAACCGCATGAGCCACGGTGTCGATGCCGGCGTCAGAGTCATCCACGAGAACGAGGAAATGGCGATACATGGACTCAAGCTCACATAAATCCGCCAGGCAAAGGATGCGGGCCTCGCATGTGCCGCCCGGGTCCTGGTTGCGGTTCCGTCTGGTGCCGCTTCCGTCTGGTGCCGCTTCCGTACGGCGCCGCTTCCGTCCGGTGCGCAGCCGGCGTGCGTCGCTTGCGGCCTCGCCGGCCTTGAAAGCATGGTAGCGGCGCGGTGCACAACCGCCCCCCTCCGCGCGGGGGGGCTTAAAGCGCGGGGGGCTTGACGCGGGCCGCCTGTCCAGCCGATGCTTTCAGGCCGCCCCCCTGCACCGGCCAGCCCGCAAGACTGGTCGACCGATTCGATCCTGCCTGCCCGATGCCCCCCTCAGTGCCCCCCGCAGCCCCCCCCTCAGCCCCAGGCGCCCCGGGCGCCGGGCGCGCCGCCAGCGAGTTCGTCCTGAAAACCATCGCGCCGCGCGAGCCGGCGCACCTGTTCACGCGCGCGCGGCTGGGCGCCGCGAACGCGGCCGTGCGCGAGTGCCCGGCGGTGCTGGTGCAGGCGCCGGCGGGGTTCGGCAAGACCTCATTGCTGGCGCTCTGGCGGCGCGAACATCTCGCCCGGGGCACCGCCGTCGGCTGGTTTTCGGCCGATGAGCGCGACGACGCGCAGCGTCTCGTGCCCGGCCTCGTGCAGGCGGTGCGCACGGCCTGCGCGCGTCCGGCCTTCGCGCGCCATCTGGCCGACGGCGTGGTCGGCGCGGCGCACGAGCTGGAAGGCGTGACGGCCTGGCTCGCGGAGGTGGCACAGCTTTCGTTCGAGCTGGTGCTGATCGTCGACGAAGCGGAACGGCTGCCCGCCTCCGGCGTGCATGCGCTCGCCTATATCCTGCACAACGCGCCGCCGAACCTGCGCACGATCGTGGCGGCGCGGCACGGGCTCGACGCGCCGCTCGCCGATCTGCTCGCCTACGGCCAGTGCGCGCGGGTGGATACCGACACCCTGCGTTTCAGGGTCGACGAAACCATCGCGCTCGCGGCCGCGCGCTTCGGCGAACGCATCGACGCCGACGCCAGCGCGCGCCTCTTCGAGCTCTGCGAAGGCTGGCCGCTGGGCCTGCAACTGGCGCTGGCCGCCATGGAGCGCGCGAGCGATCCGCGCCGGATCGTCGAGCCGCTGGAAGGCGTGTCCGGCGAGTTGCGCGAGCGCCTCGTGCAGGCGCTGATCGCCCGGCTCGCGCCTGCCGATGTCGACTTCCTCACGCGCATCAGCATCGTCGACACGCTCCACCCGGCACTGTGCGCCGCGCTGACCGGCGAGGCGCAAGCGGCGGAGCAACTCGCGCGTCTCGCGCGCGACACGCCGATTTTCACGGCTGCGGACGGCAACGAATGGCTCCAGCTCCATGGGCTCGTGCGCGACGTGCTGCGCGCGCGCCTCGCGCAAGGGCCGCAGGCCGAGGGCGTGGAATTTCAGACTCAAGCCCGGACACACCCCCCGACGCAAACCCCGGCGCAAACACAGGTGCAATTGCACGCACGCGCCGCCGCCTGGCTCGCGGAGCAAGGCATGACTGAACGGGCGGCGCGCCATGCGCACGCGGCTGGGCAGAAGCGGCTCGCGTTCGAGCTGGCGGAGCGCAGCCTGCTGGACGCCGTGCGCCAGGGTCACCTGAGCGCCATGCTGGAGTGGCTCGAACTGCTGCCCGAGGCCGAGCTCGAAGCGCGCCCGCGCCTGCGGCTTGCCGCGGCATGGGCGCTTGCGCTCGGCGAGCGCCACCCCGAGGCCGGCCGGCAAGTCGAACGTGTGCTCGCGGGCCCGGGCGTGGATGCCGAATTGCGCTACGAATGCGCGCTGATCCTGAGCGCCGCCGCGTACTTCGCGGACGATATCGATCGCTGCATCGCCCTGTTCGAGCCATGGATGGACGCGGCACCGAACGCTCAGCCGTGGCTCGCCCAGGTGCACGCGAACCGGCTCGGCGCGCGTGCGCTCGCGCTGGGCGAGCCCGCCCAGGCCCGGCAGTTCCAGCAGCGCCTGCCGCGCGCGCCGCGTGAGCCCGCGCAGCAAAGCTACGTGGGGCGCTGGGGCGCCTTCGTGGTCGGGCTCAGCTACCTCTGGGAGGGTCAGCTTCAACTGGCCGACGCCGTGTTGACGCCGGCGCTCGCCAGCGCGGATGCGGATCTAGGCCGCCGCCATCCGCTCAGCTGCATGCTGGCCACGTTATGCGCGACGCTTGCCTACGAAACCGGCCGCGTCGATGAAGCGGCCGCCCTGCTCGCCAACCGGCTCGACGTGCTCGAGCGCAGCGGAACCCCGGACACCGTGATCCTTGCGTGGCGCACGGCGGCTCGCATCGCCGCGGCACGCGGCGCCGAGCACCGGGCGCTCGACCTGCTCGAATCGCTGCATGCGCTCGGCGTGACGCGGCGGCTGCCGCGCCTGTCCATGGCGAGCCTGGCCGAACAGGTGCGCCTGCACGCGAGCTGCTATCGCGTGCAGACCTGCGAGGCGCTCATGCAGCGCATCGACGAGCTCGTGCTCAACGAAGCCGCGCCGCAACGGCCGCTATGGCGCCGGCAAATCTTGCTGATGCGGGCACTCGCCCAGGCGAACGCCGCCATCGCCGCGCGCCGCTGGCAACAGGCGCTCGACACGCTCGATGAGGCGGCACAGCTTGCCGACGCCATGAAGCGCCGCTGCGACGGCATCGCGATCATGGCGCTGCGCGCCTACGCGCTGGAGCAGACGGGCGCAAGCGGCCGCGCGCTGCTCATCGAAGCCATCGACCTCGCGCAGACCTTCCATCTCGCCCGCACGCTCTCCGATCTGCACCCCGCCGTGGCGGACTGGGCGCGGCGCACGCTCGAAACCACGCCCGGCGCCGCCGCGCGCGGCCCGAACCCGATCGCCGCACCCCGCGTGATTCGCGCAGCACCGCAAACGCGCGCGGTGTCGGGCGTCGTCCTCACGCCCAAGGAGCGCGAGATCCTCGAACTGCTCGGGCGCACGCTGTCGAACAAGGAAATCGCGCTTGCGATGGGCGTGGGCGAAGAAACCATCAAGTGGCACCTGAAGAATCTGTTCGGCAAGCTCGATGCGAGTTCGCGCAAGCACGCGGTGCGCCGCGCGCTCATGCTCGGGCTGCTCGAATCCACGGACTAGCGCGCCCGTCCTTCGGTTCAGGACAACTCACGTTTGAACTTGCTCCGCACAGGCCGTCATGTGGATGAACCGCGACGGCCAGTCCGGCATCGACGCGCGGATTCCGGTCAATCGCGCCACTAAGGCATAGTCGGACGTCATGGCAACGGACGGGCGCACTGCTCGCCGTCCCCGCAAAATACGGGCAATGGCGCCAAGTTGGATAATGGCGCCTCCGCCCGCCGCCGGCAGTGGCACATCGGGTTCCGGCTGCAATGCCGACGATCAAACAGCCGACAACAAGACAGGGAGCGCCCATGACCCCATCCGAGCAAATCGACGCGTTGATTGCTGGCATCACCGACTGGCGCGGTGCCACGTTCGCCGCCGTGCGCAAGACCATCCTCGATGCGGACAAGGAGATCGTCGAGGAATGGAAGTGGATGGGCAGCCCCGTGTGGTATCGCGACGGCATCATCGCGGTCGCCAATGCGCACAAGGGCAAGGTGAAGCTCACGTTCCAGTACGGCGCGAGCCTCCCCGACCCCGACAAGCTGTTCAACGCCGGGCTCGATGGCAATGCGCGGCGCGCGATCGACTTCTTCGAGGGCGACAAGGTCAATGCGCGCGCCCTGAAGGCGCTCATTCGCGCGGCCATCGAATTCAACCAGATCAAGAAGACGAAGAAAGCGCCGGCGAGCACGCGGGCAAAAGCGCCAACCAGGACGCCAGCCAAAGTGCCAGCCAAGAAAAGCGCGTGAAGCGCCGGCCCGGCAGTGGCCGCGCGCGACTGAGCGGCACTGGCCGGCGCTGATCGGCGTTGATCGGCGCTGGTGCCGCATCGATCCGAACACCTCGAGCGGCACGTCCACGACGAGCCGGTACGCCCTGTCGCCCGGGTCCGAATCGTAGCCAGAACATGGCTTCCAGGCTTGGGACTCCTGCACATTTTCCGCAGAACGTCCAGCGCGCCTGATTCAGCCGCTGCCACTGCACGCGGACCTTCTCCCCAAGCCCCGCACGGCCACATCCGGGTTTCCACAGGCAGAAACCGGATCAGGCACGCAAAAAATCATCAAAATTTGTTTGATAAGTGTAAATCTGATTTGATACCCTTGCGCCCTGTCGGATTCTCACTTATACGATCCGGCACCGGAAACGTGCGCCAGCGAGACCCGCAAGCGCCACCGCCGGACCAACGCAAGAAATATGAAATTGTAAGCCTGGTGCCTGCGTGATCCGCACACCGGTCGAGGAGGAGGCATGAAATCAAGGGGCGCCATAAGCGCCGTCAACGCAAGCCGCGCAACGTCTGGCGTAAGTTGCCGCGCGCTTCACACGCAAAACGCGTGTCTTCGCCACCTTCGCAGCAAATTGAGGTCACAATGAATTCATCGGTTTCCAGGACGAAATCGTTCTCGACAATTTTCCTGATCGAGATGTGGGAGCGCTTCGGCTACTACGGCATGGCGGCGCTGCTCGTTCTTTTCATGGTTCAACGGGTCGGCTTCACGGAAGAGCATGCGACCCTCACCTGGGGCGCGTTTGCCGCGCTCGTCTATGCCTCGCCGGCAATCGGCGGCTGGATCGGCGACCGCGTGCTCGGCGCGCGCCGCTCGATGCTGATCGGCGCGGTCATCCTGCTCTCCGGCTATCTGCTGCTGGCGCTCCCCAACGACGGGCTCACGCTCATGTACGCCGCGCTCGGCGTGATCGTGGTCGGCAATGGCCTGTTCAAGTCGAATGCGGCTAACCTCGTGCGCCGCATCTATGAAGGCGACGAATCGCGCATCGACGCCGCGTTCACGATCTACTACATGGCGGTCAACATCGGCTCGACGTTCTCGATGCTGCTCACGCCGTGGATCAAGGACCATTGGGGCTGGCACACCGCCTTCGCGGTCTGCTGCGGCGGCATGGCGCTCGGTATCACCAACTTCTTCCTCATGCATCGCACGCTCGCGCATATCGGCTCCGCGCCGGACGCCGAGCCCGTACAGTGGAAGCGCCTCGCGTGGGTGCTGATCGGCGCCGCCGTGCTCGGCACGGCCACGCTGTTCGTGCTCAAGGACAAGAAGCTCGCCGTGGCGTGCGTCTACACGGCGGCTGCGGCCATTCTCGCGATCTTCGGCTGGATGCTCGTCACCTGCGAGCGCCAGGAGCGCGCGGGTCTCACGGCGGCGCTGATCCTCACGCTGCAGGTGATCCTGTTCTTCGTGTTCTACCAGCAGATGTCGACCTCGCTCACGCTGTTCGCGGTGCACAACGTCGACCCCGCGTTCAACCTGTTCGGCACCACGCTCTTTAGCTGGAGCGCCGCGCAGTTCCAGGCGCTGAACCCCATCTGGATCATGGTGATGAGCCCGATCCTCGCGGCCATCTACTCGGGCCTCGCGCGCCGCGGCGGCGACGTGCCGGTCGCAGCCAAATATGCGCTCGGCTTCGTCGTGGTGGCAGCGGGCTTCTTCGTGTTCGCGGCGAGCGGCCGCTACGCCGTGGAAGGCCGCGTCTCGTCGTGGTTCATGGTGGCGGGCTACGGCCTCTACTCGCTCGGCGAGCTGCTCGTGAGCGGCCTCGGCCTCGCGATGATCGCGCGCTATGTGCCCGCACGCATGAGCGGCTTCATGATGGGCGCGTACTTCGTGGCCACGGGCGTGTCGCAATACCTCGGCAGCGTGGTTGCCACGTACGCGAAGATGCCCGAGGGCAGCCTCTCGCCGCTCGAATCGCTGCCGCTCTACGAGAAGCTCTTCAACGGCCTCGGCTGGCTCGCGGCCGCTGGCGCGCTGCTCGCCATCCTGTTGCTGCCGCTGATGGGCCGCCTCGCGCGCGCGCACCAGCAAAGCCATGATCGCGCTGAAGGCGCTGCAGCCAAAGGCCAGCTCGCAACCGCCGAGTAAGCCTATACCGGAGCGGGACGGCCACTGCGCCGCCCGCCCCGGCTCCGCCTGGCGCAGCTAGCGCCAGCGCATCTCGAAAGGCGCCGCTGTCCGGTTTCACACGACAGTGCGCGCCCTCCCTCCTCGCCGCCCGGCGCATTTCCCAGTCCGCATCGATTCGCGCATTCATTCACGGCGCACATAACGCGTTCGACCCCAAATATCGATGAAAACGGCCCGCTAACGGTATCAGTCGTGGCGTTTGCTCAATCATCGGTTTGGTGACTCGCTTGCCGATCATCTTCATTTCTATTATATTGGAAATATGGAAGAGAACGATGTTATCCGCGCCCTTGCGGCACTTGCTCACGGGCTTCGCCTGCGTGTGTTCCGGATGCTGGTCGTGGCCGGTCCCGCGGGTCTGACGCCTGGCACCATCGCCGAACAACTCGATATCCCCAACGCGACGCTGTCCTTTCATCTGAAAGAGCTGATGCACGCGGGGCTGATCACGCAGGAGCGCGATGGGCGCAGCCTGATCTATCGGACCGCCTTCGGGCAGATGAACGCGCTGCTGGGCTATCTGACCGAAAACTGCTGCCAGGGCCAGGCTTGCCTCGAGCCGGGCGCGGACGCATGCAAATGCTGATGGAGGGCCTTCTGTTTCGGTTCGCTGCGCTCCGCGCGGCAAACCCGTTGGCCTATACCGGCAAGCGATAAGGCATCTTCTGAAATGACCACGAACGTACTCATTCTCTGCACCCACAATTCCGCGCGCAGCGTGCTCTCCGAGGGCATGCTGAACCATTGGGCCCGCAAGCTCGGCAAGGATGTTCGCGCGTTCAGCGCAGGCAGCGCCCCGAGCGGCCGCATCAATCCGTTCGCGCTCGAAGCGCTGACGAACGCGGGTATCGATACCGAAGGCTATCGCAGCAAAAGCTGGGATGAATTCGCGCAAGACGGCGCTGCGCAGATGCGCATCGTCATCACGGTCTGCGACAGCGCGGCGGCCGAACAATGTCCGTTCTGGCCGGGCAGCCCGGTCAAGGTCCACTGGGGGTACGCCGACCCGTCGAACGCGCCAGGCGGCGACGAAGGCAAGCGGCAAGCGTTCGAGCTGACACGCCAGGCGATCGGCTATCGCATGCTGCAATTGCTCGAGCTTCCGCTGGACCGTCTCAGCAATGCCGAGCTTCAGCAAGTGCTGAACGACATCCTGCAAAGCTGAACCCTGCTCCACTGAGTTGTCCCATGAACACCCCCAATGTTGCCGCTTCGGGCAAGACCGCAACGAAGCCGGCCATCAGCTTCTTCGAGCGCTACCTGACCGTCTGGGTCGCGCTGTGCATCGTCGCCGGCATCCTGCTCGGCCAGCTTCTGCCAGCCGTCTTCCAGACGATCGGCCGGATGGAATACGCTCAGGTCAATCTCCCGGTCGGCCTGCTGATCTGGGTAATGATCATCCCGATGCTCGTGAAGGTCGACTTCGGCTCGCTGCATGAAGTCCGCCAGCACATCAAGGGGATCGGCGTGACGCTCGTTGTGAACTGGCTGGTCAAGCCGTTCTCGATGGCCCTGCTTGCCTGGCTTTTCATCAAGCACCTCTTCGCACCGATGCTGCCCGCCGCGCAACTCGACAGCTATGTCGCGGGCCTCATCCTGCTGGCCGCGGCGCCCTGCACAGCGATGGTGTTCGTCTGGAGCCGTCTGACCGGCGGCGATCCGCTCTTCACGCTCTCGCAGGTCGCCCTCAACGACAGCATCATGGTGGTCGCTTTCGCGCCCCTCGTCGGCCTCCTGCTCGGCATCTCCGCGATTACGGTGCCGTGGGCGACGCTGCTCACCTCGGTCGTGCTCTACATCGTGATCCCGGTGATCCTCGCGCAAATCCTGCGCAAGGTGTTGCTCGGCAAAGGACAGGCGGCCTTCGACTCGGCCATGGCGAAGATCGGGCCCTGGTCCATCACGGCGCTGCTCGCGACACTGGTGCTGCTGTTCGCGTTCCAGGGCGAGGCCATCCTGAAGCAGCCGCTCGTCATCGTGCTGCTCGCCGTGCCGATCCTGATCCAGGTGTTCTTCAGCTCGGCGCTGGCGTACTGGCTCAATCGCGCCGTCGGCGAAAAGCACACTATCGCTTGCCCGTCGGCGCTGATTGGCGCATCGAACTTCTTCGAGCTGGCTGTCGCCACCGCGATCGGCCTGTTCGGTTTCCACTCGGGCGCCGCGCTTGCAACGGTCGTGGGCGTGCTGATCGAGGTGCCGGTCATGCTGCTGGTGGTGCGCATCGTCAACCGTTCAAAAGACTGGTACGAATGTGCCTGAGGACTACAGAAGAAACACCATGACTGACCTGCCACAAGTCGACCCCGCGCTGTTCCGCGTTCCCGATATCGCGCAATTGCAGCCCGCGAAAACGAACCAGTCGTCGGTGGCCAAGGCTTTCATGAAATTCGACGAAGCCGGCCGCATGAAGCCGTCGGCGTATTTCGACCGCGTCGTGGACGTAATGGAGGAACGGGTCAAGTTCACGTTGCTGACCCGCGATATCGGTCCGTATCTCGTGGACCGGTACAGCGAGCGCAAGGAAAGCGCGGAAGAACTGACGAAGCGCGTGAATCAGGCCAGTATCTGAGCGATCCCGGCCCCTGCTCCCCTGCGCCAGGCGGGGGGCATCATCGCAAATCTGCAGCATGCGGCGCTCTCCCCCGCCGCAACACCCCTCGGGCAATTCACTCAATAGAGCAAGCGCGGCTAGGTGCGCAGCGGCGCATCTGGGCGATCATACGTCCATCGCAGCTTTGATTGCTCCAGCCCATGCAAGCCCACACCGACGCCACACGCGCCTACACGAAACGTTTCGACGCCGTACTCGCACACATCGACGCGAACCTTGAAGGCGACCTGTCGGTGGACACGCTGAGCCAGATCGCTCACTTCTCCCGGTTCCACTTCCACCGCCAGTTTGCCGCCTACGTGGGCGTGCCGGTGGCGCGCTACGTGCAGCTGATGCGTTTGCGCCGAGCGGCCCATCGGCTCGCCGCGCAGGACGCGTGCACGGTGCTCGATGCCGCGCTCGACGCCGGCTTCGACAGCCCCGAAGCCTTCAGCCGCGCATTCAAGCGTGCGTTCGGCATGGCGCCAAGCGCGTTCCGCCAGCATCCGAACTGGCAGGTCTGGAGTGCAACCTTTGTCGTCCCCTACCTTACGAGGAAGCTCACCATGCAAGTCCGAATTGTCGACTTTTCCGAAACGCGCGTCGCAGCGCTCGAACACTGCGGCCCGACTGGGCTCGTGAACGAGAGCGTGCGCAAGTTCATCGACTGGCGCAAGCAAAGCGGCCAATCGCCGATCGAAACCAGCCGCACGTTCGGCATCCCGCGCAGCAACCCGGACACCACCCCGGCAGACGACTTTCGCTTCGATATTTGCGGCGAGATCAACGAGCCCGTTGCGCCGAACGCGTATGGTGTGCGCGAGCTCGTCATTCCGGGCGGACGCTGCGCGGTGGTCCGCCATATCGGCTCGACCGACCACGTGGGTGAAAGCATCTACCCGATTTATCGCGACTGGCTGCCCTCGAGCGGAGAAGAGCTGCGGGACCATCCGCTGTTCTTCCACTACCTGAGCGCCTGGCCGGAAACGCCTCACGACCAGTGGCAAACCGATATCTACCTCCCCCTCGTGTGACCGGCAGGAAGCGCCGCCGCGAAGCCGTGGCGGCGCATTCAAGACCCATCAATACTGGAGACACCCGTGGTCATATTGTTTGGGATGCTGCACATGCTCGTGGCGACGCTCGCGGTTATCGCCGTTGCCATTGCACTGGCCGCGATTGCCCCACGCCCGGCGCGCGAGGAGGAGGAACGGGACGTGTTTGGCTTCGATGCCTTGCCCCGAACGCCGGAAGCCGATTTGCCGGCACTGCGCCGATACACGGCCAGAGATGGCGAGCAGCTCGCCTGGCGGTTTTATGATTCGGCGGCGGAGCAGATACTGGTGTTCATCCACGGATCGTCCGCTCACGGACGCTCCTACCATCATCTGGCCGCCGCGATTGCCGCTGCCGGCGCGGCCAAGGTCGTGCTGCCGAACCTGCGTGGCCACTATCTGTCCGGCCGCCGCCGCGGTGATATCGATTACGTGGGCCAGCTCGAAGACGATATCGCGGATCTGATCGCCGAGCTGCGCAGACAGCATTTCGATGGACCCGTCGTGCTTGGAGGCCATTCGAGCGGAGGCGGGTTTGTGATCCGCTTTGCGGGCGGTGCCTACGCGAAGCTAGCCTCGCGTTTCCTGATGCTGAGCCCCGTGATTCCAACCTCCACCACGCTCAGAGGCCGGTCGGCGGGCGGCTGGGCACAGGTCAGCCTCGCGCGCATCATGGGATTGAGCATCCTGAACGGGTTTGGCATGCGCGGCTTCGACGCGCTGCCGGTCATCGAATTCAACAAGCCCGCGCGATTCCGGGACGGCTCGGAAACGCTCGCCTATTCGCACCGGCTCTGCATCTCCTATCAGCCGCGCACACGTTACGCCGCCGACGTGCGAAAGCTGGCGGATCGTGGCGCGGTGCTGATTGGCGAGCATGACGAGGCCGTCGACGCGCAACGGCTGCGGGCACTATTCGAGCGGGAATCCCCGGCGACCACGTTCACGGTGCTCCCCGACACGAATCACTTCGAGATCTTCACGCGTGCCGCCGTGCACGAAAGGCTCGCGCAATGGCTCATGCAGCCGCCCGCGCACAGCGCTCGTCTCACGCCGGCGCCATCGCGAGCCGGATCGGCGCATGGCGCGACGGCAGACCTTCGAGATACGTCGCCAGCTTCCCCGCATACCAGTCGGTGAAATTGGTCAGCATGAACTCCGAAGGCGCATAAGGTCCCGGCCGATACCCCTTCGAACTCACGCCGCGCTGGTTGTGCGCCACCAGCGTGGCGTCCTGATCGTTGGTCGCGCGCCAGACTTGCGTGAGCGTCTCGATGTCGTAATCCACGCCTTCGACGGCGTCTTCATGCACGAGCCAGGTCGTCTTGAGCACCGTCTGCGTGGCCGAGAGCGGCAGCACGCGGAAGTGGATGATATGGTCCGAGAGAAAGTGATTCCAGTTGTTTGGAACCCTGAACATCCGCACGGAGCCGATATCGGGCTCGGTGAAATCGCCAAGCAGCTTCTTGCATGCGGGGCGCCCATCCGAGGTAAACGACACTGCGCCGCGATGGAACGGCAGGCGGATGCAGCGAAACTCCGTGCCGCCATTCGCGGGCAGATGCGGCAAGCCAAGGCGGTCCCAAAGCGCCGTCTTTTCCTGCATCAATAGCTGGAAATCGCGGTTGGCGCGCGGGTCGTCGGGCAGCGCGAACTCGATCAGCGTGGCCAGCAGCTCGGGATGATTACCCACGCAGTGATAGCACTCGCGGTTATTCTCGATCACGAGCTTCCAGTTCGCGTCCTCCACGAGGGTCTCCGAATACGCGACCTTGGTGCGCTCGGGACGGTGCGGCACGATATACGGCGTGACGGCCGCCTTGAAGCGCGCAATATCGGGGGGCGTGTCGGCGATGCAGATATAGACCATGCCGCAGATCACTTCGACGTGGACCGGGCGCAATCCGTGTGCGTCGCGGTCGAAGCCGGTGGGCATCTGCCGTGCGCTCAGCAGGCTGCCGTCGAGTTCATAGACCCACTGGTGATAGGGGCAGACGAGCCGCTTCGCATGCCCTTGCGGCTCGGTACAGAGCAGCGAGCCGCGATGCCGGCAGGTGTTGAAGAATGCGTTGACGCCACCATCCTTGTCGCGCAGCACCACCACCGAGGTCTTGCCGATATCGAGCGTGACGTAGTCGCCCGCGTGCGGAATCTCGGCCACGTTGCAGGCAAACAGCCATTCGTTCGAGAACACCGCGTCGATGTCGAGTTCGTGCAGCGCGGGGGCCGTATAGAAGTCCCCTGCGAGGCTATGGCCTGAGCGCCGCGCCTCGAGCAACGAACGGACATGGGCAAGATCAATCACGGAAAGCTCCTCCTTTTCAATCGGATTCGATGTTGCGCTCCCTTGCAACCGTATCTGCAGCCGCGTTTGCAGGCGTGTTTGCAGCCGTACTGGGTGCCGGTGCATCGGCGCCGCCGCCGATCCCGGCCTGCGCGAACGCTTCGGCGAGAAAATCCACGCACACTTTCACCTTGGCCGATTGCGCAAGGCGCTCCGGAAACACCGCCCATACATTGGCCGGTTGCGTCACGTCGGGCAGCACGCGCTGCAGCCGCCCTTCGTCGAGCAAGGGCTGCACGTCCCAGATCGAGCGCAGCACGATGCCGCGCCCCGCCAGCGCCCATTGCACCGCGGCCTCGCCGTGGTTCGTCGAGAGCGGCCCCGTCACCTTCACGCCAACGGTCTCGCCACCTGAATCGAGACGCCAGACGCCGAACGGATGGTCGCGCTCCTTGATCGCGAGGCACGCATGCGACTCCAGATCCGCGATGCTCTGCGGCGCGCCGTGCGCCTCGATATACGCGGGCGCGGCGCACAGCACCCGATAGTTGGTCGCGAGGCGCCTGGCGATCAGATGGCCCGCGATCTCGTCGCCGATGCGCACGTCGAGGTCGAAGCCCTCGCCCGCCACGTCGACCACGCGATCGAACAGATCGAGCCGCACGTTCAGTTGCGGATACTGGTCCTGCAAGTCCGCCAGCGCGGGCGCGACGAACTTGCGGCCGAAGCCGAAGCTGCTCGACACGCGCAGCGTGCCGCGCGGCATGCGCCGCGTGCTGGAGACGTCTTCGACGAGCTGGTCGACGTCGTCGAGGATTTTTTCGGCCCACGCGAACACGCGCTCGCCCGCCGCCGTCATCGCCACGCGGCGCGTCGAGCGGTGCAGCAAACGCGTGCCGAGACTCGCCTCGAGCACGCCCACCCGCTTGCTCACGTAGGCGGCCGACGCGGAAAGCGCCTCGGCTGCCGCGCTGAAGCTGGACTTGCGGGCGACCATGCAGAACACACGCAGGTCGTCGAGTTCGGGAGAGCCGGGAAGTTTCATGGCAGGTAATGAGGCAAACGCGCTGGCAACTACGTGGCGCGAAGCGGGGCGCAGCGGCCCCGCCCGCTTCACGGTGGCATCAGAACGAGTGGCGCATGCCGATGCGCACGTCAGCCTGCGTGGTCGTGGTGGATGGCGTAAAACTATAGCCGATCACCGCATCCACGCCTTGCGACGCCTTCAACCAGTCGCCGGAGATGTAGACATCCGTGTTCTTCGAGAGCAGATGATGCAGGCCCGCCGAAAGCTGGTTCCAGTGGTGCCCGTCGAAGTGCGTGTACTGGTAGCCACCGATGAGGCTCGTCGAAGGCGTGATCTGCCAGCTCGCGCCGCCTTCGCCCACCTGCATGTGCTCGCTCTGCCCGAACGCCTTGATTTGCGTGTAGGTGAAGTCGCCCATCAGCGTGACATTGCCGATCGCGTAGCTCGCGCCCACGCCGAACGCACCCTGCTTGTCCACCGGGAACGCCGTATTCGCGTAGAGGTCCGTGATCGCGCCCGTGGCCGAATCGACGCTCACGGTAGGCTTGCCGAAGAACGAGCTCACACCGATCTGCGCATACGGATCGAACGCGTAGATGCCTGAGGGGTTGTTCAACTGCGTGTACGCCGTGCCCATCGAGAACGCGCCATGCTGATATTGCGCGCCCACGCTCCACGCACTGCCCGTGTGGAAGTCGCCCGGCGTGTTGCTGAACGAATACATGCCGCCGAACTGGAAGCCGCCGTACGTGTTCGACATGAACTTCACGGCGTTCGGCAGATGGTCGCCGTTCATGCGGTCGAAGTCCCCCTGGTTGATCGCATAGCCGCTCGCCCATCCCGACACGTTGTACATGTAGACCATCTCCTGCGTCATGTCGATCTGATTGCCGAACGTGAGCGTGCCCCAGTCGCCTTGCAGACCGACATAGGCAGCACGGCCAAAGAGCGAGCCGCCGTTCGAGATCTGCCCGTTGCCCAGACGGAAGCCGCTCTCCAGCTCGAAGATCGCCTTGTTGCCGCCGCCCAGGTCTTCGGTGCCCTTGACGCCCCAGCGGTTCGCGTATGAGACGCTGTCGTCGAACTTCACCTGATGCGAGCCGCCCGCGTTGGAGACGTAGGTGACGCCGGCGTCGATCACGCCGTAGAGCGTGACGCTGCTTTGCGCATGCGAGGCCATCGGCAGCGCGGCGAGCGCGAGCATCGCCGCCCGCAAAGCCGTCAGGAGTACTGTATTCCGCAATTTATGCTTCGATTTCATGATGTTTTAATAGTCAGCGGGGGTCAGTTCAGGCCACGGTCGGCTTCGCGCACGAGCTGGCGTTCTTTTTCGATGTCGAGCGAGCGGCAGGTCCACAGGTAGACCAGCGCGGCCACGGGCAGGCCCACGAGCATCGCGATGTCGGTGCCGCCCAGCGCGCGGGCGACCGGACCGGTGTACATGTCGGTCTTGAAGAACGGAATCATCGCGACGAAGCCCACTGCGTACGCGGTCAGGCCGCGCCAGTTCCAGCGACCGTAAATGCCGCGCGGGTTGAAGATCTCGCGCACCGAGTAGTGCGAGTGACGCACGACGAAGAAGTCGATGAGGTTGATCGCGGTCCACGGCGTGAACAGATAGCCGAGGATGCCGAGGAAGTCGCCGAACTTGCCCATGAAGTTATCCGAGGCCGAGAACGCGAGCGACGTCGCCATCACCGCCACCACGACCAGGCTCACGATGCGCTTGGTGGCGTTCGACTTGAGCGGCTTGAACGAGTCGGTGATGCTGAGCAGCGTAAGCGACGCGCCGTAGAAGTTCAGGCCCGTGATGGCGAGCAGCCCCAGCAGCGAGAGCAGCAGCGTGACCGTGCCGAAGCCCGGAAAGATCATGTCGCCCGCGCGCTGGACCGCATCCGAGATCTCGATCTGCGAGTTCAGCGCCGCGGCCGCCGTGCCCACCAGCATCATCCAGATGCCGCCAATGAGCGCGCCCAGGAAGGTCCACCAGAAGGTGGCGCGCACGCCGGTATTGGGCGGCAGGTAGCGTGAGTAGTCCGAAACGTAGATCGACCACGAGAGCTGATAGGCCGCCGCCGAGAAGAGCTGCACGAGGAACGGCGTGGTCTTGAAGCCGGCGAGGCTCAGCTGGCCAGCGGGGAACTGCACCTTCACGCACATGCCGATGCTGAAGATCGTGAGCGCGGCAAGCAGCGCGAACGCGAGCCAGCGCTGCGCCTTGTGGATCAGGTCATAGCCGAACACCGCCAGCGCGACCGACACCACCGTGAAGACGATGTAGCTCACATGCGGCTCGGTGCCGAGCAGGTGATGCGCGGTCTGCCCCGCCATGAGCTGGTTGAACGAGTTGTAGCCGATATAGGTGACGAGCGCGACCACCCACACGAGCAACGCGCCCATGTAGCCGAACTGCGGGCGCGACTGGATCATCTGCGGCAGCCCGAGCTGCGGCCCCTGGCTCGAATGGAACGCCATGAAGAAGGTGCCCAGCACATTGCCGAGCACGATGGCGATCGCGCTCCACAACAGGTTCCCCCCCATGCTGATGCCGATGGCGCCCGCCGCGATGGTCGCGAGGTTCGCGTCGCCCGTGAACCACACGGGCCACAGGTGCCAGGCCTTGCCCTTGCGCTCGGCAAGCGGCACGTAATCGATCGAACGTGATTCGATCCGCGATTTGCTGCGCGAGGGCTCGTTGGCCAGCGCGTCGGCGATTGCGTCTTGTGACATGTCTCCTCCAGTAGTGGGGTGGCTCGAGCGGGGCCGCGTGACGCGGCTCCGCCTCCCACGCCGATCCCGATACCAGAAGTTCCAGTGTCCTGACACGGCGTGGTTATCCTGCGGTTAACATCAAACTACTGGTTAACAATGGTACGCAGGCTGAGCGGTTTCGTCTCACTATCGGATCCTCCTATTGACGTCTGCCGAGAAATCCATTTGCAATGCGTTAAGTCAATCCTTATTGATTTCAAACGGTAAGAATAGGCGTTTTGCATCAAAACGGCATTCTTTTGGTACCGCATCGAGGGATAACCCTGATCCACTGCCGATGAGATTTCTCCTATAGTTTCGTTAACCCATAGTTTTGTTGTAACTGTCAGTTAACCACTTCCAGTGCGGCGGACCCCATGACCTATCTCCCGATCGAATTTCACAAGAAACCTGAACTGCCGAAGTTGCCGGCCGACTTCTGCTCCAACCCGGAACTCGCCTGGACCATCCCGGCGAGCTACTACACCTCCGAGGCGGTCTACAAGGCGGAAGAAAAGAAGATCTTCGAGAACGCGTGGATCTGCGTCGCGCACCGCAGCGAGCTGGCCGAGGCGAACGCGTACGTGACGCGCGAGGTGGTGGGCGAGAGCATCCTGCTCGTGCGCGGCAAGGACAAGGTGCTGCGCGCCTTCTATAACGTCTGCCCGCACCGCGGCCACCAGCTGCTCGAAGGCAGCGGCAAGGCCAAGAACGTCATCACCTGCCCGTACCACGCCTGGGCGTTCAAGCTCGACGGCGCGCTCGCGCACGCCAACAACTGCGACCACGTGGAATCGTTCGACAAGGAGAATTCGACGCTCGTGCCGGTGCGCGTGGAGGAATACGCGGGCTTCGTGTTCATCAACCTGAACCCGGATGCGGAAGGCGTGGAAGCGCAGCTGCCCGGCCTCGAAGCGAGCCTGCGCAAGGCCTGCCCGGTCATCGACGACCTCAAGCTGGCCGCGCGCTTCGTGACCGAGACGCCCGCCAACTGGAAGTCGATCGTCGACAACTACCTCGAGTGCTACCACTGCGGCCCGGCCCACCCCGGCTTCTCGGACTCCGTGAAGATCGACCAGTACACGCACACGCTGCACGGCAACTGGACGGTGCAGTTCGGCCACGCGCAATCGTCGGAGCGCTCGTTCAAGCTCGACCCGTCCGTGAAGGACCCGAGCTTCAGCGGCTACTGGGCGTGGCCGTGCACGATGTTCAACGTGCCGCCGGGCAGCGACTTCATGACGGTCATCTACGAATTTCCGATGAGCGCCGAAGTCACCCTCCAGCACTACGACATCTACTTCCTGAACGACGAGCCGACCGAAGAGCAGCAAAAGCTGATCGAGTGGTATCGCACCGTGTTCCGCCCGGAAGACATTCGCCTCGTGGAAAGCGTGCAGAAGGGCCTGAAGTCGCGCGGCTATCGCGGCCAGGGCCGCATCATGGTCGACAAGCAGCGCAGCGGCATCAGCGAGCACGGCATTGCGCACTTCCACAACCTGCTCGCGCAGCAATACCAGGACTGAAGCCGCGGCGCGGCGTTTGGCATCGGGCCGGAGTGGGCACTCACTCTGGTCGACCGCGAAGCATGTGGCCGGAGTGAGTACTCACCCACTCACTCCGGCCAACAGGAGACACCCATGAATTCCCTGCAGAATCCCGGCCTGTTCCGCCAACAGGCTTACATCGACGGCCAGTGGCGCGACGCCAACGACGGCGCCACGCTCGACGTCCACAACCCCTCCACGGGCGAGCGCATCGCGAGCGTGCCGAACATGGGCGCGCCCGAAGCGCGCGCCGCCATCGAAGCCGCTAACCGCGCGTTCCCCGCCTGGCGCGCCACCACCGCCAAGGAGCGGGCGCGCCTGTTGCGCAACTGGTTCGAGCTCATCATGGCGAACCAGGACGCGCTCGCCGAGCTGATGACGCGCGAGCAAGGCAAGCCGCTCGCCGAGGCACGCGGCGAGATCGGCTACGCCGCCTCGTTCATCGAATGGTTCGGCGAGCAGGCCAAGCGCATCGACGGCGACGTGATCCCGAGCCCGAACCCCGACCAGCGCCTCGTCGTGACGAAGGAGCCGGTGGGCGTCGTCGCCGCCATCACGCCGTGGAACTTCCCGGCCGCGATGATCACCCGCAAGGCCGCACCGGCGCTGGCCGCCGGCTGCACCATCGTCATCAAGCCCGCCAACGAGACGCCGTTTTCGGCCTTCGCGCTCGCGGCGCTCGCCGAGCAGGCCGGCATTCCGGCCGGCGTGATCAACGTCGTCACGGGCAAGTCGCGCGAGATCGGCCTCGAAATGACGTCGAGCCCGCTCGTCAAGAAGCTCACGTTCACGGGCTCGACCGAAGTGGGCCGTCTGTTGATGCGCCAGTGCTCGGATACGGTCAAGAAGGTCTCGCTCGAACTGGGCGGCAACGCGCCGTTCATCGTGTTCGACGATGCCGATCTGGACGCCGCCATCGAAGGCGCGCTGCTCTCGAAGTACCGCAACGCGGGCCAGACCTGCGTCTGCGCAAACCGCTTCTACGTGCACGACTCGGTCTATGACGAGTTCTGCCGCCGCTTCGCCGAGCGCGTGGCCGCCTTCAAGGTGGACGACGGCTTCGCCGAGGGCGTGAACATCGGGCCGCTCATCACCGAAGCGGCGCGCGACAAGGTCGACGGCCTCGTACGCGACGCGGTCCAGCAAGGCGCACGCGTGGTCACGGGCGGCGCGCCGCACGCACGCGGCGGCAACTTCTACGCGCCCACCGTGCTCGCCGACGCGAAGCCCGGCATGGCTGTCCTCTCCGAAGAAATCTTCGGGCCGGTCGCGCCCATCGTGCGCTTTTCGAGCGACGCCGAAGTCGTGCAGCTCGCGAACGATTCGATCTACGGGCTCGCGGCGTACTTCTACAGCCGCGACATCGGCCGCATCTGGCGCGTGGCCGAGCAGCTCGAGTACGGCATCGTCGGCATCAACACGGGCCTGATCTCGAACGAAGTCGCGCCGTTCGGCGGCGTGAAGCAGTCGGGCATCGGCCGCGAAGGCTCGAAGTACGGCATCGAAGACTTCCTGTCGATCAAGTACCTCTGCATGGCAGGCGTGGCGCGCTAACGCGCGCTGACGTTCGGGCGGGTGCGGTCCGCGCCGCATCCGCTCCTTTTTCCGGATTCAGAATCAACCGCCCGAAATACCCGTACGGGCAATAACGAAGCATCCCCAGGCGCGCGCCTGCCCGCAACCGAGCGGAAGAGCGCGGCGGCCTGCGGTAAAGGAAGGCACCATGAACGCCCGCGAATCGATCACTGTCGACGTTGTCGCCGTCGAGCAACTCACTCCGCTCATCAAGCGCTTCACGCTCGCGCTGCCCGATGGCGCGCCGCTGCCCTCGTTCAACGGCGGCGCCCACGTGCTCGTCTCGATGCAGGAAGGCGATGCGTGGCACCACAACGCGTACTCGCTGTTGAGCTCGCCGCACGACACGCGTCAGTATCAGATTGCCGTGCGCCGCGAAGAGGCTTCGCGCGGCGGCTCGGCGTTCATGCACGACAGGGTGGCGGCCGGCACGCGCCTCGCCATCGGCTCGCCCGCGAATCTGTTCGAGCTCGCGCCGGGCGCGAAGCGTCATGTGTTCATCGCGGGCGGCATCGGCATCACGCCGTTTCTCGCGCAGCTCGCCGAGCATCGCCCCGAGGATCTCGAACTCGAACTCCATTACGCGTACCGCAGCCCCGAGCACGGCGCTTTCGTCGATGAATTGAAGGCCGGCCCGCACGCGGCCAACGTGCATTGCTATGTGGATAGCGAGGGCCAGCGCCTCGACCTGCTCAAGCTTTTCAAGAACCTGCCCGCCGACGCGCACGTCTACGTGTGCGGCCCGCAGGGCCTGAACGACGCCGTCTACGCCAACGCAGCGCTGCTCGGCTGGCCGAAGGCGCAACTGCACTCGGAGCAGTTCGCCGCCACCGATACGGCCGGCAAGGCCTTCACGGTGGTGCTCGCGAAGTCGGGCATCGAGCTCGAAGTGGGCGAGGACGAGACCATCCTCAAGGCCATCGAGCGCGCCGGCGTGACGGTGGAGTCGCTGTGCCGCGAAGGCGTGTGCGGCACCTGCGAAGTCGCGATCCTCGAAGGCGAGGCCGACCATCGCGACCAGTATCTCGACGACGACGAAAAGGCCGCGCAGAAGACCATCCTGCTGTGCGTATCGCGCTCGCGCACGCCGCGCCTCGTGATCGACCTGTAAATCGGCTGCCGTGCAACGGCCTCCTGCGACGCGAGGCCGCGAGTGCGCCCTGCGGAACGGCCCAAGCCCCGATCCGTTAAACTAGCGACTGATACGCGGCTCGATGAACGACGTTCGGGCCGCGCGCCCAGGAGATCACCGGCGCATCACCGGCGGCATCTGCCCTGCCCGATCGGCGGCCTGGGGCGTATGCCGCCCTTTTCTTTTGGTCCGCTTGATCCGTTCGACCCGTTCGACCGCGCGATTCGTCATAGAGGGAAATGGATGTCCGAGGATACGTTCGCGTTCCGTCTCAAAGTGCTGCTCGAGCACAAGAAGCTGAGCCTGCAGCAAGTGGCCGACGCCGTCGGCATTTCGCGCCCCGCCGTGCACAAGTGGACACGCGGCGGCGAGATCGACTATTCGAACCTGCGCCGCCTCGCGGCGTTCCTCGACGTGAACTGGGTCTGGCTGCGCTACGGCGACGACGCCGTGAAGGACCTCGGCCTCGCGGGCACGACCGAGCTGCCCATGACCGACCTGCGCCGCCGCTACACGGCCGAGATCATGTCGAACGAAGCGCGCATGAAGCAGGCCCAGGAGTCCTCCGGCATCGTCACATGGGAATGGAATCTCGTGGCCGACGAGCTGATCTACTCGAGCAACTGCGCGCAGGTCTACGGCCGCGAGATCCACAGCAACGAGGAATTCTGGGAGATCCTGCACCCCGAAGACTCGATCTGGCTGAACGACGAGGCCCTCAAGGAACTGGTCGCCAGCAAGGCCCCGCGCGTGTGGGACTTCCGCATCATTCTTCCGGACGGGCAGATCCGCTGGATCGAATCGCGTGTCGCCACGCTGCTCGACGACGCGGGGCGGCCCGTGCGCGTGGTGGGCACCACCATCGACATCAGCGCGCGCAAGCAAGCGGAGTTCGTGCTGCAGCGGAATCTGCAGCTGCTCAACGACGCCGCGCGCATCGCGGGCTTCGGCGCATGGCGCTGGCTGCGCGCGCAAGACGAGCTGATCGTGTCCGATGAATGGTGCCGTCTGTTCGGCGTCGATCCCGCAAAGGCGCCGCGGCATTATGTCGAGCTCTCGCAGCACATCCATCCCGACGACCGCGCGGCGCGCGAGGCGGCCGTGAACGATGCGCTCGCGCGCCGTGCCGACTATCGCGTGCTTTATCGCGCCTCGCTGCCCGACGACACGTGGCGGCTCGTGGTGGAGCAGGGCCACGCGCGCGTGGCGCCGCATGGCGAGGACGTGTGGCTCACGGCGCTGTGCCGCGCGGCGCAGCCCGCCGACATGACGGCGAACGCAGCGGCGGCTGCGCAGCCGGCTGCCGAAGGCTGAGGGTTAGCGATCGGTCAGAGGCCTTAACGCATGCCCGTCGCGAGCGCCGCCGAGGAGCGCCCTCGGCGGAGCGTCCTCGGCGACGAGGCTCAACGAACGCGCACAGGCTCGCGTACCCGTACGCGAACCATTGCGTCAACCGCAGCCGCCAGGTCGGAATCGAGCTGGGGCCAACGATCCACGGCAACCACGGGCCCGCGGCGCGGCTTGTGGGGCATTGCGCCGGGCAAGCCGGCAGGCGGCGACGATGTGCCGCCATAGCGAAATACGCGCGCGCGGCCGGGCACGACCTCCTCGGCCACGTGAACGATCCCCGCTTCAAGCCAGAGGCGCAGGACCGCGCGCACGCTGCGGGCATCGGCCTTGACCCGCGTCGCCAGTTCCGTTGCCGTACCGTAAATCCCCTCTTGCATCACATCGATCAGGCGCGCAGCGACCTCCCCTTTCTCACGCATGTTGGTCTCCTTGTGAGTACCTGCCTCGAGGCCGGGAATAGCAGGCGTTCTCGATAGGTTCCCCGGCCGACACGCGCGATCGTATTTTCGATCGGACACGCGTGGGGCAAAGCTAACCGCAAAGGGCCGCCAAGCGTCTCAAAAGGACGCACTCCTTTGGCTTTCCGCAAGATACGCAGCACGCGCGGGCTGTGTCGATTCTGATTTGATGGCGCGCACTGGCCTGGGCGAGCACAACCAGGCCCAGCTCAAACTTCAGTTCCAGCGCTGCATACATCCGTCTGCAGGTGGGCAGACGCGTCATGGAAACCGGCAGGGTGGACACCGCAACAGCCCGCTAGAGCTTTAGATATCCGTATGTGATGCCTGCGTCATCGATCGTTCTATTGAAATAGAAACAGGAATGATCGTGCCAATGCGTATGCGCGTTTAGCGCGTGCATCGGCACAAAACCGTTCCGCAAGAACTCCGGGGGGTACTGCATCAACACTTTCTTCCGGAAGATTTTCGGGAAACATGAAGCAATCCAGTACGGCCCACTATCGACACCGATATATATCCTCGCCTGTGCGATCAGACGAACAACCTCCCAGATATCACTCATTCCCCGGCAGTCGACAACCTGTGCATCGACATCGTCCAACGAACCGACCTGGATGATTTCATACCCAGCGTAGGCTTGACGGATGTGGTCGATGATTTCCCCAGATAGACAGCGCGGGCGGTCTTCACCGTGCGCGGACTGAACCGGCATGCGCTTGCCGGTCGTATGAATGACGACTCGTTTTTCAAGCGTCGGAAGCGCTTCGAACCGGTAAAGTCTCGGATGCCGCAAATAGGCAACGTGACCGAAAATCGTGCCGGTCCGCTCCGCTATGGATGAATAGACGGGTTTCTTTTCGTATTCCGGCGCCGGTACGAGTTCTGCCCACGGCCATTGTTGTGTCCAAAGGTTCAGCACACTGGCCGGTTGCTCGTCTCTCACCACGTAGGGATTATGGTCGAATATCCAGGCGCGATCGACATCGATAATTTTTTGCCCGGTATTTCGATAATAATTCTCAGGAAACGATGAAAACTGCAATTGATCGCCGAGCCCCAGTGCACCTTCCAGTGTCATTCCCAGCATGGTTATCTCCCCAAGATCGCGCCTGCTGACTTGTCCATGTTTTGAACGGGATCATCACGCCACCGAGCGGATTTGCGCACGCATCCTGTCAGAACTCCACGTACACGCCTGCAACCAAACCTGATGCAGCCATGGCTTGTGCTCGCGGAACAGCACATTTCATATAAGAAACACACGCGGTGTCAATCGCGTTTTGATGGCGCACTGGCGCCGCGCAAATCGGGCGCAATTATTGGAAAGACGCCCCATGGCGCCTTTTCCAGACGTCGCAATCCCTCTTACGGCGCTACGTCGCGCAACGCGAGACGCACGTGGCCGTCGCGGCCATGCACCGTCGTGGCTTGCCACAAGGCGTCGAGGATAGACTGCTCGACGCAGTCCGCGCTCGCCTGGAACAGCGGATCGAGATGCGCGTCGGCGAGAAGCGGCGGCAGGCGGAACAGCGGCGCATCGTGCGGCAACGTGTAAGCCGTGCTGAACGCCATGGCAATGTCGCCGCTGCCGTGGCCATAGCTGGACCCCGTGCGGGCGAGCCCCGCGGCGGCGCGCATCGACACGCGGCGCAACTGCCGAGCGTCCAGCGGCACGTCGAGCGCGATCAGCATGATGATCGATCCTTTCTCGGGTTCGGCGTGCTTGCCGTCCTTCGCGTGACGCTCCGCCAGCATGCGCCCAAGCGGCACGCCCGCGACCGTGAGCATGGGCAGGCGGCCGAAGTTCGCGAGCACGAGCGCGCCCACCGTGCAGCGCATGCCCGCTACGTCGACGACTCGCGAGGCCGTGCCGATCCCGCCCTTGAGGTCGAAGCTCGACATGCCGCGCCCCGCCCCCACGCTGCCGCGCGCGAACGTATGGCTCGCCGCCTCGCAGGCGGTGCGGTAATGCTCGTCGGTAACGGCCAGCGCCTGAATGTCGTTCAAATAGCCGTCGTTGCATTCGAACACGAGCGGATTGACGGTCGGCCACTCGCGTCCGATGCGCGGATTGGCGGCGATGGCCTCGCGGATCTGCGCCTGCGCGAGCGCTCCCACGCCGAACGTGTTGGTCAGCGCAATGGGCGTTTCGAGCACGCCCAATTCATCGACCTGCATAAGCCCGATGCTCTTGCCGAAGCCATTGATGACCGACGCCGCGGCGGGCACCTTCTCGCGATACGGATCGCCCGCATGCGGCAGCACGACGGTCACGCCGGTTTGCACCGCGCCCGCGTCGAGCGTGCAATGGCCCACGCGCACGCCAGCCAAATCGGCAATCGTGCCGGTGGCGCCGCGATTGAATGCGCCGATATGCGGCGGATCGGCCGGATGCGTCGTGCTCATGGGCGGTCCAGTTTCGGGTCGAGCGCGTCGCGCAAACCGTCGCCGAGCAGATTGAACGCCAGCACGGTGAAGAAGATCGCAAGGCTCGGGAACAGCGCAATGTGCGGCGCGGTCACCATGTCGGCGCGCGCCTCGCTGAGCATCGCGCCCCACTCGGGCGTGGGCGGCTGCGCGCCGAGGCCCAGAAACGAGAGGCTCGCCGCGGTGATGATCGAGGTGCCGATGCGCATCGTCAGATAGACGATCACCGAGGAGACCGTGCCCGGCAGAATGTGCCGCATGATGATGACCCAGTCCGACGCGCCAATGCTGCGTGCGGCCTCCACATACGTGAGGTGCTTGAGCATCAGCGTGTTGCCGCGCACGAGGCGCGCGAACGCGGGAATGCTGAAGATCGCCACGGCGCAGATCACGTTGATCATGCCGTTGCCCAAGATGGCCACCACGCCGATCGCGAGCAGAATGCCTGGGAATGCGAACAGCACGTCGGCGATGCGCATCGTGATGCGGTCCCACCAGCCTTCATAGTACCCCGCCAGCAAGCCGAAGAACGTGCCCACCACGGCTCCCAGCGCCACCGAAACAAAGCCGGCCGCAAGCGAGATGCGCGTGCCCGCGACGATACGGCTGAAGATGTCACGGCCGAGCGCGTCCACGCCGAGCCAGTGCGCCGCCGACGGGCCGGCATTGAGCGCGTCGTAGTCGAAATAGTTCTCGGGGTCGTAGGGCACGCAATGCGGGCCGAACACGGCGACCAGCACGAGCAGCAGCACGAACGCGAGCGCCCCGAGCGCGACGTGCTGCTTGCGGAACTTGCGCCAGAACTCGCGCCAAGGCGTGCGGATGGCCTCGTCCTGCGCGGGCGCGGCTTCGTTGAGAGTCGTGCTCATGGCGTGCTCACCTGAAACGGATAGTCGGATTGATGACCGCGTACATCACGTCCACGATCAGATTGATGACGATGAACTCGAACGAGAACAACAACACCTCGGCCTGGATCACGGGGTAATCGCGCATCGAGACGGAATCCACAAGCAAGCGCCCGAGCCCCGGCCAGTTGAACACCACTTCGACGACGATCGAGCCGCCCAGCAAGAAGCCGAACTGCAAGCCCATCATGGTGACGACCGGAATCATCGCGTTGCGCAGGCAATGCTTGACCACCACCCATTGCTCGGCCACGCCCTTCGCGCGCGCGGTGCGCACGAAGTCCTCGCCCAGCACTTCGACGAACGACGCCCGCGTGAAGCGCGCCATCACCGCCGCAACGGCCGCGCCGAGCGTGAGCGATGGCAGCACATAGCTGCGCCAGGTGCCGTCGCTCACCACCGGCAGCCAGCCCAGCTCGACCGAGAACAGCTCCATGAGCGCCATGCCGAGCGCGAAGGCCGGAAACGAAATGCCCGAGACCGCCAGCGCCATGCCCAGGCGGTCGGGCCAGCGGTTGCGCCACACGGCGGAGACGATGCCGATACTCATGCCGAACACCACGGCCCACACCATGCTGGTCAGCGTGAGCAGCAGGGTCGGCATGAAGCGCTCGCCGATCTCGGTCGCCACCGGGCGCTTGCTGCGCATCGAGACGCCGAAGTCGCCTTGCACGATGCGCGCGAAGAAGTGAACGAATTGCTGCGGCAGCGGCTGATCGAGGCCGAGGTCTGCCCGCACGAGCGCGACGG
This sequence comes from Paraburkholderia oxyphila NBRC 105797, assembly GCF_000685075.1. Taxonomy (GTDB): domain Bacteria; phylum Pseudomonadota; class Gammaproteobacteria; order Burkholderiales; family Burkholderiaceae; genus Paraburkholderia; species Paraburkholderia oxyphila. The sequence continues at coordinate 29,386 of NZ_BAYD01000099.1, forward strand.
TCGCGTCGTCGGCCTCGGGGCCGGCGGCGAGGCGCGCCGGGTCGCCCGGCAGCAGATGCACGAACAGGAACACGAGGACGGCAACGATGAAGAGCGTCGGCACGAGCCCCAGCAGGCGTTTGACAAGGAAATTCAGCATGAGCGCATCACATCGTGGCATGCCAGCCGCGCCGGCCGCGCGCGCGAGGCGCACGGCCGGCGAGACCCGCAAGCGTTAGCGAACGGAGATATCTTCGAAGTTGAACGACCCGTCAGGCGCCACATACGCCCCCGCAAGGCGCTTGCTGCGCGCGTAGACGATCTTCTCCTTCACGAGGAAGACCCACGGCGCGTCGGCCCAGATGCGCTTTTGCGCGTCCGTGTAGAGCGCGGTCTTCTTCGCGCGGTCGGTGGTTTCGAGCGCCTTCGAAAGATCCTCGTCGACAGCCGGGTTCTTGTAGTACGCCGTGTTCATCAACTTCGGCGGCCACGACGCCGAAGCGAGCAGCGGCGAGATGCCCCAGTCCGCCTCGCCCGTCGACGACGACCAGCCGATGTAGTACATGCGCACGCCCGCCGTTGCCGGGTCCTGCGCGCTCTCGACGCGCGCCACGCTCTGGCCCTTCTCGAGCGCCTCGACGTTCGCCTTCACGCCCACTTGCGCAAGCTGCTGCTGGACAAACTGGATCGCCTTCTGCGAGGTCGAGTTGTTATACGCCGACCACAGCGTCGTTTCGAAGCCGTTCGGGTAGCCGGCCTGCTTGAGCAACGCACGCGCCTTCGCGGGATCGTACGGCCAGGGGCCGAGCTTGATCGAGTAGTCCACACCTTGTGGCAGCACGCCGTCCGATGGCAGCGCGTAGCCCGAGAAGGCCACCTTCGCGAGTGCGTCCTTGTTGATCGCGTAGTTCAGCGCCTCGCGCACGAGGGGATTGTCGAACGGCTTCTTCGTCGTGTTCAGGCTGATGTAGCGCTGGATGATGGAAGGCGTCGCAATCAGATCCACCTTGGGATTCGACTGGAACGCGCTCGCCTGCTCGAACGGAATGCGAAACGCGAAGTCGGCCTCGCCCGTGCGCATCAGCGCCGCGCGCGTGTTGTTGTCGGCCACGGGCTTCCAGTCGATCTCGTCGATCTTCGGATAGCCCTTCTTCCAGTAGCCGTCGTACTTGCGCACCAGCAGGTCGCCGGCCGGGTCCCACTTCACGAGCACGAAGGGGCCCGTGCCCACCGGATGAAAGCCGATGTCCTTGCCCCACTTCGTCATGGCCGCGGGCGAGATCATGACGGCCGAAGGATGCGCCAGCACGTTCACGAATGCCGAGAACGGCGCCTTGAGCGTCACCCTCACCGTGTACGGGTCCACCACATCGGTCTTCGCGATACGGCTGAACATGTTGTAGCGCTTGAGGTGATTCGCGGGGTTGGTCACGCGGTCGAAATTCGCCTTCACGGCTGCCGCGTTGAAGTCGGTGCCGTCCTGGAACTTGACGCCCTGGCGCAGCTTGAACGTGTAGACGAGGCCGTCCGGGCTCACGTCATAGCCGGTGGCGAGCACGTTCTCGAGCTTCAGGTCCTTGTCGAAGCCGAACAAGCCTTGATAGAACGACTTCGACACCGCTTGCGAGAGCGTATCGTTCGCGTCGTACGGATCGAGCGTCGAAAACGTCGAATCGACCGCCATCACGGCGCGCTGCGCGGCTTGCGCGACGCCCGCGCCCGCCAGCAGCGCGAACGCGAGCGCGCTGCCGCTCATCCATGCGCCCAGACGCGACACAGCACGCAACGAACTCAAATTCTTGACTTCTTTCATAGATCAGGCCTCCTTACTCAATAAGCTTGCGGGACCGGTGCGCCGCAAGAACATGCACGGCTGGCGCGAACACTCGTTATCGTGAACACGAGTGCGCACGCGCGGCAACCTCAGAACGCACCGCCCACGCTGTGCTTCGCAACGTAATGCCCCGGACCGACCGCGACGAGCGGCGCGACCTCGGGATCGTCGCCGGGCGCGCGTATCGGGCTCGGCAACTCGTCGGCGGCGAGGATGCGCTTCGCGTGACGGCGCGCGGGGTCGGCAATCGGCACGGCGCCCATCAACTTCTTCGTGTACGGGTGCTGCGGCTGCTCGAACACGGCGCGGCGCGGCCCGATCTCGACGATCTGCCCCAGATACATCACGGCGACGCGATGGCTGATGCGCTCGACCACGGCCATGTCGTGCGAAATGAACAGATAGGCCATGCCCAGCTCGCGCTGCAGATCGAGCATCAGGTTGACGATTTGCGCCTGCACCGATACGTCGAGCGCGGACACCGACTCGTCGGCCACCACGACCTTGGGATTCGTCGCGAGCGCGCGGGCGATCGCAATGCGCTGGCGCTGGCCGCCCGAGAATTCGTGCGGATAGCGGCGCGCGGCCGAGGGGGGCAGCCCCACGCGCTCGAGCAGCCACTCCACGCGCGCCTGCGCCTCGGGCCCCTGCATGAGGCGGTGCACGAGCAGCGGCTCCATGATCGAGAAGCCCACGGTCAGGCGCGGATTGAGCGACGCGAACGGGTCCTGGAAGATGAACTGGATATCGCGGCGCAAGGTTTGCAATGCCGGGCCGCTCAGCGTGCCGATATCGCGCCCGCCAAACTCGATCGCGCCGCTCTGGCTCTCGACGAGGCGCAGCAGCGAGCGGCCCGTGGTGGACTTGCCGCATCCGGATTCGCCCACCAGCGCGAGCGTCTCGCCCGCGTGCAGGTCGAAGCTGACTTTCTCGACCGCATGCACGCGGCCCGCGAGACGCCCGAACAGGCCGCTGCGCACGGGAAAGCGTGTCACGAGATCGCGCACGCGCAGGATGGGCGGCGCCGGCATATCCGGCTGTACGTGAATCGTCGAATTTGCAGCGGCTGCGGCGGCTGCGCTCGCCTCAACGGCAATCGTTGCCCCCGGCGCATCGTCAGGCGATGCGCCCACCGAGAGCAGCGGAAACTTCGCGGGCGCATCGGTGCCCTGCATCGCACCGAGCTTCGGCACGGCGGCCAGCAGCGCCTGCGTATAGCGATGCCGGGGCGCCGCGAACAGCGCGTCGGCATCGTTTTCCTCGACCTTCTCGCCGCGATACATCACGAGGATGCGGTCGGCCACCTCGGCCACCACGCCCATGTCGTGCGTGATGAACACCACGCCCATGTCCATCTCGTCCTGCAGCCCGCGAATCAATTGCAGGATTTGCGCCTGGATCGTGACGTCGAGCGCGGTGGTCGGTTCATCGGCAATCAGCAGCGCGGGCTTGCACGAGAGCGCCATCGCGATCATCACGCGCTGGCGCATCCCGCCCGAGAGCTGATGCGCGAAGCGGTCCATGACGCGGCGCGCCTCGGGAATGCGCACGAGGTCGAGCAAGCGCAGCGTCTCGGCGCGCGCCTGCGTGCGGCTCACCTGCTGATGCAGCGCGATGGCCTCGCTGATCTGGCTGCCGACCGTGAACACCGGGTTGAGCGAAGTCATCGGCTCCTGAAAAATCATCGCGATGTCGCCGCCGCGCACCGAGCGCAGCGTGGACGCCTTCGTGCGTGCGAGGTCGAGCACGTCGCCGTTGCGGCGGCGCAGGACGATGCTGCCGCCCGCGATGCGGCCGCCGCCATGCTCGACGAGGCGCATGAGCGCGAGCGAAGTCACCGACTTGCCCGATCCCGATTCGCCGACGATGGCCAGCGTCTCGCCGCGATCGACGTGGAACGACAGGTCGCGCACGGCGTTGAACGTGCCCGCGCCACGCCTGAAGGCCACATTGAGATCGCGGACTTCGATCACACGGCGGGACGGCAATTCGATGCCGTCCCCGGCACGCGCGCCCGCCTGTGCGTCGGCGCCTGAATGCATCTGCACGATTTGGACTCCTTCATTTACAGCGCAGGACACTCCCCCTCGAGTTGCCCTGCGAGCGCTGTTTTATCGATAGATCGCCACGACGGGCGCATCTCCCACGCGGGCATAGCCACGATACATGCCCTCGGTATTGAAGGGCAGCGTGACATTGCCGCGCGCATCGACCGCGATCAGACCGCCCCGGCCGTCGATGCGCGGCAGCCGCTCCATCACGACGTTCGCCGCGGCGTCGGCGAGCGTCGCGCCGCCATAGCGCATCTGCGCGGCAACGTCGTAGGCCGCGACCATGCGCATGAACATCTCGCCCGAGCCGGTCGTGGAAACGGCGCAGGTGGCGTCGTCGGCATAACAGCCCGCGCCGATCAGCGGCGAGTCGCCCACGCGGCCCGGCTGCTTGTTGGTGACGCCGCCCGTCGAGGTGGCGGCGGCGAGATGCCCTTGAACGTCGAGCGCAACCGCGCCCACCGTGCCGTGCTTGCGGTTCGGATCGATCGGCTCGTGCGGCAGGCCGCCTTCGCCTGCTTCGGCCTGGTGCGCCGCGTTGTCCGACGCTTTGTCCACCCCAGCCGCGAGCGTCGCGCCGTCATGGTCGAGCATCGCGCGTTGCGCGCCGCGCGCGAGCAGCCACTGGCGGTGGCGCGCGTCGGTATGAAAATAGCCCGGCTCGACGAACTCGAGTCCCTGCGCCGCCGCGAACGCTTCCGCGCCCTCTCCGGTGAACAGTACGTGCTCGCTGTGCTCGAGCACGCGGCGCGCGGCGAGCACGGGATTGCGCACGCGCTTCACGCAGCACACCGCGCCCGCTTCCAGCGTGCGGCCGTCCATGATCGACGCGTCCAGCTCATGCGTGCCCGCCGCCGTGAAGACCGAGCCGTGGCCCGCGTTGAAGAATGGGCAGTCCTCGAGCAGGCGCACCGCTTCGGTGACCGCGTCGAGCGCGCTGCCGCCCTCGGCGAGAATCTTTTGCCCCGCCGCCAGAATGCCGCTCAGCGCGGCGAGGTATTGGGCTTCAGTTTCGGAGGCCATCGCGGTGCGCAGGATCGTGCCCGCTCCGCCGTGAATGGCAATGACTGGGCTGGTGTTCATGACTTGCTCCTCGAGCGCGAAGTTTCGCGGGGGGATGGGTTCGAAGGCGCCGCTGCCGGGAGGCTCGCGGCCGCCGACACGGCGGACTCCGGCGTCAGCCAGGGCAGCACCGACTCGGTGATGGTGGCCGCGGCCTCGACCGAATGTTTCGCGCGCAAGGCCACGGCGTCGCACAGCGCCTCGATCACGGCCAGCACCGCGGCCTCCGAGTTCGCGGCGAGCCGGCGCTCCGCGCGCACCAGCAGCGTCAGATCGGCGAAGCGCGCGAGCGGCGAATCGCTGCTGTCGGTGAGCGCGAGGACGCGCACGCCGAGATGCGCGGCGCGGCGCGAAAGCTTGATGGTGTCGTCGACGTAACGGGGAAAGGCGATGCCGATCAGGAGGTCGTCGCTGCCGGCGCCGAAGAGCCGGCGCGCGGCGTGCGTCGGGCCGCCGATGGTGGACAGCGTCTGCACGTTGTCGAGGTAGGGCAAGAGCGCGAGCTCCATGAGCCCCGCCAGAAACGCACTCGTGCCGGAGCCCACGATAAAGACACGCCGTGCCTTCATGATCGCGTCGACAGCGGCCGCCGCCGCCGCACTGTCGATCGACTGGCGCGACGCACGGAGGTTGACTTCAGCTTGCTCCAGCGAGGCGCCGAACAGCTCGGCGCCGCTCGTAGGCGACTCCTGCGCGGTGCGCAGGCGCTCGACCGGCGCGAGCGTGGCCTCGAAGCCGCGCACGAGCGCCTCGCGAAACGCGGGATAGCCGTCGAAGCCCAGCGCGCGCGCGAAGCGGTTGGCCGTGGCCACCGACGCGCCCACGGCGTGCGCGAGCTCGTCGATGCGCATGGTCGCCGACTGGAACAGATTGGCGAGCACATACTCGGCCATGCGCCGATGGCCGGGGGTGAGGTCCGGCATCGCCGCGTTCAGGCGCGCGACGATCTCGGCATCGGGTGAATCGGACGTCTCGGACGTCAGCGGATGGGGTGACCGTGCGGCCATGGGGAACCTGGGCGTGTCAGCGTTGCGATGTAAATATAATTACACGCAAACCCTCATCTGAAAATTCGTTTTCATTGAGACAAGGGTTTATCCCAGGTAGGCCATTCGTAAAAAACGCCCGGGTTCCTCGTCGGAACACCGGGCGTCTGGACATCTTCAAAGCACCTTCAAAAGCGCGCGTCGAGCGCGCTCAATTCAGGCTCAAAGCGGGTTGCAGCGGCTCACAGCGCGGCGGCCACGGCCTTGCCCACGTCGGCCGTCTTTGCTGCGCCGCCCATGTCCGGCGTGCGCGGGCCTTCCACGAGCACCTTCTCGATCGCCTGCATGATGGCGTCGTGGGCGGCCTTGAACTGCGCGTCGCCGTTGCCGAGGAAGTCGAGCATCATCGCGCCCGACCAGATCATCGCGATCGGGTTGGCGATTTCCTTGCCGAAGATGTCGGGCGCCGAGCCGTGCACCGGCTCGAACAGCGACGGGAACTTGCGCTCCGGGTTCAGGTTCGCCGACGCCGCGAGGCCGATCGTGCCCGTGCAGGCGGGGCCGAGGTCGGAAAGGATGTCGCCGAACAGGTTCGACGCCACTACCACGTCGAAGCGGTCCGGCTGCAGCACGAAGCGCGCGCAGAGGATGTCGATGTGCTGCTTGTCCCACTTCACGTCCGGGTAGGCTTCGCCCATCGCGGCCACGCGCTCGTCCCAGTACGGCATGCTGATCGAGATGCCGTTGGACTTCGTAGCGGCCGTGAGCTTCTTGCGGCCGCGCTGGTTCGCGAGCTCGAACGCGTATTTCAGGATGCGGTCCACGCCTTGGCGCGTGAACACCGACTCCTGCAGCACGAATTCGCGGTCCGTGCCCTCGAACATCTTGCCGCCCACCGAGCTGTACTCGCCCTCGGTGTTCTCGCGCACCACGAAGAAGTCGATGTCGCCGGGCTTGCGGTTGGCGAGCGGGCACGGCACGCCGGGCAGCAGGCGCACCGGGCGCAGGTTCACGTACTGGTCGAATTCGCGGCGGAACTTGAGGAGCGAGCCCCACAGCGAGATGTGATCGGGCACCTTGTCGGGCCAGCCCACGGCGCCGAAGTAAATGGCGTCGAAGCCCTTGAGGGTGGCGAACCAGTCGTCGGGCATCATCTTGCCGTGCTCGAGGTAGTAGTCGCAGCTCGCCCAGTCGAAGTGCGTGAATTCGATCTTCAGGCCGAACTTTTCGGCCGCCGCCTCCACCACGCGCACGCCCTCGGGCATCACTTCCAGGCCGATGCCGTCGCCGGGAATCGCCGCGATCTTGAAGGTCTTGCTCATGTCTCGTTCTCCGTTGCCTGGCACGCCTGGATTGACGCGCTCTCCGTGACTGCAAGGATGCCTCAAAGGACGCCGGAGATAAGCCCCCGAGGCGTGGAGACATTGAACACGAATCGTGAATAATCGGGGGCGGGCCGGTTTTTTCAATGTTGGCCTTAA
>NZ_BAYD01000098.1 GCF_000685075.1 Paraburkholderia oxyphila NBRC 105797
CTCGCGGCCCGCCGCGAAAACAAGTTAAGTCCAAAGCGCGCACCGACCGCGCAATACCTCACAGCACTGCCACCACCTTCACATCACTACGATCCGCCGATGCAACGACCTTGCCATCCACACGCCGGAACGTAAGCGTCACCGCCGCGCTACCCACACGCAGATCCCCCACTTCGAGCCAATCAATGCCCTCAGGCAGCATCGGCTGCTCAACACGCACTTCATGCCGCGCAGCATCGATACTCACCCCCAGACACGCTTCGAGCATCATGAACGGCGAACCCGCAGCCCACGCCTGCGGCAGGCAAGCCACCGGATACGCGGTAGGCGGCTCGCCACGCCGGCGCGGGAAACCGCAAAACAGCTCCGGCAACCGCATATCGAAGGTAACGGCCGCTTCGAACAGCGCCTGCAACAGCCGCACGGCGGCCTCCTTGCGCCCATAACGCGCAAGCCCGCGCGCGCACAACGCGTTATCGTGCGGCCAGACCGAGCCGTTGTGATAGGCCATCGGATTGAAGCGCGCCTGGCCCGCGGCCAGCGTGCGCACACCCCACCCCGTATGAAACAACGCCGATTCAAGAACGCCGGCCACGGCACGCCCACGCTCATACTCGGGCAAACCAAATGCAAGCAGATGCCCCGCATTCGACGCGAGCACGCGGCACAACTCGCCGTGGCCATCGAGTGCGATGCCGTAGAACTCGGACTCCGCCATCCAGTACTTGTCTTCCACGCAACGGCGAATCTTTGCGGCGCGGCCCGCATAGCGCGCGGATTCCTCAACGAGTCCGCGATGCGCGGCGAACTTTGACATCGTCTCGAACGCGGCGCTCGCGTAGGCCTGCACTTCGACAAGCGCGATCGGCCCGTCGGGGAAATGCCCGTCCGCATGGAACACCGAGTCGTGGCTGTCCTTCCAGCCCTGGTTCGCGAGGCCGCCCTCCGACTCGCGCCGGTAATCGAGCAGCCCGAGCGGATTACGGTCGCACACGCCCGCCACCCAGGCCGCGGCGCGTTCGAGCGCGGGCCAGAGCTCGTCGATCAATGCCATGTCGCCGGTGCGCTCCGCATAGGCGCCCGCCAGCACGACGAACAGCGGCGTGGAGTCCACGCCGCCGTAGTAGAGCGCGAACGGCACTTCGCCGGTGGCGGCCATTTCGCTCTTGCGCATTTCGTGCATGATCTTGCCGACCGCCGCGTCGCGGAACGCCGAGTCCTCGCGCGCCTGATGGGCCGCGAGAAAGCGCAGCACGCCGTTCGCGAGCGCGGGCGTGAGCCACAGCGTCTGCAGCGAGGTAATGATGGCGTCGCGGCCGAACGGCGTGGAGAACCACGGAATGCCCGCGTAGGGATACGGGCCCGTGGGCAAATCCGTGGTCAAAAGACCCAGGTCGGCGATCGAGCGGTTGATCCAGGCATTGAAGAGCGGATTGCTCGAGCGCACGTTCGCCGACGCGCGGCGGCGCTCGCGCATCACGATATGCGAGTCGACCAGCGCGGCGCGCACGGCCGCGCGGCCCACGCGCTGCTCCCTCGTGGGCGCGAGACAATGGTCGGGCTGGATGATGCTCGCGCTCGGCGCATCGGGCGCGGCGCCTGCCAGCGGCTCGACCTCGATGGCCACCGTGAGGTAGAGCGACACGCAGGCTTGTGCGGGCAGCGCGACGGTAAAGTCGGCGCGGTCGGCAAAGAGCTTGTCCGGCGTGGGCGAGAACTCGATGCGCACGCGCCGCGCCACGTGATCGAGGCCGATGTATTCGAGCCGCACTTCGCCGTCTTCCACGCGCGGCGGCACGATCGTGCCCTGCCGCGCGCGCTTCAGGCCGCGCACTTCGAACATGTCGCGGAAGTCGCTCGCGAACGAGATCGAAAGCGGCACGACCGCTTCTTCGGTGCCGTAGTTCGTGAGCTCGATGGCCTCGGTCATCATCGTGCCCGAGAGCACGCGCTCGCGCTCCACATGTATCACGCCCTCGGGCGTGGTCGTGCCGCCGAGCGGCGGCAGCGGCCGGTTGGTCAGATGCGCGGTGAATGCGGTGTTGTCGCTGCTCACGCTGCCCGAGAGCAGCGACGGCACGCGGCCGCCGAAGGTGAGGCGCAGCGAGGAGAGCACGCGCGTGTCGTTGACGAAGAGGCCGTCGTCGACGCCGGTGATGTCACCAAGCGGGTCGTTGACAATAAAGGTGTCGCCCGACTTGAGCACGTGCTGGTCGGCGCTGGCGACCTCGGGCGTTTCGGGCGCGATAAATGCGCCATCGGTCTCGTGAGCGGGATGATCCACGCCGCCTGCGCGGGTGACGCCGCCGAGTGCTTCAGGATCCTGCATCGCGTGCCTCCTCTTCGGTTCGCTTTCGCTCGATTGTAGTGGCTCGAGCGCAAATCATACGAGAGGTTTGTCCACGGCAGACGCAGCAGGTTCACGCCGGCACGGCATAAAAAACGGGAGGGTGCGCGTTTATCCGCGCCCCCTCCCGTCGAGCACTGCGTGACGGTATGAACCGTCACGCAGTCTTCGTTGCCATTGCGGCGTTAAACAAAGTCAACGCATCAGCGCGCCGAGACCGGCTTGGCTTCGCGCGGCGTTTCGCCGATGAAGAGCTGACGCGGACGGCCGATCTTCTGCTCGGGGTCGGCGATCATTTCGTTCCACTGCGCAATCCAGCCCACCGTACGCGCCATCGCGAAGATGCAGGTGAACATGGACGTGGGGATGCCCAGCGCGCGCTGCACGATACCCGAGTAGAAGTCCACATTCGGGTACAGCTTGCGCGACACGAAGTATTCGTCTTCCAGCGCGATCTTCTCGAGCGCCATCGCGAGCTTGAACAGCGGATCGTCGTGCAGGCCGAGCTCGTTGAGCACTTCGTGGCACGTTTCGCGCATGAGCTTCGCGCGCGGATCGTAGTTCTTGTAGACGCGGTGGCCGAAGCCCATCAGCTTCACGCCCGAGTTCTTGTCCTTCACCTGCTTGATGAACTCGGGGATGTTGTCGACCGAGCCGATCTCTTCGAGCATGTTCAGCGCGGCTTCGTTCGCGCCGCCGTGCGCCGGGCCCCACAGGCACGCGATACCGGCCGCGATGCACGCAAACGGGTTCGCGCCCGACGAGCCCGCGAGGCGCACCGTCGAGGTCGAGGCGTTCTGCTCGTGGTCGGCGTGCAGGATCAGGATGCGGTCGAGCGCGCGCACGAGCACGTCGTTGACCTTGTACTCCTCGCTCGGCGTCGAGAACATCATCTGCATGAAGTTCGCGCTGTACGAGAGGTCGTTGCGCGGATACACGAACGGCTGGCCGATCGTGTACTTGTACGCCATGGCGACGAGCGTCGGCAGCTTGGCGATCATGCGGATCGCGGACACTTCACGGTGTGTCGGATCGGTGATGTCGAGCGAGTCGTGATAGAACGCGGACAGCGCGCCGACCGCCGCCACCAGAATCGCCATCGGATGTGCGTCACGGCGGAACCCCCGGAAAAAGAAGTGCATCTGCTCATGAACCATCGTGTGGTTCGTGACCATCGCGACGAATTCGTCTTTCTGCTTCTGCGTCGGCAGCTCGCCCTTCAGGAGCAGGTAGCAGGTCTCGAGGAAGTCGGCGTTCTGCGCGAGGTTGTCGATCGGGTAGCCGCGGTAGAGCAGCTCGCCCTTGTCGCCATCGATATAGGTGATCGCCGAGTTGCACGCCGCCGTCGACATGAAGCCGGGGTCGTAGGTGAACATGCCGGTCTGGCCGTACAGCTTGCGGATGTCGATCACGTCCGGGCCCGTCGTGCCCTTGTAGACCGGCAGCTGGACGCCTTCGGCGTGGCCGGGGATCGTGAGTGTGGCGTGAGTCTTCGAATCGATCATGTCTTGTCCTTGCATTGAATTGCCTTCACCTCGCAAGAGCGGGAAGGCACGGTGTCGCTCGTCGCCCGATGTTCCAGGCCGGCTTCACTGCGACCACCTGACGCATTTTACGGCGCGGCGCAGCATCGATTGATAGCGAACCCGGCAACAATGCCTCCTCCAGCCAGCAACATTGAATGCTTGCGGCTCCCTTAACGCCGATTTATGCAACAATATATTGTCAGTGCAGTGCAACATGGATCACTCCTGCTCTGACATACTGCTTGACATGCAACGACTTCCCCTGTCGAACAGAGCGGGGACCTTCGTTTAGGCCCGCGCTCTTGCATGTAGCGATATTGGCCCGCCTCCCTTGGCGGGCCTTTTTTCTCAGGCCGCACGCGCTGTACGCAAAACGTAAGGAATGAACAGATGAACATCTCGATCGACACCCTGTTCGCAGAAGACGAACTTGCAGAGGACGCCATCGTCACCGCGCTGAACCACCAGGACATCGTGGTCGCGCTCTCCGCAGCACTCGCGTCCGAGCGCGTGGCGGTCCTGCATATGCTCTACCCGCGCACCGACGCGCGCACGCACCGCAGCCTCGACGCCCTCGTCGACGCCCTGCACGGCCACGGCCTGCACCAGGTCGCGCGCCTCGTCTCGCAGGAAGCGCACTACCTCGTGTTCAAGGATCCGGTGAAGGCATGGAAGGCCTTCCACGAGATCCGCAACGACTCGCTCGCCATCGGCGTGCATCTCTACTACGCGGGCCTCGTGGGCGAAGCCGCCGAGCACAAGCTCGACGCGCACGCGCACGGTCGCGACTAAGCGCAACCGATTCGGACTGCGATATTTCCGGATTCCTGCGAAAGCGGCCACCCTGGGTGGCCGCTTTGCGTTGGTCCGCTATTCGGGCGGTTGCGGGCGCTTGCTGGCGCCCGCGTAACCCAGCGGCGCCCACACCGCCAGTCAAACCGCCGCTCAATCGCAGGCGTCGAAGTCGGGCTGGCCGGCAGGCACGGCGCCCGCCGCGGCCGCGCCCGCGCCGCGCACGGCGCAGGTGAGCGGCTCGTCGGCCACGCGCACCGGCACGCCCAGCTCGGCGGCCAGGCACTGGTCGAGGCGGCCCAGCAGCGCACCGCCGCCCGTGAGCACGATGCCGCTATCGGCGATATCGCTGGCCAGTTCGGGCGGCGCCTGCTCGAACACCTGGCGCACCACGCCGATCACCTGGCGCAGCGGCAAGGCGAGCGCATCGGCGATGTCCTCGCTCGTGATCTCGATGGTGCGCGGCAGGCCGTCCTCGAGGCTGCGGCCCGTCGCGCGCAGGCGCTCGATGGGCTCGCCGCGCAGCGCGCTGCCGATGATCTTCTTGACGTGCTCGGCGGTCTGCTCGCCGAGGATCACGCCGTAGAGGCCGCGCACGTGCTCGATGATGGCGCGGTCGAACTGGTCGCCGCCCACGCGCACCGAGCCGCTGACGGCCACGCCGCCCAGCGCGAGCACGCCCACTTCAGTCGTGCCGCCGCCGATGTCGACGACCATCGAGCCCGTGGCCGAGGCGACCGGCAGCCCCGCGCCCAGCGCCGAAGCCAGCGACTCGCCAATCAGGTTCACGCTCGCCGCGCCGGCTGCGAACGCGGCATCGCGCAGCGCGCGCCGCTCCACGCGCGTGGCCGCCCCCGGCACGCACACGGTGAACGCCGAACGGCGGCCGAACCGCCGCTGCGGGCGCGCCATGGCGACGAAGCGGCGCATCATCTGCTCGGCGGCGGCAAAGTCGGCAATCACGCCGTGCACGAGCGGCTTCACGGTTTCGAGATTCTGTGGCGCGCGCCCGAGGAGCGCCTTGGCCTGCGCGCCCACGGCGGCGACGGCCGATGCGCTGCCGTTGCCGGCGCCCGCGCCGCGCTCGCGGCAGACGACCGAGGGCTGATCGAGCAGGATGCCCCCTTGCGCCGTATAGATCAGCGTATTGGCGGTGCCGGGATCGATCGCCACGTCCTGGCGGGACCCCATGTGCAGAAAATGCCGCGTGGCTCGGGCCATGTTGTCGTTATTCGTCGTTGCGTGTGGTGGTCGGCCTGCAGTGGGCCGCCCCGGAAATCGAGCCCGGTCGCAAACGTTTGAGCAACCGGGCGCCTGAGAGCCTTGATGGCCCACTGGCTTCGTTTACGGCGAAAGCCGGGCGAGACTTTAGCCGCGCCAAAAATAACCGGGCAGCTTAATCGCCAAGTGTGGAAAAAATAAGTCAGGCCGCGCGCGAGCGCGGCCCCGGCGCTACCCCAGCGCCCGCACCAGCGCGTCGCGCCCGAGCATCGCGCCCTGCGCCGTGATTGTATGACCGACGCCCGGCAGCGCGAACGCCGCCACGGCGAAACCCGCGTCGCTGAACGCCGCGGCGGCCCGCTCGAGCTCGAGCACGGGAATCACCTCGTCGTCCTCGCCATGCACGAGCGTGAGCGGCGTCAGGCTCTTCGCGACGACCGGCGTGACGAGGCGCCCGGCGTAGGCGACCACGGCCGCCGCGCCTTCGGACTGCGTCGCCACGTGATAGAGCGACATGATCGAGCCCTGCGAGAAACCGACCAGCGCGAGGCGGTCGAATCCGAGCCCCCAGTGCGCGAGTTCGTCGGCGAGGCGCTTTTCCAGCACCGGCGCCGCCGCGGCCACACGCGCCGCGCGGTTCGTCTCGTTCACGTCGCGCAGCGTAAACCACTGGCGCCCGCCGAAGCCGCCGTCGAACGGCTCGTTGCCGTCGAGCGAAGCGAAGGCAACGCCGGGCAGCGCGCCGCGCCAGGCGTCGGCGAGCGGCATCAGATCGCGTGCATTGCTGCCCACCCCGTGCAGCAGCACGACGAGCGCGCGCGCCGCGCCTTCGGCGGGCGCGAGGCGCCAGCCGCCATCGAATTGTGTCCAGCTCATTGTCTTGATCCCCTCTTGCCGTGTCTCTGACTCGCCAATCCGCATAAAACGCGCATCACCCGCGCCGTGCGTCCGCCCGACGAGGCAGTGCGCCGCGGCCCACATGACAGCCGCAAGCATACGCTGCCCTTGCGACACGCGTGTGCACGCCGGAAAAACGAAATCACATCGTAAGCGTTCAAGCGGCCCGCGCCCCACCGATGCCCCTCCAGCGCCTGGGGCTGCTTTCACGCCCGCCCATGCCATTGCGCGATTGCAGGTATCCTTGCCGCAAATCCGGTCCGCCGCGCGGACCCTGCGCGTGTCCTGCAGCCCCCGAATTTGCGGAGAAGAAGCTTGAGCCAGCCCACCTCGCCCTCCTCATCGTCTCCGCCACCCGCGCCACCGCCCCCGCTCGAAGGCGGCAAGCTGATCCTCGCGACCATCGCCGTGGCGCTCGCGACCTTCATGAACGTGCTGGACACCTCGATCGCCAACGTGGCCATCCCGACCATTTCGGGCGACCTCGGCGTCTCGGTCGATGAAGGCACGTGGGTCATCACGGTGTTCGCGGCCGCCAATGCCGTCTCCATCCCGCTCACGGGCTGGCTCACGCAGCGCTTCGGCCAGGTGCGCCTGTTCGTGGCGTCGATCCTCTCGTTCGTGCTGGCCTCGTGGATGTGCGGCATCGCGCCGACCCTGCCGTTCCTGCTCATTGCGCGCGTGCTGCAAGGCGCCGTGGCCGGCCCGCTGATCCCGCTCTCGCAAGCCATCCTGCTGGGCTCGTGGCCACGCGACAAGTCCGCCACCGCGCTTGCCTTCTGGGCCATGACCACCACGGTCGGCCCGATCGCGGGCCCGGCGCTGGGCGGCTGGATCACCGACAGCTACAACTGGTCGTGGATCTTCTACATCAACATCCCGGTGGGCCTGTTCGCGGGCTTCATCACCTGGAGCATCTACCGCCACCGCGAATCGCCCACGCGCAAGCCGCCCATCGACATCGTCGGCCTCGGGCTGCTCGTCGCCTGGGTGGCCTCGCTGCAGATCATGCTCGACAAGGGCAAGGATCTCGACTGGTTCAATTCGCCCGTGATCGTCACGCTCGGCGTGACCGCGCTCATCAGCTTCGCGTTCTTTCTCGTCTGGGAGCTGACCGAGGAGCATCCGATCGTCGACCTGCGGCTCTTCGCGCAGCGCAACTTCCTCGGCGGCACGATCGCGATTTCGGTGGCCTATGCCGTGTTCTTCGGCAATCTCGTGCTGCTGCCGCAGTGGATGCAGGAGTATCTGAACTACCGCTCGGTGGACGCGGGCCTCGTCACCGCGCCGCTCGGCATATTCGCCGTGATCCTCGCACCGGTGGTGGGACGCATCCTGCCGCGCTCGGACGCGCGCGTCATCGCCACGGTCGCGTTCATCCTGTTCGCGGTCGTGTTCTTCATGCGCTCGCGCTATGTGATCGAGATCGACACGTTCCACCTCGTGCTGCCCACGCTGCTGCAGGGCATCCCGATGGCGCTCTTCTTCGTGCCGCTCACCGCGATCATCCTCGCGGGCCAGCCGCCGGGCCGCATTCCCGCCGCCGCGGGCCTCTCGAATTTCGTGCGCGTGTTCTGCGGCGCCGTGGGCACGTCGATTTCGACCAATGCCTGGAACAACCGCACGATCCTCCATCACGCGCGCTTGACCGAGCAGGCCTCCATCTACAACCCGGTGTTCCAGCAGTCGATCGACCAGACCCAGCAGACGCTGAACCTGAGCGAGCCCTCGGCGCGCGCGCTGTTCGATTTCCAGCTCACGACCCAGGCCGCGATGATGGGCCTGAACGATATCTTCTATATCTCGGCGATCATCTTCCTCGCGATCATTCCGCTCATCTGGATCACGAAGTCGACGAAGGGTTCGAGCGGAGGCGGCGCGGCCGGCGCGCATTGAGCGAACCGAGCGCGCCAGTCGCGTGGCGAAGCGGCGGCCCGCGCTCCTCACGTGACGAAGCGGCAGTCTGCGCTCCTCGCGTGTCGTGGCGGCAGCCCGCGCTGCCGCCATGCCTTGGCCGCGTTACGCGAAACGCTGCGGCAGATAAGGCCTGGGATCGGTGAATGGCGTCTCGCCCATGATCTGCTCGGCGACGAGCCGCCCCGTCACCGGGCCCAGCGTGAGCCCATGGTGGTTATGGCCGAAGGCGAACCAGAGCCCCGCATGACGCGGCGCGGGTCCGAGCACCGGACGCATGTCCGGCGTGCACGGGCGCATGCCCATCCAGGGCTTGTCGTCGAGCCGCTTGCCGAGTCCGAACACGGGCCGCGCCGCGCGCTCGGCCGCATCGAGCTGCGCGTAGTTGGGCGGACGCTCGCGCGTGGCCAGCTCCACGCCGGTAGTGAGGCGCAGGCCGCGGTTCATCGGCGCGACCACGTAGCCGCCCTCGATATCCACCACGGGACGCGTGAGCGGCGCACCCGCCTCGCTCGCGTAGTGCATGTGATAGCCGCGTTTGGCCATCAGCGGCACGTGATAGCCGAGCGGCCCGGTCACGAGATCCGACCACGGCCCGAGCGCGACGACGGCAAGCTCCGCAGTCAGCGGCCCGTCCTCGGTGCGCACCTGCCAGCCGCTGCCCGCCTTGCGCAAGCTCAGCGCATCGCCCTTCGCGAACCGGCCGCCTTCGCGCAGGAACAACTGCGCGTAGCCCTTCACGAGCGTGCCGGGATCGGCCACGCTGGCCGGATCGGCCCAGTGAATCGCACCGGCATAGCCCTCCGCGAGCGACGCCTCCGCCGCGCGCAGCCCCGCCGCATCGAGGACATTCACGCGCAGGCCGTGCTGCCCGGCCACGCGCAGCGCCTCCTCGCGCTCGCGCTCGAACTCCGCGGGCGAGCGGTACGCCTCCAGCCAGCCGACCGGACGCACGAGCGCGCGCAGATCCGTGCGTGCGTCGGGGTCCGTGTCTGCGTCCGGACGCGTGTCCGTGCAGGCGTCCCTGCGTGCTTCCGAACGTGCCAGCAGCGCCTCGTGCTCGGCGACGCAGCGCCCGATGAGCGGCAGCATGTCGTGCGCCGCGCCCGCCAGCCGCGCCGGCGCCGACTCGCGCCAGAACGACGCGAGCCAGCGCGCATACGCGGGCAGCGAGCGCAGGTCGTAGCGCAGCATCGTCGAATCGTTGCGCATGAGCCGCAGCAGCGTGCGCCAGTCGCGCGGAAAGCCATACGGCACCACCGACGACGCCTCGATCAAGCCCGCATTGCCAAAGCTGGTTTCCTCGCCCGGCGCGCGCCGGTCGACGAGCGTGACACGCACGCCGCGCGCCTGCAGATGCAGCGCGACGCTCACGCCGACGATGCCCGCGCCGAGAACGATCGCGTCCTTGCTCATGCCATTCCTCTGGAGTCCATATCTGCGCCCCCGCTGCGCATCCCTGTCACTTCGCGACGATGTCGCGGCCGAAATACTTCATCGAAAGCTTCGTGAGCGTGCCGTCCTGGCGCAGCGAGTCGAGCGCCGCCACCACCTTGGCCTTGAGCGCCGGGTCGTTCTTGCGCATGCCGAAGCCCGTGCCCTCGCCTAGCGTGGCGGGATCCTTGAGCGGCGCGCCCGCGAAATCGAAGTCCTTGCCTTGCGGCTTCGAAAGGAAGCCGTCGGTGGCAGTCTGCACTTCCTGGACCGCGCCGTCCAGACGGCCCGCGGCGAGGTCCGCGAAAATCTGGTCCTGATTCTCGTACGTGACGATCGACACGCCCTGGGTCGCCCAGTGCTTGCGCACGTAATCTTCCTGCGTCGATCCTTGCAGCACGCCGATCTGCTTGCCCTTCAGGCTCGCCGGCGTGGGCTGCAGCCCCGAGCCGCGCTTCGCGACCATCTGGATCGGCATCACGTAGACGGCCGGCGTGAAATCGATCTGCTGGCGACGCTTGTCGGTGATGTTCATCGCCGAGTTGATGACGTCGAACTTGCGCGCCTCGAGCGCCGCGATCAGGCCGTCGAAGCTGTTCTCCACCCACACGCACTTGACCTGCATGCGCTGGCACACGGCGTTGCCGATGTCGATGTCGAAACCCTGCAACTGGCCCGAGGGCGTCTTGCTCTCGAACGGCGGGTAGGACGCCTCCACGCCGAAGCGCAATGTCTGCTGTGTCTGCGCATGTACCGCACCCGCCGTCATGCCGAGTCCCGCGCCAAGCAGGCCGGCCAGGCCCGCAAGGCGGACCGCTCGCACGTAGCGATTCATCTTTCTGTTCATCGTCGTCACCAATGTCTATAGGAGGAGTTCGGGCGGCGCCCTTCGCGTGTGTTCCGCGGCCGCCGGACAAATATAGACGAAAAATAAAAATAAAGTCTAGAATGGACAAAAATGTCTACTCACGGAGCACAGCATGTCCGATACGTCAGTTCCCCACGCAAGCGCCGCCGCGCCGTCGATTGCGCCGTTCATCGCCGACGCCGCGCAGGTGCGCGCGGCGCTCCCCGCCCTCGACGTGCGCGGCGTGCTCGCCGACATGTTCGCCGCGCTCGGCCGCGGCAACGCCGTGCAGCCGCCGCAGACGCTCGCGCTGTTTCCGCGCGAGGCCGGCGACTTCATCACCTACCTGGGCGTGCTGGCCGACGCTGGCGTGTTCGGCGCGAAGCTCTCGCCGTACATCGCGGGCACCGCGGGTACTGAGGGCGCCGAGGGCGCGAAGCCCATCGTCACGGCCTGGACCGCGCTGATGTCGATGCACACCGGCCAGCCGCTCATGTGGTGCGATGCGGGGCTGCTCACGACCGAGCGCACGGCGGGCACCACGGCGCTCGCCGTCGACCAGCTCGCGCCGCGCAATGCGCGACGCGTGGCCGTGATCGGTGCGGGCGCGGTGGCGCTCGCGCACATCCGCCACGCCGCGCCGCTGCGCGCGTGGGAGAGCATTCGCGTCTATTCGCCGAAGCTCGCCCGCGATGCCGGGCGCGCCGCCAGCGTGCGCGCCGCCGACGCGCGCGTGAGCCTCGTGGCAACGGCGCAGGAATGCGTCGCCGATGCCGACGTCGTCATGCTCTGCACCTCGTCGGGCAAGCCGGTGCTCGCGCTCGACGCGCTCACGAAGCCCGCGCTCATTACCTCGATCAGCACCAACGTCGCGCAGGCGCACGAGATCGATCCGGCCGCGCTGCCCACGCTCGACGTGTATTGCGACTATCGCCGCACCACGCCGCAAAGCGCCGGCGAGATGGTGCTGGCCGCGCGCGAGCACGGCTGGTCGCCAGAGGCGATCGTGGGCGATCTCGCCGAGCTCGCGAACGACGCCTGCCCGCGCCCCGGCTACACGCGCCACGTCTTCTTCCGCTCGATCGGGCTGGGCCTCGAAGACATCGCGGTTGCGCATGCGCTCCATACGCATCTGCTGCAGATGCGCGAAGCTCCAGCGCGCGCGCACTAAGCGCGAGCAGGCGCAGTATCATCGACGTCCTCATTGACGAAACTTCCGACGCCTCACGGCCCCCGGTCCGATGCAGAAAAAAGACTCCGCGAAGCCGCCTGTCAAGCAGCCCGCCGAACAGGCCATGAAGCAGGCCATGAAGCAGCCTGCGAACCCGCCCGCCGGCGCGAAGACGCCGCGCGAGCGGCTGCTCGAACGCTACGCGCACGTGGCGGACAGCATCACGACGCTGTTCTTCCCGTTCGCCGAAGTGGTGATCCACGATCTCTCGGACCAGACCGTGGCGTACCTCTCGAACAATCTCTCGAAGCGCGAGATCGGCGACGACGCCGCGCTGGAGGACGTCGAGGAGACCACGCGCAACAAGCTGCTGGGCCCCTACGAGAAGGTGAACTGGGACGGGCGGCGCATGCGCTGCGTGAGCACGGCGCTGTTCGACGACGACGGGCAGGCCGCGGGCGTCATGTGCATCAACTTCAACATCGCGGCCTTCGACGACATGCAGGCGACGCTCGATCTGTTCCTGCGCGGCGCGGGCGTGATCGCGCAGCCCGAGGAGCTGTTCAAGGACGACTGGCAGGAGCGCATCAACACCTTCCTGCACGGCTGGCTGCGCGAGCGCCAGGTGGCGCTCAACTCGCTCACGCGCGAGCACCGGCGCGAGCTGGTGGAGGCGCTGCATGCCGAGGGCGCGTTCAAGGGCAAGAGCTCGGCGAACTACGTGGCAAAGGTGCTGGGCATGGGACGCGCGACGGTGTACAAGCATCTACGCGAGTTGAAGGGCGAGGGGCAGTAGCGCGCGGGGCGCGCCGGGCGCATCGGAGATGCGGTCACAC
Source organism: Paraburkholderia oxyphila NBRC 105797 (assembly GCF_000685075.1). GTDB lineage: Bacteria > Pseudomonadota > Gammaproteobacteria > Burkholderiales > Burkholderiaceae > Paraburkholderia > Paraburkholderia oxyphila. The sequence goes on from NZ_BAYD01000098.1 coordinate 12,986, forward strand.
TGGGCGCGGATGCGCTGCGGTATCATCGCGATCCCTGCTCCCAGGCGTTCGTCCGTCAATGAAACACCCGAACTATCCAGCGATCCTCGAAGAGATTCATCGCGACATCGCACCGTGGCGCACGGCCGGCCGCGTCGCCGACTACATCCCCGAACTCGCGAAGGTGCCCGCCGAGCGCTTCGGCATGGCGATCGTCACGCTCGACGGCAGCGTGTACTCGGTCGGCGATGCATACGAGCGCTTTTCCATTCAGTCCATTTCGAAGCTCTTCGCGTGCACGCTGGCCTTCCAGCTGCTTGGCGACGCACTCTGGGAGCGCGTCGGCCGCGAGCCCTCGGGCACCGCGTTCAACTCGCTCGTCCAGCTCGAGACCGAGCGCGGCAAGCCGCGCAATCCGTTCATCAACGCGGGCGCGCTCGTGGTCACCGACGTGCTGTGCCGACGCTTCGTCGGCGCCGAAACGGCGCTCGTGCAATTCGTGCGGCGCCTCACGGGCGTAGCCGAGCTCGACTATGACCTGCGCGTCGCGCAGTCCGAACTCGCGCACGCCGAACGCAACCGCGCCATGGCGCATTTCATTGCGAGCTTCGGCAACCTGGAGATGCCCGCCGATGCCGTGATCGACGCCTACTGCCGCCAGTGCGCGATCGAGATGAACTGCGTGGAGCTCGCCACGGCGGCCCTCTTTCTCGCCAACGGCGGCGTCGCGCCGGTCTCGGGCGAACACGTCCTCGACGCGAGTTCCGCCAAGCGCCTGTCCGCGCTGATGCTGACCTGCGGCACCTATGACGCCGCGGGCGACTTCGTCTATCGCGTGGGGCTGCCGGCGAAAAGCGGCGTGGGTGGCGGCATTGTTGCCGTGCTGCCGGGGGAGATGGCGGTGTGCGTGTGGTCGCCGGGGCTCGACGCCAACGGTAACTCACTGGCTGGGGTCAAATCGCTGGAATGGTTGACCACACGGACAGGGCAATCGATTTTTTGAGCGCCGCGTGTGGTCCATGCCGCTGCTGGCGTCTTCTCTCGTAGTGAGGCTAGCCCCACCAGCCTCAATTCGAGCCGATCAGGATCTCAGCGGGTATCCGCAGTCCTTCATGCAAGCGGCGAATCATTGCGAGACTCAGTTCGCGCCGGCCCGCCAATATTTCATACACCCGGTTTGGCTTTCCAATGTACGGCTCCATATCTGGCACGGTCAGCCCAGCCTGCTCCATTCTGAACTTGATGGCTTCAACCGGCGTGGGTGCGGCCAGCGGAAAATGCTCCGCTTCGTAGTGCTCAATCAGTAGCGAAATAATTTCGAGACGGTCGCCGTCTTCCGTACCGGGCTCAGGATCGACGTCGACCAGGGCAGCCACCACAGCGAGTGCGGCCTTGTAATCGTCCTCGGTACGGACGGGAAGGATATTCATTCCATTTACTCCATTTCCACGGTGGCGGCATCGATCCGGTCATACTCAGCATGCGTGCCGACGAATTTCACGTACATCACGCCGACTCGGTAAGCCACTGCGACAATCAGCCGGTAGGTGTTTCCTTTGATATTGAAGACGATCCGGTTCTTGCCAACGAAGCTCGCTGAAGCATACTGATCCTTGATGTCCTGCGGACACTTCCAGTTTGCTTCTGCGGCTTCGGCATACCACGCGAGAAGCGGTTGCGCGGCTTGCGGGTGGCTCGTGATGAACGTCAATAGCGTTTTCTTTGCAACGATTCGCATAGCACCAGAAGCAGAAGATGGATAATCTTAGTCCCAAAACGGGACTAAGTAAAGAGTAGCTGCGTCCAGTCTATTTCTGGCCAAGACTCTCTTACACTTTCGTGCAGCGCAAACCATGACCCAAACCATGCCTTTTGAAATCCGCCCCGAAACCCCCGCCGACATCCCCGCGATTCACGCGCTGACCGCAGCCGCCTTCCTGCACGCGCCGCACACGAGCCACACCGAGCAATACATCGTCGACGCGCTGCGCGCCGCCGGCGAGCTGGCAGTCTCGCTCGTGGCCGTGGACGGAAATACGCTCGTGGGACACATCGCGATGTCACCCGTGGTGCTTTCGGACGGCACCACCGGCTGGTTCGGCCTTGGACCGGTTTCGGTCGCGCCTGAGCGGCAAGGCCAGGGCATCGGCAGCCGGCTCGTCGAGCAAGCGCTCGACGCGTTGCGCGCGCAGCACGCGGCTGGATGCGTGCTGCTCGGCGACCCGCTCTATTACCGGCGCTTTGGCTTCGCGCCCGAGCCCACACTGGTGCTGCCGGACGTTCCCGCCGAGTATTTCCAGGCGCTCGCGCTGCGCGGCCCCGTGCCGTCGGCAACCGTGCGTTACAGCGAGGCGTTCGAGGCGCGCGCTTAGTCTCAACCAGGCGGACCAACACGGCGCATCAAAAGCCGCTTTCGTCCCAGCGCGTGTCCCGCACCTGCACGATGCCGCCCTCCACGCGCACGGCGAACACCGCGACATCCTCATAAGCCGGCGGCGCGCGGACTCGGCCCGTGCGGATGCAAAAGCGCGCGCCGTGCCGCGGGCACACCACTTCATCGCCCTCCACGGTGCCACCGGTCAAGATGCCGCCGTCGTGCGTGCAGATGTCTTCGATCGCGTAGCAGGTGCCATCGAGATTGAACACCGCAACCTGCGCGCCCTCGACATTCACGCTGCGCACAGAGCCCGGCGGGAAATCGGCGTATGGCGCCACGTCCACCCAGTCGGCCATGTCAGAACATCCCCAATTCCAGACGGGCCGCTTCGGACATCCGCGCCCTCGTCCACGGCGGGTCCCACACCAGTTCCACCTTCGCCGCGCTCACGCCCGCCACGTCCATGACGCAGTCCTCCACCGTTGCCGGAAACGACTGCGCAACGGGACAACCGGGCGCGGTCAGTGTCATGCGGATCGTCACGTCCCCGCTTTCGTCGTCGACATCGAGTTCGTAGACGAGCCCCAGATCGTAGATGTTGACCGGTATCTCGGGGTCGTACACCGTGCGCAGCGCGTCGATCACGCGCGCGAGCAGGTCGCCGCCGCTACCCAGCGCGTCGTCGCGTTCGTGCAGGTCATCTGTGTTCATCGTCGTTCGCCTCGCTGCCTGTCGTGCGGTTAATCGTGGCGCTCGCGTCATTCCGTGGAAACCGGTTCGCCTTCGTCGCGCAAGGCCGCGCGCAGCGTGTGCCAGGCGAGCGTCGCGCACTTGATGCGCGCCGGAAACTCGCGCACGCCGGCCAGCACCGCGAGCTTGCCGAGTCCTGCAACGTCTGCGAGCGGCCGGTCGGCCGGGGCCGTCGCCATCGCGTGAAAGCGCTCGAACAGCGCCTCGACCTCGGCCTCGGTGCGGCCCTTGAGCGCCTCGGTCATCAACGAGGCAGAAGCGGTCGCGATCGCGCAGCCGGCGCCCTCGAAGCCGACGTCCTTGACGATGCCGTCCTCGATGCGCAGATACAGCGTGATGCGGTCTCCGCACAGCGGGTTGTACCCCTCGGCCCGGCGGTTCGCGTCCGCGAGCGCATGACAGTTCCGCGGCCGCCGGTAGTGGTCGAAAATCATTTCCTGGTACAACTCACGAAGATCGCTCATAGCGGGAACAGCTCCTGCACGCGGGCGAGGCCTTCGACGAGCGCATCCACTTCGGCGCGCGTGTTATAGAGCGCGAACGATGCGCGCACCGTGGCCGGCACGCCAAAGCGCGTCATGACCGGCATCGCGCAATGATGACCGGTGCGCACCGCCACGCCGCACTGGTCGAGGATCGTGCCGATATCGTGGGCATGTGCGTGCGCCATCACGAACGATACGATCCCCACCTTCTCCTTCGCCGTGCCGATCATGCTCAAATGCGGCACCGCGCGCAGCGCGTCGCTCGCATAGGCGAGCAGGTCGGCCTCGTGCGCGAGCGCCACTTCCACGCCAATTGCGCTCAGATAGTCGAGCGCCGCCGCCAGCCCCACCGCGCCCGCGATGTTCGGCGTGCCGGCCTCGAAACGCCACGGAATCGCGTTGTACTCCGTCTTTTCGAAGCTCACCGAGCGGATCATGTCGCCGCCCCCTTGCCAGGGCGGCATCGCCTCGAGCAGCTCCGTCTTCGCGTAGAGCGCGCCGATACCGGTTGGCCCGTAGACCTTGTGTCCGGAAAACGCGTAGAAGTCGCAATCGAGGGCGGTCACGTCGACGGGAAGATGCGCAATTGCCTGCGCGCCATCGATCAGCACCGGCACGCCGCGCGCGTGCGCGCGCTCGATCAGCCGCGCAATGGGGTTGATGGTCCCGAGCGCGTTCGACGCATGCGTGATCGAGACGACGCGCGTGCGCGGCCCCAGCATGCGTTCGTACGCGTCGATCTCGAGTGCGCCGGCATCGTCGATCGGCACCACTTTGAGCTGCGCGCCCGTCTGCGCGCAGACCATCTGCCACGGCACGATGTTCGAATGGTGCTCCATCGCGCTGATGAGGATCTCGTCGCCGGGCTGAATGCGGGGCCGGACGTAGCTCTGCGCCACCAGATTGATCGCCTCGGTAGTGCCCCGGACGTACACGATCTCTTCGGCGCGGCCCGCGTGAATGAACCGCGCGATGCGCGCGCGGGCGCCTTCGTAGGCAGCAGTGGCGCGCTGCGAGAGCAGGTGCACGCCGCGATGGACGTTCGCGTTCATCTGCTCGTAGTACGCGCACTCCGCGGCGATCACGGCCGCGGGCTTCTGCGTGGTCGCGCCGTTGTCCAGATACGCGAGCGGCTTGCCGTGCACGCGTTCGCGCAGAATTGGAAAGTCGCGCCGCCAGTGCGCCACCGTGTCCTGATCTGGAATCCTTACCGGTTCGACAGGCTTCATGTGAGTCCCCGCAGATATTCGCCGCCGGGCAGGCGCGCGAGCAGCAGTTGCGTGAGCCGCTTGCGCAGCACGGCGCTCTCCACGCGGTCCACGCTCACGCGCGCGAACGCCCACACCAGCAAGGCCCGCGCCATGCGCTCGTCGAGGCCGCGCGAGCGCAGGTAGAACAGCGGGTTTTCGTCGAGCTGGCCGACCGTCGCGCCGTGCGTGCACTTCACGTCGTCGGCGTGAATCTCCAGTTGCGGCTTGGTGTCGATCTGCGCATCGCGCGAGAGCAGGAGATTGTCGTTGCCCTGATGCGCGTCGGTCTGCTGGGCGTCCGGATGCACGATCACGCGCGCGTCGAACACGCCGTGCGACGCGCCGTCGAGCACGCCGCGGTAGTACTCGCGGCTCGTGCCGCGCGGCTGCTCGTGATCGACGCGCGTATGGTGGTCGACGTGCTGCCTCGCGCCCACCAGATAGAGGCCGTTCAGATCGGCGCGCGCATCGGCCGCGTCGAGCCGCGTCGCGATCTGCGTGCGCGACAGTGCGCTGCCGAACGCGAACGAATGCGACGTGAAGTGGCTCGCCCGCTGTTGCGAGACGTCCACCTGGGCGATGTGAAACGCACTACGTGCTTCCTGCTGAATACGGCAATGGCGAACGTCGGCTTCGCTGTCCGCGACGATCTCGGTCGCGGCGTTGACGAAATAGGCCTCGTCGGCGATCCCCGCGAACTGCTCGACGATCGAACACCGCGCGCCCTGCTCCGCCACCACCACGTTGAACGGATGCATCGCCAGGCCCGCTTCATCGGCGAAAAACAGCACGTGCAGCGGCGCCTCGATCGCGCATCCCGGCGGCAGCACGACCACATAGCCGTCGCTCAGAAACGCGCCGTTCAACGCCGCGAAGCCGTCCTGCTGCTCGCGCCGGGCCATGACTGTGTGGAGCCGCTGGGGAATTTCGCGCATCGCCTGGCGCAGGCTGCCGACGAACGCGCCCTCGGGCAAATCGGCGAGTCGCGAAAGCTTCGGCGCATAACGGCCGTTCACGAACACCAGGCGATTCGCCACGTCATCGGGCACGAGATCGCTCACCAGACTCGCGATACCGCCCAGGTCCGCGTGCGCGGGATGCGCGGGCGCGAAATGCCAGCGCGGCTGCGCGATGGCCGTCACGTTGGTGTACTTCCACGCTTCGAGCTGCGTGCCCGGAAAACCCAGTACCTCGAACCGCTCGAACGCGTGGCGCCGGGCGCTGCGCAGCCACGGCAACTCGACGCCCGGCAGGGTCTTCACCGTCGTGCGAAAAGCGTCGCGGTAGTAGTCGCGCATCGACTCGCTCATTGCTGCTCCTCGCCGGACAGGCGCGCGCCGCCGCTAGTGCGCGGCGCGCGGTCCGGGCCCTTCGTGTGCCTCGTCCTCTTCGCGCGTTTCGGCGCCGAGCCAGCCGTAGCCCTTGCGCTCCAGTTCCAGCGCAAGCTCATGCGTGCCCGAGCGCACGATGCGGCCCTGAGAGAGCACATGGACATGATCCGGCACAACGTAATCGAGCAGGCGCTGATAGTGCGTCACCAGCACGATCGCCCGGTCCGCGCTGCGCATCCGGTTGATGCCGCGCGCGACGACCTGCAGCGCGTCGATATCGAGCCCCGAATCGGTTTCGTCGAGAATGGCCAGGCGCGGCGCCAGCACCGACATCTGCAGCACCTCGTTGCGCTTTTTCTCGCCGCCCGAGAATCCCTCGTTGACGCCGCGCGAGAGCAGGTCCTCGCCTATCTCCATGTCCGCGAGCTTCTGCTTGACGAGCGCGAGGAAGTCCATGGCGTCCAGCTCCGGCTCACCGCGCGCCTTGCGCTGGGCGTTGAGCGCGGCCTTCAGCAAATAGACGTTGCTGACGCCGGGAATCTCCACCGGATACTGAAACGCGAGAAAGACGCCTCTGCGCGCGCGTTCGTCAGGGGCGAGCGCGAGCAGGTCGGCCCCGTCGTAGAGCACGCTGCCGCCCGTCACGACGTACGGTTCGCGCCCGGTCAGCACATGCGCGAGCGTGCTCTTGCCCGAGCCGTTCGGCCCCATGATCGCGTGAACCTCGCCCGCATTCACGCGCAGATCGACGCCGCGCAAGATCGGCTTGCCTTGCACGTCGACACTCAAATTGCGGATATCGAGCATCCTGTTTGCCTCGCTCAGCCCACGCTGCCTGACCGCCACGACCCGACACTACCCGACGCTGCCCTCGAGGCTCACGCCGAGCAGCTTCTGTGCCTCCACGGCGAATTCCATGGGCAATTCCTTGAACACGTCCTTGCAAAAACCGTTGACGATCATCGACACCGCGTCTTCTTCCGAGAGCCCGCGCTGCATGCAATAGAACAACTGGTCTTCACCGATGCGCGAAGTCGAGGCCTCGTGCTCGACCTTCGCGCTCGAATTCTTCACCTCGATATACGGGAACGTGAAAGCGCTGCAGCGCGCGCCGAGCAGCAGCGAATCGCAGCGGCTAAAGTTGCGCGCATCCTGCGCCGAGCGGCCCATTTTCACGAGCCCGCGATAGGCGTTCCGGCCGCGGCCCGCGGAAATGCCCTTCGAGAGAATCGTGCTGCGCGTATTGCGCCCGAGATGAATCATCTTCGTGCCGGTGTCGGCTTGCTGGTAATGGTTCGTGAGCGCCACCGAATAGAACTCGCCGACCGCGTTGTCGCCGCGCAGGATCACACTCGGGTATTTCCACGTGATGGCGGAGCCGGTCTCGACCTGCGTCCACGAAATCCTCGAGTTGGCTTCGCGGCAGTCGCCGCGCTTCGTCACGAAGTTGTAGATGCCGCCGCGCCCCTGCTCGTCACCCGGATACCAGTTCTGCACGGTCGAATAGCGGATCTGCGCGCCTTCGAGCGCGACGAGCTCCACCACGGCCGCGTGCAGCTGGTTCTCGTCGCGCATGGGCGCCGTGCAGCCCTCCAGATAGCTGACGTAGGCGCCCTTGTCGGCCACGATCAGCGTGCGCTCGAACTGCCCGGTGTTGCGCGCGTTGATGCGGAAGTACGTGGACAGCTCCATCGGGCAGCGCACGCCCGGCGGTATGTAACAGAACGACCCGTCGCTAAATACCGCGGAATTCAGCGTGGCGAAGAAGTTGTCGGTGTACGGCACCACCGAGCCGAGATACTGCCGCACGAGGTCCGGATGCTCCTGCACCGCTTCCGAGAACGAACAGAACACGATACCGAGCTCGCCGAGTTGCTTGCGAAACGTCGTGGCGACCGACACGCTGTCGAATACCGCGTCCACGGCCACGCCAGCCAGCATCTCGCGCTCCTGCAGCGGCACGCCGAGTTTCTCGTAGGTGCGCAGCAGTTCCGGATCGACTTCGTCCAGACTTTTTGGCCTGCCCTCCTGCGCATGCGGCGCCGAGTAGTACGCGATGCCCTGCCAGTCGATCGGCGGATGCTCGACCGTGGCCCAATGCGGCTCGCGCATCGTGAGCCAGTGCCGGTAGGCGGCCAGCCGCCATTCGAGCATGAATTCCGGCTCGTGCTTCTTGGCCGAAATCAGTCGGACCACGTCTTCGGACAGCCCGCGCGGCAAGGTGTCGGACTGCACGTCGGAAACGAATCCATGCTGGTATTTGCGCCGAACCCATTCGTCCATGCCGGCCGCATTCGTGCTCATCTGGACCTCCGCTTTCTGCGGCGGCGCCGAAACACTCGACACCGCCCGAGCGCGAAAACCGCTCACGAAGCCGCGCGGCGCTGTCGACCGGCGGCATCGATATTATTACGGTCTCCTTTTCACTCTCACTAACTATTGTAGAACCGCCCCCAAAACCCTGACGGACCCAGGGTCTCCGGGCACGCGTCGCGGCAGGCGATAAAGCGCATCGCCCCCGGCCAGGCGCCGGGATGCCAATCATGGCCAGCCGAGCGTCCAATGCGATCGGAACGACAGGCGCGCCACAATCCGGAAACGAGCTTCGGCACACATGAACTACCCCCGAATCCCGAGCGAGCCTCCAAAATTCTCTTTGACAAACACTCTTAAGATATATATCTTAAGACATGTTTTAAGACACTCAGAGAAGGAGGCCTCATGCGCCACCATCACGCTTTCAGCCATTTCTGGCGCCACGGCCGTGCCAGCCACGCCGGTTTCGACCCCTTTGACAACGACGATTTCGCCGGCGTCCGCTTCGCCATGCGCCACCCGATGCACGCGCTGCGCCACGCCATGGGCCGCCACCGCGGCGGCGAAGGCCACGGCGATTTCGGCGACCGCTTCGGGGAAGGCTTCGGCCGCGGCTTCGGGGGGAATGGCGACGGCTTCGGCCGCGCCCGCAAGTTCACGTCGGAAGATTTGCAGCTGATGCTGCTCGTGCTGCTCGCTGAGCGCCCGAGCCACGGCTACGAACTCATCAAGGCGCTCGACGCGCGCTCGAACGGCTTCTACAGCCCGAGCCCCGGCATGGTCTATCCCGCGCTCACCTACCTCGAGGAACTCGGCTACGTCAGCGTCTCGCTCGAAGGCAACCGCAAGCGCTACGAACTATCCGACGAAGGCCGTGCGCATCTGGAAGCCAATCGCGAGCGCGCCGACCTGATCCTCGCGAAGCTCACCCATTTCGGCCGCAAGATGGAACTCATGCGCCGCGCGCTCGCGGGCGAAGATCCCGTCGAAGTCACCGGCTGGGTGCGCGAGCTCATCGAAGCGCGCCGCGCGCTCAAGCACGCCTTGCTGGTTCGCACGGACGCCTCGCCCGACGAGCAGCGCCGCATCGCGGCGATCCTCGCGCGCGCCACCCGCGAGATCGAGAGCGGCGAGGAAAGCGGCGGCGCCTGAGCGCAGGCCCGCCAGCCTCCGCGCGCAACTCGTCACGCCTCGTCGATCGAACGCCACCCCATCGCCGAATCGCCCTATCGCCCTATCGCCCTATCGCCCTATCGCCCTATCGCCCTATCGCCCTATCGCCCTATCGCCCTATCGCCCTATCGCCCTATCGCCCTATCGCCCTATCGCCCCATTGGAGCCCCAGATGCATAACCCAAGCCACCTAGAAGTCGTCCGCGTGCGACATCCGCTGAAGTTCCGCCTGCTGCGCGTCGCGCGCGTCGAGGCGCTGTCGCCTGCGCTCGTGCGCGTGACGCTCACGGGCGATCTGAGCGACTTCGTCTCGGCATCGTTCGACGATCACCTGAAGGTATTTTTCCCGGCCCCGGGCGCCGAAAAACCCGTGCTGCCGAGCCTCGGACCCGACGGCATCGTCTTTCCCGAGGGCGTAGAGCGCCCCGCCGCGCGCGATTACACGCCGCGCCGCTTCGACACCGTTGCCAACGAGCTCGACCTCGAATTCGCGCTGCACGAAGCTGGCCCCGCCACGGCGTGGGCGGCGCAGGCCCAGCCCGGCCAGTACCTGGGCGTGGGCGGTCCGCGCGGCTCGATGGTGATCCCCACGGGCTACGACTGGCATCTCCTGATCGGCGACGAAACGGCGCTGCCGGCGATCCAGCGCCGCCTGACCGAGCTGCCCGCCGGCGCGCGCGTCGCGGTGGTCGTGGAAGTGGCGAACCGTGCGGCGCGCATCCCGCTGCCCACCGAAGCCGATCTCTACGCCATCTGGCAATACCGTGAGGAATCCGAATCGGATCAGCCGCTCGTCGATGCCGTGCGCGAAGTCTGGCTGCCGCCCGGCGACGGCCACGTGTGGGCGGCCGGCGAAGCCTCGGCGATCCGCGCCGTGCGCGCGCACCTGTGCAACGAGCGCGGTGTCGACAAGAAGCGCATCCGCGCGTCGGCGTACTGGCGGCGCGGCGCGCAGGCGACACACGAAACAATCGACGACTGAACCAAAACCCTGCGCGCGCTGACCCGCTCCCTTCGCGCGAACGCGCGCGCATCACGAAGGTCCCTCAATGACCCTGGTCCTCAATCCGCTGCGCGAACGCACGTTGCTCTGGCTGCTCGCGCTCACGCAATTCACCGTCATCATGGACTTCATGGTGATGATGCCGCTCGGCCCGCAGATCATGCATGCGTTCACGATCACGCCTGCGCAGTTCGCGATGGCCGTGTCGGCCTATTCGCTGTGCGCGGGCCTCTCGGGCCTGTTCGCGGCGACCTATATCGACCGCTTCGACCGCCGGCGTTTGCTGCAGGCCGCCTATGCGCTGTTCGCGCTATCGAATCTCGCCTGCGCGCTCGCGACCAGCTTTCATCTGCTGTTGTTCGCACGCGCGTTCGCGGGTCTCACGGGCGGCGTGCTCGGCTCGATCGTCATGGCGATCGTCAGCGATGTGATTCCCGTGGCGCGCCGCGGCGCCGCGACAGGCGTGATCATGACGGCGTTCTCGATCGCCGCCATCGCGGGCGTGCCCTCGGGCATCGTGCTCGGGGCGCACTTCGGCTGGAGCGCGCCGTTCTTCCTGCTCGTCGTGCTCTGCGCCATCATCTGGATGGCGGGCGCGCGCGTCGTGCCCTCGCTCACCGAGCACGTGGATCGCGACACGCCGTTGCGCGCGATCGTGCCGCGCCTGTGGCAATTGCTGACGCTGCCGCGCCATATGAAGGCGTTCGCGCTGACCTTCACGATGATGGGCGCGCACATGCTGGTGATTCCGTTCATCTCGCCGATGCTGGTGGCCAATCACGGTGTCGATCCGGAGAAGCTTTCGTGGCTGTATATGGCGGGCGGCGCTGCCACGTTCCTGACCTCGCGCGCAGTGGGACGCCTCGCGGATCGCTACGGCAAGCGGCGCGTGTTTCGCATCATGGCGCTCGTGTCGATCGTGCCGGTGCTGGTCATCACGCATCTGCCCACACTGCCGTTCGTCGCGCTGGTGGCGTTCTTCGCGGTGTTCATGATCGCGCTGTCGAGCCGCATGGTGCCGATGCAGGCGCTGCTCACGACGATTCCCGAGCCCGCGCGCCGCGGCGCTTTCCTGAGCGCCAACAATGCGGTGCAATCGCTGGGTACGGGAATTGGCGCGTGGGTTGGCGGCTTGCTGCTCCAGAATGGCCCGCACGGCACGCTCGTGGGCTTCGGGCAAAACGGCTGGCTCGCGGCTGCGTTCGCGGTTGTCGCGGTGATCTGGGTCGGGCAGGTGCGCGGCGCGGGCGAAGACGATGTCGAGAGCGCGCCGGCATCGGGTGGGGCGGCGGCTAAGGCCTGAGATTTGGGACGAGGTTCTCAGTCGCCCACTATTGCGCAATACAGCACCAAGCCTCTTTCCCAGTTTATTCTAGACGCGCCGGTATTCGCGTTCCGTGTGACCCTGGCAGGCGATTCGAATAGGATTGCTCCGCTCGCCCGGTGCTAGCGTCGTACCGGTAAATGATGTACCGGGCGGGCGATTCGTTCCGCCCGGTGTTCGGTATTAAAACGGCTAGACCTTTAGCATCGAGATAGACGGTCGTCGGCCGGGTTCGCTCCGCGAAATCGACACGCTCCCATCGTTGCGCCCTGGTGTTGTATCGAATCGCGACACCCTTTAGATAGTTCGACGTGAATTCGCCGGATACCACAAGCGCACGTTCTTTCGAACCAACGCAAGCCACCTCTACTTCATCGCCTCGTGATTGATCTTCGTCCCCTGGATACAGGCGCGTCGGTGGGGCACCATCTTTGCTGAGATAGTAAACCGCTGTGCGTTGTATGGAATGGTCGCGAAGCAAGACAAGCGAATGGCGACCGTCGCTTCCAGGCGTGCAACGCGTTACCACTTCCATGCCGATTGCGGATTGAGAAGCCCAGACAAGTCCGAAGCACACGGACAGTATTGAAGTGGCTATTTTCATTTCACCATATCTCTGGCCCCGGCGTTGAAGAGGATCGAAACGAGCACGTCATATTAGCGTTGCCCTGCCGGGCACACCAATCGATAACGCGGCCGTCGCCCCCCCTTATCGATTGGATTCAAATAAATTACTGCGTAGCAGATCGCCGCCGCATCCCCAACTACAAAATTCGAAGCACTACACACTAGCGATTCCTGGGCCGCGGTATTTCGATTAGCTTTCGACGTGGCTCTGGCAAGATATCCATTGGCGTACTCTCGTTGGATTGCCCCTTCCCTGAAATATATTTATATACGAGATATTTTTTTGAGGTTTCAAATCCAAGGTTTGGAATAACAACTTGCATCAGGCTATCATCTGAATATAGCCAGCGCGGCAACGCCTTTTCAGAAAAATATAAACGCTCTATCGCAAGCGTCTTCGGATTTTTCCGGATTGCAACCCCCTTTAAATAAGGTGAGCCATATTCCAATGCAAAAATTAACGTACCATGCACGCAATCGGCTAGTACAACGTGCCCCGCGAACTCGTCGTCAGGCATGTCAAGAAATGCCCGCTCCGTTTTGCCATCGATAGTGACAAACGGTTCGTCCGCTTTGTATCCACGAGACACGATTTCCAGGGTTGCCCGCCCTCCGTCCGCGAGCGGACAAGATTGCACTATGTGAAGCTCGGGACCCTGCTCGCCAAAGACAGGAGGTGTCGTCAAGACGGCCAAGGCAACAATTAGTGCCATAAAGACACTTCTCATTTGAACATATCCCGCAATGGTTGCATCGATTCGGGATCGTCTTTCAATTTTGCGGCGCACGCACTGATCTTCCTGTAATAAATTCCGTTTGCGACGCCTCGATAGCGCTTATAAGCATGTTCGATGGATGAAGAGATGTCGATCCAGTACTGCATGTACTCCGTGCCAAGCTGGATGTTTGTCGCTTCGTCGAACATGCCTGGGGAACCGTGCATCGCGACGCCTTGCGCGAACGCGTCTTCTGTCTGTCGATTGCTTGGCATATGACCAAGTTGTTTATGAACGCGGTACTTATAAACCTGCTTCACCCCATCTTCAGTCATTTGCAATAGACCTTTGGCGCTCCCATTCGGCGGCGTGGCGTGGGCATCGAATCGTGATTCCATGTAAATCTGGCAGATAACCAGATTTTCATCCAGCGTTGAGTGGTTGTTGGCTTTAACCATTGCTCGGATTTCCCGCAACCGCGCCGAATCATCAACCTCCACCGTTACCGCCGTTGTATCGGACTTCGGCGTCAGTTTTGCCTTATGCGTTTTCACTACCTTATGGCGTGTCATAGATATTTGTCCCATTCTGGATTGATGGGGGGAACCTCTTCGAGTATGTGCAACGTTACGGACATCGTCTGATCGCCGGTCACACGCGCGGTGTAACCTTGCGCGTCCGTGTGGCCCGCCAGTTCCTTGCCGTCTTCGGTAACGATCCGATATGGCGTATTCCCTAGCGGTTGTCCTGTGCGCGAATTCGTCACGCGGAAGCGCTGGTCGTAGACGGTGCTATTGCGCGCATTAGAGAGTGGGCTATTTGCTTCAGCTTCAGCCCCTGCCGCACCTTCCATCTCATGCGCGGCAAACTCATGCCAGGCCGTATCCTGAGACGCCAGCATGATCGGCGGCGGATCACACATGCAGATACAGATATCGCCTTCAAGCGCTTGTTGCTTGCCCATCATCGTTGCTGAGCGATGCGGACCCTTCCAGCCTATTACACCCGTCGTATTGCAAACGGGGCACAACACCTTTGCATCGATATAAGTGAGCGGCCGTCCGAGGTGGGTAGAACGCTCCATGCCTTCGATAACGACGCCGCCAACGGTGGATTTATCGCCCAGTCTGAGCAGGTAGCGCCTCATATCGCACCCCACCAGGTTCGCCTTTCTCGCCTTGCCATTTCCATATCTCCAGGGAGTCGCTGAAAGCAGCCGGCCTTGTCGTGCAACCGGCTACGCGCCGGGCCAGGAATTAGCCCGTTCAGGCGATGCTGTCGCCGCTGGAGAAGGTGCGATATCGGACTCGTCCGAATGAGGGCGCGAACGATTCACGGCGCATCGTGGCGCGTCCATGAATTGATATTCGACAATTTATTTACAATGCGGCGATTAATTCTTATACTCGGGCCGCACCGCGAATTTTCAAGCAGTTTCGAAACGAAACGCTTCCAGGCACTCAACCTGGGTCCGGGCCCCCGGCACGGCTATGCGCGCAATGAGGGTCCCGAAGCCGGATGCCCTGGCGGGCAAGCGGAGCGCCTATGCGCCCCGCTTCTGCCTGCGCGCGCGCACGGCTTGCGCGAGCGACTCCAGCACCGGCTGCGTCTGCGCCCAGCTGATGCAGGCATCGGTGATCGACACGCCGCGCGCGAGCGGCACGCCCGGCGTGAGGTCCTGGCGCCCTTCTTCCAGATGGCTCTCGATCATCACGCCCACGATGCGTTCCTCGCCGCCCGCCAGCTGCGCGCCGATATCTTGTGCCACCTCGATCTGGCGCCGATGCTGCTTGCTCGAATTCGCGTGCGAGCAATCGATCATCACGTGCTCGCGCAGCCCGGCCTTCGCGAGCGCCGCGGAGCATGCCGCCACCGATGCCGCATCGTAGTTCGGCCCGCTCTTGCCACCGCGCAGGATCACGTGGCAGTCGTTGTTGCCGCGCGTCTCGAAGATCGCGGCCATGCCCATTTTCGTCATGCCCATGAAGGCATGGCTCGCACGCGCGGCGACGATGGCGTCCGCCGCGATCTGCACGCCGCCGTCGGTGCCGTTCTTGAAGCCGATCGGGCACGACAGCCCCGAAGCCAGTTGCCGATGGCTCTGGCTCTCCGTCGTGCGCGCGCCGATCGCGCCCCACGCCACCAGATCGGCGATGTACTGCGGGCTCAGCAAATCGAGGAATTCGGTGCCCGTGGGCAGGCCAAGCGCGTTGATGTCGAGCAGCAGCTGGCGCGCGGCGCGCAAGCCCTCGTTGATACGGAAGCTCCCGTCGAGTCGCGGGTCGTTGATATAGCCCTTCCAGCCCACGGTCGTGCGCGGCTTCTCGAAGTACACGCGCATGACGACGAG
This sequence comes from Paraburkholderia oxyphila NBRC 105797, assembly GCF_000685075.1. Lineage (GTDB taxonomy): Bacteria > Pseudomonadota > Gammaproteobacteria > Burkholderiales > Burkholderiaceae > Paraburkholderia > Paraburkholderia oxyphila. The sequence goes on from NZ_BAYD01000098.1 coordinate 28,667, forward strand.
CAGGTCGTCCTTGAGCCGGTCGGCCTCATGCTTGAGCAGTCGCGCGTATTCGATCGCCTGGTCGTGGTCGTGGATCGAGCACGGCCCCACCACCACCACGACGCGGTCGTCGCGATGCGCGAGCACCTCGCCAATTTGCGCTCGGCTCGTTTCCACGAGCGTCTGCGTGGCTTGCGGCACCGGCAGCTCGTCGAGCAGCAGCGCGGGCGAGATCAGCGGACGCACCGCGCCGATGCGCACGTCGTCGATGCGGGTGGAGTCTTCGGTGGCGTCGGCGAAGCCGACTTCCTGGTCGTGCTGCGGATTGTCGATACGGCTCAAGATGCTCTCCTTCGCTTGGGCGCCTCGCCGCGGCTCGAGCGCCGCGCGGGACAAGCCACGATTATCGCATCCGTCGCGCGGCACGCCGGAATCCCGATATGGGTCCTGAAATAGAAAGAGGCGGCACGAAGCCGCCTCCCAGAGTGCAATCGAGCGGGACGAAACGCCGGGCCTTGAACCGAGCCCGGCGCGCCCATCAATTCGCCTGTCCGCCCAGCGGATAGCCCTTGCCGGCGAGGCGCCGCGCAATGCGCACGAGCGCGAGCCACTGCTGGGCGATCAGCCCCTCGCCGTAGTCCACGCCGCGGCCTTGCGGCACGGGCAATTGCTCGCGGATGCCGGTGGGCTCCAGCGCCTTGTTCCACGAGACCGTGCGGAACATCACGTCCCACCAGGGAAACAGCACGCCGAAGTTGCAGCCGTAGCGCGTGCCTTCGTGGCCGTAGCCCACCGCGTGATGGCGGCGGTGGAACGCCGGGCTCACGAGAATGCGCTCGAGCAGCCAGCCGAATTCGAGCCGCGCGTTGACGTGCTGCACGCTCTGCAGGAAGTTGCCCACGGCGACGAGCACGACGAACTGCGAAGGCGGCACGCCGATAAAGAGCGAGATGCCCGCGAAGAACGCGGCCTGGATGATGTCGTCGATGAAATGATTGCGATCGTCACACCAGAGCGACATCTGCTGCTGGCTGTGATGCACCGCGTGCAACTCCCACCAGACGCCGAAGCGATGCTGCCAGCGGTGATACCAGTAGCCCGCGAAATCGAGCACGATCAAATAGATCATGAACGAGACGATTGGCTTGTCGGTCACGCCGGGCCAGAGGCTGTCGACGTCGATATTCGGCACGTCGTAGATCGTCATCAGGCTCTGCCAGTGATTGAACAGCGGCTGGAGCAGGAAGAAGAACGCGATGTTAAGAATCCCGAGCTTGGCGATCCACGTGTACCAGACGTCGGCGCGCAGCGCCTTGCGGTCGCGCCACGGCTCCGCCGGGCGCAGCGCCTCGAGCGGACGCAGCAGCAAATACGACGCGCAAATCTGCAGCGCGCCCACGATCACCCAGTAGAGCGCGTCGTAGGTGTCTTCGTCGTAGCCCATCAGGCCGACCTTGTAGAAGATCGGCTGCACCACGTCCACGTAGACGAGCGTCTGCAACCAGGAAACGAGGTTGTCGGCTTGCGTCAGCAACGTATCGAGCATGAATTCTCCAGGGCGTCAGTCAGGATTGGGCGCATACACCGGCGCGCTGTTGGCGAAGTAAATGCCGTGCGGCGAGCGGCCCACGGCGATCGTGTCGATCAGCTTGCGCGTCGTAAGGTCGATGATGCCCACGTGCTTGGCGAAGCGGAACGTGACCCACAGATAGCGTTTGTCGGCGGAAAGTTCCATGTCGTCGGGGCCGGGGCGCAGGCCCGTGATGTCGGCGACCTTGGTGAGCGTGGTGTAGTCGAGAATGCTGATGGTGCTTTCCACGCGGTTCGTGACGGCCACGTGCTTGCCGTCGTCGAGATTGCGGAAGTTGTGCGCGCCGCGGCCCGTCTGGATCCGCTTCACGACCGTGCGGCTATGCAGGTCCACCACGGCCACGTCGTCCTCGCCCGTCATGCCGATCAGCAGGTACTTGTCGCCGGGCGTCATCCACAGGCCCGCTGGCGTGTTGCCCACGTGCAGCTTCCACGCCACGGTCTGCGTGGGCAGGTCGATCGCGGCCACTTCGCCGGTGTCCTGCAGCGTCACGTACGCGGTCTTGCTGTCCGAGGAGAAGTTGATGTGGCTCGGCGTCTTCGCGAGCGGGATGCGCTTCACGAGCGTGACGTCATGACCGTTGTAGCTGTAGATGTCCACGCGATCGAGACGCAGGCCCGCCGTGACGAACCACTTATGGTCGGGCGAGAAGCCAAGCTGGTACGGGTCTTCGATGCCCTCCACGCGGCGCTGCACCTTGCCCGTGTGCGGGTCGAGGAACATCAGGTCGTTCGAGACCGAATCGGCCACGATGAGCGACTGGCCATCGGGCGTGATCATCAGGTGATGCGGCTCCTTGCCGGTGGGCTCGGTGCCGACCACGGTGCGGCTCGCCTCGTCGATCAGCGAGAGTTGCGCCTCGCCGGAATCGAGCACGATGACTTTGTCGTTTGCGCCGACGTTGCCGCCGGCGTGAGCCAGTGCGCTAAACGCAAGCGAGCCAAGGAACACCGCCGCTGCTACGCGGTTCCTGGTAGGGGTAAGGATCGGGAAATGTGGCATTTCGTAAGGAAGTAAAGCGCTGCAGTCCGGTGACTGCAATCGCAGAAAGCACGCTCGGAGCCGGTTTGTGCTGAGATAGATGCTGGCGCGCCGCAAAACGGCCGAAAGCCAGACGAAATCTCGCTCGAATTCGCACAAACCAGCGGGCAGCGAACCCGGCGCGCGGGACATCTGATTAACGCGCGAGGATCATTTTCCGATGACGCGCAACTGGCCTGCAACTGCCCTTTTTAAGCGTTTTTCACGGGCCGTGCGCTGCTTTGGCCCCTGAATCGCGGCTTGAACCTCGACGAGGCGTTCATGCACCACCGGACCCGCGAAGACAGCTTGCATGACCCGCCGGGCGGACTCTCCGAGCGCACGGCGCGCAAGGTGCGCGAGGCGCTCGAAGGACGCCGGCGCGGCGCCGCGCTGCTGCTGCCGCTCGCGGGGCCCGCGGTGATCGTCTCCGTGGCCTACATGGACCCGGGCAACTTCGCGACCAACATCCAGGCGGGCGCGCGCTACGGCTATACGCTGCTCTGGGTCGTGCTGCTCGCGAATCTCGTCGCCATGCTGTTCCAGGCGCTCTCCGCGAAGCTCGGCATCGTGACCGGCTGCAATCTCGCAGAGCTGTGCCGCGCGAACCTGCCCGCCCCGCTCGTCTGGCTCATGTGGGTCGTGAGCGAGATCGCCGCGATGGCCACCGACCTCGCCGAATTCCTCGGCGGCGCGATCGGGCTGGCGCTGCTCCTGCATCTGCCGCTGCTCGCGGGCATGGGCGTCACCGCGCTGGTCACTTACGCGCTGCTGTTCTTCGAGCGCGCGGGCTTTCGGCCGCTCGAGCTCGTGATCGGCGCGCTCGTGTGCCTGATCGGCCTGTGCTATCTGCTGGAGCTTTTCATCACGCCCGTCGACTGGCGTGGCGTGCTCGGGCACCTGGCCACCCCGCGCCTGCCCGACGCGCAGGCCGTGACGATCGCCGTGGGCATCGTCGGGGCGACGGTCATGCCGCATGCGCTCTTTCTGCACTCCGGGCTCACCCAGGCACGCGTGCAGCCGCGCGACGACCACGAGCGCAAACGCCTGCTGCGCTTCTCGAACATCGAGGTCGCGATCGCGCTGTCGTTCGCCGGGCTCATCAACATGGCGATGGTGATCATGGCCGCGGCGGCCTTCCACCTGGGCCACGCCGACGTTGCCGAGATCGGCACCGCCTGGCACACGCTTGCGCCCCTCTTCGGCATGGCAGCGGCCAGCATTTTTCTCGTTTCGCTGATTGCCTCGGGCCTGTCGAGCTCGGTGGTGGGCACGCTTGCGGGCCAGATGATCATGCAGGGCTTCGTGGGCTTCCAGATTCCGCTCTGGCTACGCCGCGTCGTGACCATGGCGCCGAGCTTCGCGGTGGTGGGCCTCGGCGTGAACGCCACCGAGGCGCTCGTGGTGAGCCAGGTGGTGCTCAGTTTCGCGCTGCCGTTTCCGATGGCCGCGCTCGTCTGGTTCACGAGCCGGCGCGATGTCATGGGGGCCTACCGCAGCAGCGCGGCGCTCGCGTGGCTCGCGGTGCTGGGCGCGGTGGCCGTGCTCGCGCTCAATGCGCTGCTGCTGTTGCAGACGTTCGGTGTGAGCGTGCCCGGTCTCGGGTGAAGCGGTGCTTTCGATGCCTCACGCAAGACGTCCGCTCGAAGCCTTCGGCGCGAAACGTGCAACACGCAACGCCCGATTCGATCGATTCGCGCAATTCGCGAGGCATGCGTGCTCGAACCGTTCACCGACCGCGCGGTCAGGGTGCAAATACCCGCGTTATGCGTGCAAACTCGCACGAAACGATGCAACATTAGCTTTTTTCACCGCGCCCGCAGCCAAGCCGGGTGCAATCTTTGCAACGTTGCGCCACAACCGAACGACCCTGCCATGACGAATCAGCCTGTCCAAGCCGCGCCCGAACTGCCCGTCGACATGATCATCTTCGGCGGAGGAGGCGACCTGGCCGCGCGCAAACTGCTCCCCGCACTTTACATGGCGCATCTGCACGGCAACCTGCCGCCCGAGACGCGCATCATCGCCGTGGGCCGCAAGAACTGGACCATCGACGACTACCGCGCGTTCATGGACGAGCAGTCGCGTCCGTTCATCGACGCCAAGGCCTTCGACGCTCAAGCGTGGGACCGCTATCTGGGCCTGTTCCAGTACGTGATCATCGACGTGAATGCGCCTGGCGATTACGAACGCCTCGCCGAGGCCTCGCGCAAGCATGCGCTGCGCGTGTTCTATCTCTCGACCTCGCCCGAGCTCTTCACGACGATCTGCGACAACCTCTCGTCGGCGCATCTGCTCGACAAGCACTCGCGTGTCGTGCTCGAAAAACCGCTCGGCCACGATCTCGCTTCGGCCAAGGAGATCAACGCTTCGGTGGGCCGGCATTTCGCGGAGTCGCAGATCTACCGGATCGACCACTATCTCGGCAAGGAGACGGTGCAGAACCTGATGGTGCTGCGCTTCGGCAATCCGATCTTCGGGCCGCTGTGGCAGGCGCCGTATATCCGCAGCGTGCAGATCACGGTGGCGGAGACGGTGGGCGTGGGCAGCCGCGCGGGCTTCTACGACCACACCGGCGCGCTGCGCGACATGGTGCAGAACCACCTGCTGCAACTGCTGTGCATCGTGGCGATGGAGCCACCCGTCTCGCTCGACCCGGACGCCGTGCGCGACGAAAAGCTCAAGGTGCTGCGCTCGCTGCGGCCGATGTCGGTGGCCGACATCGCGCGCGACACCGTGCGTGGCCAGTACGCGGCGGGCGCCGTGGACGGCCAGCCGGTGAAGGGCTACCTCGAAGAAGACAACGTGCCGGCGAACAGCAAGGCGGAAACCTTCGTGGCGCTGCGCGCGCACATCAACAACTGGCGCTGGGCTAACGTGCCGTTCTTCCTGCGCACGGGCAAGCGCATGCAGAAGCGCCAGTCGGAGATCGTGATCGAATTCGCGGACCTGCCCTTCTCGATCTTCCCGAGCGGGCCGCGCAACTATGGCAACCGTCTCGTGATCCAGCTTCAGCCCGAAGAGTCGATCCAGTTGCAGATGCTCGCGAAGGAGCCCGGCAGCGGCATGAACATGCTGCCGGTGAGCCTGAATCTCGATCTGCAGCAGGCCATTCCGGAACGCCGCGCGGAAGCCTACGAGCGCCTGCTCGTCGACGTGATCCGCGGGCGCCTCACGCACTTCATGCGCCGCGACGAACTGGAAGCGGCCTGGAGCTGGGTGGAGCCGATTCTCGAAGGCTGGAAGGAGCTCAACGACCGCCCACGCGTTTATACGGCGGGCACCTTCGGACCGGCTGCTTCTTCGGCGCTGCTCGCGCGCGAGGGCATGTCGTGGGCCGAGGAGGCTTGATGCAGCTCGAGGCGGCCTGATGCCGTCTTGCGCTGGCGCCTGATGATGCGCGCCGCGCCTGCTGCGCGGCGCGCGTAATGTGTACCGTTACGAACGGCCTCCGCGCGGTTGTGATGCGCCGCGGCTTCGGGAACGCTAGCGCCGCTTGCCGCCGTCGTGGGCTTGCGCACCCTCGGCGCTCGCCCGGTCGGGGCGGAACAGATCGAGCCCCGCGAAAACGACCACGCCGCTCAGCGCCATCATCGGCACCGAATGCCGGCCCAGATAGAGAATCGCGGCAGCGAGCCACGTCGAAGCAAAAAAGGCAGCCATGCGCCACATGATGAAACTCCAAAAACCCTGATGCGCGAAGCGACGGCGCGTCTGCCCCGCGTGCTACCCGCGTGTGTATCCCGCCGCAACCGCGGCTCTGCACCCGCTCACACCCGCAACAGGCGCTAGCCTAGCGTCGCGCGCACCGTGCGCAGCCGGCTCACGGTATCCACGAACGCCTCGCCGCCCAGCGAGCGCTTGATGCGGCCCGTGACCTGCGCGCTCGCGTGATTGAGCGGCTCGCGTATCGCCGTGGCTTGCGGCGTGGGCACGATCGCCACCTCGCGCTGGTCGCCGACGGTACGCTGACGCGCCACATAGCCGCGCGCCTCGAGCCCGTCGAGCACGCGCGTGGCCGTGGGCCGCGCGATGGAAAGCAGATCCGCCAGCTCGCGCTGCAGCGAACCGGGGCGCTCGAGCACCGCGCGCAGCATGAAACCTTGCGGCGGCGTGAGACCAAAAGGCTCGAACGCCTCGGACCACTCGCGTTCGAGCCGGCGTGCGAGCGCCGACGTGTTGAAGTAAAGACACTGATCGAACATGGTCACAGGATACCCCGTTGTCGTTAGCCATGCAACCAACTCGACACGATAAGGCCCTGATTCAAGCGCTTTTCGAAACCTCTCTATACGACCTTCATGTTCGGCTGCCGCGCTCCCTCGTCAGGTTATTTATCGGTAGTGCGAATTTTTTACTCCCCGGCCAAGCAAGCCAGATGGTCGCCCCTTCGAAAAACAAACGAGCGTACGAATTTTTCGCGTATCCGTTATGATGTGAGCGAATCGCCATCGCCTCACCGCTCCACACCACTCCAACGGAGACATCGATGCAGATGCGTTGTTATTGCGTGACCCACCACGGCCAGCCGCTCGAACTCGTCCAGCGCGAAACGCCGCAACCGAGGGGCACCGAAGTGCTCGTGCGCGTGAAGGCTGCGGGACTTTGCCATTCGGACCTGCACATCTGGGAGGGCTACTACGACCTGGGCGGCGGCAAGAAGCTCTCGCTCGCCGACCGCGGCATCAAGCTGCCGCTCACGCTGAGCCATGAGATCTGCGGAGAAGTAGTCGCGGCGGGCCCCGAGGCCGGCGACGTGAAGGCTGGCACGATGGCGGTCGTGCATCCGTGGATCGGCTGCGGGCAGTGCGCGGCGTGCCTGCGCGGCGAGGAAAACATCTGCACGAAGCCGCAATCGCTCGGTGTGATGCGCGATGGCGGCTTCGCCGACTATGTGATCGTGCCGCATCCGCTCTATCTGGTCGAGCTCGGCGGCCTCGACCCCGTGAAGGCCGCGCCGCTCGCGTGCGCGGGCGTCACCACGTTTTCGGCGATCAAGAAGTTCGGCGCGCGCATCCATGAAGATCCGGTCGTGATCATCGGCGCGGGCGGCCTTGGCATGATGGCCATCGAGGTGCTCAAGGCGCTCGGCGCGAAAGGCGCCATCGTGGTGGACGTGGACGCCGCCAAGCGCGAGGCCGCGCTAAAGGAAGGCGCGGTCGCTGCCATCGATGCGCGCGCGCCCGATGCCGTCGAGCAGGTCGTCAAGGCCACGGGCGGCGGCGCCCGCGCCGTGCTCGATCTCGTGGGCGCGACGCCCACTGTGAAGCTCGCGATCGATGCGTGCGCGCGCGGCGGGCATGTGGTGGTGGTTGGATTGATGGGCGGGGATATCACGCTCTCGTTGCCGATTATTCCCATGCGGCCGCTCAGGATTGAAGGTAGCTATGTGGGGACGCTGCCGGAGTTGCGTGAGCTTGTTGCGCTGATGCGTGAGGGTAAGATGCAGCCCTCGCCGGTGTTGAGCCGGCCGCTCGGTGAGGTCAATGAGGCGCTTGAGGCGCTGGCGCATGGTAAGGTTGTCGGGCGGCAAGTTATGGTGCCTTAAGAGAGGGCGCTAGTTCTCGCGCGATTTCCTTTCGCGGTTCCTTGTTTTGCATACGGTATGCAAGCGTTGC